>NC_008011.1:677500-1402500 GCF_000055945.1 Lawsonia intracellularis PHE/MN1-00
TACTTGATTTAAGTAAACGTACTCCTACTCAGTTCCCTGAACCAACACAAGTATGGGTTGTGTCTATGGGCTCTGGGAAAGCAACACTAATTAATCCAATTAAAGATAATAGTTATCCAATCAAATACTCAGGAGCTGAAGTCCTTGAAGTATATATAAAGCTACCTGGTGCACCAGGAGTTGGTTTTACTCCTGTTCTCTGGACAAAAAAAAGCTTTTCGACCTTTTATGCTTCTATGCATGTTGCTATATTATTTTTGCTTGCAATTACTATTGCTATCTGTCTTATTCGAGCATTTACAGAAAAACAAGAATGGAGAATTTGGGCTGCACTTTATTCAGGATCTATTCTAATAAGCACACTATGGGGACTTCCTCCTACCCCTAAGGGGATACTTACTATTTGGGATATACCTGGTTTACTAGCTCCAGGAATAGCACTATTTATTCTACCACACATAGGTAGACGCCTGATGAACACAAGGCAAGTATCACCTCATATTGATATACAACTTTTACTTCTTACTCTTCCAGGATTAGTTTTATCAATTCTTCCTCTTATTCCTGGATATCTTTGGACTTTACCATATCTTTCTGTTTGGCCACTTATAACTATTCTCTTTTTACCCACTTGTTTGTATGCAAGATTTTGTGATCTAAAACAATCAAAAACATTTTTTACTATATGTGCATTCCCATCTATTGGGATATTGCCTCTTGCTATTTCTATCAACTCTATGCCTCAATATATTCCTATAGGTCTAATTAACCTCTTTCCTATAATAACACTTACTCTAAGTGCTATGCTTGTTGCACTTGTACCTAATCCAAAACCTTCTTCTGGAGCTATACGACGGGAACACCCTTCTTCTAACATAAAAATACCATCTATACCTAATAAACAAAATAAGATACAGATGAAGAAAGAAGAAGAACAAAGAACAACAACTACAAATTTAAATATAGAAAGTCTTGAACAACAGCTACGTGCACCTTTAGAGCGTATACGTAAAGAATTAAGTATACTTAATACATCGCTACAGTCGACACCCTTACAACAGCACATTGAATCTATTGAAAATACAGCCGAAGGTCTTTCTCATATTATTAATGATATACCTGAACTATTTATCTCCAAAACTCATACTGACAAAGAAATTTTTGACTTAAACCAAATAGTTCTGGGTATCCATGATGCTGTCAATAACGATGCAGAAAGTAAAAATCTTGCTTTTTCTTGGTTTATAGCACCGCATCTTTATCAAAAATATGAAGGTAACCCAACGCAGCTAACACAAGTCCTTTATATGCTTGTTGAAAGCTCCATACAAGCTACAGAAAAAGGACTTGTACAACTACGTATTCAACGGGTACCTAATAGTATAAACCCTGGAGAACTACTTATTACAGTTTCTGACTCTGGGAAAGGATCACCACCAATTACACGTAGCCCGCTTGCTCTTATTCATGCTTGGGAATTAGCAACTAGCACTGGTGGCTCTGTGACAATGAAAAGTGAGCCAACAGGAACAACTATCTCATTTAGTATCTCCCTCACTGCTAAACAAACAACTACGTCTTTATCCCACCAACATGATGAGTCAATTACTACTACTGAACAGCCAACAACACAATTATCACAAATTATTATTGTTGATATTGTCCCTAGCAATAGACAACTTTTAACTTACTACTTAGATGAACTTCCCTATAATATCTTTGAAGCACAAGATGTTACTACTGTCTATAATCTATATAAACAATCTCCAGGAGCAGTTATCATTTTTGGACCAGAACTGTCTGAAACTATTGCTATTGAAACAATAGGAGCTATTAGAGTATTTGAGGGAGAACACAACTTCCTTCCTGCACCAATATTAGCTATTTGCAAAACAGAAGCTCAAAAAGAAAGACTCCTAAGAATAGGCTGTACCCATGTAATTATCGAACCATTAACTCGTAAGACCTTTCGACAAACTATATTACAGTTATCGCCTATTTCTAGCCATACCCAAGCTATACCTAGTCCTCTTTTGGAATCAACATCTAAAAAAATCAAACAGACAGCACCTACTAGTTCTGTTAACTCAAAACTAATAGACACAGTAAATGATTCACAAATACCATGCATGGAGACGCCTATACAGGATATACCCATATCTCCTCATGCCTCTCTCTATTCTGAAGATAATACTTCAGAGTATACTCATGAAAAAAAGGGGATAGCACTCCTAAAAACCCCAGATCAAATTAAAACAAAAAAACTTTCTATAATTAAAGGAGAACCTACACCTATTTCTTCTTCGACTCATCAACAAAGGAATGATACATCTCTAACCAATAATGTTAGCTACAAAGTAGAACAATATCCTCTTATGAGTTCATCAGAGTGGGTTGGTGAACCTACTCCTATTACTAAGCAAAAAACTTCTACTAATAAAACTTCAGCTAGATTATCGCAACATTCATCAGAATGGGTTGGTGAGCCTATTCCTATTATAAAACGAAAAAAACCACCAATAACCCCACCTAAAAATGATCCTTTACATAATACTGTAGAGTGGGTTGGTGAACCTATGCCTATTACTATAGCACAGCAAAAATCATTAACAATTGAACAACAACCTATAGTTAATCTAACAATAGAAGATGAACAACTATCCTCAGAAAAAAGAAAAATTGTTGAGGAAAACTATACGACAACTATAGAAAAAACACTGTCAGCAGAACCTAAACCACACGAGCAACTTGCAACTATTACTAAAGAAAAGATAGAACACATTGAACCTATAGTAACAACAAATGATATACATAAAAATAACCTATTAGAGAATGGTACATCTTTTAATGAAAAATCAGTTATACTACAAAACTCTATAGAGATACCTGAAGATTTATCAATTTATTCCCCAAGTTTACACATTCAAAATTCCCCTGAAAAATCTTTTTTATCATCACAAAGTGAACCTGATAACAACTCTCAATGCATTAATAACTCATCAAAAGAAATAGATACAATTCAAGAAGTTCCCATAACATCATCTGACTCGGCTATTATCAATCAAAAAGATAATAAACATCATGATAACCTATTAACAGCTACTACAACTAGACAAAAGAAGCATAATAATTCTCGTCAAAAAAACTCTCGACATCAAAAATCATCACTATCATTATTAGATATGATAACAATACCAACAGAAGAGAACCAAGAAACAAACCATACACAAAAAGCTCTTAATACTGATAGCTACTTATCTATGGTTGGACACCCTGAGATACCAGAAGAACATATCATAACATTAACAGAAACAGTAGATACATACAAAAAAGACACATTATCAGTAAAAAAAGACATACCAGACTTATTTAGTGTTCACCATCCAACAGAAGTCATAGAAGATTTTACTTATCCAAAGGAGCAGTCTGAACAACTAAGTATGATGCAACTTTTTAGCTCAACACTTAACATTGTCGAAGAAAACGACTTGGGAACTCATTCTAAGGAACTTTTCCAAGAATTAGATATTACATTAGGATTATTACAACAAGCTATCCAAACAAAACAATCTGAAAATCTTGTATCCTTTTCACAGGTCATTTTATCTCTCTCTGAACAACTAAAGTTAAAACATCTAAAAACACTTTCTTACTCTTTACTCGACGCTATCCAAACAAGTAAAGAAGATATAATAGAACAACTTATTAAAGATATAAAAGCAGAAGTACAACATAACCAAGGGGATACTACAGACTTATTATAGTCTCAAAGGATGGTAGTATATTAACACTAACCTTTTCATGTCTCCCTTATAATCATAGCAAATTTTATTGATATATTTTTTATCTAATATAAGTTAAAAACTAATATGTTTAATTCATAATACTCTCAAAGACAAAAATGAAAAATTTAACTTAACGAAAATAATACTTAGGTTACCTTTTAGGCATACTCCACCATAAACTAACAAAAAATTCACCTGCCAACTTCAAAAAGAATATATAAAAAAATAAGGTACAATAAGTTGCCTTATAGTATTTCTTAGAGTTATACATCGTTATCAAAATAAAAAGAGCTGCTCTTATCAACAATCTTTCCCAGAATGACATAATAAAAGGTCTAATATGCAAAATATACGCTCTAGTTATACTGACTCTATTAATTTCTTTGGTAAGACATCACCTGAAGAACTAATAAAAATTTATGGTTCACCTTTATATGTATATAATGAATCCATAATCCGACAACGATGTAAAGAAATAAAAAGTCTATCTTCCTATCCAAATTTTTTTGTATCTTATTCTGCTAAAGCAAATACAAATCCTACATTACTCTCTATTATTAAAGATGAAGGATGTCTTGTAGATGCTATGTCTCCTGGAGAAGTATATCTCCATAAAAAAGTAGGATTTAAGTCTGATGAAATACTTTATGTATGTAACAACATTTCTGCAGAAGAAATTCAATATGCTATTGATAACAAAATCCTTCTTAGTATAGACTCACTTTCTCAACTTGAAACCTATGGGAAACTTAATCCTGGGGGGAAAATAATGGTCCGTATTAACCCTGGGATAGGTACAGGACATCATAAAAAAGTTATAACTGCTGGAAAAGAAACAAAATTTGGAATTAATACAGAACAGTTTAGTGATGTAAAAAAAATAGTAGATACGTATCAATTGATGCTAGTTGGAATAAATCAACATATAGGTTCTCTTTTCTTAGATCCCCAAAATTATCTTGACTCTATTGCTTTTCTTCTTCAATTTATAGACAATAACCCTTGGATTTTTGAACAGCTAGAAATTATAGATTTTGGTGGTGGTTTTGGTATTCCTTACAAAAAATATGAAGAACAACCACGACTTGATCTCAAAAAAATGTCAGAACAGTTCAATACAAAAATTATGGACTGGGTAGCATCAACTGGTTATAAAGGACGTTTCTATATTGAGCCTGGCCGTTATATCATTGCAGAAAGTGGGATATTACTTGGTTCTGTACATGTTGTTAAATATAATGGTCCTATACGCTATATAGGAACAGATGTAGGATTCAATGTCCTTATGAGACCTGTATTATATGATGCTTATCATGAGATTGAAGTCTATCGTAAAAATGGTACACCAGACTTACAGCTTATTCCACAGACTGTAGTAGGAAACATTTGTGAAAGCGGTGACATTATAGCAAATAAGCGTCCTCTACCTCTCATTCAAGAAGGAGATATAATTGGTATCTTAGATGTAGGCGCTTATGGATTTGTTATGTCATCAAACTATAATCAACGTCCAAGACCAGCTGAAGTTCTCATTCAACAGAATGGTGAACCAAAGCTTATTCGTAAGCGTGAAACAATTGAAGATATGAATATTCAACTTCATTAACATGTTATAAATCAGGACATACCTTATGCCTTCTTTTTCTTTTGTATTAAGATGTTGCCTGCTCTTTTTAATGGTACTAACCTCACAAACCTTGTCTGTTTCACAGCCACTAAGAGAAGAAGCTGAAGGGAATTTACCACAACATATTGAAGCTACCTTAACTAACCTTATTGAAGCAACTTCTTCAACAAAACAATACCCTTCTGTTTCACAGCTTGATACAATCCTTCAATTTGTAACATCGACTAATGAACAGGCTCATAAAATCCTTCCAGCCACACGTGATTATGGTAAAGGTATTTTTTATAAAACTACTATAAATATTCCACTGTCTACCTTAATTAAATATTTTCTTAACCCAGAAATTCCAGGAGAAGCACTTTATCCTACAAGTATCCGTCGTAATGTATGGCAAGAAGGAAGTGAAATCCTCCAAAATAGTAATATATTCTTAGCAGCACCTCTTCCTCCCCAAAAACCTATTTTCTCTCGAGGAACAGAATATGAAGAAATAACTCCTGATATATCTAGCGGATGTTATTATAACTATATTTTAAAAAGACTATTTATTTTATATAAATTTAAGAGTGAAACAGCGTTTATTACTGTTTCATTTATGCCAAAAGAATCATCTGTTGGATTACGTGGCGGTGTTATTGGTAAAGATACTGAGTGGGATTATGTCTATGGTCCAGACATAGGCACAAACCTGCCTATGCTAACATGGGCAAAAACATATCTTTATGGTTCAGCAACTATTAACATTTTCACCCAAAAACCTAATAGTCCTACTACAGATATTTATATATTCAAATGGACAAGTGCTGGCTGGTCAGGGATGAATGTTGTAACACATAAACACATTAGAAATGGGGTTATTCGCTTTATTTCAGGTTTGAAACAAATTATGGAATCCCCTTATCTCCCCTCAGAACAAGAAATTATTAAAAAACATAGCGAGCTTAACACAATGAGTCTTAATGAATTACAATCTGCTCTCAAACCATTTGCATCAAAACTTGCAGCAAAAAGTCTTAAAGATTCTACTCTATCAAAAGATAATTTTCAAAAAATTCTAAAAAATGACGTCTACCCTACAACACTAACAAAAGAAAATGCTGTTGCTGAACTTTTAAAACGTTATATGAAGCAAAAAATTAATCAAACTATGGAAGGAAAGACAACTATCACATCAAAAAAATAACTTATTGTAATATAAAAAAGGTAAATAAACCTTTTCATAAAAACATTAAAAAAAGTAACCATACTATAGTTAATACCTTTTATAATACTTTTAGTCTTGCAAGTAGGGTTGTTATTATGAATGATGGATGTCTTCCTGAAGAATTTAGACAACATCAAATAGATGATATATATTTTGAAGAATCCTATGAGTCAATGGATCCTCAACACAGGGTATGGATTAAAACAACTTTAGCTCTAACAGGAGCATTTTATAATATATTCCCTGGTAGAACAATATCTACTCAAGAAAATCTGTCTATTGGTTTTCAACTAAAAAAAACTTTTAAACCTTTTCATTGGACCATCTTACTCTTAGATGAACATTATATGTCTTCGCCAAGAATTGCAGCAGCAATTATGCCTGCACAGCTTGCTGGAGTTAAAAACATTATAGCTGTTTGGACCAGTAAAAATAACCGACTGACCGCTGAAAAAATCTCACCTGCTTTACTAACAACATTAGAACTTTCAGGAGTTAACATAGCCCTAACACTTACCCACACTGAAACTGAACTTCTTATTCATCAATTAATGAAAATAGGTATTGGAAACCTGTTATATTTTTTAAAAGAAGAAGACATACTACATATATCTACTATACCTGTACTACCTTTCTGGAAAGAATATACTTCTCATCGACTTGTTATAGAAAAAGATGCTGGCATTAATACAGAAATCCTCCAATGGGCACATCCTCATTCAATTATAGAACAAATAGCAACAGAACCATACTCTGAAGATATCCCAGATGCACTTTACTGTGCTAGCTCATCCAGTAAAAACTATACATCATACAGAATCCCAAGAATTTTTCATAATGGACTTGAAGCATATTGGATTCATCCAACACTTTCTCCAGCCTCCTTTCTCCATACAACATGGGATTTATCTTTGCTAGAACAAGACTAACCTATACAATAAACATAATTAATATAAGATAGTTACTCTAACTAATAATAAAATACATGAACTAAAATTATAATTCCCTAATAAGTTAATTATCTAACGACATAAAGTACATAGCAAGTAATCTAAGCAATGCATAGAAAAATTGATTGCCAGTTAGGCCTTTTCCTGTCACGATATCTTAATGAAACCACTGCATAATATCATCCTTATTATGTCTATAGCTTTAATGGGAGTTATGGGCGTATCCATTATTCTTCCAGTCCTTCCTCTACTTGCCCATATATTTGAACTTACTCCTACTGAAGTAGGACTTATTATAACCTGTTTTTCATTGCCAAGTGCTTTATTTACTCCTGTTGCCGGAATTATTGCTGATCTTTATGGAAGAAAAAAAATTCTTTTATTAGGTCTGGCCCTTTTTGCACTTGGAGGAGTTGGATGTGCACTCTCTACCTCCTTTAAAGGACTTCTTTTTTGTAGAGCTATCCAAGGTCTTGGAGCAGCGCCTCTAGGAATACTCTACAGTACTATCATTGGAGACCTTTATAATGAAGAAGAGCGTCCTAAAATGATGGGCATAGCTGGTGCGACAATAAGTATTGGAACAGCAATATATCCGGCACTAGGTGGATTTGTTGGAGAAATTCACTGGACTCTTCCATTCTGGTTTTCCTTATTATCTCTCCCTGTAGCAATCATAGCCCTTATTTATCCCTATCCTTATAAAGGAACAAAAACATCTATCAAAGACTACACAAAAATTTCTGGAAAACTTATTTTTCATTCACATTCAGTAGGCCTTTTAAGTATTACTTTTCTTTGTTTTAGCATTCTGTATGGCCCAATACTTACCTATTTCCCTTTAATTGCAAATTTACTCTATCAAGCTTCACCTATCCAGATAGGTATAACCTTTAGTATTGCCTGCTTAGGTACTGCAATTATCGCTATTAATCTTGCACAACTTAGTAGGACATATAGTCACAAAAAACTGCTTATTATAGCTGCTGGTTGTTACTTTATTTCCCAAGGACTTGTTATTATTCTCCCATTACAAAGCCAAAATATTTGGCTACTTACATTACCTATTTTTGTTTTAGGAATAGCACAAGGTATATCATTTCCTTTAGTAAACAGCCACATTACATCACTTGCACCAACATCCAACAGAGCTATTGTTATGGCTATAAACAGTACATTTATGAGGTTAAGTCAGAGTATTTCGCCAATTGTTTTTGGTATTGGATGGTCATTTTTTGGTTGGCCTGGTCCTTTTATATTTGGTCTTTTTACTTCTATTATATTAGCCCTCTTAATTATGAAAGTATTTTCAAGATGTAACCCAATATCACCTATTTTTGATAACTAGTAAATTTTATTATTAAAAAGCTTAGTTAGTTAAGATTACATATATTATATACAATTACTATAACATTAACTAATTACTAACTATTACTTCCAATTGATTAATTGATGCTATTTAAAGAGGATATATTAATGATGTCATGGCTCACAATAGGTGTTATCCTTGGATTAGTGCAAGGGATCACAGAATTTCTTCCTGTTTCCTCAACAGGTCATTTGATTATTGTAGCTAAGTTTCTTCACTTTACAGGCTCTAAAGCAAGTGTGTTCGAAGTTGCTGTACAACTTGGATCCATTATGGCTGTAGTTGTCATTTACTGGAATAGATTTATAGGACTAATAAGGCCAGAAAAGAATAAAAAATTTACAGGACTATATGGTATTTGGCTTTTATTTTTAACAACATTACCGCCAGGAATCATAGGATTTTTATTTCATAGCTATATAAAAACACTTTTCACCATACCAAGTGTTATAGCTGCATTAACAACTGGCTCTATATTTATGTTGATTAGCGAACAGTTATGTAGAAATATTTCTCAACGTATAGTTACACTTGACGAATTAACGCCTAAGACTGCTCTTGGAATTGGCTTTTTTGAATGTTTAGCTCTTTGGCCAGGATTTTCCCGTTCTGCAGCAACAATTATGGGAGGAATGCTTCTTGGGGCAAAGCGTCATCTTGCTGCTGAATATTCTTTTATTGCTGCTGTGCCTGTTATGTTTGCAGCTACAGGCTATGATCTCCTTAAAAATTGGGATCTTTTTACTGCCAATGATCTTCCTCTTTTTATTACAGGAATGATATGTGCCTTCTTAGCGGCTTGGATAACAATTAAAGTTTTTATCTTACTTATAAGTAAAATCTCATTGCGGCCATTTGCTTATTATCGTCTTCTATTAGCATTTATTGTATATTTATGTATTAAATAATATACCCAGGTCGACTATACATACATCTAATTCATAACAATTGAAAACTATATAATATAAATGTTAATCAAAGTCTGCTAATAACGTACCAAAAGAAAGTGTACCAAAAGTTAAATTATGAAAATCTGCATGGATGCGAGCAACTGCTGCATGCAATACAGGAGATGAAATACCTTTATATATTGAAGTATGTGCCTCTAAGAAAGCAGCAAGACTATCACATGCTTTTAATAGTTGACCGTCTTTTGGATCAAATTCATCTTTATTGTTAAACAATTGAAGCTCTTCAAAGTTCTTAATACGTTTTACCCCTGAGCTATCTTGTATTGTTTCTTGAAATTCGGATGTAACATCTTCACCAAGTAGCCCTAAGTAGTATTGCAATCTATGTACAAGATCTATATAACCTGACTTCCGCAATGGTACAAAAATACGTCTCTCTAATTCTTGTAATTCATACTCTTTTAACAATATTGAAAATTGATCCACAGAACGCTTTACAGGTGTTATAATATCACGAGTCAAAAGCTCTGGTAAATCATGAAATAACCCAGCAAAAAAATTGTTTACACATCTTGCTGGACAACAACCTATAACAAGACTACAAAAATATACATATCCAGCTACTAAAAACATATGACCTAAAACTGATGTTTCAGGAACACGAGGAGTATCCGACCAACGAATTTGAAAACGTAATTGCCCGCTTAACCTTGCAAAATGTCCAAGTGCTGTAGGATTCTCTATAAAAAAAGCCTCTCCTTGGATTAAGTCTTGTACCCCTGTAAGTTCTTTTAAGGCAAAAAGTTCAGAGATAAAAAAATGGGAAATATTTTTTGTCTCCTCATCAAAGGTATTAAAAGGTTGAATAAGTGCAAATTCCCATCCTGATGCATACAACCTAGCTGCCTTAATAATTTTGTCTGCAAGTTCTGTTCGATCTGTTTGGTAATGATATTTTACCATACGATCCCAAAAATCCCTACTCAATGGTTCTACAATTGGTTTTAATTTATTTAATACCCAATCAGTAAGTTGTCTTTTATGAATGTGATGTTCACAAATTCTATGAAAAATTTGTGGTGTAATATCTGTTACTATTAAACCAAATAAATAATCAAATAATCCTCTCTCAATAACAGTTTGTTGTAATGCTATCTTTTCCGATTCAGAGGCATGACGACTATTTAATAAAGTAAGCATCCAAGCAATAATCATTTTATGACCTTGCTTATCTACTTCATAAAGTTCTATAGGACGAAGCTTATCATTCCATCGACGCATAGATGCACCTAAAAACATAATTTGTAACAGACTCTTACGAATAGAAGACATACCTTCTCCATATAACTATCTTATTTTTATTGTAAACTTTGAAGCTATACCTGACAAGGTTTAACTAATTAACAAATCATCTTTTTTCCTGCTTGACAAGAAGTATCTAGTAATTTATGAAATATGTAGTATTTTTATTCATAAAAAACAGGAGACGCTTCGCAAATGAAGACGTTTAGCCCAAAGCCAGAACATATTAGCCACCAATGGTTTCTAGTTGATGCACATAATAAAATTCTTGGTCGTCTTGCCGCTCAAATTGCCCATAGACTTCGTGGAAAGCATAAACCTGAATTTGCTCCACATATCGATAACGGAGACTATATTGTTGTAGTCAATTGTGAACAGATTAAAGTTACTGGTAACAAGCAAGAACAAAAAAAATACTATCGTCATTCTGGATATGTAGGCGGACTAAAAGAAACAACATTAAAAACACTTCTTGAAAAAAAACCAGCAGAAGTACTTATACATGCTGTTCGTGGTATGCTTCCTAAAAATCGTCTTGGTCGTGCTATGTTAAAAAAACTTAAAGTCTATGCTGGACCGGAGCATCAACATATAGCTCAACAGCCTATTCCTTTAAGTCTTCCTTATTAATGACATTAGGAGTTTATTATGTCAACTGAATTTAATTATGCTACAGGTCGTCGTAAAACAGCTGTAGCACGTACAAGACTCTACCCTGGAAATGGAACTATTAAAATTAATGGTCGTCCTCTTGAAAATTATTTTCCTAGAAAATCATTACAGATGATTATCCGTCAACCACTAGTCCATACAAAACTATTAGATAAATATGATATAAAAATTAATGTAAGTGGTGGGGGAGTATCTGGTCAAGCTGAAGCTGTACGTCATGGAATTTCTCGTGCACTTCTTGAAGTTAATCCAGAACTTCGTTCCCTTTTAAAACCTGTAGGCTTTTTAACACGTGATGCACGACAAAAAGAAAGAAAAAAATATGGGTTACGTGCTGCTCGAGCAAAATATCAATATTCAAAGCGTTAAAATTTTATATTGTATTGTTACTATATTATCAACTTTTTTTAAAAAGCATCTGTACTCTTCTAAGAGCCAGATGCTTTTTAACTAACTTACTTAAGAGTTATATAAAAAATCTCTGCCATAATGAGCAGATAATATATATATATATTAACTAATAACTCTTATAATTATGAGATACTGAATGAAAGATGAATTTTTAACTATAACACCACTAGGAGGATTAGAGGAAATTGGGCTTAACTGCCAACTATGGGAAACATCCAAAGGAGTTGTTCTTATTGACTGTGGCATCATGTTTCCAAATGAACAACATCTTGGGATTGATGTTATTATTCCACCTATTGATCCTATTTTACATGTAAAAAATCGATTACTAGGAGTTGTTCTTACCCATGGACATGAAGATCATATAGGTGCTATCCCATGGCTTGTATGTTTTATTCCTGGTCTAAAAATCTATGGTTCTCCCTTTACTCTTGCGCTAGTTGAGCACAAACTCAAAGAACGTAACCTCCTCAGCTCAGCCCAACTTATTGCCGTTACTCCAAAAACTAAACTCAATCTTGGTAACCTTTACTTCCAATTTATTTCAGTAAGTCATTCTATTCCTCAAAGCTATGCGCTTGCAGTGACAACACCTGTTGGTAAAATTATTCATTCTGGGGATTTTAAGATAGATCCAACACCATCAGATGGTATTGGCACAGATTTGCAATCTATTAAAGAATTTGCTGGTAATGATGGTATACGACTTTTCCTTTCAGACTCAACAAACGCAGATGAGCAAGGACATAACCTCTCTGAACAATATATAAAAAAAAATTTTTATGAAATTTTTAGTGAGGCAAAAGGAAGAATTATTGTTACCCTTTTTGCAAGTAATATAGAACGAATTCAAACCGTCTGTGATTTAGTCAAAGTTTTTAATAAAAAATTAGTGGTAACAGGAAGAAGCCTTATTAATAATATAGAAAAAGCTAAAGAGCTAGGTTTTCTCAATATCCCCTATAAATTTTTTACTGATCAAAATGTACCAGACCTGTCTCCTGAACAGACAGTTATTATCACTACTGGTTCACAAGGAGAACCCCTTTCAGCCTTAGTGAGAATTATTTCAGGGGAACATCGCTATCTCTCTATCCATGAAGGTGATACTGTTATTATGTCTTCAAGAGTTCTACCTAATAGTACTTTAGCAGTAAATCGCCTTATAAATAGAATATACCGATTAGGAGCAACTGTTTGTCTTAATGGACAAAAAGCAATTCATGTTTCAGGACATGCACGTCAGGATGAATTAAAAATTTTGCTCACAGTAGTTAATCCTCAATATTTTGTTCCTATCCACGGAGAATATAGACAACTATTTCGACACAAAGAACTTGCAATGCAACATGGAATTCCTTCTGAAAACATTTTTATCCTTGATGATGGAGAGCCCCTTACACTTCTCCCAACCAAGGTCCGTAAAGAAAAAAAAATACCCTTAAAATCTATTTTGATTGACGGAAAAGGTATTGGTGATGTTGATAGTAGTGTACTTAGGGACCGACAACTTCTTGGAGGTGATGGTGTAGTTGTTGTGTCTCTTACTAGAGATAAGGGAACTGGATCTGTTATGCAGGGGCCTTCTATTCTTTCTCGAGGCCTTATCTTTGAAAAAAAACTAAATTGTCTTATAGAAGAAGCAAAACAAGTTGTTATTGAAATATTACAATCAGATTTAACTCTAACGACTCAAAAACTAGAAAAAAAAATTTGTACTTCACTACATAGTTTCTTCCGAAATGTTATTGGAAGAGAACCTATTATCATTCCTATCATTACAGAAAACTAATATTTCTTTTATTCTTATATTTTTTCTTCTACCCACTCTAATATACATATTATACTATAACTATAAATAAAATACATTAAACTAATCTATTAGAATAATATAATATTTTATACTTAAACTGTAAAATATGTATATATATATATTTTAATATAGACACTATATTAGAATAACTGTTATGTAACTTATTCATTAGTAGATGAAGCCATAACATATTGTAGTGCTCATACTACAAGAGGTAAACATGAGTAAAAATGTACATATTGACCTTAAAATCGGAATAAGTTTTGCTATTTCTACAGGAACGTTTCTTATTTTAGGATTATATATTCTACTTTCAATACAACCAATTATTGATCAATTTAAAATCACAATCTTAGAAACATCTGATGCTATAAGCATCACTACACGGCTATTAATTACAATGAAAGAAGCTTCTATAAACTTTCGCAGTTATACTGTAAGAGCAGATCAATCTTTCTATGATAATTTTACTAAAAATATACATCTTTTTAATACAGCACTAGAGCATGCACAAAACCTTAATGATGATTCTATCTCATTAAAAATATTAAATAAAAACTTGCCACAAGTTATAGCTTTAAAAAAAGAATATAAAGAAGTTGGCCAAAAAGTATACGATCTTACTGAAATGTTTAAACAAAATACACCTAAATTAGCCTTTCTTTTAAGTGCATTTATCAATGACATAGAAGAGTTTTTAAAAACTCTTGAAGAGTTAGTTCGAAATACTGGTGGCAAAGATGCTGAAGCTTTCAAACTAATAGTTGATCTTAACCAACTCATTGAAACATCCTTACTTGCTAGAGGAGATTTTTGGAGAGGAGTTAGTAATGCAAATAGCAATGCTTTTGAAACATGCTTAAAAATACTCAAAGGCAGTATTAGCCATATGGAAGCTATCAAAGAAGCAAATTCTGTTAAAGAATTTACTGCTCCATTTGAATCGTTAATTTTTTCAATGAAAAATCTTGAAAATATCTTTGTAACTATAATTAATAACTATGAGTTAGCTCAAGAAAATATACAGAATCAAGATGCAATCGTACAGAGTATCTTAACACTCCTTAATGAAATCCTAGAAGAAAATATGGATAAGATAGGAATAGAATCAAAGTCAGCAGTTGAAAACTTAAAACTTATAAGAAATATTGTGCTTATGCTTGTAGCAATAGGTGTAATTTTTACAAATACAGTAGGATTTATTGTTGCAAAAAAAATAGGAGAAAAAACATATACCCCATCAAAATAAAAGGCTATTGTTTTAAATTTGTTTATAAAAAATGAAGTGGTGCCTGGAGCGGGAGTTGAACCCGCACAGTGAATTCACCGAGGGATTTTAAGTCCCTTGCGTCTACCAGTTCCGCCATCCAGGCAATAAAACAAAAAAACAGTTAGAAGAGGTGAAAAATACAATGGTTAAGCTTTGTCGTCAAGCTGAACATAACAATCTTACAGTTCAAACCAATTAACGAAATTACAAATATACATAACTTACTAAGTATTAAGTATTTTTTCTATTTATTGCTTTTTAAAATTATATCTAATTCCAAGGAGGAATAGTAAAAGTATATTTTTGAAACGTCTTATCTGAAGCTACAACTCCTTGTAACTGATTCAAGTCTCTACTAATAAGTAAAAACTTTCCATTTATACCATCACAAGTGTAGTTACTTAAGGCTTCACATAATTCATTATATTTTCTATCATTCATGTCTTCAAACGAACATTGAACCTGTAACCCATCTCCTACTGGTGTAAAATCAAGATGTATTGCATCAAAACTATTAAGTATCTGTTGAACAAAAAAGGTAAGCCTCTCTTCTTTACTCATTATTTCTTCATAACTAAGTTCTATATCATAAACAAAATAACAAAAATACTCATAAGGCAAATATGCCATAAATGCTCCAAAACTTTTGTTGAGTCTTTCTAACTCCTGAATTATATTAAGAAAATATATTAACAAAAATCAGAAAAACTTTCTATATCTTGTTTTTACATTAATTAAGGTTAGATATGGGAATAAATGAACTCAAAAGGCTATGTATAATAAGCTATGCAAGACTTGGAATAGCAGGATTATCTCCTATTATGCCAGGTAGTTGTGGTTCACTCATAGCAGCAATATTAGCCCCCTGGCTATTCATTCCATTCTCAACATTCACAAGAATATTAATTCTTATTTTTATTTTTTGGACAGGTAGCCTTGTTGGAACAATAATTGAACAATTACTACAAAAAAAAGACCCCAAAGAAGTTGTGATTGATGAATTACTGGGTCTTTGGATAGTATTACTTCCATTCAAAAATCCTGGATGGATTTTTATTGGATTAGCATTTATTCTTTTTCGTATTTTTGATATTATTAAAATATGGCCTGTTAATGCATCAGAGAATTGGTTACCTGGTGGATATGGAATTATGATTGATGATGTATTTGCAGGACTACAAGCATTACTCATTATAAGTATACTATACTGGACAGGTTATCTCAACCAATGGCTTTAATATTCATATCATTCTCCTCTATGATAAGTAACACTTATGATCCAGCCTATCCTTATACATCCCTTTTTTTGATTTATTTATAATGTTAATAATCTTTACTATAAGGAGCACTCATGGCATTACTTCGCTACTACCTCACTATAGGAATTATATTTATAACTTTGTTAAGTTCAGCTACTGCAACACAACCCAAAACAGAATCTCCTGAATCTATTCTTAATAAACCTGAAAAATCTACAAAACGTAATACAACTATTTCAATCGAATTTGAAGGTACTGATAGTATTGGTTCTAAACTTTCCACCCGCATCAAAGAATTAATGAATGCAAGTAATCTTTTCACACTTACAGAAAAAGATTCCCCTAAAATTCGTATTCTGCTTGCTACAATGTCAGAGTTTTCTCAACGTCCAAGTATTGGCTCAGTATATTCTGTTGTGTGGCTTTTTTCACAATCAGAAACAACACTAAAACATTTTCTTGCAAAAAAAATAGGTGTACTTACTGCTGATGAAGTAGACCAAGTTGCAGCAATGATTGTAGAGCAAACAGATACACTTGCTGTACGCTATGGTTATCTACTCCCATAAGATTGTGTATAATATATTCCATTCCCCCCTCCACATAAAAAATACCGGTAGGCAAACCGGTATTTTTTCGGAGGTAGACTCTAAATAAATTTGAGCTCTCCTGCTCCTGACTACTATCAGGAGAGAGTACCACTAACGCTTCATATTTACAACTGTCTCTAACATTTGGTCAATAGTAGTTACAATTTTACTATTTGACTGGAATCCACGTTGTGTTGCAATCATTGAGACAAACTCTGTAGATATATCTACGTTTGATCCTTCTAAAGTATTAGCGTTAATTGAACCAAACCCAGAAGTGTTTGCAGCACCTGAAGATGGGTCCCCTGATTCTCTTGTTTGACTAAATAAGTTACCACCTTCACGACGTAACCCCTGTTTAGAGTTAAAATCATAAAGAGCTACTTGATATAATGGAAGTTGTACTCCATTTGAATATACTCCAAATAACACTCCCTCAGCATTTACACTATAGTTCATTAAATCACCAAAACCATAACCATTTTGACTTGCAGATTTTGTAGAGCTACCACCTGCATAGTTAGTAAACGCATTTGATAAGCGGTTTGGTGTTCCATTCATATTAGCTAAGTCTTTAACATTTGGTGGATCATTAGCTTCTAATATACCTGATGCAGCATTATGAGGCCAATGTTCCTTTTTAATGTCAGCTGCGGTACCACCTGCGGCAGTTAATGCAGTCTTATATGCAGCCTGATAAGAAGCTTCATTTTTATATACATATGGTGGACTCTGTGGAACTGTGTTATCATAGTTAGGGTTACCAAAATAATATTGTGGCATTACCCCAGCAGGATTTTCCAATATCTGAGCCATACCAAGTTCAGTTACTGATGGAGCTGGAGTTTTATACCCACCAACTGTCCAACCACCTGCGACATCCATAGGATTATGTGTTTTTTTATAGCTTAAAGAAGAAAGAGGTTCATTTGCATTCTTCCATGTATTATCAAGATCAGTAGCTTTTAAACCAAAGTCAATTTCTGTAAAAAAGGTGGTAGCATCACCAACAGATCCAGCTGTATTTTTACCTGGGACACCAGTAAAATTAGCTACAATCATAGGAAATCCATTATTAGAAACTTCTGCTGGATAGAAGTTTTCAGCTGGATTATCTATATTAAGAATAGGAATTGCATTTCCATCTCTATCAATAGTAAAACCATTACCATTAATAAGAGCTCCGGTTGCAGGATCAACTGCAGGCTTACGTGAACCATTCAGCGAATATGCACTTTGGTTTGCAAGTTTTCCTGAGCTATCAAAACTCAATGTTCCTGACATTAACATTCCTGCAGCTTTAGTATCTTTGATGTCCACAATGTTACCACCAACAGAAACTTGGCGATTATCTTCAGAAGGATCCATAGTAACAACGTATTCCCATACACTTTCTCCACTTCCACCACCTTTGTAGTCTTTAGGAGAAACTTGGTCAAAATAGACTGTTAATGTATGTGTTCCACCAGCTTCATCATATACCTTAATAGATGTCTGATAACTATATGCACTTTCAGGCATAGGTGGATTGTTAGGTTCACTTGGTTGTTTACCATTCCATATATTAAATAATGAGGTAAATGGACTATTAACGTTTTGAGATTTATCTCCAGATTTATCAGAAGAAAGGTTTACGTTAAAACTTACATTTGTTGTCTGTAAAGGTGCAACTGTCCAAGTATCAAGACGGATATCTGTTGGTTCACCTGTACCCATAATCTGCGAAGTATTTGTACCTGGATTAACACCACCTGAGATACGTTGTGGCCCTTCAGTATTATCAATTTTCCAACCCTGAAGAGCATATCCATGAGGATCAACTAAGTATCCATCATTATTAAAACGAAAATTACCTGCACGGGTATAATATGAAGTCTCTGATCCTTGTGGTTTAACTTTGAAAAATCCACGACCACCAATAGCAAGGTCTGTTGCTTCAGTTGTGGTTTCAAAACTACCCTGACCAAAGTTCCCCATGACAGCTCCAATGCCTACACCACGTCCAATTTGTGTAATCCCTGCAGTACTAAAGCCATCTTGATAAATAAAGTCTGCGAAATCCATACGTTGGCCTTTAAAGCCTACTGTATTTACGTTAGCTATGTTATTACCAATAACATTCATCTTTTCGCCATGACTTAAAAGTCCTGAAACACCTGTCCACATTCCTGCTGTAAGACTCATAGTAATCAACCTCCGAATGTATTTTACTCTGCCTGTTGCCTCAGGTTTTTCCAGAGTTTAGTTTTAATTATATATAATCTACCTTACCTAGATAACTTCTCTTTTATAGTGGGTAATAGCTGATACAAATCCTGCATCCCAGAACCTTCAGATCCCTCTGTACCATTAGTTTCACCAGGATCTGAATTATCCCCACCACCTGACTCACCGTCTTCTGAATCACCACTGTCTGTGTCATCACCGGGCTCAACTGTTTTTGGCTGAACCACTTCACGAACATTTGAAAGAGCTACTAGACGTCCATCAGAAAGACGTAATAATTGATCCCCTTGATACATTGTAACAGCTTCTACTTTTCCACTTACAGATGTGTCTACTAAAACTGGAGCACCTGCTGAATTTTGACCTGCGATATTAACTGTATAAACTCCATCAGAAACTTTACTTCCATTAGGAAGCAGCCCATCCCAATCAAAATCATGAATACCAGGTGCCTTTGAGTCCAATTGAACTGTTGTAATTAGTTGATTAGAAGCATCAAAAATATTTACATAACCTTTAACCATTTCTTCATTAATTGCATATTGAATATTAGAAATAGTATCACCTTTAACGGATACACCATAACCACGAGCAGCAACTTCTTTACCAATAAAACTTGCAGCACTAATCATTTGTTGTTGTGTCTGTAAATTTAATAAAGACTCCATCTTTTCATTTGTACTCATCTGCTGCTCAAGAGCAGAGAACTGTGCTAATTGAGCAATAAATTCTTTATCTTCCATAGGGTTCAGGGGGTCTTGATATTTAAACTGGGTTACAAGTAATTTAAGAAAATCTTCCTTACCCAGTTCACTTTTACCAGCCTGCTGAGAAAAAATCCCAGTTGCTGAGCTAACTCCTGAAGCACCATTAGTTGGCATGATAAAACTCCTTTATGCAATGATATCTACTCGGCTGGTATTTCCTGCCGTCATACTGTTATTATGCATGTTATGTGCCAAGGAAATTTCTACCCCATTATCTTCTTGTCCTACTCTTCCAAGCATGCGTAATCTCTCAAGATCCCTTACTCTTTCAGATTGTTCTTGAGAGCTATTATGCTGATCCATACCTTGCCAATGCATATTTTGTTCGTCTTTCAACTGTGTTTGTACTTCTACTTTAGCTACCTTAAGACCTTGTTGTTCTAGCTCCGCACGTAAGCTATCCATCTGTTGCAGTAATGCAGCTGTTGTTTCAGCACGTTCAGGGCGCAATAGTGCACTCACCTCCCCATTCTTTGTTGTAAGCAAAACATTCACTGTTCCAAGTTCAAGAGGGTTAAGTGTCAACTCTAATTTACTGGTTCCATTACGAAGTGCAGAAAATGCCCCTTGCTCTATTTGAGAAAACATTCTAGCTGCTAAACGATCTATTGCAGTTAGTTGAGCATTTTGTTGTATAGGTTGTTGAAGAGGAATAACTGTCCCCACAGATTGATTTACCCCTAAACGTTGTGCAAGAGATTCCCATGGGTTAGAACTAGTTGTAGTAACACCTTTTCCCTTATTATCAGACAATAAACCCTTACTATCTTGTCCATTATTTTTTTCAAATAATCCATCACCACTATTCTTACCTTGAAATAAATTTTCTTTATCACCAGTTTGAGGTTGAAATTGCCCGGCAAATTTTGCCGAATCTGTATTTTGTCTTGCACCCTGTATTTTATTAAGAGTTTCACTAGCTACGTCTTGTTGTTGAGTATTAGCTATTCCATTTTTTGTAACTGTATCCTGAGTTTGTTCTGCACCCTGTATTTTATTAAGAGTTTCACTAGCTACGTCTTGTTGTTGGATATTAGCTATTCCATTCTTTGTAACTGTATCCTGAATAAGAATTTTACTCTGCTCTGATCGTCTTGACTCAATAGTCCCAGCTGAAATCTCCTCATCCATACGCTTTTTAGCTTCTTTAATTACAGGCATTAATGCACCTTCAAGTTGGCTTGCCAACTTACTCTGTGCATCAATTTTATTTGTCATTTGTTGTTGAAGTGGTACAAGTAAATTTCTTAACTGATCAGGAGTAAGGGATAACTCTTTACTTCCCTTAAAACTTTTTGATAATGCATCCAATGTTGCAGAGTTTGCCCCTAACGCCTTTCCAAGAGAAACAATTTCTTTATGACTAATTGAAAGTTTTACATTTGGATCATAACTTGATAATGCTTTACTTAAACGATCCCATGCTTGAACAGAACGTCCTTGTCTGAAATCACTAAGAACTCTCTCTCCTAACTGACCTGAACTATCCAGTTTATTTGCTAGTGATCTAATATTTATCATATCGCTTTCACTAAGACGCACAGGAGCTTCATAAGCTACTGCTTGTATGACATCACCAATAGCTGTTCCATTAGGTGAACCAAGAAGATTCTGAACAGTTTCAGTTGCAGCACCTTGGGCTGCTAATGAATCAATAACCTTTTGCAACTCGCTATCTGTAAAACGTATATCATCAATAGAAGAAGAGGATGGATATAATGTACTTACATCTACTCTAAGCTCTGCACTATTATCATAAGGAGCTTCTGTACTAAAAAATGATGTATTTTTATCTACAGAATCATAAAATAAATTTGGCGTAATTTCAGCTGGAGTATTTTTAAAAAACTTAGTAAAGAGCTGATTAAAAGCAAAGCTATCTCTACCATTACCTCTAGATAATGATGAAGCTTCTTTATAAAGCATATCGGAAGAAATAGGAAAAATCTGCATGGCTATACTCCTTGTAGGCAAAATAGTACAAGGAGTGTTCCAAAAATTTTAATGTGTGTATTCCCAAGAAGATACGATTATTAGATTAAGATTCTAGGTAACTTTTACCTATTAATTAATACTCCATACTAATTCTAGCCTACTACTAAAATACAAAAAATATCTAATAAAAAATATAGTTATGATGAAAAGTTGATAGTAGATAGCTTACTAACATTGAGAAGCAAAACTAAAAGTTTCTATTAACGAAGAAAGCAATGTACCTGTTTTTTTCCATGCTTTATTACTAAATTTATTATTTTGTAATAACAAATCAATATAACCTGTAGCTGGCCTTAATGCAGGCATAACGCTGAACCAATATTTACTTGGAACAATATCACTTCCTTTTTTAAGAACTTTTGCAACATTCTTACTAAGACTTAATAATGTTTTTTGCATAGGGTTACACATATGAGGAGCATTCTCAAAAAATAACTTAGAAACAGGTATAAGTTTGTCTGACATTCCACCAAGCATTGCAATAAACCACTCTTTCCAAAATAAACCTAATAAATGTCTCTGATGCTCAATATTGGGAAGCAATGGAACCAAAGTAAATAATCCTCGTTCATCTCTACTTGTTTTATATATATGTAACCCAGAAAATATTGATTTCTCTAAAGAACTATTCTCTATTAAATGAACAATAAGTCTACCTATTTTCCCTGGGGTAAATAAACTCCGGCAACTAAAATCTCTCCCCTCACAATTCCAACAACCTACACAACTCATAGCTGGCCTAACTACAATATGTCCAGGAGATGCAGGAGCTGTCTCCCATGGATTTACATTTCCCATAGACAAATTCAAAACAGGAGTTCCTGTCCATGCAGCCAAATGCATTGGACCTGTATCTGGAGTAACAAATAAGTCTAGCTTTTGGGAAAAAAGTACTAACTCAGAAAGATTAAATTTCCCAGCAAAATTATTAGACGAATTTAACTGAGCTATGTCTATACACTCTTGAGCTAAGCTCCTATCATTAGGACCTCCAAGAAAAATTGGGTATAAGTTATGCCTTATTAGATAACGTGCTAGTAAACCCCAAAACTGTGCGTTAGGACGCTTTCCAGCCTCGCTTGCACCAACAAAAAGTCCAATATGTCCTGAACTTCCAATATTACGTAAAGGTGGCCATATAACCTCTTTAAATGACTGCTCTGGAATCAGCCCTAATGCTTCCAAATCTGACCAATGGAAAAGATTATGCCTATTATTATTAACTATAGAACTACGGTATAATCTCCAATCACCTGCTATATATAAAAAATCTTCTTGATTAAAAATACCTATTTTCTCTTCAGTAGTTAATACACCAGTAAGTTGAGCAGCTATGTCTCTATGGCTTAAATTAATAACCCGCCTATAGTTCCTTAATTTAAGATTAGGTATCATAGAGTGATCAAAAAAAACCACTTGAGGAGCAACTGTAATTAATTCTTTAAAAAAATGAGGTTCTGCAAGAACCCATAAAGGATGATTTGGCTCTAACATCAATAATCTTTTACACAAATGAAATGATAGTATTAAATCACCCATTCGTTGTAATTGAATAATCAATGTTGGACTTTGAGTCATATCTTCATATTATCCTTTATATCTCATGGAAATAAATAAGATAGTTTATTATATTTCTTTATAATTACAATCTTATTAGTACAAAAAGATTATATCTTCCATAATATATTTAAAATTATACACTAAAAAACTATAAAAAATGCCCCAGAAGGAATATATCCTTTTGGGGCATCAACACTATACATTAAAAGGAGAAAGGAATTATTAAATATATAGCAAATTATATGCCAAATAATACTATTCATTATCTCTTATAATAAAGAGGAGTTAGATACTGCTTACTTGTAATAAGAAGTACAAAAATTTATACTACTTAATAGTTATCTTAAAATTTATATATAAAAACAAAAAATTTTTTACTACTATTTAAAATAATGATATATACAAAAAAAACTATGTTTAACTAAATAAAAAAATAAAAATTTACTATTATAATTTATAAAAACTACTTATTTATAATATAATATAAAATTAAAATATTCATTTTTTTATAATTAATATAGTAATAAAAACATTACTACGATATATTTGTAGTATAAAATTTTTACATAATATATTATAATATTATAACAATGCCGGTTATTTGTCATTAGTATTAAGATTGGATTGATATAACAGTTAATAGAGTAAAAATATGATATGTAACATTTCTATATTTATTACTTTTTTAAGATTGGTATATCCATTGCATGATTTATGGTAACCAACCATTTCAGGAGGTTTGCCATATGTCTTTGGTCATTAACAACAACATGATGGCTGCAAATGCAGCCCGTAACCTCAATGAAAGTTATTCACGACTTAGCCAATCAACAAGACGTCTATCTTCTGGACTTCGTGTTGGGACAGCAGCTGATGATTCAGCAGGGCTTGCTATTAGAGAACTTATGCGAGCCGATATTAAAACATTTCAACAAGGTGCAAGAAATGCAAATGATGCTATTTCATTAGTACAAGTTGCAGATGGGGCACTAGGTGTTATAGATGAAAAGCTTATCCGAATGAAAGAGCTTGCTGAACAAGCTGCTACAGGTACTTATAATTCAACACAACGCTTGATTATTGAATCTGAATATCAAGCAATGGCTTCAGAAATTACACGTATTTCTGTTGCAACAGAATTTAATGGTATAAAATTATTAGATGGTTCTCTATCTGGACCTCATAAAGGAACTAATCTACAACAAACAGGAGCTCTAAGAGTACATTTTGGTCCAGGGAATAGTTCAGCAGAAGACTATTATGAAATTAGCATACATTCCGCTACAGCTTCTGCACTAGGCCTTGGAAATGGAACTACTGGTCCTGGTGCTACAATCTCTACTCAAGCTGCAGCACAAGCAGCGTTAGACGCCATCAATGATGCTATCGTTTCTAAAGATAATATTCGTGCTAGCCTTGGTACGCTACAAAATAGGTTAGAAGCAACAATTACAAACTTAAATACCCAAGCTGAAAACCTCCAGGCTGCAGAATCACGAATTTCTGATATAGACGTTTCAACAGAAATGACTGAATTTGTAAGAAATCAAATTTTAACACAATCTGGAGTAGCAATGCTTTCACAGGCAAACTCACTGCCAAAGATGGCAAGCCAACTCATTAGTGGCTAATCCATCACTACATAATATGGTTAAGGCAGACCAAAGACACATGGCTTGGAGGAAAGAAGTTGTTGTATTCTTTTCTTCAAGCCATGATACTTATTGATTTATTGTACCGTTATGATAATATTGTCTATTTATAATCTTTTCCTGCTCTACTTACTTTATATATTAACTATTTTTATAACTAATAAAAAGAATCATATAAGCTTTTACTTATCATTAACTGATTGACAATGCATCAAAGACTCTAAAGCAATACGTGCAGCTTCTTGTTCTGCCCTTTTTAAACCTGTACCACTGGCTCTAAAAACTTGGCCATCTGGAAGTTCGACACAAACTTCAAAAATTTTTTCATGTTCAGGTCCATGCATTCCTTCAAGGATATATTTTGGTAATCCCTTAATATGTCTTTGTGTCTCTTCCTGTAATCTTGTTTTAAAATCTTTAACTAATGCGGCACTTTTTTTAGGCCAAAAATTATCATAACTCTTGCTAATTACTTTTCTTGCATAAAACAAATCTCCATCAACAAAAACTGCTCCAAAGACAGCCTCCATTGTATCAGCAAGTAAAGTATTTCTTTGTCTGCCTCCCTGATTTTCTTCTCCTCGTGCTAATAAAAGATATTGATTAAGTTTAAGTTCTCTAGCAAGAAGGACTAACATTTTTGTATTAACAAGATTAGATCTCATCCGAGTTAATTCTCCCTCTCTTGCCTCAGGATGACGTTTAAATAACTCCTCAGAGATACAAATTTCTAATACAGCATCTCCTAAAAACTCTAACCTTTCATTATGTTCTGCTGTTACATCATTTTCATTTACCCATGAACTATGTGTCAATGCTGTTATAAGTAACTGTTCATCTTTAAAATAATATCCTAAATCTTCTTGTAATTCTTTTAAATCCATCTTAGCCTTCTTTTATCTTTTCACATTTAGTATATAATAGTATCTATGATTAATAATTATTGTAGTCTAAACTTGACATAACAATTAGGACTCCCTAACTATGCCAATAGAACTTCACTAAGGAGATTATACTATGTCTTATACTATCCGTATGGTAAAACTTTTTACAGGTGAACTTGTACTAGGAAAATTTGATCCTGAAAAAAATATACTTAAGGATGTTGCTTTACTACAAGTTATCCCCACACAACAAGGTGCTCAAATGATGATGTTACCTTATGGATACCCATTTGAACAAGAATTTTCAGGAACAATAGAAGCTAAATTCTTTATTTATGAATATAAAAAAGTTCCTGAAGATCTTGAAACAAAATACCTTGAAGCCTGCACAAATCTTACACTTTCAACAGCTGGGGTAACTCTTACAGGAGCAACTCCTAGTGGAAACCCCACAGGATTAATTAAATAACGATCTAGTATTTATCAACTTACTGGATGAAAACCATATTCTCTTTAAGTTAATCTAGTTCTAATAATATAACTAGATTAACAAAGAGTTTTATACTAATCTTACTGCATTAATAGTTATTACTATTAAATCAATTGTTACTATAGATAATAATAGTTATGGTTATGTTATTTTTCTTTTTAATTAATTATGGTATAAAAAAATAAGATACACTACTAGCTAAAAAATAAAAGTAGACGAATTATAATAGTTATAGGTAAAAAGAATATAACTAATAAAAATTCTTATAATATTAAGAACTAACCTAAGTTATAGAGCATATTTATCACTATAAAAAATTTTTATCTTACTTTTCCTAACAAACTAGTAAAATAATATAATCCTATGATATAAATTACACTGATATCTCATTAACAAGGTATTTACTTATATAGCTCTAGCAGTCCTTTCGGAGGATTTATCCTAATAAGTTGAGCATTAGTGTCAACCTCTAATACAAATTCTGGTATAGCTGGTAAAAGAACTTCTTTCCCTTCTGGAGTAATGATCGACCACAATTCCTGTCCCCCAGGAAACGATACATATTCCAACTTACCTATAACTTCATCTGTATTATCTAATACTACAGAAAACCCTAATAGATCACATAGATAAGACTCATTACTTTCTATCTCAGGTAAAAAACTTCTTGAAACAAGTAATGTTTGACCACGTAAGACTTCTACAGCACTTCTATCAGAAAAACCTTTAAAACATACTAGAGCTACTCCTTGATGAATACGAGAGGATATAATTTCTGCCTTTTTAGGTAATGAGTTACTTTTTTGAAGAAAGACTTCACCTAAAAAAACATCAATAGAATCCGTATAACGTATTAAACGGATCTCACCCTTAATACCATGAGGACGAGATAATACTCCGACAGCTACAAGCTGCTCTGACATATATGTAGATTATTCCAAGATTTCAAGCATTGTGCGTTTTTGTGCTTTAGATGATGCGGCACCTAGAAGGGTACGAATAGCCCTTGCTGTACGACCTTGTCTACCAATAACCTTTCCAAGGTCTTCTTTTGCAACACGTAATTCAAGAACTGAAGTTTGTTCACCTTCCACTTCACACACCTGCACTTCTTCAGGATTATCTACAAGGGATTTGGCAACAAATTCTACAAAACTTTTTAACATACTAACTCTGTTATTTCTCAAAAGAGAGGTTAAGGAATGAAAACCATGTGTAACTACACAAGGCAAAACTAGATATTATACATTAACTTTACTATATGCTTTAATAATAGAGCGTACAGTATCTGAAGGTTGTGCACCAATTGACAGCCATTTTTCTACTTTTTCGACATCAACCTTGATAGCTGATGGATTTGTTTGAGGATTATAGTATCCCAAATAGTCTAATGGACGACCATCACGACGAGTATGACTGTTGATTGCTACAATACGATAAAATGGACGTTTTTTATTACCCATACGGGTAAGCCTTAACTTTACAGACATATTAAATTCTCCTAACTTTTATGATATATAACTCTCAAAAAAAGAACAAGAAAAAATACATTAAGAATTAATAAAAAAATTAATAGGTTACTATTCATAATAAAAGCAGCACTTCATAATAATATAAAAGAGCTATTTTCTTTTTTTATTCTTATGTTTCTTTTTTTCCTTTTTCTTTTTTGTTGCAGATTTTCCACTACCATTCACTCCACCAATTGAAGTTGAACGCAGGACAGGTCTTCCAAACAGTCCAGGGATACCTGGTAATGCACTAAAACCTATTCCTCCCTCACCAAAAAATGATCCTAATCCAAAACCACCTTCTCCTGATTCTGCATTCTTCATAAGAGAATTATCTGAGACAACTCTCTGCATCATTTGCTTCATTTGATCAAATTTCTGAATTGTTTGATTAACTTTATTAAGAGTAACACCAGCGCCTCTAGCAATCCTTTGTCGTCTACTTGTATTTAACAAATCTGGATTTCGACGCTCTTTAATTGTCATAGAGTTGATAATAGCTTCTGTATAAGAAAATTCATCTTCTGGAATTGCAACACGAAATTTACTAACAGCAGAACCAAATCCAGGGATAAGTTTCATTAAAGAACTTAATGAACCTAATTGTTTCATTCGGCGTATTTGACTAAAAAAATCTTCAAAATTAAATGTTGCTTTCTGAATTTTTTCAGTAATAGCTTTAAGCTCATCATCTTCAAACGTTGACTGGGCTTTTTCTATAAGTGTAAGCATATCTCCCATGCCAAGAATACGTCCTGCTATACGATCTGGATGAAAGACTTCAAAGTCAGAAAGTTTCTCACCGGTTCCCACATACTTAACTGGCACACCAGTAGATGAACAAATAGATAGTGCTGCACCTCCACGTGCATCTCCATCCATCTTTGTAAGAATGGCACCTGTTAATGAAAGCTTTTTATTAAACTCCTCTGCAACAGTTACAACATCTTGACCTGTCATAGCATCTGCAACAAAAAGAATTTCTTGTGGATGTGCAACAAGTTTTATATCTGTAAGTTCTTGCATTAATGGTTCATCTATATGTAATCTCCCGGCTGTATCTAACAAAACAACTGTATACTCTTTTTCTTTTGCTTCATGCAGCGCAGCATTAATAATATCTAATGGCTTCATTGCCGCATTAGATGCAAAACATGGGATATTCAGTTGCGTTGCCAAAGTTTGTAATTGTTCAATAGCAGCAGGTCGATATATATCAACAGGAACTAAGTATGGACGTAATCCTTGACTCTGTAGTAAAGAAGCAAGCTTTCCTGTAGATGTCGTTTTTCCTGAACCTTGTAACCCAACAAGCATAATAACACTTAGGGGAAAATGCGTTACATCTAATTTGGTCGACTTTCCTCCTAATAGGTTAACAAGTTCTTCATGAAAAACCTTTATAAACTGTTGTGCAGGAGTAAGATGTTTTTCTATAGCTTGTCCAACAACTTTCTCTTTTACATGCTCAATAAACTTTTTAACAACGTTAAAATTAACATCAGCTTCTAATAACGCTAAACGTACCTCACGTAATCCGTCACGAATATTATCTTCCGTAAGTTGACCACGTTTACCAATCGCATGCAATACACTGGATAATCTTTCAGATAAACTTTCAAACATAGATATCTCCAATCTTGAACTGCAGGATCATAGATAAAAAGCGTTACTTTTTGTTGCCTTAAAAGTCAATAGAATGCTATTTTTTCTATTACAATATAAAAAATTAATAATAATTTCATATGGTTAACTAACATTGTTAAGAGAATGCATTATTATACAACAAATATGAAACAGTTTCTACATGTGGTGTATGAGGAAATAAATCTACAGGTTGAGTCTGCTGTATGACAAAATGAGGACTTAGCATAGCAATGTCTCGTGCAAAGGTCCCAGGATTGCAAGACACATAAATACAGCGTCGAGGAGCAAGGCGGATAAGCAATTCTATAACTTTTTTATCTAAACCAGCACGTGGAGGATCTACAATAACTATATCAGGAGTAATACCTTTTTGTATCTGTGAACGAATAAAACTAAATGCATCATCTTGTATAAAAGAACAATTAGTATAGCCTAAAGATAAACGATTTTTATTAGCTAAATTAATAGATGCAGCAATTGACTCTACTCCTATCACCTTTAAAGAAAAAGGAGCTAAAAAAAGAGCAATAGAACCTACTCCAGTGTATAAATCCCAAACAAGTTCTTTTCCTGTAAGTTGAGCCATGGAAAGAATTTTTGAGTAAAGAATTTCAGTTGCTTTTGTATTTATTTGAAAAAAATTATCATTCCCCCTAGATAATACAATATCCCCTACTTGTTCCTCTAAAAATCGTTCTCCCTCATGCCAGATTATATATTCACTATAGGCTATATCTGAAACCTGAGTCCTCCGAGACAATATAATACCTTTTATAGCTTCTACTCCTTTTAGACACTGAGCTAACCTTTTACCTAATGCCTGTTCATCAAATTTATTCTCAATCAATGTATTTTTTTTATTTACAATAAGCTCGACAAGGATATCACCAGTTATTGTCTCTCGAATAATAAGAAAACGAAAATATTTTAATGTAAGTATCTTTTTTTCTAATGATGTCTGTTCGTGTCTAACCCAATGTCTTACTATCTCTACTATTTTCATAGTATTTTTGGACTGAAGCAAACAATCTGTAACTGGAATGACTTCATGAGAATCAACTCTTTTTAAACCTAATAATACTGTACTTAGACAAGGAGATGGAGCAAACGCAAAGACCATCTTATTACGATATCTCCACTCACATGGAGAAGGTATAACATCTAATATTACTGGATTGTTCACTTTACCTATACGTTCAAGAGCATCTTGTATTATTTGTTTCTTCCAAATAATTTGATGTTTATATTGAATATGCTGCCATGTACAACCTCCACATTGTATTGCATGTATACATATAGGTTCTCTTTCATACTTCGAAGGTTTTATTATCTGTTTAACTTCTCCTTCTAAAAACTTTGAGTGTACAGATGTGATATTAACAAGAACTTTTTGACCAGGAACTGTATGAGGAACAAAAACAACCTTATTTTCAAAACGTCCAAGCCCTCGACCATCTGAAACAATAGATGTAATATCTAAAACAAGTTGATGTTGAAGATAATTCATATCCTTTTTATTATTGTTCACTATAAAACTTAACCTACTTTTTAATATACCAAGTTTTATCGTTCATTATTCTGTTCTAGTAAACTAAATAAATATTCACCATATTCATTCTTATGCATGGGCTCTGCAAGTTTTTTTAATTGAACATCATCAATATACCCTTTACGCCATGCAATTTCCTCAATACAACCAACTTTTGCACCTTGTCTCTCTTGAACGGCTTGAACAAAGGCTGCTGCTTGATGCATTGACTCAAATGTTCCTGTATCCAACCAAGCAACTCCACGCCCAAAAATTTCAACAGAAAGTCCACTGTCTTGAAGATATATATTATTTAAATCCGTAATTTCAAGTTCCCCTCTTGCAGAAGGTTTCAATGATGCTGCTTTATTTGATACGTCACCATCATAAAAATATAATCCTGTGACTGCATAATGTGATTTTGGATTTTGAGGCTTTTCTTCAATAGTTAATACTTTATTATTTTCATCAAAAGAAACAATACCATATCGTTCAGGATCTTTTACTCTATAAGCAAAAACTTTCCCTCCATACTCAAGGCCTGTACAATCTTCAAGCATACAATATAACTTGTCTCCATGAAACAAATTATCTCCAAGGACAAGGCAACAAGGTTCTCCAGCAATAAAATTTCTTGCTAATATAAATGCCTCAGCCAGACCATTAGGAAATGATTGCTTTATATACGTTAACTGAAGCCCTAACTGTGAACCATCGCCAAAAAGATTTATAAAGTCCTGTTGATGATGAGGCGTTGTGATAAAACAAATTTCACGTATTCCTGCTTGCATAAGGATAGATAAAGGATAATAAACCATTGGTTTATCAAAAATAGGTATTAACTGCTTGCAAACTCCCCTAGTAATAGGGTAAAGACGTGTTCCTGAGCCACCTGCTAATATAATTCCCTTCATATCACCTCCAACAACTACATGAAAAACATAATCTAATACTAAAATCAAATACTAAAAACATATTTTGACTCACATATGATGCATATTTTTTTTACATAAAGTACTAATTGTATATATAGTATTAATCACTTTACTGGAGTAAACGTTATGGATCTTATTTTAATTAAAAGAGCAATCTTAAGTGTCACTCAAAAAGATGGCCTTATAGAATTAGCTACCTTTCTTCATAAACATAATGTAGAGCTTGTTTCTACAGGAGGAACATTAGCTACATTACATTCAGCAGGGTTACCTATAACTGCTGTTAGTTCTGTAACAGGATTCCCTGAAATTTTAGGAGGACGTGTAAAGACTATTCACCCTAATATTCATGCAGGAATTCTTGCAGATAAAAACAATTCTGAGCATACCAACACATTACAACAGTTAGGTATTCAACCATTTGACTTAGTTTGTGTAAACTTATACGAATTTGAAAAAGCTTTAATGAAAAAATTTAATCCATATGAAATGGTCGAGAACATTGATATTGGTGGTCCATGCATGTTAAGAGCAGCAGCAAAAAATTTTCATAGTGTACTAGTATTACCTAGCCCAACCTTTTACTCTGAAGCAATAAAAGAATTATCTATAAACTCTATGTATAGCTCTCTAACCTTCCGTAAAAAAATGGCAGCTGAATCTTTTAAAATAACTTCACAATATGATACTATTATTGCAACATATTTAGAAAATAATTAGTTCAAAAAGCTTGTTATCTATCTTAGATAATTATATTAAACCGTTATAAATTTTTTTGACTGTAACTTAATAATATCTAACTGCAAGACTACAACCAGAATTTTTATACCTAAAGAACAAAAGGTTAACTAACCATTGGTAGCCTATATTTAAATTATAATAATAAAGAAAGATTAAACTATCTAAAACTATAATACACAACAAGGCATAGTTATATGCTCCACCATAATGAATACACGAATCCTCTCAATGTAGTATGTGGGATTTTATGGCGTAATGAACGATTTTTAGCTACTCAACGACCAGTAAATCAAAGCCATGCAGGATATTGGGAATTCCCTGGGGGAAAAGTAGAATTAGGAGAGACACTACACATAGCTCTTAAAAGAGAACTTAAAGAAGAATTAGGAACTACTATCTTTTCACCTACTTTCTATTGCAAAATAAATCATAATTATGGAGTAACACCACTTCTTATCCACTTTTTTCAAATTACAGTATTTGAAGGTGAACCTACTCCACTTGAAGGACAAACATTAAGCTGGATTACACCAAAAGAAGCCAACAACCTTCAATTCTTAGAAGCAGACAAATTTTTACTCCAACAGTTACAACAACGGTAGAGTGAAATACTATAGTACTCTTATAACATAGTGTTATAATCAACACTATGTTATAAATTTTTTGTAGATAATAAAAGAATTATCTACCCTCTTATATAAGCTATGCTATGAGGTAATACGACTTATACCACTCTACAAACTTCTTAATTCCATATTCTATAGGAGTATTCGGAGAAAAATCTACATCATGTTTAAGATCATCTATATCTGCCCATGTTGCTTCAACATCACCAGGTTGCATAGGTAAGTATTCCTTTATAGCTTTCTTACCTAACTCTACTTCAAGTACTTCTATAAACTCACTCAACTGGACAGTATTATTATTACCGATATTGTATATCTTCCAAGGAGCCTTACTTGAAGAAGGATCTGGAGAATGACTATTCCAATTCTCATTTATCTTAGGAGTTTTTTTCATCACTCGAATAACTCCCTCAATAATGTCATCAATATATGTAAAATCTCTCCTCATTCTTCCTTCATTAAATACACTAATAGGTTCACCAGAAAGAATTGCCTTTGTAAAAAGGAACAAAGCCATATCTGGTCTTCCCCATGGACCGTATACAGTAAAAAAGCGTAATCCTGTTGATGGTAGATTATATAAATGACTATAAGCATGAGCCATAAGTTCATTAGCTTTTTTTGAGGCTCCGTATAAACTTATAGGATGATTAGTACCCTGATGTACTGAAAATGGCATTAACGTGTTGAGTCCATAAACAGAACTTGAAGAAGCAAAAACTAAATGTTCCACTTCAGTATGACGACAACATTCAAGAATATTCCCAAATCCTACAAGATTAGATTGGATATAAGATGAAGGGTTTTCAATACTATATCGTACACCTGCCTGTGCAGCTAAGTTGACAACATGACTAAATCGGTATTGTAAAAAAAGCTCTTGAAGGTTAGGTAGATTTACTATGTCTATAGAGGAAAATGTAAAATTAGGCTCATCCATTAAAAGTGCCAATCTATCTTTTTTCAAAGTAACTGAATAATAGTCATTGAGATTATCAATACCTACAACTGAATGCCCTTCATCAAGTAATCGACGACATAAATGGAAACCAATAAAACCAGCAGCACCAGTGACAAGCACATTCATACTATAAATCTCCTATAGAGTATGTAAACTTTGAATATGTTTTTTTAAAAAACTTAGAAGTTGACTGTAATACATTTCATTCCCTATTAACTCATCTATATGTTGTGTAGTTACCATATATCTACCCCAGCATATTTGAGGAACAAAAAGAGAAAAGTTAGGTAATCCTAGTTGATTTGGAGTAATACCTGTCATAAAAATAACCCAATTTGGCTTAAGATGCTGTACACCACTCATAAACATTTGCATATTTTCAAAGGAGGTTGCATGATCAGGGAATAAACATAAAGGCCAAAATGCATGGCTTCCTTTAGCTAAAGACAAATCTTTAATGAGTCGATGTAATAATCTTCGACGATCTGGATTTGCCTCTCCCCCCAAGTCATACCCTAACTCTTCATATGTCCAAAGTATAAATGGATTCTTTGGAGTCCTACTCAAAATATCTTTCCAAGCAAACGGCCACTTATCTAACGGGAGTAATGGTACACTATTTTTTGTATGTGTAACTTGATGATGCCTTACTTTCACTGCATCAGATGAGTTGGGCTGAAATGATGGGATAGTATTACTATTATCTTTTAATTTTTCTTTCTCAAAAGAAGGTGATTGAAATTTATTATTATAATTCTGGTCACTCTTTAATAAAGAAATTAATGCTTCATTTTCTATTAATAAATGTGTAATACCCGCCTGTCTCCATGGACGAAATATCCCTATTACACCTAAAGAGACTTGATCCATGAAAGAATTCTCCATGCAATATCTGTTTTAGTCATAGCTTCCCAACGAGCTTCATGCCCATTCCTATCTAAGATAAAGACACTGCCAGATAGAGATGCAACACTATCTTTAATATAATTTCCAACAATCATATCTGCCTTTTTAACATATAATTTATTCTGTACAGCTTGTTCTAACCCTTCAGATTCAAGTGCAAAACCAACAACTTTTTGGTTACGAGCTTTATTATTAGAAAGTTTTTGTAATATATCTGTATTTCTAATAAATCGTAGTGTAAATCCATCACCAGCTTCATCTTTTTTAAATTTACCTTCAGGACCTTTTTCTGGCGAAAAGTCTGCTACTGCAGCAACAAAAATTCCTATATCAGAAGTTGGCCAAATACTTTCTGCAACTTCAAACATTTGTAAAGCTGTAGTAACAGAATAACGGTGAATTCCTAAAGGTAACCATGGAGAGCCTGGCCCACAAACAGCATGAACTTCTGCACCTCTCATCCAGGCAGCAACAGCTATTGATGCACCCATAATACCTGTTGCAGGATTACTCCAAAATCTCAATCCATCCCAGGGTTCTCGTGTAGGACCTAGTGTAATAAGTATACGTAATCCTGCAAAATCTTGTGGTGTTATAGACTTAAGGCCTATAAGATAAATATCTCTAAGATCTGCCAGGCGACCTTGACCTTCATCTCCACATGCAACACGCCCTTGCTCTGGTTCAATAACAATACACCCTCGATCTTGAAGAATTTTTATATTTTGCTGTGTTGAAGGATGGTTCCACATATTTGGATTCATTGCAGGAGCAATAATAGGCTGACCAGAAAATGCTAAAGCTTGACATGCAAGTAATTCATCTGCCTGTCCATATGCCAACCTTGATATAGTTGAAGCTGAAGCAGGAGCAATAATAAAAGCTTGTGCTGTTTTCCCAGGTTCAAGATGTGAGTATGGATGACGAATATCATCAAACATCGTTGTGTAAACAGGATCTGCTCCAACAGAAGAAAAAGCTAATGGATTTAAAAAGTTACAGGCTGCAGGTGTTAGTGTGACACTAACAGAAAGACCTACATCTTTCCAAGCTCGTACTAAATCGATTGCTCGATATGCAGCAATTGACCCACAAACACCTAAATGTATCTGTAATAATTCCTGACAATGAAATAAAAGGTACTTGTCTATCATTCGTTAAGTCCTTTCTCTCCTAACTCTGTCTCAAAGTCACCTATAACTCCATGTGAAGAATAAGGTGAATCTTGACTTATTATTGTTTCTCTCGATAGATTTAATTGATATGCACCATCATCTAATCGAGCTAATACCCAAACCTCTATAGCAGTAGTCAACTGCTGATTATAAATATATAATATAGCATAACGACCACTCTTTTCATAGAGCTGAATTGTTCGTTTCCCGTCTATAACACCTCTAAGAGTCCATCCCTGACGAGACATATTATGTATCATAGCAGAACAAAGAGAAGACCTATCAACCCTTCCTTCAAACGTAAGTAGTCCTATTTTTTCTCCATCTGGCCCTACAGAAACAAGTGTTCGGTTATGATCTATACTCATACTCTTTGGAATACAAATATCTGGGAAGCTTCCATAATACACATCGTCTACATGTGCAGTTGAACTAGAAAAAGGATTGCTAAAACTAGAAAAGTCAAACTTAGAACAACCAACTGTTATTATGCATAAACAAACACAAAAATATATTCTCAACATTAAGATATCTCCTCAATAACTATTTAGAAATATAGTAGAGTAAAATATAGTAGAATAAATTAAATTGGAATAACATAAATACATATCATAACAATTGCTTTATTTCTATGAAATAGGGATATCAGTTACTCTTAATAAAATTGAGGATTACTAAAATATCCTTAAAAGTAATTCTTTACATAAAATATTAATAAGAAGATTTAATAAGAAATACCTGAGGACATTATTTGTATTTAGTATACTTAAATTGGATTTAACTAACTCTTAAAAAATAACTTCAGAGTATGTGTCATATATATCAAAAAAAGTAAAAGTTAAACTTACTAATTAATATATAAAAATTTTTCATTTATCTTATAACTAAATGTTATCCTTAACTAAAAAATATAGCTTATTTTACTATATATATATATATCTGAACACCATGCTACTAAAAAAACATATCTTTAGTTTTGAAGATCTTCTTGCATATCCTAAAAATTTACGGCAAATACATTGTAAGACAACTCTATTGGCACTCCTTTAACAATAGGTATTAGCTTATGGATGTTCAAAAGATAAAAGAACAACTTAGTCGTATCAAGCTCTACTACTCACGTAACGAAACAATTAGAGCTCTTGGTGTAGCTGTAGCAGGTCTCAAAGGTATCGTAAAGTCTAGCACGCCACCACCTACAGAATTACGCAGCCTTTTAAGGGAAGGTTCTCAACTACTATTACATGATGCATTAATACAGAAATATTTGCCAGCCCCTATAACTTACCAACCTGGCCAGGAAAAACAACTCTTTACTGTTTTATCAGAAACATACAAAAAAATTATTGAAGATCAAGAAAAAGAAACATACTTAAAAACTAGAGAAAGAAAGCAATCTTTAGATCAAGCTTTTAACCTTGGGATAAAATTACTAGAACAAAAAAAAATATCTGAAGCTGATAAAGCTTTCACAGAAGCATTAACATACTATAAGGACGAAGAAAGACTCTTTTATCTTATTGCTAAAGCGCTTATTAAATCTCATGAACCTACACGTGCATTTGACTATATAAAAAAAGGGCTTACTTTTCATCCAACTAATAATGATCTTAGCAAACTATATGATATCGCAACACGCCTAAAAGCTGGTGAAACATCTGCACTAGATGAACTATAAAATAAATATTCTACCATGAACTAATCTCACCTAGCTATATATTATACAAAAAACCATGCAAAATTATCCATTATGTTTTATACATGCATCTGATCTCCATCTAGATACTGTATTTTCAGGTCTGTCAAAAGATATTCCTTCAAACTTAGCTACAATACTTCATAACTCCACTTTTGTAGCTTTTAACCGTCTTATACAATTATGTATTACACACCGTCCTGACTTTCTATTACTTTCTGGTGATATCTATAACGAAGAAGATTATAGTATCCGTGCTATCCTTACATTAAGAGATGGCTGTTACACCTTAGAAAAAGAAGGAATACAAGTCTTTATTGTTCATGGGAATCATGATCCTTACTCCTCAAGAATGAAGTCTATCACTTGGCCTAAAAATGTCACTATTTTTGATACAGAGGTAACAAATGTACCCTATACAGCCAAAGATGGTACACTCCTTGCTCGAATATATGGTATAAGTCATGCTTCAAATAAAGAAAGTAAGAATCTTGCTCTACAATTCCATCGAACAGAAGATACATGTTTACACATAGCTATGCTTCATTGCACTGTAGGAAGTCCACAACACTATGATAGATATGCTCCTTGCTCAACAAAAAATCTTATAGATGCAGGCATGGATTACTGGGCACTTGGACATGTTCATGAATATCAAGAAATTTCACAAGATCCCCTTATAGTGTACCCTGGATGTACACAAGGCCTTCATATCCATGAGCAAGGAGAAAAAGGATGTGTCCTTGTCACAACTAAACAACAAGGCTCAAAACTTACTCTATACAAAAAATTTTATACACTTGGGCCAGTATTATGGCACACACTTACTATTCAACTTGGAGATACTAACCAACCTACTCTTCAAGAAGATATCTCTAACACACTATCCCTTGATTATATAGAAGATACTTTTCATAATGCTCTTAATGAGCTTATAGCTACATTTACTCCTGGCTGGCAGATGCTCATTCTTCGCCTTTCTTTTACAGGTTGTACATCACTTGATCCTCTGTTAAGATATGGGAATAATCTGAATGACCTTCTTGAAAGGCTAAGGGATGTAGCTAGTAGCTCCCAACCAGTTTGGATTAAAGACATTCAACTGTTAACCACATCTCCAAAGTATTATCATGAACTTTTAGAAAGAGAAGACTTACTAGGTGAAGTTGTACGACTTTCAAAATCAATTAATGAATTAGAAAATATAGAACAAATACATACAACAGCTCTTGCTCCACTGTTTTCACATCATAAACTTCGGAAAATTCTTAACTATCCTAACCAGCTAGAATTTAAACAACTTTTAACAGAAGCTGAGCGTCTTTGTGTCGAACTTTTAGAGAATAATTAATGCGTATCCACTCCTTCCATATAGATTCGTTTGGATTCTTTCATAACCAAACAATTTCAAATCTTTCACCGAAATTTTCTATTTTTCTTGGAAACAATGAAGCAGGAAAATCAACGCTTTTGGACTTTTTTCGTCTTACACTTATGGGCTATCCACAAAGAAAAAACAATCGTATCAAAAACTATCTAAATGGACATGGACTTCAAGGAGGAAGTTTAGTTCTTGATACTAACTATGGTAATATCCATATCACTCGACGTCCTAATAAAGGACCAGTAATTATAGATCAACATGGAACCCCCATAGATATTACACTATGGGAACGCTTATTAAGTGGTATTACCCCTGAAGTTTATACAAATATCTATGGATTTAGCCTCTCAGAACTTCAATCATTTGAAACGCTTAGTACTGATAATATCCGGAATGCACTCTATGGAGCAAGTTTTGGTACTGGTTTACAGTCCCCAAGTGAAGTTATCAAGTCACTTGATAATACTATGAATGAACTCTTCAAACCTAAAGGTTCAACACAACCTATAGCTGAACACTTACATGACTGGGAAGAGATTAACAAACAACTTATAGAAGCCGAAAAAGAAGCTGCAAACTACGATAATTATGCACTTGAATTAAAAAAAATTACATTAAACCTTGAAAGTCTCCATTCTAAATCCAAAGAATTAGAACAACAACAATACCATTTAAAAAAACGTCTTGATATTTGGCATCAATGGGAAGAATGGCGCCTTATACAGACACGCCTTGAACACCTTCCTCCCATATCTGCATCATTTCCACAAGATGGTGCAGCTAGAATGGAACGTGCACTGGAAAAAAAAGAACATGCCGCACGTGAAGTTACCCTTGCTAGAACCCGTCTTAACAATACACTGAATAAAATTCAACAATGTCATATAAATCATGACATATTGTGTATTCATAAAGAACTTCAAACTATTGCTGAACATAAATCAACCTATAAAACAGCCCTTATAGATATTCCTGCCTTAGAAGCAAAACTACAACAAACAAAAGAATCTCTTAACCAAGAATTATTAATACTTGGTAAAAATTGGTCTATTGAAAAAATAAACAAAATTGATCGCTCTATATCTGTACGTGAAAAACTTGAACGCCTTTCTGTTGAAATAGAGCTAACTAAAGAAGCATATGATGCTGCAGCCACAGCATATAATAATATATGTGAAGAATTGGAAGTTGCAAAACAAGAAGAAATAGAAAAACAAAAAATCTATGAATCTCTTCCTTCATTACAGACTGTCCTTAGTGATACAAACAAAGACATCCTTAGTCGTATGCTTATACAGATAGAAGAAGCTGAACGTTATTTACCAGAGAAAAAAAGTCGCTATAATTCTCTTTATGAAGATTTCAAAAATCTTTTAACCCAATTTCATTTACATCCTAAATATAATAAAATAGAGACACTTCTAAAGCTGTTAAATGAACAAAACTCTGCTATAGAAATGGTTAACACCATCCAAGAAAAAGCATTAGAAGAAATACAAGCTAATAATTTATTAACTCAAACTAAACAAAAGGTGGACCAACTAAAACTCCACTCAAAACAAATAGAAGAACAGATCCAACAGTTAGGGGATGTTGATACAAAAGATATTGTTTCAATCTATTCTCAAATAAATACCTTACGGACATTACTACACATCTTTTCTACAGAAAAAATACGTGCTGAAGAAATAGAAGATTATTATCAACTACAAGTTGCAAATAATAACTTCAATAACAAAAGCTCACGGTCTATTGTAATAGGAATTCTTTCTAGTCTTATTGGTTGTGGAATATTTAGTATTCAACACTTAATGAATAGTAATATATTGCCTATTTCTCAAAACATAATAATCCTGCTACCTCTATGGTCTGGCTACTTCTTTTTAAGTTCAGGAATTGTCATTATCTTAAAAAAACTATTCTATAATTACCTTCCACTAACTAAAAATTCTACTATTACAAAACAATTACATACACGACATGAAAAGGCTCTATCCAAATGTACTGAACTTCAAAATAAAATTTATACTATTTGTAATGAGCTGCGTATAGAAACACCCTCTTTAGAAAATATTGAGAAGTTAAATTACCAAATAGAACAAAAAAAAGAATTATATGATAAGAAAGAACATTTAAAGCAAGAACATAATAAATATCAAAAAGAGATTGAATCACTTTATCAACAAATAGATGTGGCTAAAAAAGAACATGAGCAAAAACTAGCAGATGTTATTTTAGCTAAAAATACTTGGTATGAATATGTTTTGGAGTTTGGAATACAGTTTGTTCCTAAACCAGAACAAGTTACTGCATTCTTTGCACGTGTAGAAACAGCATGTAATTTATGGTCTACTATAGAACTATTGAATAATGATATTGCTGAACTTGAATCTTATTACAAAAATTTTAAAAACTTTGTAAATCAAACCTTAGGGGAGTATCTTTCTTCTATTGACTGTGATTCTATACCGGCTTTGATTAATGCAGTAAAAGATATCTTAACTTCTCATCAAGACGATGAATTAAATAATAGCTATACACAAGCTTTAGAAGATTTACAGTTAGCACAAGCACACACTAAATACCTTATAGATTACTTACAAAAACTAAAAATACAGTATGAACATTCCAAGACTAAATACGATAAGACTTGTTCAGCCTGGAGCAACAATCTAAGTAATCTTATGTTGGATCCTAACTTGGCGCCTGATGCAATAAAAAATATGTTCAAACAAATGGATCATATTGCATTGTTAAACCAAGAGATGATAAAAATCCAAAATAAACTTGAACATCAACAAAACGAAAAAAATGCTTTTGTTCTCCCACTAAAACACCTTTGTCAACAGTTAGGCTATACTCCAAACAGTGATGACTGGATTACAGTTCTTGATCAACTCCTTAAAGATGCAACCAATGCCACATTAATATCTAATGAAAAGAAAACACTTGAAGAACAAAAAAGCGAATATGAAAATGAAGTAAAATATACTCAACTCATCCTCGATGACGCAAACCAATCTGTCTATAGACTACTCCAACTTGCCAATGTAGATGATACAGAGACTTTCTTTCAACACGATATCATTAAACAAAAACAAGAAGAGCTTTATAAGCAGCAAGAAGAAATTGAAGCTATTCTAAGATTAGCTGCTAAAGATATTTCTTCCTACAAATCCTATCCTGATTTCAATATGTTTTTACAATCATTTTCTGAAATAGAAAAAAAAGATTTAGAAGTAGAACTGAATGAAGTTTCATCACGACTTATTGATAATAAAAAAAGTATAGATAATTTTTCTAATCAAGCACGCACACTTGAAATACGTTTAGAAAATCTTATTTCATCTGATACTCTATATCAAATGAAAGTAAAACAAGCTTCTATAGTACATTCTATGCAAAACATTGCAAAAAAATGGAGTTGTTATGCGCTAGCAAAACAGCTTTTAATTGAAGCAAAGTCTCACTTTGAACAGGAACGTCAGCCTGAAATTATACGTATTGCATCCCATATTTTTAGTACTATTACTGGAGGGAAATGGATAGGCATCAACTCTTCATTAGAAGAAATGTCACTTAGTATATTACCACCTCATGGAGAACCTATAAAGCCAGAGCTTCTTAGTAGGGGAACCCAAGAACAACTTTACTTGGCACTACGTCTTGCACATATCCATAATCATGCCATCCAAGCAAGTCCATTACCTATTATTATGGATGATATTCTAGTCAACTTTGATCCTGAAAGAGCAAAACATACAATTAGTACCTTTGTAGAATTAACAAACTCTTCTCAAGAACTTCATATGGGGCATCAGCTTCTTTTTTTTACATGTCACCCTCATATTGCAAAACAACTTCTTGAAACAATCCCTGAAAGTAACTTATACTATATAGAAAACAAAAAAATTACTCTTGCATCTTGACTCTAATTCTATTTACTTAAAAAATTTACTAAAACTCCTATAGCCTAAACTCTTTAATCATTTTTTCAATAGCTTCTTTTGCAAGCTCCTCTGTAGTAACCCACTTACCACCACGTTTGATAAATTTATTAAGTGTTAAAAGATTACTTGCAAGTCCTACTTGCTTCTCGCTATAGTGAGATCTTCCTAGTAATGCTCCTTCTCCTTTTGTATCTATAAGAAAAAAATCTATAGTCAACTCAGCAGAAGATGTCACACCTGCACTACTTCCCTCTCTAGGATGCCAACTTAAAACATAAGGTATAATCAAAAACTCTACACCTAGTTGTTTTCCTACAGCAACCCAATATTCTAGTGCACTATTAACTCCAGCCATACGTGTAATTGTAGGATCTGCACCATCAGCTGCTGGAATAAATTCATATTCACGTTTAGTTTGTGCTCTTAGCGTATCTATAATCAAAGAGCGAAGTTCTATAAGGTTTTCCTCTGTAGCAAAACCACGATCTTCTGGTATATAACCAGCTAAAAGATCTGTTGTTCCCATAGGCTGTATAGGTCCTACAACACCAATTGTTACCTTAGGTAATACTTCAGGAATTTCTACAAGTTGTTGCCCACAAGCCCCAAGTAAACTACTTGTTATCATTAGGATAAATCCTAACTGTATCACTTTATTCATAAATTTAACACTCCTCAATTATACCCCATAATTTTGATAATCTAAATTCTATCCTGCTTACTATCTATCTATTGTTAGATAAGGCTTGGTTCAATATAATTCTCTAAAGTAATTTATTGACTATTTTCTTTTTTCTTTGTGTCCTGCTGACAATGCAACAACCCATATACTCAACTCGTATAATATCAACATAGGAATAGCCATAAGTATTTGAGAAAAAACGTCAGGAGGTGTAAGTATAGCTGCTACAATAAATACTACAAGAATAGCATACTTACGTATAGAACGCATTTTTTCAGCATTAATAAGGTTCATTTTACCAAGAAAAAATGCAAATAAAGGCATTTCAAAAATAAGACCAAAAGCAACTAACATCTTGAGAGAAAAAGACAAATAATTACTAAGAGATGGCATTGCTACAATAGTATCTGTAGAATAGCTCATAAAAAAAACAAAAACAAAAGGAAAGACAAAAAAATAACAAAATGCCGCACCTCCTAAAAAAAATGCAGCTGAACATATAGATAGTGGCAAAATATACTTTTTCTCTTCATCATAAAGCCCTGGGGATATAAATAACCATATTTGGTAAAAAATATAAGGACTAGTAATAAACAGTGCTGCAACAAAAGCTATCTTAAGATATACAAAAAAACCCTCAGGGACACTAGTAAAAATCAATTTTGTGTCTGCTGGCATTACAGTTATTAATGGGAGAGCAAGATAATGAAATAGTATATCTGATATACTATAACATGTGATAAATACTACTCCAATAACAATAATACACTTAGTAAGCCTTTTCCTTAATTCTGATAAATGCTCTAACAAAGGCATTCCATATGGTTTCTCATCATCATCAGACATTGTTGGAGGTATCCCTCCACCATTATTGTTTCCTCCATTTCCACTTGCAGTTATTATGAGCGATGTATTATTTACTGGAGGTGTTATACCTGGAAGATATGCCTGCTCTTGTTCTCCATGCATACTTTCTACAAATTTTTCTTGTGAGCTATCTAATAACATATTGCTATCAGTATCTTTTATTGCTCCAGAGTCACTCATCATATTATCTTGTATTGAAGACTCTTTTTTCATATAGATGCCTTCTCAGCCTGCTCTTTATTAAGAGAATGTTTGCCATCATCCTTATCATTAGAAGACACAAATGAAGTAGATAGTGTGTCGCTTGTAGATAAAGGACTTTCAGATATTGTTGTCTCATTATTATCTACATTATTTTTTACACTACTTACGGTGTTACCTGCTTTAACTTTCTTTTCATGCTCTTCAAATGTTATCTCAGTATTAAGAGTATGTTGAAATTCTGAAGAAACTTGCCTAAATTCTCTTAAAGCTTTTCCTAATGTCCTTGCAATTTGGGGAATACTTTTTGGTCCAAGGACTAGTAATGCTACAAGTAAAATTAAAAGAAGTTCTGTACCACCAATACCAAACATACAATTTTCCTAATATAAAAAAATTGTTACCCTATTTAAACTTTTTGAATTACCTTCCTTTTCCTATAACTCTCTTTATACTAAAGGAAAAGATAGAAAATCTATAACTCATAACTAAAAAGTTTCACTTTAATTAAAGGTACTCCAGTAAAATATAACTATACTAAACAGCTAACTACTATAAAAAGATATAATAAAAAGACCTACATTGTAATACATATCAAGTCAACAAAGTAAGTCTTTCTATAAGGTATCAAGAACTATCTGTAGTTATCTAATATATTACTCCCACTCAATTGTACTAGGAGGTTTAGACGAAATATCGTATACAACCCTATTAATACCTTTTACTTCATTTATAATCCGTTTAGAGATAGTTTCCAAAAGTTGTGAAGGTAAACGAACCCAATCAGCTGTCATAGCATCTCTACTATCAACACAACGTAATGCTATGACATTTTCGTATGTTCTTCCATCCCCCATAACACCAACAGTCTTTAGAGGTAAAAGAATTGCAAAACCTTGCCAAATTCTTTTATACCAACCAAAACTTTTGAGTTCTTCCTCAACAATTTTATCTGCTTTACGCAATATAGTTAAACGCTCTTGAGTAACTTCACCTATAATACGGATGGCAAGGCCTGGACCAGGAAAGGGATGTCTCCAAATAATGGAATCTGGTAATCCAAGCTCTACAGCAACTTTACGGACTTCATCTTTAAATAGTTCTTTTAAAGGTTCTATAAGTTTCAAAGACATTTTTTCTGGAAGTCCACCAACATTATGATGACTCTTTATAACAACACTTGAACCTCTATGAGGGATAGATTCTATTATATCTGAATATAATGTTCCTTGTGCCAAAAAGTCTACTTTTCCAATTGCTCTTGCCTCTTCATCAAAGACATCAATAAAAGTATGACCAATAATTTTTCTTTTTTCTTCAGGATCTTGAATACCTTCTAGTTGTTTAAGGAAACGGTCTTGTGCTTGGACAAAAATAAGATTTAAATCAAAGTGTTCACGTAAGTAAGAAATAACTTCATCCTTTTCTCCTTCACGCAACAAACCATTATCAACAAAAATACAATGAAGTCTTTTACCAATTGCTTGGTTTAATATAAGAGCTACAACTGTAGAGTCTACACCACCAGATAATGCACAAACAACGTTTCCATCCCCTATCGTTTTCTGTGCTTGTGTGATAATCTTTTCTATAAATGAAGACATAGTCCAATCAGGAGCAATACCTACTATCTTAAAAAGAAAGTTACGGATAATTTGTTCTCCATCTTCTGAATGAGAAACTTCCGGATGAAACTGTACAGCATATACCTTTTTCTCTTCATTTGCGATTGCACCCACGTTAAGTGTGTTTGTTCTCCCAATAACTGTAAAGTTTGGAGGTGGAAACTCTACAGTATCACCATGAGACATCCAGACACGAGAGAAAGGTTTATGGCTAATACCATCCCAAAGAATAGAGTTTCCTTCTAGTATAAACTCAGCAGGACCATATTCACGTGTTTGTGAATATGCAAGAATTCCTCCAAAGCATTGAGCAATAAGTTGCATTCCATAACAAATACCAAGAATAGGTACATTAAAATCAAAGATAATATCATCTAACTGTGGGGCATCAGATGCTCCTACACTTGCGGGTCCCCCAGACAAAATAATCGCTGATGGTTGTAAAGAAGCTAAAACTTCTTTACTAACAGTACAAGGATACACTTCAGAATATACACCTAACTCACGTATCCGACGTGCTATAAGCTGAGTAAATTGTGAACCATAATCTATCACAATAACTTTATTCTGCATTTGTTACCTTTAACTATATTAAGTCATATTGTTGTATTAAAAATGAGTAGATAAAGACAAATTTAATAGTAAATTTAACGATATAAAATAACTAGTTATATCTATTAAGTAACTAGGGAGTATCTACTCGATAATTAGGGGCTTCTTTTGTAATAATAACATCGTGCACATGACTTTCACGTAAACCTGCTGAGGAAATAATCACAAGTTGAGAAGTATTAAATAGTGTTTTTAAATCTGATGCACCACAATATCCCATACCAGAAGATAAACCTCCAACAAGTTGATAAATTGTGTCGGATACAGGACCACGATAAGGAACACGCCCAACTATTCCTTCGGGAACAAGTTTCTTATTTGTGTCCTGGAAGTATCGATCGGAACTCCCATCTTTCATTGCATCAATAGAACCCATTCCTCTATAAATTTTATATGTTCTTCCCTGATAGAGAATTGTTTCTCCTGGGCTTTCTTCAGTTCCAGCAAAAAGACTACCAACCATAACTGTATTGGCACCTACAGCAAGTGCTTTAACTACATCTCCAGAAAATTTAATTCCACCATCACTGATACAACACCGATCCATCTCCCTTGCAGCCTTAGAACACTCCATTACTGCTGTTACTTGAGGAACACCAACACCTGCAACAACACGTGTAGTACAAATAGAACCTGGACCAATACCAACCTTAATTGCATCGGCACCAGCTAATAGTAAAGACTTGGCAGCCTCATATGTTGCAACATTTCCTGCAATGAGCTGACAATTAGGGAAAGAATGCTTTATTACTTTTACAGCATGAAGAATATTCTTTGAGTGACCATGTGCAGAATCCAAAACAAGAACATCCACTCCTGCCATAAGTAATGCTTCTGCTCGAGCCTCACAATCAGAACCCACACCAATTGCTGCTCCCACACAAAGGCGACCTTTGTCATCTTTACATGCATTAGGATATTTTTGTATTTTATCAATATCCTTCATTGTAAGTAATCCTGCTAGTTGCCCTGCTTCATTAACAACCAATAACTTCTCAATGCGATGCATATGCAAATGATGTTTTGCTTCATCTAATGTAGTTCCAACAGGAACTGTAACAAGATTTTCACGTGTCATTACTTCGTGAACAAAAGTATTGGAGAGATCTTCAACAAAACGAACGTCTCTATTTGTAACAATACCTATAAGCGTTTTATCTTGTACTACAGGTAAGCCTGAAACTCTATATAGCTGCATAAGTTCAAGTGCATGTTCAACTGTATCCTCTGGCCGAACAGTCACTGGGTCAAGAATCATACCATTTTCAGACTTTTTAACTTTTTCTACCTCCATCTTTTGCCTAGAGATACTCATATTCTTATGAATAATACCTATACCTCCAGCTCTTGCCATAGAGATTGCCATAGCAGACTCTGTAACAGTATCCATTGCAGCAGAAATAAATGGGATACTTAGCAATAGTGATGGTGTTAACCAAGCAGAAATATTTACTTTATCAGGAGTAACCTCAGAGTATGCAGGAATTAATAAAACATCATCAAACGTTAACGCTTTATAACGAATTTTATTTGTTATATCTTGATTCATACAAAAACACTCTGAGTTAAATAGATTAATCTGACTTGTGTTATTTTCATTGACTAATTTCTAAAGGGAAAGAATAGAGAAACCAAAATACATGATAACATAAAAAAATATCTGATATAAAAATATAATTCAACACGCTGATTGTCAATGTAGATTACAAGTTACCTTATTAGTATTAATTCTAACAAGCTAGAAAATAACATTTTTTTAATACATTCTGTCTTTGGTTTAATCTTCTATATATTTAATAGTATCATACTGTACAAAGTATATTTAACTATTCGTTATTATTAATAAAATAAAAAGAGAATCAAATTATGACAGAATTACAAAAAATGCTATCTGGCTATGAATTTGAATCTGAAGATAACGAAATTTATGAAAGGTCTTTAAAAGCTCAACGATATATAAAAACTTTAAACGCTCTTGAGCCAGAAAGACCTGAGCAACAACTTTCGATTTTAAAACAACTTTTTAATTATGTTAGTCCAACAGTACGTCTCCAAACACCATTTTTTTGTTCTTTTGGTTTTAATATTAACATTGGAAACAACACATTTATTGATATGAATTGTGTTTTTCTTGACTATAACAATATCACTATTGGCGAAGGAGTTCTTATTGGCCCTTGTGTAAATATTTATACTATAACCCATCCAATATCTGTACAAGAGAGAAAACGACTTGCTCCTAATAAAAATGATGCACCACTCTATAATGCTACTGCTAATCCTGTAAAGATTGGAGATAATGTATGGATAGGAGGTGGCTCTATTATTTTACCAGGAGTTGTTATAGGTAATAATACAACCATTGGTGCAGGTTCTATTGTTACTAAAAGTATCCCATCTGATGTACTTGCTGTAGGAAATCCATGTCGTGTTCTTCGTAATCTTCATCCATAATATTATATATTAAAAAATTATTCAAAAAAGAAAATTTCTATTCATTTTTCTCAATGTAATTTATTATTATTATTATTATTATTATTTAAAATTATGGTATGATGTATTTCTATCTTGATATAATGTATCCTAACTATAATATATAAATATAATTATATTATTCTTATAGTTAACCTACATTATTGTACTCTAATATTACTATGAATTTTATCTTTTTTTCTTCTATTATTGTTATTTATTGTTTAGCTATTTTTACTGCCGCACAGGCATTACTCCATAAAAAAGACTCAAAATCTGCATTTGGATGGATTGCTATAATTTTTATGCTCCCAATTCCAGGAATAATCTTTTACTGGCTATTTGGTATTGCTCGTGTTGATAGTCGAGCAAGTCTTTTGATGGGAAAAGCAGCTTATAAGGTCTTAGGTGGGAAAAAAGATCTCCATACTGGCTTTTTTGTTAAGGATCCTCAAGGATTCATTGATAGCAAAACTCTTCCTGTAAATATAGCAAAGCTATCTATGCCAGGACAAAAAATTTCTGATCATTATGTTGTAGGAGGAAATAATGTCTATCCACTTTATAATGGAGAAGAAGTATACCCCAAAATGCTTGAAGCTATTTCAAAAGCTACCCATCGAGTATATCTTTCTACATTTATTTTTGGGAACGACTTTGTTGGAACACTCTTTATAAAAACTATAAATGAAGCTGCGATTAGGGGATGTGAGGTAAAAATATTACTTGATGGTATTGGCTCGTTCTTCCCTATAAAAAGTTGGAGGGAAAAATTACATCCAGCAATTAAGCTAGCCTATTTCCTATCACCAAGCTTACTACCTCCCAAATTATCTATAAACTTGCGTAATCACAGAAAAATTCTTGTATGTGATAGCAATATTGCATTCACTGGGGGAATGAATATCTCACAACATCACTTAGTAACTCTTAAAAAGTCTAACCGTGTCCAAGACATACATTTTTATTGTGCAGGCCCAATTGCTAAACAACTCGAGATTGCATTTCTATTAGACTGGAGTTTCACTACAGGTGAAACTGCTCGTATCCCTTTTGATCCAATAAAAAAACAAGGATCAACACTATGTCGTTTAATTATTGATGGTCCAGGCTCTCCTCATGAAACAATCCATGATTTATTCTGTGCTATGAGTTCATCTGCACAAAAAAATATCCGTATTATGAGCCCTTATTTTTTGCCAACACCTCAACTAAGCGAAGCTTTAGCAAGTGCAGTATTACGAGGAGTAACTGTTGATATTATCATTCCATTAAAAAATAATCATTACTTACTACAGTGGGCAATGGCCCATCAGGCTCCTCAACTTGTAGATAAAAATATACATCTCTTTTTACAACCACCACCCTTTGCACACACAAAACTCTTACTTATTGATAATGATTATACATTAATGGGATCCGCCAACCTTGATCCACGAAGTTTAAATCTTAACTTTGAACTTGTAGTAGAAAATTTTAGTACAACACTTACTAACAATTTAATTGAATTCTTTGATAAAAAAAAATCTCAATCCTACCAACTGACTGAACATACAAAACTACCGTCTCTCCCCATACGATTACGTAATGCTGCCAGCTGGCTCTTTTCACCCTATCTATAACATTACCTATTATTCTTTAACACTATTGTCCTTTCTGATGTAAAGAAGAACTTTTTTTCTTTCTCTTTCTAAAAGAACTATTGCTACTTCTTACCTTTTCTTTTTGCCTATAATAGTTCCTTGCCTTAGTCCTACCTTTTTTAATATTTTCTCCACTAGTAGGTTGCATCATATGTAACTCAAACTCTATTTCTAACCTTAATATATTCACAGAACTTACTTTAACAGTTAGACGTTGTCCTAAATAAAAACGTTTTCCTGTCCTTACACCAAGAAGTTCTTGTCTATCCTGATTATACTCAAACCAATCATCCTTTAGCGATGCAAGCCTTACCATACCTTCTATAGGCATAGATATTAATTCCACAAAAAAAGCAAAATCTGTTATTCCTGTGACAATAGCTTCAAAAATTTTACCCTCATCTCCTTGTAGGACAAGACAACTTAACCGCTTAGTAATTTCTCTCTCTGCCTCTTGAGCTACACGTTCATGTGAATTACACTGTTCTGCAATACTAAAAAGCTGTTGCCCAAAGGGTATATGTTTCTGAGTATCTCCTAAAGCAAACTTAACAGCTCGATGCACAAGTAAATCTGCATAACGACGGATAGGAGATGTAAAATGACAATATAAAGGAGATGCTAAGCCAAAATGCTCTCCAGGTTCAGGAGAATATTTTGCCTGCATCATTGAACGTAATACCATACGACTAATCAAAAATGTCTGAGGAGTATTTTCTGCTTCTTCCAAAATACCCCCCAACTTCTTTGCATCAGGACTACCTGACAATTGGCAAGCTAAGTCTGTAGTCGCTAATATCCGAAAAAGTTTTTCTAGACGCTCAATATCTGGCTCTGGGTGTATACGGTATAAAAAAGGAATTTGTTTATCATGAAGAAATGTAGCAACAGCTTCATTTACAGCTAACATAAGCTCTTCTATTAATTGATGAGAAAAAAAACGTTCTTGACGTATAACTCCTATGACTCGACGGGTTGCTTTATTAATTAAAAAACGTGTCTCTGGAAGATCAAACTCTAAACTTCCCCTTTTTATACGATTAGCTTGTAATACTTTAGCTAACTCACTTGCATTATTAAGCATTGACAGGGTATCTATTCCCCCAGGGAGTCGACTTATTTCTTTAACTTCCAAAGCTAAATGTACTTGCTCATATGTAAGACGTGCCCGAGAAGATATCACTCCAGGAAAAAATATTACATTCTTAGTTTTCCCATCATTATCAAAAGAAATTTTTGTAGCCATTACTAAACGTTCTTCTTTTGGCTTTAAACTACAAAAATCATTAGATAAAAACTCTGGCAACATGGATTCTACAGAGCATGGGAAATAATATGAATTCCCTCGTGCTAATGCTTCACTATCTAATAATGAACCTGCTCTGACAAAATGACTCACATCAGCAATGGCAACCCATAAATCCCACCCAATATCTGTTGGATAAACACAAATAGCATCATCAAAATCTTTAGCGTCTTCACCATCAATTGTTACAAAGTCTATTACTCTTAAATCTTGCCTTATAGCTGTAGAACATTGTGAAATATCATCATATTTCTGATAGGGAACATTATAGAATACTGCTTTACTCTTAATAAAAAGGTCTTTTGCAACATTTTCCTCTTTTAATACATGTAAAGGAAATTCACATGGAATATTATAGTTAAGTTTCACAACTTTTTCTTGTACTCGAACATCCTCTTCAACCCCCAGTGAGTATTGAGCAATACCCATCAATAACTCACCATTTGTATTTGGAGTTGGTATAATAACTAATAGCTCATTTTCAATGGGTTTTTCAGGTAACTTTGATGTGTCTACAATGAATAGTACATTAAGCTTAGAGTCTACAGGATAGCAAACAACCCCTCCTTTCTCATGCTTCTGGCTAACACGAACAATAACTTCTTTACGAGGTCTTTCAAGGATCTGTACAACCTGGCCTTCAAAGTTTTTACCATGCTTAGTAGGATAGACAATAACTTGAACTTTATCTCCATCCCATGCACCATTTTGAAGTTCTGGACGGATAAAAATATCTGAATATGGCTTTTGTGTATTCTGTTGATCAACAATAACAAACGCTGCTCCAGAGCGCTGTACTACAAACGTCCCTATAACTTTTTGCATAGGTGATGCTATTGCCCACTTCTCACCTTTTGTACAAACTATCTGACCTTGTTTCTGTAACACGTTTAATACTAATTCTAAAGCTTGTTTTTTTTGCTTAGTAATTTTTAAACGTGTAATGATTTCATTACTACTTAAAGGATGATCAGAATTATATAGTAAGCTTAGTATGTGTAATCCATTTATTTTACTACCTGGCTGAACACTTTGACGAGTAATATAGCTTTTAGGTTTATGTTTTTGTATCTTACTTGTCTTTTGTCCCAATGTATTATCTTTTGTTTTTTGAGAGCGATGTTGACTTCTTTTCATCTATTACCTTCCACCACTCTATGTCAGGTGGCTCTTTCACTGTTATTATCATTACTATCATTACGTAGTATATCTCTTTCTCTTTTATTAGAAAAAGTAGCTTCATCCATAACATGACTACCATGATAAAGGTTTTGGGGAGATTCTGGAAGTATAACAGTAGTCCTCATGTTATCTATCTCTTCATGATCATCAGTATGTTGTACTTCTACATTGTTATTGTTCTGTATAACACTAACTTCATCAACGTCACTACGTTCATCATCAAAAATAATTAAATCATTAGAGACAGCCTTATCTTGAATAGATTGCTCATACTCTGGAGGGATACTTTCCTCTCCCTGCTCTTCAAAAAATAGTGTTACCGAACTATTAAATCCTTTGTAATCCTCTATATCTTCCCCTAACGAATCTACAATATTATGATGCTTTTCATCCCACAATGCAGCTAACCATTGTGGGAAACTATACTTTGACCACAAATATCCTTCAAATACTGTTTTTACTTGTAATCCCCAAAGTTCACTAACAGGTAACCACTGCAGTTTTACAAAGTCTTTCATTGTACAAATAATAGGAAGATTAAAAGAAAGAAGTCGATTAATATCTTGAAAAGTATATCTATGATGATCAGAAAAAATGATATGAGTTTCTGGAGAATAACCTAAATATGACTCAACTGTATGTAATACCTGATTTGGATTCCCCACACCTGTAACTAAAATATATGAGCGGCCAGCAAACTCTTTAGCTGTTACTGCCTCTGACAAACCTGCTCCTTTTAATAAAACTGGTTTTAAATAAAAACTAAAGACTGGTTTACCAAAATGAAATAATCTATTTTGAATAATAGGCAAAAGTGATTGCATTTTTTCCTTATCTGCCTTGATAAGAAAAGCACTTGCATCCTCAAGTGCTTGGCTACCTTCTCTCCATGAGCCTGCTGGAATAACTCTATTCCATTGTTTTGTTAAATCTTCCTCACTTAATAATACAAAGTCTAGAGTTTTTTTTACACCAACCTGCTGAAATCCATCATCTAAAAGTAATAAATCTGGCTTTAATACTTGTACAGCATATCTTCCTGAACGAATTCTATTTGGATCTACTAAAATAGATGCATTTGGATGCTCTAAAGCTAACATAAGAGGTTCATCACCAACTTCTTTGGGCTTATGGTGAGGCTTTACATATAAAGGTAATATAGTAGAACTATTATCCGACTTATATCCTCTTGTTAAAACAGATACTGATAACTGTTTTTGTTCTGCCCAATCGAGTAACCAGTCGATCACTGGAGTTTTTCCTGTACCTCCCCAAGAAATATTACCTACAGAAATACATGGACAATATGGATCTAGTCGACCCAATAAACCTATCTTTCCAATAGCTCTACGTATTCTCATAACTAGAGTATAAAGATACGACAATGGTAATAGAATAAATCCTAAATTTTTTTGTAATTCAATGAAATCCATTTATGATTTACTCCATTAACATACTGCTATCTAATCATTGCTTATAATAAAAAATCTGACTTATTAGTTATATGTTTTCTTACAAATTCCTTTATAAATATAGGCAATTGCCCAGTTTAAAGATATCCTGAAAACTGGGCAATAATTATGTTAATTAATAGACTAGTTAGTTAACTCGCAGTATTAACTGCTTCAAAGATAGCAGTATAGTTAGGCTCGTGTGTCATCTCAGGAACAATTTCTTGATAGGTAATCATCCCGTTTGTATCAACAACAAAGACAGCCCGTGCTAACAAGCGCAACTCTTTAATAGCTATACCATATGCATAACCAAAGGAAAGTTCTCTATGGTCAGAAAGTGTTTCTACTGCACTCACACCAGTAGCTCCACACCAACGTGCTTGTGCAAAAGGTAAATCACAACTAATAGTTAAGATACGAACTTTTTCACCAAGTTTTGCTGCCTCACTATTAAAACGTTGTGTTTCTATATCACATACTCCTGTATCTAATGAGGGGACAGCACTTAATATTAATATATTATTAGCATAGTCACTTAAAGTCCGAGGAGAGAGATCATTTGCAAGAACTGTAAAGTCTGGTGCCTTTTCCCCTATAGAAACAGGATTACCCATAAGAGTTAATGGATTCCCTAGAAAAGTTATTATATCCTTACGTTCCTTAACCATGTAAATTCTCCTAAAGACGAAGCTATCGTCAATCAATAGGTTATATATATATATATTACTAATTATATCATAAAAATAGCAAAGGTAAACAAATTAATCTCTATATATTACCATCACGGTATGATATACTAATTAACATACTATAAAAATCTTGTATACCTTTCAGTTATACATACCACATCTTGAGCTTGATAAAGAATAACATATGTGAAACATAAAATCATAAAAGGACTATTATAACAAATAATAAGTAAAAACTAGTTGCTACATTAAAACATTAGAATATTTCTAAAATGACTTCCCATCAATATTATGATAATAAAATAATACAAAATGGATAGATAATATTAAAGTATTATTCTAACCCATTAACCTGTATAATATACTGCTTCTTCTTGCTATATATCAAAATATAAAAAATACAAAAGATGAGCGTGTTATTAGTCCAATATAGGTAGTTATCTTAATATGTATTAAAGTACTCTCTGTGGAACTTACTTAACTCACATATAAAAATTATTTTAACCTTAATATTAATTAATCAAAATTTGTTATAACTTCTACAACTAAAAAAGATTCTTAAAATTTTTTGTAATAACCAAAAACTAAGGATAATAACAATAATGTCATAATATCAATATGATATAACTTAGTATTATTTACTATACAAAAATTATACTATATTAGTTAGTAACTACCTATAAGTAAACCGTATAACTAAGTTTAGTTATTAAAATTAATACATAGTCTTCATATCAGACTTACCAAGTTAAGATTATTTTTATATTATACTATATCTATAATCTTTAGCTATAACCTGTTACTTTATTTAAAATCTTCATGAGCAAAAATAATAAGATATCTATTCCTCTCAATAATACTTATTCTTTAGTACGTTGGGACTTACTAAAGTTTGAACAACAACTATGTAATAGTATTAAATTAATCCTTCCTTTTAAAAATTATGCTATTTACTTTCCACAGCATCATCTCCCCAAAAATCCTGAATGGCTTCCCGAAGAACAAAAACTATTTCTTCCATTCTGGTACAAAGACGAATTATTAGGCGTTGTCATGATTCGTAATCCTGATCCTACCTTAACAGAGATGTTACTCCCTGTTCTGCCAGGGTTAACTACTTTATTTTTAGCACAACTTGAACTTCATAAAAAAGCACAACTTGATTTTCTTACTGGCCTAATGACACGCCAAAATTTTATCCAATTGCTTACAGAAGAAATAGAGCTTATCCAGTCCTCACTCAATAATAACAGATATGGTGGAGTAGAAGAAACAACTCATTATAAAAGCAGTATAGCTGTTATAATCATTCGTTTTAATGGACTATCTAAATTAACCCACGAAATAAGCTATAACTTTGTAGAAAATATTATTGCTGATCTTGCTGATATTTTTATACAATCCATACCTAACCATACAATTCCTGCAAGAACTGGTGAGTATGAATTTGCATTACTAATACCAGAAACAAATAGATCTCAATGTGATACTATCGCAAGCAAAATCCTTTTTTGTTTAAATCAATATAAAAAACCTTCTCCCCTAACTGACCGTTATATCAGTATTAGCCCTCATGCAGGCTATGCTATTTATCCACAAGACATGGATAGAACAAAAAAAGTTACTATGGATACCCATGTTAACCTCATCCTACATAAAGCAGGACTTGCTGCTGAAACAGCTTACTCCAGACTTTTTCATGGTGGGAAAAATATTATGGGATATGGAAGCCTTCTTTATGAAGGAGGAGAAATTTGTCAAATTCTACCATTAGCACAAGTCGCTATAAATTTAGGAAGAGAAATTGGAGCCTATGAAGGACAACATTTTTCTGTTTGGACAACACATTATCATAATCCTAAAAAGCTAAAAGAAAATCATATTCCCATCTATAAAGGAGAAATTGTACTGCTTGAAGTAAAAGAAACCAGTAGTATAGCAGAAATAGTTTACCTTGGAGATCCTACACAACCTTTCGAAATTGGAGATATGCTCCTACTCCTTGATGAAGAACATAGTTTATTACAAGAAAAATCTTATGAAAGGCAACAAAAAATAAAAACACATAAACTAGATCCCACAACAGGTCTCCTTCAACATTTTGACTTTGTAACAAAATTTTCAGAATCTTATAGAAAATATACTCAATTTTCTTTAGCCATTATTCATACAGCTAATAAAACTTTAAATAGTACATCTCAAGAACAAATAAACCACTATATCAAAGAGATAGCAGTAAAATGTCATTTATTAAATAATAACCTCAATGATAGCGAATTATTTGGTGGACGATTTGCACTTAATAGTCTTATCTTCTTCCATACTAATACTCAACCTGAATCACTTTATGCACATTACACAGCATTATCTACAAAAATTTCTCAAGAATTAAATATAACTTTAAGCGTAGGTATTGCCTATTGGCCTTTTCTAACATTACAACCACTAGACATTTTAGAATGTTGTCGCAAAGCATTGGAATATGCTCTTCTTCTACCACCCCCTCATGTAGGGATATTTAACTCACTAGCTATAAATATCAGTGCTGACAAAAAACACTGTAGGGGAGATTTATTCAGTGCTATTGAAGAATATAAACTTGCTCTACTTGCAGATAAAAATAATGCTTTAGCACGGAATTCACTAGGTGTTTGTATTGCAAGCCTTGGACACTACAATGAAGCCCAAAAACATTTTAAGGAAGCACTCCAACTCTTACCAACAGAACCAATGATCTCCTATAATCTTGGTATGACATACCAGAACTTAGGAGATATTACATCTGCGACTCAATACTTCCATAACTGTCTTACACTATGTCCAACACATCTATATGCAGCTATTAGACTTGGGGCTCTTGCAGAGTCTACAAATAATACTCAAGAAGCAATAAAATATTATAACCAGGCATTATCTATAAATAAAAAACATGCATTACCATATAGGCATCTTGCAATGCTTGCTTTTAAAGAGGGGAAAAAAGAAAAAGCAAGAGAATATCTTCATCAGGCACTATTATATAATCCACATGATACAACTACACTTATGCTTATGGCAAAAATGTATTTAGATAGTGGTGAAGATCCCGAAATTGCTGAAACTCTTTCTCGTCAATGTGTTGCTCAACGGCCAGATATTAAATCAAACTGGATTGAATTTGCTAGAGCTCTTGAGGCACAAGGGAAAAAAAAAGAAGCAAACAAAGCTTGGCTAAAAGCAAATGAATTATAATAGTTACATATCTTCTGTAAACCAACACTTTTTTTATTATTTAAAAGTTTTTTAATTTACCAGCTCGAGTTGAATTAAAAACAGCTAATAATGCTACACCTACATCAGCAAATACAGCTTCCCATAATGTAGAAAGGCCTGCTATACCAAACCCCATAATAACAGTTTTTATCCCTAACGCTAGTATAATATTTTGTAAAACAATAATGTATGTTTTTCGTGCAATACGTATAAGATCTACTACACGTACTGGTGAATCATCTAAAATTACTGCATCAGCTACTTCAATAGCTGATTCTGCTCCTAATTTACCCATAGCTACACCAACACCTGAATAAGCTAAAACTGGAGCATCGTTAATACCATCTCCTACAAATAATGTTTGCTCAATAGGCCCAAATGACTCTATCACAGCAACCTTATCTTCAGGTAATAACCCTGCCCTATACTCATCTACCTGTATAATTTTTGCTATACCTTCAGCAGAGTCAGGGCGATCTCCTGTTAACATAACCACTTTATTAACATATTTTTTTAAACATCTTATAGCTTCTACCGCATCCGACTTTAATGTATCAGTAACAACAATAACACCAAGGTAGTTAGCATCCCTAGCAACATGTATGATACTGCCAGGCCTATCTACGATAATAGGCTCAAAACCATGTTCCCTTAACAAGGTTTCATTGCCAACAACAAGAGATGTCTCTTTATATGTTGCAACAATACCTTTCCCCGGGATTTCTTTTAATGCTATACCACTTACCTGAGGTTTTTGATTAACAATATCTAAAATAGGACGAACAATAGGGTGAGAAGAGTATGTTACAGCCATTGCTGCCGACTGTAGTAAATATTCACGAGAGACTCCTTTATTAAGAAGTATCCCTGTAACTTCAAATCTTGCCTTAGTTAATGTTCCTGTTTTATCAAAAGCTACAATTTTAATTTTTTGAAGAGCATCAAATACACTTCCACCTTTAACAAGAATACCTTGACGTGAAGCAGCACCTATTCCACCTAAATACCCCAGTGGAATAGAAATAAGGAGTGCACAAGGACAAGAAATGACAATTAAAATTAATCCTCTATATATCCACTCCTGTAAAGTTCCTAGTCCAAACAATGGAGGTAATATTGCTACTAAAATAGCAGATAAAACAACTAATGGAGTATAATACCTTGCAAAGCGTGTTATAAACCTCTCTGTAGGTGCTTTCCGTGCTACTGCATTTTCAACCAACTCTAACATTCTGGATATAGAAGAATCCTTATAAGTTGCTGTAGCTTTTATAATTAATGAACCCATGATATTAATAGTTCCACCAAAGACTTGGCTCCCAACATGTACAACAGTCGGTACTGACTCTCCAGTGAGAGGAGAAGTATCAACTTGTGAAGTACCTGATTCTACAATGCCATCCAAAGGTATCTTTTCTCCTGGTCTTACAAGCAAATTAGCTCCAGGCTGCAGAGATTCAGGAGAAACATCTTGTATATGATTTTTTTGCACTAAATGTGCAATAGAAGGTTTTGTTGCCAGTAAAGCCCTAATGGACTTTTTAGATTTTATTAATGTTCTTTCTTGAATGTATTCACCAATACGATAAAAAAACATCACTCCCACAGCTTCCGAGAAATCTCCAAGAGCAATAGCTATAAGCGTAGCTCCACCCATTAAGGTAAATTCATTAAAAAAATCTTTGCGTAATACACACTTCAAACCTTGTAGTAAAACACTCCATCCACATAAAACATATGGTATACCAAAAAAAATTGCATCTGTGACAACTGAAAGGGAAAATTTATATAATTTTTCTTGAAAAAGAATACCAATAATAAAGAAAAGGCTAGCTATCCATAGTGAAGGAGGCCACGAAACCTCTTCATCTATTGCATTAGTAGAATAAGGTTCAAAATAAACTCCAGGTAAAATCTCACCTGCTATCTTATTAAGTTCTATTAAGTCTGGGGCACTACCTTCTATAACAAGATGATGTGTTAATTCATCAATAGAAGCAAATGATATTCCTGGTAAAGACTGTATTTGCTCTTCTATGCGAATAGCGCAACCTCTACAGTGCAAATTATGGATAGTATATGTCATAGTTGCCACAACATATTGCTTTTATTACATTATAATTAATAATTAAATATGAAATTAGTGTTAAAAATCTACTTAATGTTATTTCTTCCAGTAAGGATAACTATATCTCATGATATTTTATATTAAAAAATATGTTATACTATAAATATAAGATAAGTTATATCTATAATGAATAATTTCAATCAGTAAGTGCCATATAAAAAAGTAGTCCTACGAATATTAATTAATATGTAATAATAAAATAAAAAATACTGTTGTTATAACAAAATAATATATAACTAGTAGTAATTACTCCTTTTCACCCCAAAATAACCAAAGGATTTCTTTTGATGTAGGCTGTCCCTGATAGCTACCAATAATGAAAGCTATACCAGATAACAGTAAAGAAGGAACAATAGAATAAACATTTCCAAAAGAAAAATTAAAAATACTTATACTCCAAAAAGTAATCATTCCTGTAATAATAGCACAAATTGCTCCTGTAGCATTTGCTTTTTTCCAATATATTCCAAAAAGAATTGGCCAAAGAAATACAACTTCAAGGCCGCCAAAAGCAAAAAGATTAATCCATACCAATAGCATTGGAGGATCTAACGCTAGAACAAAAACAAGTAAACCTAATAACAATGTACATCCAGTACTTATTTGCTTAATATGTTTTTGAGAAACAGACGAAATATCACCTTTCCATTTATAGTGAATGTAGACGTCTTTAACGATAACTGCTGATGCTAACAAAAGCATTGTATCTACAGTTGACATAATAGCTGCTAATGGACCTGCTATGAATAATCCTGCCCAAAATTCTGGAAGTAATTTTACTATAAGAGATGGCATAACAAAATCTCCTATAGATAAATCAGGTATAATAACACGCCCGAATACTCCTGCTAAGTGTATATTTAATAGCATAAATCCAATAACAACTGTACCTATGATCATAGCTTTATGCATTGAATATGAATTCTTATAACCCATACATTTTTGAGCAGTTTGTGGGAGACCAAGAACACCAAAACCAATAAGTATCCAAAAAGAAAACATAAGAGTAGGAGATAGAAGTCCATCTGGCCCTGTTGGAGTAATAAGTCCAGGATCTATATTCTTTAGGGTAAGAATACAGTTTTCTATCCCACCACCATTATAAATAACAACACATAAAATAAGTATAGAAGAAATAGCCATAACTATACCTTGTAACGCGTCTGTCGTTACTACCGCCCTGAACCCACCAACAACAGTATAAAATGTCACTGTAAGAACAAAAATGACAAGACCATACTCATAAGAGAAACCAGTTATGGTTTGAAAAAGCCTAGCTCCACCAATAAACTGTGCAAGCATTGCTGCCATAAAAAATGTAAGTAGCCCTATACAACAAAATACAACAAGAATATCACTTTGATAGCGAACACGAAGAAAATCTACTAATGTTACTGCATTTACCTTTCGTGCCATAATAGCAAACCGCTTCCCAAGGATTCCAAGAGTTAAAAAAGCAACAGGAGCTTGAATCATTGCAAGTAAAACCCAACTTAATCCATACTCATAAGCAGCTCCAGGACCACCAATAAAACTACTTGCACTTGTATAACTTGCTATAATAGACATTGCTAAAATAAAACCACCCATAGAGCGGCTTCCAATAAAGTACTCTTTAATAAATGTATCTGAATTTGTTATAGTAAGATGTTTATTTGTCAGTAGTGCAATAAAAAAAGTAAGTCCCAAATATATGATAATGGGAATAAAAATAATATACTGCTGCATAATTATAATAATTCTGGATGATGTTCACTCTGTATTTGGGAGTTTATATCATTTGGGTCATAATTTTGAATTGGTGTATCTAATGGAACTTCTTTAAAAAAGTAATGAATAATAAACCATAATATACAACAAAGTAGGGGAAACCCTATAAGACAACTGAAAAAAAACCAACAAGGGAATCCTAATATATAACTATACGTTAGGACATTCCCATTACAAATAACATAGGCAAAAAGCCACCACCATATACTATAAAAAATATATATACATGATGTTAACCATGCCTCATAATTTGATTGTTTATATTGTTTATATGTATGATTCTTATCATTTCTTGAAAAAATTTCTTTACTTAATCTATGCTGCATAATAATAATAATAATAATAATATATACTTTTATTAGCTGAACTGTTAAAAGCCTATCAACATACTTTCTAATAACTAAAAAAAGTTATTTAGTCTAATACGATTTTCTTACTCAACAAAAACTCTCTTTTAATGTCATCTATTCATTAAGGTTTGACATAAACAAAACCTTCTCTTTGTAACTGAACAATTTCAACAACACCAGCAAGAGTAACTGTGCAAAAAGGAAATAAGTCTTTTGTTGTTATACCAAATTTTCATTGCATTGGCACACACGAAAAAGTACACATTTAGCCACAAAAGGTTAAAACTTTTCAAAGTATATATATTAGTTAAAAGTTGACCAACACCAATGCTTGCTAATAAAATAACTGAATATTTTTCATCTGGTAGTGCTAATAGTAGTTTATTATATTACTAAGAACTTATATCCAATTCTGAGCGTCATCTAAGTCTATATGAAGTAATAAGTCATAATACATATAAATTCTTTTATAAAATATTATAGTTAGATTATTAGAATAATATATTAATATTATACTAACATCATTAGCTATCTATTATAATTAGATTATTTATATAGTTATATACAACATATAATAAATAATACATATTAAAAGAAGTATTACTTTATATATAAAACATATTTTTATCTAACCTTATTATTTTTCTATCTATAACTAATTATGTTACAACGCCATATTCTTGTTTCACCACTCTATAAAAATACTAAATTATCTTTTATTACATCTGTAACTCATGGATTAATTATTGGAGTCTGTGTTGGAAGTATCATTTCTTTATATAGGTTAACACACACAGTATGTCTCAATTTTATACTACAGATATTACACCAATGGTTGAACTATGTATGGGTAATCCCATTATGGTTTTGTATACTTTTTATCATTTCCTGGATCATTGGTAAACTTGTAGCTTACGCACCACATATTGCCGGTAGTGGTGTCCCAGAAGTAGAGCTTACACTTACAGGAGATCTCCAATTACCATGGGGAAAAATTCTTATTTCTAAATTTATAGGAGGCTGGCTAGCTATTTTAGGAGGTCTTTCTCTTGGACAAGTAGGTCCTAGTATCCAAATGGGAGGACTAATAGGAGATGGATTTAGTCGCTATTGGCTAAAACAACAATCTAACTTCCATATTATTGGAGGGATTGCTGCAGGAGTCTGTGCTGCATGCGATGCCCCAATTGCAGGCTTATTACTAGTTTTTGAACAAATAAAATATCCTATAACTATACGCTCTTTAATCATTACTATTTTTTCTGTGATTGGTGCACAACTTGTATTAACCTATGGATTTGGTATTAAAAGAATGTTTAACTTTGAGTCATTTCTTAGTCCTATATTAAATGAAACGCCACTACTTATAGCTACTGGCATTATAATAGGGATAGGAGGAGCATTATATAACACTATACTTTTATGGTTCAGAGAGAGGGAAAGTAAACAAAAAGTTGTTCCTAATCTTTTCAGAGCAGCTCCCCCTCTCTTTTGTGCTGGTGTATTAATTTTTTTTCTACCTGAAATTACAGAGGGCGGGGAAAACCTCATACGTCAACTTCCTAGCTTTTCATACTCATTATATTTTTTAGCGATTCTTCTTCTATTTAAAGTTATTTTCTCTGCATACAGCACTACAGGAAACATCCCTGGAGGTATCCTTATGCCTATTCTTTCAATAGGTGCTACCTCTGGCCTCATACTTGGTAACATGTTTGCTCAACAAGAAGTTATTGGATATATGCAAGCAAAAAGTTATCTTATTTATGGTATGGCCGGGTTTTTTGCAGCAACTGTTAGAGCACCTCTAACAAGTATAATATTAGTAACAGAGATAACAGGAGCATTACAGTGTATTCCAGGAACATTTCTTGTAGGCTTTCTAAGTCATTTTACAGCTAACTTAGTACAATCTACACCTATCTATACATCTTTAAAAAAACTTGCTTATCTCAGACTTTATAATAACCGTAATTTATAGTAATTATCCTGCTTTTATACTAAGCTACAAAACATAACTCACTCTACTCCCTTACTTATCTTAGCATAACTATAATTTATAAGCCCTTTAATTATTATCATGAAAGAAACATTACATAATTATACATTTACGACAGGAGAAAAAATTACAGTCATAGTTAAAAAAGGTTCACCTAGACGTAAACATATTGCTATTTGTATAACAAGTAGAGGACAAGTTGTTATTACAATACCATATGGAGTAATGCAAAAAGATGCATTACAAATAATAAACAAAAAAGAAAATTGGATTAAACATCACCTCATTAAAACTCTTAACAAACCTCAACCCTCTCCATTAACTTATACTACAGGAGAATCACATTTATACTTAGGAAAAAGATATTCTCTTATTGTTCTTAAAGAAAAAAAATCTCGACTATCCCTGCAACAACGTATCATACTTAACAAAAATGAAATCCAGGTAACTCCATTTTCCAACAACTCATTAACAGTCAAAAGGCTTCTTTTTAAATGGTACTATGCTGAAGCTCAACAATATATTGCAAAGCAATTATATCTACTTTTACAACAAATCCCTTGGTTACAGACAGTTCCTACATGGAAAATTAAAGCAATGCGGTGTTGTTGGGGAAGTTGTTCCCCACATGGCGTAATTACAATTAATACACACCTCATTAAAGCTCCAACAATATGCATTAATTATGTGTTACTTCATGAAATAGCTCACCTTAAGGAGCACAACCATAGCCATAACTATTATAAATTATTAACAAAACTGATGCCAAACTGGATAAACATAAAAACTCAACTAGAAAATATAGCACCATTTGTTTTAATGAGTTAGTAATATTTTTTACAATATAATTAAAAAGTTAAATAATATAATACCATATCAAAATATTTTTATTTACTCTAATTAATATATCTAGAAGTGATAAATAAATATCTTTGAAATATAGAATTGACTATATTGTATAATAAATATAGAATATACGTTATTTAATAATAAATATTTTAATATTACAGTACCTTTTTAATGAGAATAAAAAATATACAAAATAGAATATAAAAAACTCAATTAATCAAACTAGACAACAAACTACTAGCTCTCTTTAACTGTATATTTTTATTTTAGGATTATTACATTGCGTTTTTTAGATAAATTTTATGACATGAATAGAACTTTACAGGTAACACATGGTAAAAGAACAGTCCCCTTCTACAGTTAGGACAAGATGTATTAAGCGTATAGTAGACCAATGTTCCCTATGGCATCACTGCATTCCTATAGCATTTGCTTTTAGTCTTAGTAGTATAGGAAAAAGTTTTCTCTTTACCTTACCATTTTGGTCTAACCACTGGAAACCTAATTCAGAATCATTTTTTATTAATAAACCTTATGGGCTTTGGATTACCTCGATAACTATTCTTCTACTTGGAATACTTCTTCACTATACTAATAAATTAAACAACGAAAATTCGTTAATTCACAATTTTATAAAGTCATTCTCCCATATCATAAAACAAGTAGTACCTATAAAATCTCATAGGATTATATTATGGAAAAAGAGTCCCTTACAACCTCTCTTTGTTACTTATCTTATTGTAATACTCTTAAATATATTATTTGAACAGTTTCAACCCTACTTCTCAGACTTATTCAAAGAAACTATGTACTCTATTGAACTAGGAGTCATAGTTTTTACAGGATTACTATGTATTTCTATTTTCCCACCTGTTTATGCATGTATTACTTATGCCTTAGCGATAGTATGTAATATTGCTTTTTATGAATGCACGCTGTATATTGATCCCAGCTATATACATATGTTTCAAGTAATAGCACCATTTTTAGCACTTCCACTTTTTATTATTGGTATTCCCCATTTAGAACCACACTATAACATAACAAATCCTAAGAAAGTATCTAGACCTACTGTCAACATTTCAAATCACAGTTTACAGTATGTAGCCCTCTCCCTTATAGGTTTATTATCTACATTCCAATTCTTTCTTAATGCTGCAACAATAGATACATTTATTTTTATTAATGCTTATCTTTCAGAAAAATACTCTGCAACAATTTTTATGCTCAGCAGTCAGTTAATTGCAGCAATTTTTGCCATATGGATAATTAAATCTAAAGATAATGCACATCTTATGTTACTGCTTTTTATCCTGGGTCTCTTAGGAATCAGTACTATTCTTTATAGTATTCTTATCCAAAAAACTGTTCCAATAGCTATTCTCCAACTAGCTTCAGGCTTAATAACAATGTTTTGTATAATAACATTTTCTATATTAGTGCATAGTCAAAAATGTATGTATAAAATACTTGCACTATCAATTTTTGTTATGAATATAGTTGGATATTTTTCTGGATATGCATTATGGAATATAGCAATATTCTTAAAAAATTCCTCTAGCTCTATTATACATATACACATTCCTATATTAGGAATTGTTTCAGTTTTATCAATTCTATTAATTCAATCTTTATATTACCATATTATGGATATATCCTATCTATGTTATATATTAAGTTCTCATGATAACAGTATGGATGTGTATGTTTACCAAGACAAACTAAATACCCTTACACCTAGAGAAAAAGAAATATTGAGTCTTGTACAACAAGGGTTGAAGAATATTGAGATAAGTAATAGGTTAAGCATTACAGAGGGGACGTTACGTGTTCATCTACGTAATACTTATCGTAAGTTAAATATTCAAGGACGACAAAGCTTAAAAAGCCTTCCTCATAATTTATAAGTATATAGAAAGTTTATTTTACATTCACTCCAAAACCTATAACAGTAAAGGATTTGAATGTTACATAATTCTAAAATAATCTTTCCTACCTTATCTATTCGGATATATTACTTTATCTTCTGTATATTATCTATAGTGGTGGGCTGTACTGTTTTTCTACTAGTAAAGCAAAATGCTTCAGACTTATTCTTATATAATTTGTTAACTATCAATACGACTATACTTAAAAATAAAACTTATCCTCAACATATCTTTCAATTAAATAAAAATAGTAACCAACTATTTTCTGAAAAAAATCTTTTTAGGAATAATCAAAACGTACCTAACCTACTATATAGTAATACTATTCACAAGTTTACTGAAAAAAATGATACTAAAGATACATTTAATTTATTGCTATTATGTTCTATCTTTTTTTTTGCTATACCATACATCATTTTTTATTTATTTGTAATATATCCATTTATCAACTTATGTCATACAATAGAATATTTATATAGCAAAAATAGTAATAAAAAAATATTTAAAACTACTATATTCGAATTCAAAAAAATTATTTCTATAGTCCAAAAAAATATTATTAAACAACAAGAATTATATCATAAACTACAAATTACTAAAACAGAAAAAAAGTATATTCAACGTATTAATAGTATAGATTACACAACAGGGCTATTAGATAAAAAGTGTATTAATACGTATTTATCAAAATATCTTGGTTATAGTGTATTAACTATCTTAATGATAGATATTGATCATTTTAAAGCTTATAATGATACTTTTGGGCATGTTGCTGGAGATAAATGTCTTGCTGCTGTAGCAAGATGTATAAAAAATGCACTTAAAAGAAAAGAAGATATTGTATTTAGATATGGTGGAGAAGAATTTATTGCCTTACTCCCAAACACGGCAATATCAGGTGCACATATTGTTGCTCAACGTATCCATAACTCTCTTACGCAAATGAAAATTCCAAACACTACTTCAACAGTATACCCGTTTCTTACAGTAAGTATAGGTATTAATGAAGTCTTACCATACAAACATACTACACCAATAGACGCTGTCCATCATGCAGATATAGCACTTTATACAGCTAAACATAATGGTCGAAGTCAAACAGCTGTCCATTCTAATTAACTGGGATTAATATATGAAGAAATTCTTGAAGTTATAACATACTAAAGAGCGACATCAAACCATACCCTTGCTAACCAACCTATCACAAATGATACTCCTGCAACCCCAAAACTTATTATAATCATCTCTTGGAATGAAGGTAAAAATGGTTTTCTATGAATAACTGAGACTACATATGTAAAACATAAAATAATAAGACCAGCAGTAATAAGGCAAAAGATAAGTGCTATAATAGGTGAAGAACATATTATAAATGGAACTAAAAGTAGAGTTACTGTTATGAGGTATGTTACACCAGTATATATAGCTGCTTTTAGTGGATGTTTATTTGTTTTCTCAGATCTTCGAGCAAGATATTCTGATGCAGCCATTGAAAGTGTTGCTGAAACCCCTGTAATAAACCCAGCCATACTGATTACTTTATTATCGTGGAGTGCAAATGTAAATCCAGCTAAAGCTCCTGTAAGCTCAACTAAAGCATCATTAAGTCCAAGAACCATTGAACTTATATAGGTTAAACCTTCAGACTCAATAAGAACAGCAAATTGTGATTCATGCTTCTCTTCATCTGCCATTATATCTTTAGCCTCAGGAATTTCGTCACTAATACTTTGATATGCCTCAATTGCAGCAATCTCTCTAGATTCTAATAAATTGATAACAAAGACTAATCCAAAAATTTTTCCTAATAGTGTGAAAATCCATACTCTTATTGAACTTATTGATGGGCTACCCCCTATATACTTATTCCAAATTTTACTATGGTTATCCTCATCTTGGGCCATTTGCTCTAAAATTTTTTTATTATGAAGTGAATTTGTTTGCTTAGATAACAATCTATATATTTGACTATCCGTGGCTTCATTATCACGCATACGACAAAGCATAGCTTGTGTTTCTGGACGCATTTACTCTTCCTTATCTTCTTTATAAAACAAGAAGACTACTATAGTAGTCTTCTTGTTTTATAAGAAACTTGTTATAAATACTATTTGCTTTGTTATTATAAACTTGAACAACAGATAAATATATTATACATAATAACGTTCAAGAAAATCTTTATGTTGGGCAAAAGACCAATGCTCATTTTTTAAAATATTAATAGCATCATCTCTATTTTTATTTTTTATTGCAGCAATAAATCTTTCATGCTCACTTAAACGTTGATTTTCCCAATCGTCAAAACAAGCAGATTGACAAAATAAATGTAGCCGATTTGCCACAGAAGTATGTAACCTACGTAATAATGCATTTTCAGTTAAATCTAAAAAAATATCATGAAATCTCATATTTTCTTCATGATAAGCTGTTGCTTGATTTTGCTGTAAAAAAAGTTTTTGCTTTGAATTAGATTCTTCAAGTTCCTTAACATGGTCCATAGTTAAAAAATCAAAGACTTCATTAAGGCATTCAATTTCAAGAGTATTGATAACTTGATAGGCATTACGCAAAAAAGCTTCATTTACAGGTGTTAAATATACACCTTTCCGAGCAACAATCGTTACCACACCTTCAGATTCAAGACGAATTAAAGCATCACGTAGTGGTGCACGGCTTACTTGCAACTCTTTACAAATAAGATCTTGATTAATAGCTTGTCCATGCTGGACACCTCCCGTTGACATAACCCGTGTTAAATATTGATAAACACGTTCACGTAAGGGATCTTTTTGTTGACTTTTTATAAAAGCACTAGCCTCAATATTATCATTTCTTTCTGCTAACACCGTCATGGCAACCTCATTAATAATCTAGAGCAAACTTGCTCCATACAGTTAAGTTAGTCATATTCTAAAGGAATACTCCTTTATCAAATGACAAAAATTTCAGAGAAAATAAAAAATAAAGTTAATGTTAATCTATTAATGTAAAATAACTATATAGATTTGTACCTTCTTCATTTTATTCATAATTTACTCTGAAACAGCTCCTGTAATATATTAAAGAAGTTTGAATATTTTATACTTTATTAATATCAAACTTCATTGTTTTGCCAAAGGTTAGTTAGTTATCAAATGAAAACATCTTATTGATTAGAAATAGAGTTAAATATCTAAAAATTTACTATATATTATTTAGCTACTACTATTATATGTTAAAAAATAGATTTTGATATATAAGAACAGTTAGTAAAAATTATAATCTTAACAAAAATAAAATTTTTTAATTTAATTTTTAATAGTTAACTGCTTTACAAAAAAAAATTAGCCTAAAAAACTATCACAGTCAACCCCTAGTATTTAATTCTTAAACTACTTATTAATACAAAATATTTTCTACAACTATAATATATGGTAATATATAGTTTTTCATAATACAAAAAATATATTATTCCTGTGTTGTTATTTCTACACGTTCTTCATGAATTTTCATGAGACTTTTAAGTTGATTTTCTTGTTCTGATGTTTTTGCAAGACTACGAGCTTTCTCTGACCATAATGTAAATTTTTTTATATCATTTTGATATAATGCACTATAAGCAAGATGAATATATGCTTCAAATACATTTCCAGACTGACCAAGTGAACGACCATAAATATAATGAACTTCTGCGTCTTCGGGTAATATTTTCAACAACTGCTTATAATATGTCTGTGCTTCTGTACTATTACCAGCATCATCTAGAGCTCTGGCATAAAAAAACTGTGCAAGCACATCCTTAGAATCTAAAGATAAAGCTTTCTTCAAAAACTGGATAGACTGTGTACCATCACCCCTATTATAATAAAACATTCCTGTTTCCCTTAGTATAAGGGCATCATTAGGAGCACATACAACTGCCTTATGAAAAGCATCTTCTGCAACCTTTATTTTATTTTTTCTTTCTGCAAGAATTCCTAAACCCATTAAAGCAAGACAGTCTTTTTCTCCAGACTTTGTAAAAAGCCAATATGCTGTTTCTGGCTCACCATAACGAGCCCATATAAGAGTCCTAACTCTTTTAAATCGTTTATTATTTTCTACTCTAGCCTGTATGCTTTGTGGCAAAGAAGCAACACGAGAATGAATTTCATTAATACGTTCCCCAATATCCGGGTGTGTTGATAAATATTCTGGAGTACTAGCACCTGATGCCCACTGTTTACGACGAATTTTTTCAAAAGCTTCTTCCATACCTTGTGGTTTAAAACCTGCTTTAACTAAATACTGTAATCCTATTTGATCAGCTTCTGTTTCATCAGAACGACTATAGTTCAACATTGCTGTTTGACCTGCAGCTAAACTTCCAGCAAAAACAGCGCCAGTGGTATTTCCTCCCCCTAAGAAAACACTTGCAAGAGCACCTAATATACTTGCAACATTTACAATTTGAGCACGCTCCATACGACGAGCTATGTGTCGTTGTGTCACATGAGCAAGTTCATGAGCAAGAGCACCAACCAATTCAGACTCATTCTCCATATTCATGATAAGGCCTGTATTAACAAATACATAGCCACCAGGAATCGCAAACGCATTTACTGAGTTATTTAAAACGACACTTGCTTTAAATTGAAAAGGTTGTGGAGGCATAGATGCTGCTAATTGATCTACAATTGACTGGATATAACCAACAATTTCAGGATCCTCTACAACAGCCATCTGAGAACGAACAAGAAGATTAAATTTTTTCCCTAGCTCAAGCTCTTCCTTAAGCCCCATACTACTAAATAAACCAGATGCATAAATAGGAGTTAATATGAGAGAAGTAGAAAAAAGTACTATAGTACAACAAGAAAAAATAACAACTTTAATATAAGAAAAAGGTAGTAGTTTTTTATAAAAAATATTATGTAATAAAGTAAGAACAGTCCTTAACCAATCTATCAAAATGTGGCATTTCATAATTTCTCATATGTGTTAAAATAAAAAATAAGCTGAAGCAGTTGCTAACTTACATTGTAATTATTATTCTTTTTGTTCTAATATATAATATATTACAAAAAGAACAAAGAGCATAATATAAGTATTATTTATTATAAAATATCCCACACCTGACCTTCTGAAGTGTCACGTATTTCTATACCTAATGAAGCTAAGGTATTACGAACTTCATCTGCCTGAACAAAATTTTTTTCCTCTCTTGCTTGCCTTCTCTTACTAAGTAACTCTTCTACTTGATTAACATCAATTTTATTTCTAATAATGCGAATTGTTTTGAGATCTTGTAAAAAACTATTAGGTTTTTGACCAAATACACCTAATAAAATATCTACTTTTCGTATAATCTCACGAAATTGTTCAAAAACCACCTTCCCATCAGTTGTGGAGTAAAGAGCTTTATCATCAAGAGCACGTCTAACTATATGGATAATATTAAATAAATGACCTAATCCAGCAGCTGTATTGCAATCATCTTCTAGCGCAGACATAAATAGTGAAAATTGTTCATCTAACTCAGCTAAAATAGAGCTAGATGAACCACCTGAGTCCCAAGATTTTCTTTCAAGTGCTTTATCTACCTCAGCAATACATTCATACACTCTTTTTTGACTTCGTTCTGTCTCATTCATTCCTTCAAAAGAAAAATCTATAGGGCTTCTATAATGCTTTTTTAAAAGGAAAAAACGTAATGTTTCTGGGAGATATGCTTCTAATATATCTCTAACAATCTTAAAATTTCCAAGAGATTTTGACATTTTTTCTGAATTTACTTGAACAAGCCCATTATGCATCCAAATTTTAGCCAACGGCTTATTTACAATTGATTCAGTCTGAGCAATCTCATTTTCATGGTGTGGAAAAATAAGATCAATTCCTCCCCCATGTATATCAAGAGGAAGTGGCCAACACTTTTCACTCATTGCTGAACATTCAATATGCCACCCAGGACGCCCTCTTCCCCAAGGACTTTCCCAAGAAGGCTCTCCAGGCTTAGCTGCTTTCCAAAGAACAAAATCTAAAGGATCTTCTTTCTCCTCACTAGGTACAATACGTACTCCTATACGTAACTCATCAGGAGTTCTACCAGAAAGTTTTCCATAATCAGGGAAAGAACGAACTCTAAAATAAACGTCACCTGAAGCTGTAATATATGCTTTATCAGCCTCTAGTAATTTTTGACAACACTCTATCATTTCAGGGATATAATCTGTAGCCTTAGGCTCAATATCTGCATTTAGCACACCAAGGCGATCCATATCTTCATGAAAAGCATTTATAAATTCTTCTGCAACCTCTTTACTACTACGGCCCTCTTTATTAGCACGATTAATAATTTTATCATCAATATCTGTAAAATTACGTATAAATGTTACATCATATCCTTGATATCGTAATAATCTCACCAAGATATCAAAAACTATGGCAGATCGTGCATGTCCAATATGAGAAAAATCATACGCTGTAATTCCACAAACATATATACCTAACTTTCCTGAAATTATAGGTATAAGTGGCTCTTTTTTCTTTTCCATAGTATTATATAGATGCATAAAACCTCTCCACATCACCCATAACTAATGTTTTAACTTTATACTATAGAAACAAAAAAGATATGATTCTAAAAACATAACTTAATAATTATAACTTTGGTTAATCAAATGAAGCAATACGCTGAAGATGTCGTCCACCCTCAAATGGTGTTGTCAAAAAAATATTAACAATCTCTATTGCAATGCTTTTACCTATTACACGTTCACCTAAACATAATATATTAGCATTATTATGTAGACGTGTTGCTCTTGCTTGGAACTCAGAAGTACATAGTGCTGCTCTAATACCTTTTATACGGTTAGCAGCCATACTCATACCTATACCTGTTCCACAAATTAAAATACCAAAACTGCCTATTTCATCTAATACTTGTTCACAAACATATTGAGCATATAAAGGGTAATCACAAGGTTCAGATGTCATTGGACCTAAATCTCTTACTATATAATCGTTATCTTGCAATTGCTCTATAAGAGTATTTTTTAAAGAAAATCCTGCATGATCAGAAGCAATGTAAACTTTTAGCACCCTAAACCTCAACTACTTACAAGGCAATAAGCTTTTAGCAATCGTCTTTGCAACACATCTGTACAATTTTTACTAAAAGCACTTTTTTTCTTACTTTCTAACTGAATGATATCTTTACTCACAAGATCAAGCTCAGCTTTTAATTTTTCCTGTTCAACTGGAGTTAATGTATTTACAAAATAACTCAATTGTATTTCAAGTTTATTTTTATGTTTTTTTAATCTAGCAATACATAATGAAAAGAAAATATCTAACCCAACAAACCAACGGACATATATTACTAACACCCATAAACCAGTATACATAACACAAAATAAATCTTGGACTTTACCCCATTCTATCTGAAATTCCATTATGTTCTCTCCCCCCTCCCTTAAAACTTAAAAAATTTAACACTAAGTAAAAGTTATTTTATCATTTTACCCTACTTCATTCATAAGATATATACTGTACATCAACTCCTTCAGGAAGAATAAGTTGTAACTGAGAGTTAGTAAAATTTTGAAGAAACGTTTCTCTACCTTTAACAATAAAAACAATTTTATTGTTTTTGTTATCAAACAAAATTACCTTACTTGGTAGTTTTGTTTGATCATCATAAGTAATAGTTAATGACCATCCAACAGTAGAATTTTCCCATTTCACTGGCAAACCACTTTGAGATAATTCTAAAGTTCCAGATAACTTTCCTCCTAGCAAAGTATATATAATGTTCCCATTAGACATAGATAAAGGAGATACTCCCTGAACCTGTTTTCCAAATACATTATAAAACTGACCACGTATAAGTGATACAAAGTCATAAAATCCAAATGGTAAAGGTTTTTCTAACTCTAAAAATACCTTATCTGTATTAGAAAAAACTTTAGCTTCTTTATCTATAATAGAATATATAATAAATTTATCCTGTGTTGCGTGTAGCCTAACAACAGGAGTATTCATCCCAGCCATCCCATCTAAACAAATAGGAAAATTTCCATTACTCCATATAATAACAGAAAGCCTTTTTATTGCTTTATCAGCATGATATAATAATGTTCCTTTTATTCTATATGGAGTACTTTTTTTCCCCTGCTGTTCTGCATACCTTTCATATGTGTACCATATCTCATGCACGTCCTTAGAGGCAATAGGAAATTTTGTTTGTACTGAACTACAACTTATTATTAATAGCCCTAATTCCAATAAGATAACATACCGTAATAAGATGATCATTATGATCTTACAGTCCTTGCAACTTCTTTTGTATTGCTTCTACATCTTGTGGCTGAAGTTTTATAGCTTTTTCCCAACCTATTTTAGCATCCTTCTTTTTTCCTATAGCTTGAGCAATGTCTCCATAATGTTCCCAAATAGTGGGATCATTACTATCTTCAAGACTCACAGCTCTATTAATTTCTACCCAAGCTTTTTTTATCTCTCCTTTTGCAAAAAATGCCCAAGCAAGAGAATCTACAATATAAGCACGGTTTGGTATAAGACTATCAGCTCTTTTAATCAATGAAAGTGCACGATCTATATCACGTTTATCTTCAATTAAACAATATCCTACAAAGTTTAAAACTTCAGGATAATCAGGATAACGAGAAATAAGTTGTTCCATAAGCTCTAATGATTCAGACTTTTTTCCTAATCCATTTATAGCTACACCTTTCAAAAAAAGAAGTGTTTTCTCCTCAGGAAACAATTCTAATCCTTTACTAATAACAATAAGGGCTTTATTATACTCTTTTTTATTAAGCAACAACTGAACTTCTGTTGTCCATAGCTCTTGTTCTAATGGAGCTGCTTCTTGCCCTTGATGTAGTAACTGCATTGCTTGATTTATTTTATTCAAACTGTAAAAAATTTGTACACGCAATAATAATGTATTAATATAATACTTATCCTTACTACTAGCCTCTTCAAGCAATGTTAATGCTTTGTCATAATTTTTATAACATTCATACTCAATAGCTCCAAGGATATAAAGTATAACATTTATGTCACCTGCTGCTTCTGGGCGCTCTTTTATTTGTTTAAGTAATAGCTCTGCTTGAGTATAAAATTTATTTTCAAGAAATAATGTAACAGCAGTCAAACAAAAGCTGTAATTCTCTGAACTTTCTGTTATATATTTTAAAGCCTGATCAGGCTTCTTTAGTGATAACATTGTACTAATAAGATGTAGCCGTACACTCTGGTTACCAGAGTCTTTATCTAGCAAGTCAAGATATACTTTAATTGCTTCAGAATAATTGCCTGTTTTTTCTAATAGCTTACCTGTTTCAAACCATGCTTCAAGAAATTCAGGGTTTTCTTGCACAGCTAACTTCAGCTGACTCATAGCTTCAGATGAACGACCTAATGCTGCTAAGGACTGAGCATAGCAATATCGAATAAACGCATTGTAATAATTCTTTGGCAAAGAAGAAAAAATATCTACTGCCTCTTTATAATTTTCTGTCTTAAGATAAAGTATTGCTAGTTCCTGTCTCACTAAATCTGACTTTGGATGACGTAATTGATATGCTTGAAGAGACTCCAAAGCTTTTACTGGATAACCTTCTTCAAGCCAGCAATCAGCAAGTAGTAGATAAAATCCAAACTCATCAGGAAATAACTGTATCCCCTGTTCTAAAATATTTCTTGCTGTAATAGGATCTTTCTCTAAAAGAAACCATGCGGCACTATCTGTAAAGAATTGTGGCGCTGGGCTATGTTTCACCAAAATACTCATTGCCTCAAGAACACCGCTCTTATCTCCAATCCTAATCGATTGTTCAAGCAATAGAATGCCATATGTTACTTGGGCTTCTGGAGTAAGATTCCAATGAATAGTGTTATGTTGTGAATTTTTAGCAACACAAGCTTGTAGTGGGAATAGGATTAAACCTATACTCAAGAGCAATTGTACCAGTGGCCATTGCCTTAATACATTATGAACAAATTGTATCACGTTCATATATTACCTAAGTTAAAAATTAATGGCCTATCCACTCTTCTGAAAAATCACCTATTTGACGAGATAAATGTGTACGTAGCTTTTGTAATAAACGTGCTTCTAGTTGTCTCACTCTTTCACGGGTTACACTGTATTTTTCACCAATTTCTCGAAGTGTTACAGGATCATCTGTAAGTAATCTATTATGAAGAATATACACTTCTTTTTCTGAAAGTAAGGGTAATATATCTTTTATCCTATCTTGAAGAAGTATAGCTATTTCTTGACCAGCAAGACTCTCTTCGATCCCAGGGTTAATTGCTGGTAAAAAATCTATACGTGATGCATTTCCTGTCTCTTCACCAACAGTTACATCCAATGACATATCTGATGCATCTAGTCGTTGTTGCATCTCAATAATTTGTTCTTCACCAACACCTAAGCGTAATGCAAGTGAGGATGTATCTGGATCAAAACCTTCAGCAAGGAGTTTTTGTCTCTCACGATTAAGATTATAAAACAATTTTCGTTGTGCCTGTGTTGTTCCAATCTTTACCATTCTCCAATTATCCATAATAAACTTAAGAATATATGCACGAATCCAAAATGCTGCATAATAAGAAAACTTAATACCCTTATCAGGATCAAACTTATTCACAGCTCGCATAAGGCCAACATTACCTTCTTGAATAAGATCCAATACATTTTGCATCCAACGACGTTGAAAGTCCATTGCTATCTTAACCACAAGACGTAAATGTGAAGAAATCAAACGGAATGCAGCCTTACTACAACCTTTTTTCTGTACATCCTGCGCTAACCTAAGTTCTTCTTCAGGTTTTAACATAGGAAAGCGACTGACCTCTCTTAAGTAAAGCTGTAAAGAATCTCTTGTAGCCGTTGTTGTAGACAGTGTCACTTGAGAAGACACTACAGTTTCAAAACCCATTTCATCAAGCTCACTATCTTCTATAAGATCACAAAGAAGATCTTCACTACTACTTAATAAAGTATCATCCATTTCAGTATCTGGGTCTTCAATTTCACTTTCTTCTTTACTATTTCTTTTTATCTTTTCATATTCAACTTTGCTTGAGCTAGCTTTATATGTGTCATCATTTTTCCTTTTTTTACTGCAAAAAGATTGCTCTGAAATACTTTTGTCAAGTAAAAAAGGAGATTGTATATCGTAATTCATAGTTCACTCTCATTGTTAATTTTGATGAGAACGGATTTAAATATAGCTATATTCCTAGTAGGATATACTATAAATTCAATTTATTATTTTCAATAATTTTCCCTTTTAATAACTTTAAAACATAAAATTTTAGGCTATACTAAAAAAAATAAATAAATTTTTTCTAGAGAGTTAAAGTATAACCTATTACTTCTCTAAACAAAACCATTACCTCTTTTGATATAATATTCAATAGTTACTAAAAAATCATCATATAAATAAAACTATGAAGTTATATTCTCTCATTTTAATAAAATATAATATGTTATATTAAGTTATTATTCTACTTTTTTCAGCTCATTTAAAAAAAGGAAGTGATATTTTATAGTTATAAGATACTTAACTAACAATAAATCCCATTTAATCCAAAAAAAGATATTTTCAATTTTTATGATGCATTTCTGATGTAAACAATTAAAATTATCTATAGTTTGATGAATTAAAATAGATATTTTAATTTTATATAATTTAGTAGCTATACACATGTTATGTGATAAAAATATTTTTAGCTATTTTAACTATCGTTTTTTAAAAAATATAAAATTATATAAAGGATATAAAAATATAAAAATTATATAAAATATAACATATGAATATAAAATAATAAATTTTATTAAATAAAAAAATAAAATAATAAAAAATTTACTTTAATAATAAAAAATTTATCTTTATAAAATATAAATAAAACAAAATTGTTAGAAATTAAACTATAAATTTATAATTTATCTATTATAATTATATATAATTATATTATATAATAAATGTTACTTCTAAAATACAGCAATATAGTTTTCCCTTGATATTTTAATTCATATTATTTATTATATAAGTATATTTTATATATTATAATTGAATAAAAGCGAGTTATGCTGATTAAGAAACTGGTTTTTATTATATATTTATATTATCATAATATAGTATATAGTTACTATCATGTAGATATATAATAAAAAATTGTGATAATATTAAATAATAGTAATATTAACTTTGATAGTTTTGCTATTCTTTAACATCTGTATTACTACTTTAAATTTAACTTGATTAAATAAAAATAACAAAGTAATAGGAGATTTCATGTATACTATTCGTACTATTTTTCTATATACATTATTTATTGCTTTAACCCATATTTCGTTAGCACATGCTGAAGAAATAAAGACTATCCAAGGGAAAGAACTAGCTTATTTCATTTCACAAAATAAAGGAAAACCTATTTTCATAACAGTTTTTGCAACATGGTGTCCTGCCTGTAGACAAGAAATGCCTGGGATTATTGCTACACAACAAAAATATTCTAAAGAACAAGTAACATTTATTGGTATTTCACTTGATGATAATGTAGAAAACTTACAAAATTATATAAAACAATCAAAAATTACCTTTCCTGTATATATTGCTGGCTCAACAATTCCTTCAATGTTCTCCATCACAGCAATACCACACAATATTATTTATGATAAGAAAGGGACTCTTGTAATGAATAAGGCTGGGGCTCTTTCAGCGAATGAATTAAATACTATGCTAAATAAGTATATCAAATAAAACATCATGATAGGCTAGTAGTCAAATAAGAAAAAGAATAACTATAAATAATTATATTATATAAAATTTAATACTATATTTTTATAGTATATATATATATAATTAATTAAATTTTGTTTTCTATATCTATTGGTGGGAGTGAAAGAAATAATAGGAATAAAGTATACTATATATCATATATATATATTAACCTTACTAGTTTTGTCTTATTTTTTTAAGATTTTCTTAGTTTTAATTAAAATAAATATCATATATAAAAAGTCAAGTAGTAATAATAATTTTTTCTTTGTAAGTAAGTATGAAAAATACTATTAACTCTACCTAGATAATATATATATATATTGAAAAATATTACTTTAACTATACATATCAAAATATATTCTCATAACTCTAAGGACTTATTATAAGGTAATACGGTTATGGTTGAACATATTATGGATATGTACTATATAACTCTTCATATTAAAGAAAATATCTCTTTATATCTTGTAGTAAGGTTTAAACGAGTTATATCTTTGAACAAAGTTTTATCTATAGTTACTACTTGATATTAAGATGATTCTTTCTAATTACTTCTTAATTAATTAGGAACAGAAAGTGGATAGCAACCTTCACCAAATTTTTACGATCAGTATACAAACAGTAATCCTTAACAACCTATTATGGTTATGTGGATTGGAGTCTTTTTCATGATTGTTACCTGTCCAAACTGCCTAACAAAATTCAATTTTCCTGATAGTCAAGGACGCCCTAACACAAAATTGCGCTGTTCTGTTTGTAAACATATTTTTCCTCTTATACAAGAAGAGCAAAAACTTAGCTTCAATACTGTTAACTCTTCCAAATCTTCAAGTGGAGGGGAAAAGAAAAAAAAATGGAGCTCCACAAAAAAATTACTTCTGCTTTTCATACTCCTAACTCTAACTGCAGGTATTTATGCCTGGTACACATACCCCCAACTAAAAGATGTTGTTCAACATTTTCTCTTTTCAGAAAAAAAAGAAGAACCTACTGACTTAATAAGCCTTATTGCTCTTCGTGATGTTGTCCAATACAATATTAATAATGAAAAATTAGGAAATATTTCTGTTATAGAAGGAAAAGTTGTTAATGGATTTTCTGATCCTAGAGAATTAATTAGACTAGAAGCTTCTCTTTATGACAAAAATGGAAAACTCCTTGTATCAAAAGAACAACTTGCAGGGACTAGTGTATCACTTTTTCAATTACAAGTCCTTGGCGAACAAGAACTTGAACGTGCCCTTACAAATAAAATTGATATCCTTGCTAACAATACGAATATCCCTCCAAAAGGTGAAGTTCCTTTTATGATAGTTTTTTATAATCCCCCAGACAATGCTGCTGAATTTGGTGTTAAAGTTATTGACGCACGCTTACCTCCTAAATAAAAATTGACTAATCTCTATTACTATTCATGGCTAAACCTCGAGAAGTCTATATCTGCATTGAATGTGGAGCACAATTCCCCCAATGGCATGGGCAATGTCTTACTTGTAAAACTTGGAATACACTAAAAATACACAATGCACCTTCTACAACCGCTCAAAAAATATATAAAAAACTAAAACCTATACCAATTGGTCGTGTTGAAACCTCTACCTATCAACCATTCAGTACTGGGATTAAAGTATTAGATCATATTCTTGGGAAAGGACTTGTGCCTAGTAGCGCTCTACTTATTGGTGGAGAACCTGGGATAGGCAAATCTACACTATTACTTCAACTTGCTGGAGCTACAGCAACATTAGGGAAAATCGTTCTTTATGTTAGTGGTGAAGAATCACTACCACAAATAAAAGCTCGTGCTGAAAGATTAACTGTCCTTCATGATAATCTTTTATCTATGGCAACATCTCAAGTTGAAGATATCCTTCCTCTACTTAATACATCTGAAGCTCCAGACTTACTTCTTATAGATTCCGTACAAACACTTACTTCAAGTAATGCAGAAGGATTACCTGGCAATGTTAGCCAAGTAAGAGCAGTAGCAACTGAACTTGTTGAAGCATGTAAACAAGGAAAAACAACAGTTATCTTTATAGGTCATGTAACTAAAGACGGTACCCTAGCAGGTCCACGTCTACTAGAACACCTTGTTGATACAGTTATCTCTCTTGAAGGAGATCGAAGACATATATTTCGACTATTACGAGTTATAAAAAATCGATTTGGACCTAACCAAGAACTTTTAATTTTTCAAATGGCTCAACATGGTCTTGAACCTGTTGCTGACCCTTCCACTTATTTTTTAGGTGCAAGAGATCCTAGTTTAAGTGGAACAGCTGTTGTTATGACTATTGATAGCCAAAGACCATTAGCCGTAGAGGTACAAGCACTTGTTACAAAAAGCTATCTTGCTATCCCACGCCGAACAGGCTTAGGCTTTGATGTTAATCGACTACATTTAATTCTTGCTGTTTTAGAAAAACGTCTTCGATTAAATTTTAGTAATGTTGATATTTATGTAAAAATAGGAGGTGGAATAAAACTCCAAGAACCAGGAATAGACTTAGCCCTTGTTGCTGCTATTCTCTCTTCCTTCTATGATGTTCCTTTACCTGAACGTTCTGTATTCTGGGGAGAAGTAGATCTAAATGGTCAAATACGACCTGTTGGCTCTCATTCTATCCGGCTTTCACAAGCTTCTAAACTAGGATATAATCCTATTTTTTACCCTAAGCATGAACAAAGTGGATTAGCAACTGTCATGGAACTTCAACAATCATTATTAAAAAAAAAAAATTAAAAATTATTTTAAAATATTAGATGTATAATCAATAAGATCTTTAAATCCATATAGAACTTATAGTAAAGTCCTATTGCCTTTCTTTTAAATCAGACCTATCCATATTATAACAAGTGAAAATTACATGACTCAATCATCTTATAATCCGATAGAACAAGAAGGTAGCCCTGAATTACTACTTCAGGAAAAGATAAGGCGTCCTAAGATGTACCAAGTTTTGCTACATAACGATAATTATACCACAATGGAATTTGTTGTTTCTATTCTAATGAAAATATTTCGCAAAACAATGGAACAAGCTACTTCTATTATGCTCTCAGTTCATAGGAAAGGTATTGGTGTTGCTGGTGTTTATACACGTGAACTAGCTGAAACTAAAGTTAATACAACACATATGTTAGCAAGAGAGGCAGGATTTCCCCTCCGTTGCACGCTTCAGGAGGTAGACGAATGATTGGGAAAGAAATGCAAGATGTTATCAATATTGCTATTACTGAGGTTAATAAACGCCATCATGAATATCTAACCCTAGAACATCTTTTATATGGCATTGTATCCGAAACAACAGGCCAAAAAATTATTGAAAGTTGCGGTGGCAATACTGAATCTATTCGTGCACAACTTGAACAATTTTTTTCTACTTACTTAGATACACTTGATGAAGCAATACCAGAAAGCGAAATTCCACAAACATTAGCCATACAACGTGTTCTTGAAAATACCATAGCTCATATCCACTCTTCAGGACGTACACAAATAGAAGTTGGAGATGTACTTGCTGCCTTATTAGAGGAAGAAGAATCATGGGCTGCTTACTGTCTAAAAAAACAAGGAGTCACCCGTATTGCTGTGTTAGAATTTATTTCTTATGGACTTCCACACAGTGAACTTGGCAATGATGACTTTGTCAAAAAAGCAGAAGAAAGCTCTGAAGAAAAAAATCCATTAACAAAATATACAATTGAACTCACACAAAAAGCTCGAAATGGTGAAATTGATCCTCTTGTAGGTCGAGATATGGAAATCTCTCGTACAATTGAAGTCCTTGCCCGTCGGAAAAAAAATAATCCTCTATATGTGGGAGATCCTGGCACAGGAAAAACAGCTATTGCAGAAGGACTTGCGTTACGCATTATCTCTGGAAATGTTCCTGAAGAATTTACATCGTCACTTATCTTTTCTTTAGATATGGGAGCACTGCTTGCTGGAGCTCGTTACCGTGGAGACTTTGAAGGACGTATTAAATCTGTTCTTTCTGAGCTATCAAAACAACCAAAAGCTATATTATTTATAGATGAGATACATACCATTATAGGTGCAGGCTCGACAAATGGAAGTGCTGTGGATGCTGCTAACTTACTAAAACCAATATTAACAAGTGGTAAGTTACGCTGTATTGGCTCAACTACACATGAAGAGTTTCGTAACCACTTTGTCAAAGATCGAGCTCTTGCTCGAAGGTTTCAACGAATTGATATTCATGAACCATCTCAAGATGACTGTATTGCTATACTTAAAGGATTACAATCACGTTATGAAAAGCATCATAAAGTGAAATATACACCAGCAGCGTTACATACAGCTGTAAAACTATCCGCCAGACATATTACAGATCGGATGCTACCAGACAAAGCTATTGATGTCCTTGATGAAGCAGGTGCAGCCGTACACTTACGAGCAGGCAATAAATCAAAAGTATTAGTTACTAGACAAGATATAGAGAAAGTTATTTCTCGTATGACGGGTATTCCTATAAAAACAGTCTCTGGAAAAGAAAAAGATAGATTAAAAAATCTTAAAAAAGATTTATCTTCACATATTTATGGTCAAAATGAAGCTATCGATAAAGTAACTAAAGCTATATTCCGCTCAAGAGCAGGACTCAATAGAGGAAACCGTCCTTCAGGATCCTTTTTATTTTATGGACCTACAGGTGTAGGAAAAACAGAATTAGCTAAACAAATTGCAGAAAAACTTAATATTGCTTTTCTTAGATTTGATATGAGTGAGTACATGGAAAAACATTCTGTTGCTCGACTCATTGGTTCTCCTCCAGGTTATGTAGGTTTTGAACAAGGGGGACTTTTAACAGAGGCTGTGAAAAAAACACCTTATTGTGTAGTTTTACTTGATGAAATAGAAAAGGCACATCCAGATATTTATAATATTTTATTACAAGTTATGGATTATGGAACACTAACAGATAATACTGGTCGTAAAACAGACTTCCATAATGTTATATTAATCATGACTTCAAATGCTGGCGCAAGGGAAATGGGAATAACAAATATGGGATTTGTATCAGATGATACAAATACAATATCTCATAAAGGACGCAAAGCAGTAGAAAGTGTTTTTAGTCCTGAATTTCGTAACAGATTAGATGCAATAGTACCCTTTAATAACCTTTCTCCTGAATTAATGAACCATATTGTTGAAAAAAATATAAAAGAACTTACAAAAGGTCTTGCAGAAAAACGTGTTTCTGTCATGTTATCTTCTGAAGCAAAAAAATGGCTTGCCCAAAAAGGTTATGACAAAAAATTGGGAGCAAGGCCATTACAACGGCTATTAAGGGAATCTCTTGAAGATCAACTTGCAGAAGAAATTCTTTTTGGAAAATTAGTCAAAGGTGGACGTGTTACTGTAAAACCACCACTTGAAGAAGACAGTAAGCTTGTTGTTATGCTTGAATAACTTTTTATAAAACATATTTATTTTGTAGTAATTGATTCTTATATAAGGAGTTTTTACTATAATATTTCTTAAGATCTATTAGGAAAAACATCTTATGCTCTCTGCTCTTTCCAATGATCCTATGTATTTTCCTCCTCTTGAAACAGCCTTTGACAATGGACTACTGGCTTATGGAGGTGATCTTTCCCCTCAACGGTTATTATCTGCATATACAAAAGGAATTTTCCCCTGGTATGACAATAACTCACCTATTCTCTGGTGGTCTCCTGATCCTCGATGTATTTTACTACCTGAAAACTTTCGAATTCCTAAGACTATACAGCGTGAACTTAAAAAATGTACTTTTTCTGTTACAATAAATAACGCCTTCACAGAAGTCATTACAGCTTGTGCAACTCTACCTAGAACAAAACAAAAAGGCACATGGATTACACAAGATATGAAGATGGCATATATCCAACTACATAAACTAGGATTTTCTCATTCTATAGAAGTTTGGGATAATTCTACTCTTGTAGGAGGATTATATGGTGTAGCATTAGGGAAAGCATTTTTTGGTGAATCAATGTTTCACATTGCTCCACATGCCTCAAAACTTGCGTTAGTATGGCTTGCACAATACCTGTGGTCATATAATTTTGATTTTATCGACTGTCAAATGCCTACTACACATATAATGAGATATGGCGCAACACTCATTTCTCGTAATGAATTTCTTACTCGACTGACAATTGCTGTTACTACTGGAACAAGTCAGGCTTCCACAAAAGAAGCCCTATAATGACTACTAATAAAAGGTAAACAATCGTCCTTCCCCATTTAAAAGAAACTATTTTTACCTCATCTTTAACACTTTCTTCAAAGTCTTCTGTAGATGTTTTTCTATTAAGTTCCATAATCCCCTCAGTCAGTTAATAACATCTCATTTTGATACATTATAGACAACATACCTATTGTTATTATCACTCACTATATATGTAATAAAAATTATTTATTAGCTTTTATTTGGATTAATCTCTAGTATGTTAGAGTTTCTTGTTTGAACCCACTGCCTCTTCAAAGACTCAGCCTCACTACAACAACTTGAGCATGCTCCTCTAGGAAACAAAAGACAAAGAGCTTCATCTAGACAGGTAGATTTTGTTTCTATTGCTGTCAAACCATTACAAGTTTTACATAAACGTATACGTTCATATTGAGTATCATGTATCATATCTGTGTCATAATATATAGTCCTATTTCGAACCCACCAACAACCATCTTGTTGGCCATCATAAGGTTTTACTGGTGGATAAAAATACTGACTCAGAGCTTGTTCACACACCTTTTTTATTGTTTCTGTAACTCTTTTAGGTTGACAAATATCTACTTTATCAAGATCAGGTTCTTGTAAATAAGAAAAAGGTAACCCTGCCAATGCAAGACAAATACCTAAATTCACATAAGGCAAAGCACCCTGTATGGAATAACCACCTTCTAATACAGCAATATCTGGTTTCAACATTTGGGTCATACATGCATACCCTTCAGCTGTAAGATACATATTTGTCAAAGGATCTGTATAGTGGTTATCCTGACCAGCTGAGTTAATAATAATATCAGGCTGAAATTCATCTAAAATAGGTAACACAACATGCTCCATAGCATATAAATACCCCTCATTCCCTGTTCCTGGAGGAAGAGGGATGTTCACGGTTTTTCCCAGTGCTGCAGGTCCTCCTACCTCTTCTAAAAACCCTGTCCCTGGATAAGTTGTACGACCATCTTGATGTAATGAAATAAAAAGGACATTAGGATCATTCCAATAAATATCTTGTGTCCCATCTCCATGGTGGCAATCAGTGTCTACAATAGCAATTTTTTGTTTCTTATATGTCTGCCGTATATGTTCAACCATTACTGCTTCAATATTAATATTACAGAAACCTCTATTACCATATGTTACCCTCATAGCATGATGACCTGGAGGACGTATAATAGCAAAAGCTCGTTCAACCTCTCCTGTCAGTACCAATTTACTAGCATGAATAGCTCCTCCAGCTGAAGCTAAGTGAGAATTTGAACAAACTGCTCCTACATTTGGCAAACAAAAATGAACACTTTCTATATCACAATATGTTGAGAGACTAGGTTGATATTCTTGTATACCAGGAATATCAAATATTCCCTCTTCATAGAGTTGATCTTGTGTATACAACAATCGCTCTTCACGCTCAGGATGAGTTGGACTAATAGCCCAATCAAAAGCAGGGAAAAAAACAACGCCAAGTTTATGTTGAACATTTGGAAACATATAGCTCCTATCAAGTCCAACCAATAGTATAAAATATTCTATAAAAAATTATGAATACAATCCAAAAGACAACTTATTATTCTTATACTGTAATCTATATATTTTCACTATTATTATGTAACGATATCTAAAATAACGCTTATAACTAGTGTATCTCATACTATACCTTATCATTTATAAATAACGATCTTCAGCCATTAAATAATGTTGGACATAATCCATAATCCCTTCTTCAAGACTATGGAAGGACACATCACACCCAACTTTCTGGAGCCAATTCATATCTGCCTGAGTAAAATATTGGTATTTCCCTTTCAGTTGATCAGGCATATCGACATAACGAATATCAGGCTTTTTATTCATAGCGATAAATACAGCATTGAGAAGATCATTCCATGTTCGTGCAGTCCCAGAACCAACATTAAAAATACCATTTACTTCATGATGTTCAAACAACCAATACATTACCTTTACGCAATCTTTAACATAAACAAAATCTCTCATTTGTCCACCATCGGCATAATCTGGATGATCTGACTTAAACAGGCTGAAAAAAGAAGAGGTTGTTATTTGCTCATAAGACTTACAAACAACACTTCTCATATCACCCTTATGATATTCATTTGGACCATAAACGTTAAAAAATTTAAGGTTTACAATCTGATTAAGTAAGCCCTCACGATATGCCCAAAGATCAAATAGCTGTTTTGAATAGCCATACATGTTAAGTGGTTTAAGCGCCAAAGTAGTAAGCAAATTATCAGAAAAACCTTTAGAACCATCCCCATATGTAGCAGCACTACTAGCATTAATAAACCTTGCTCCATTCTCCAGTGCATAACGACAAACCATTTGAGTATAATGAAAATTATTTTCCATCAAAAAATCAGCATTTCGTTCTGTTGTTGAAGAGCAGGCACCCATATGAAATATTGCTCTAATATCTTCTGGAGCTTTACCTTTCTGAATCAAATGACGGAACTCATCTCTATGTATGTAGTCTTTAAATCGACGGTTAACAAGATTATGCCACTTATCACTTATTGCTAGATTATCAACAACAAGAATATCATCTATACCAACTTCATTAAGAAGCCAAATCATAGCACTACCTATAAAACCAGAACCACCTGTAACTATATACATGAAAAGTCCTCCATCAATAATTGAATATATTATTTGATAATATCAAAAAATCTCCTGACCTTACTATATTACTAAGTAATATCATCCATTAGTTTATATAATAAAATATTACTAATATAATATTTACTCTACCCTTAGTGATTAACTAACAAAACTTACTCTTTAGTATAAGCTACCTCAATAGCAAATTCTTCATCACTTTTATGTTCAATTGGCTTTAAGTGAATAAAAGGTGCGTTTAATCTATAAGATTGTAACTTCCATATTGCATCCACAAGGAGCTCTATACCTTCACCTGTTTCTGCTGAAATAAAATATATTATCTTTCCACTAGATTCTGCAACTTGTTTTATGTGTGATAATTTTTCAGGTTGTAATACATCAATTTTATTAACAACCAATAATTGGGTACGTTGCATTAAAGTATGATCAAATTCTTTTAACTCTTCATTTACGATGTCGAATCCTAACCATGGGTTATCCTCATCAATATCTTCACTACTTAAAACATGAATTAAAAAACGTGTTCTCTCAATATGTTTAAGAAATTGATGACCAAGGCCTTGTCCCTTACATGCACCCTCAATTAATCCTGGGATATCAGCAAGGACAAGCCTTTTATCTGGATCAAGATTATCGATCATTACTCCAAGATTAGGGTTAAGTGTTGTAAAAGGATAAGCAGCTATTTTAGGTTGTGCAGCAGAAAGTTTTGATATTAATGTAGATTTACCTGCATTAGGTAGCCCTATAATTCCTGCATCAGCTAAAATTTTCAACTCTAACCTGAGATACTTCTCCTCCCCCATTTCGCCCTTTTGTGCAAATCGAGGTGTTCGCATTGTTGATGATTTAAAATGCTCATTTCCTTTTCCTCCTCGACCACCTCTTGCAATTAAGAATTCAACTCCTGGTCTATCAAGATCAACTAAAAAATATTCTTTATCTAATAGTTGCTCAAAAATAATTGTACCTACAGGTAAATGAAGAATCAAATCTTCCCCTTTTTTACCATGACGCTGGCTCCCTTTACCACCTTCTCCATTTTGAGCTCTATAGTGACGTTGCACACGAAAATCATAAAGGGTTAACAAACGTGAATCAGCTTTAAAAATTATATTACCTCCATCTCCTCCATCCCCTCCATTAGGTCCACCTTTAGGTATAAACTTTTCGCGTCTAAATGAAACACATCCATTTCCACCTTTTCCTGCGCTCACGCTAATAGTTACTTCATCAACAAAACGCATGATTATCCTTTCAATAACAAATATCTATTCAATACTGTTACTAACTTGTTTACTGTTTTTTCTAAAAAATTACCTGGCTAATTATTATAGTTATATCTAGATTAATAAAAAAGGAAGAAGTCATTACACTCCTTCCTTATTAATAAAATCCTGGAATAATTATTATACGGTGGGTTGTATATGCACTCTACTATATCTTTTACATTTACGAAAATATGTTTCATAAGTTACTATACCATTAACTTTTGCAAATAAAGTATAGTCTCTTCCCATTCCAACATTTTCTCCAGGATGAATTTTTGTACCTAGTTGACGAACAAGGATATTGCCTGCCAAGACTTTTTGGCCGCCAAAACGCTTTATACCACGACGTTGTCCTGGACTATCTCTACCATTGCGAGAACTTCCACCAGCTTTCTTATGGGCCATTTTAATATCTCCTTAAAGCTGAATACCTGTTACTTTTAGAGCTGTATAGTCTTGACGATGACCTTGGAGTTTACGTGAGTCATTTCTTCTCCACTTTTTAAAAACAAGAATTTTTTTATCACGACCATGCTCAAGAACTTTAGCTATAACTTTAGCATTATTAATATATGGTGTTCCAATTTGAGGAGATGAACCACCAATCATAAAAATTTTATCAAAAAAAATTTCTGTTCCAACTTCAGCGTCTATTTTAGAAACAAAAATTTTAGAACCCTCTTCAACACAGAATTGTTTTCCACCAGCTTCAATAATTGCGTACATAAATAATGTGCCTCCCAAAAAAGACAAGAAATACTAATTTGATATTTTCAATATTGTCAAGTAGGAACTTTATCTTTAGAATGTTAGATGTAACAATTTTTTTAGAAAAAAAATATTTTCAATACAATAGGAAAAGAGGAAAAAAAAAAGATTTTTAGAAAAAATTTTTATTTCTCCAAAAAATGCAAAAATATAAAAAATTCTAATAGGATAGAAGTTATTACTGTATTGATTTTCAAGACTTACTTAAAAATTTTTATAAAAAAATTTGCATTCCCCTCTTCCCAATTCCCATAGAGAAGATTATTTATCCTAACGATTGGTGGACGCTAAGTCCCTGCTGTTTTGATTATATATCAAATGTTGAAACAAATTTTGTTTAGTTTCTTTTTGTACTCTAAAAAGAAGACAAAAAATTCTTTATAAACTGTACACTCTAAACAAAATAGTTCACAATAAACAGCAATACATTATAATTAATTGGAGGATACTATTGTCATGAACCTGAAACCTTTGAATGACCGTGTTTTAGTAAAACGTCTTGAATCTGAAGAAAAAACAGCTGGTGGACTCTATATCCCTGATACTGCTAAAGAAAAACCATCTCGTGGTGAAGTTGTTGCTGTTGGACCTGGTAAACATACAGATGATGGTAAATTAATACCTATGGCTGTAAAAGCAGGAGATACAGTTCTTTTTAATAAGTATGCAGGAACAGAAGTAAAGCTTGATGGTGTAGAGCATCTAGTTATGCGTGAAGATGACATCCTAGCTGTTATTACTGGAGAAACTGGCCGCAAGTGAAAAAGGCGTAAATAAAAAGATCGGTGATCTTTAATAATTTTATTCAGTTATAATGAAAACACTAATTACACGCACTCTCTGAGAATTTTCTCAGAAAACTATATTTAACAATTCTAAAATCGATATGTTTTTAGGAGGAAAACCCTAATGGCTTCTAAAGAAATCCTTTTTGATGCTAAAGCCCGTGAAAAACTTTCACGAGGTGTAGATAAACTTGCAAATGCTGTTAAAGTAACACTTGGACCTAAAGGCCGTAATGTCGTTATTGAAAAGTCTTTTGGTTCCCCAGTTATTACAAAAGATGGTGTATCTGTTGCAAAAGAAATTGAACTTGAAGATAAGTTTGAAAATATGGGCGCTCAAATGGTTAAAGAAGTAGCTTCCAAAACTAGCGATATTGCTGGTGATGGAACTACAACAGCAACAGTCCTTGCACAAGCTATTTATCGTGAAGGTGTAAAACTTGTAGCAGCTGGTCGTAATCCTATGGCCATTAAACGTGGCATAGATAAAGCTGTTGTTGCTGTTACTAAAGAACTAAGCGACATTACAAAGCCTACTCGTGACCAAAAAGAAATAGCTCAAGTTGGAACCATTTCTGCAAACTCTGATACAACAATAGGTAATATCATAGCTGAAGCTATGGCTAAAGTTGGAAAAGAAGGTGTTATCACAGTTGAGGAAGCTAAAGGTCTTGAAACTACATTAGATGTGGTTGAAGGAATGAAGTTTGACCGTGGCTACCTCTCTCCATACTTTGTAACTAATCCTGAGAAAATGGTTTGTGAACTTGATAACCCTTATATCCTTTGTAATGAGAAAAAGATTACTAGCATGAAAGACATGCTACCAATCTTAGAACAAGTTGCTAAAGTAAACCGTCCACTCCTTATTATTGCTGAAGACGTAGAAGGTGAAGCACTTGCAACACTTGTAGTCAATAAGCTCCGTGGAGCACTCCAAGTTGTAGCCGTAAAAGCTCCTGGTTTTGGTGAACGCCGTAAAGCTATGCTTGAAGATATTGCTATCCTTACTGGAGGAGAAGCAATATTTGAAGATCGTGGTATAAAGCTTGAAAATGTAAGCTTGTCTTCTTTAGGAACAGCTAAACGTGTAGTTATTGACAAAGAAAATACTACTATCGTTGATGGTGCTGGAAAATCAGAAGATATTAAAGCTCGAGTTAAACAAATTCGTGCACAAATTGAAGAAACAAGCTCAGATTATGATCGTGAAAAACTTCAAGAACGTCTTGCAAAACTTGTTGGTGGAGTAGCTGTTATCCATGTTGGAGCTGCTACTGAAACTGAAATGAAAGAGAAGAAGGATCGTGTAGAAGATGCTCTAAATGCAACAAGAGCTGCGGTTGAAGAAGGTATTGTCCCTGGTGGTGGTACTGCTTTTGTCCGCTCCATTAAAGTCCTTGATGATATTAAACCTGCTGATGATGATGAACTTGCTGGACTTAATATCATCCGTCGTTCTCTTGAAGAGCCTTTACGTCAAATTGCTGCAAATGCTGGCTATGAAGGTTCTATTGTTGTAGAAAAAGTTCGTGAAGCAAAAGATGGTTTTGGATTTAATGCTGCATCAGGAGAATATGAAGACCTTATTAAAGCTGGTGTCATTGATCCTAAAAAAGTTACACGTATTGCATTACAAAATGCAGCATCAGTAGCCTCCTTACTTCTAACTACAGAATGCGCTATTGCTGAAAAACCAGAACCTAAAAAAGATATGCCTATGCCTGGCGGTGGTATGGGTGGTATGGGTGGTATGGACGGTATGTACTAGTCCTATCTTCAGTACAACTTAGATGTATAAAAACCCCAGAAGCAATGCTTCCGGGGTTTTATACTTTCAGCATAAAAAATTAATATTTAATATACAGACACATTATTTTGGTATTTATTATTTATTATGATCAAATATATAGACTGGATACAAAAAACAACAATGATGTTTAAAAAGGCAGGGATAGATTCACCAAAACTCTCTGCAGAACTTATATTAAGTCATGTTTTAAATATTACACGATTACAAATAATAATGACTCCTTTTGAACCTATTCCAACTAATAGCTACTCAACGCTTAATGATATCATGTTAAGAAGACTCCATGGAGAACCAATTGCATATCTCACAGGGAAAAAAGAATTTTTTTCACGAGAATTTAAAGTCACTCAAGCCACACTTATCCCTCGCCCAGAGACAGAGTTACTTATAGAATTTGTATTAAACCATATTAACCCAACACAACAAATATACTTTGCAGACTTAGGTACAGGTAGTGGGTGTATTGCAATTACACTAGCTGCTGAAAGAAAAAATTGGTTAGGTATTGCTACTGATATCTCTAGTGAAGCATTAAAAATAGCTAAACTTAATAGTTTAAAAAATAACACTCATAGTCAACTACAGTTTCTTCAATCAGATTTTACACAACCACTCTGTCTACCCTCTTCATTAGACTTATATATCAGTAATCCTCCATATATAAGTGAAAATGAACTGACCTCTCTTCCGCATGAAGTAATATCTTTTGAACCTAAAATAGCTCTTACACCACATAAATGTATTCATCTTGATGAAATAAATACCGTTTTACACTGCTATAAAAAAATTATTACCCAAGCAGAGATATCCCTTAAGCCTGGAGGAATAATAATTTTAGAACATGGAGCAACACAAGCAGAAGCTATCTTATTGTTGTTAAAAAACAACATATGGACAAATGTAATAAGTCATACTGATCTTACAAATAAAAATCGTTTTATTACAGCATATAAGTATAAAATATAACTTAATTATGTTGTAAAAAAACAAAAAATAAAAATAAGATATAAATATTTTTTTTAATAAAATTAAGCAATTACTAATATCTTTTTTTGGATCGTTTATTGCATAAGAAACTTTGGAGGATAACTATGCAACAAACAACCATTCAACGTTCAATTACATTTTCAGGTATAGGTGTACATAGTGGCCAATGTCTTAATGTCACGTTACACCCTGCATCTGAAAATACTGGTATTGTTTTTGAAGTGATAACTGGAGATACTCGCCATACTCTTATCCCCTCTCCTTCTGCTGTGATAGCTACTAAATTAGCAACCACTATTGGTAATAAAAATATAACAATATCAACAGTTGAACATCTTCTTGCTTCCATTAGAGGCCTTGAAATTGATAACATCCGCATTTGTGTTGAAGGTGCAGAAATACCTATTATGGATGGTTCTGCTAAGATATTCACTAATGAATTACTCCAAGCAGGGATTAAATATCTTCCAGCAACAAAAAAAATTTTACAAGTGATTAAACCCGTCGAATTCATTAAGGGAGAGAAACGTATTCGTGCATTACCGTATAATGGATTCAAACTAGATTATACTATTAATTACATACATCCAATTATTGGCCACCAACGACTTGTATTAGATGTTACACCAACGACCTTTCTTTCAATAGCTAATGCCAGAACTTATGGCTTTCTTAAAGATGTTGAACAAATGCTAAAAAATGGCTTAGCTCAAGGTGGCTCTCTTGAGAATGCTATTGTACTTGATTCTACAAAAGTTATTAATCCTGAAGGATTACGTTATCCTGATGAATTTGTTCGCCATAAAGCCCTTGATTTCATTGGTGATATGGCTATGATGCATCTACCTCTTCAAGGATATTTTGAAATATATTGCTCAGGTCATCAACATAACAACCAATTCCTTCATAAACTACAGGATGAAAATGCATTAGCCCTTGTAACACTTGAAGGAGAAAAAACACAAAATCTCTACCAAAATATTACACCACTATATAATGATGTATTAGCTCTACTTTAATAAAAGGAAAATGTGTAATCTCCATCCTACTACATAATATTTAGTATCTGTTAAGTTACATAATTCAATATCATATGAATGCATCACGCTCTCCTATTATACTTCTTCCAGAGGCACTACAAAACCAAATTGCTGCAGGTGAAGTTGTAGAACGTCCTGCTAGTATTATTAAAGAATTAGTAGAAAACAGCCTTGATGCAAAAGCAACAGATATTGAAGTAATAATGGAAAATGGTGGACATACATTTATCCAAGTCCGTGACAATGGTTTTGGTATTCCCCCAGCAGAATTAAGATTAGCCCTTACTCGCCATGCTACTAACAAAATAAAAGATTTAGGAGACATATGGAAAATCCATTCGTTTGGATTTCGTGGTGAAGCCCTTCCTAGTATTGCATCTGTATCTTCTTTTAAAATAGAATCTGCCTATACAAAAGAATCTAACAATACTGAAGCTGCATTTCTGCAAATCAAGCATGGGAAAATAGAAAAAGAGGGTCCTAGCTCTCTTTACAAAGGGACGATTATTACTGTTCAAGATCTATTTGCTACTGTCCCTGCTCGCCTTAAATTTCTTAAAAGTCCTGTCACAGAGCAAAAACGTGCTCAAGAAATTTTTTCCCGTTTAGCATTAACTACTAATACAACTATGACCCTTTTTTCAGGAGCAAGAGAGCTTTTAAAATTTCCTGCAGCACATTCTTTACATCAACGCCTTAAAATCATTTGGCCAGAAGAATTGACATCTAACCTTATACCTGTTGATAAAACAACACATGACATTAGAATACATGGGCTAACTTCACCACCAACTCAAACACAACTCCGTTCAGACAGGGTTCTTCTCTATGTAAATGGTCGGACACTCAACGATAAACTTATATTGCGTGCTATTTTTGAAGCTTATAAAGGTCGGCTTATCTCTAAAGAATATCCTCAAGCAGTACTTTTCATTGAAATTTCTCCTGAATTAATAGATGTAAACGTTCATCCTGCAAAAACTGAAGTTCGATTTAGAGATGAAAAAAGTATATTCTCTGCTATTAGCACTGCACTAAAAGAAGCTATTAACAAAACTATACCAAGCTTTTCTTTACAGCAAACTGATACAGACATACATCCAAAAGGATTTTGGGGTGAAGCAGATCAAGAATATATCTTTCCTATAAAGAAAAATTCTAACATCCACCCTACACAAACTGAAGTTTGTACTACACAATCAACAACAACTGACTCTCATGGTTTCTCATTACAACATATGTTACAAAATACGTTTGTCCTTGAGCCAGATTGTCAACAATCTTTATCTGCTAAAGAATCTACTTATACCTTAGCATCATCTTATTCATCTCATCCTTCAGATAACTCTTCTTTACTACCTAACCTTACATCAAACAGTACAGATTCCAACAAAGAAAATGAGATCTCAATTAAATATATAGATAAAAAAATGTGTATTGGGCCCTATCACTACTTAGGACAAATAGGGGATACCTATCTTATTCTTGAAGATATAAGGAAAAAAAATGAACAAGCTGAGCTTATTATCCTTGATCAGCATGCTGTCCATGAACGTATTTTAGCAGAAAAATTTCGTAATGGAAGTTTAATTAACCAGTCTCAACAGCTTGTTTTACCTATTCAATTAAAACTGCACTACTCAGAACAAGAAGAGCTCCAAGAAATCGCTAACTCCCTAACTTCCCTTGGATTTATATTCTCTCTTAAAGGAGATATTCTTCATGTTGAGTCTATCCCTCCACTACTTGATCGTAGTCAAGCAACAATAATTCTTCGAAAAGCCCTCTCAAGGCAACAAGAAAATATAGAAAAGCTTTGGATCTCAATGGCATGTAAAGCTGCTATTAAAGCTGGCTTACCTCTACCTCCAGATGAAGCTGCATTACTTATTACTCAATGGATTTCTATAGAAAAACGTGAAAACTGCCCTCATGGACGACCCTGTGTACTTGTTTGGACAATCCAAGATTTAGATAAACTATTTAAGCGTAGAAGCTAATTTTACTTTCAATAATATCTATAAATTATTATCGACGTCCTTCAATAATTCTCATATCTCCTGGTGCTGTCATCAATACTGAATGCTGAATATCTATTTCCCCTTCTGCAGGAAGAGTCATTTTCCATAAATACATATGATCTTCTATTATTGGCTTAGGATTAGACTGTGTAGTGATAATAATACCAATATCTCCTGACTGAGGTTCTGGTTCTTCAACAACCACTTTAACAGGTACTGTATGATCATTACAAACTTTAATATTCCAGCTCCAACTATGACTTTGCTTTTTATCTAAAAATCCATCACGTCCACTCTGACTTTTATCCAAGATCATTTGGGCTGTGACTCTAGGATCGACACCAAAATAAATATGATTTTCTTCACTACGTAAAGTAAAGTAACCATTCCCCACCACTTTTCCATCAACCATAAATTGAGCAGAGCCAGGAATTAAATCTACAGAGCTAGGAATATCAATATTTGCGACAAGATATGAATGAGGTTGTACTGATGGTCTTAACAATCTAAAAAATTTTGCATCCCAATCATTTTTATATAACATAAAACGCATCACCATTCCTGCAGGAACTGTAACTTTACCAAGAGACCAAGTTGTAAATGTAGGCTCTTCTTGGGCGTGAACTATAGGCACAGATGATTTTGCCAAATACATTGCATTATCTGCTATAGGAGACACTTCTTGTCCTTGACGATATGTTTGTATAGGGGCAGGTAGTATCTTCCAGTCAGGTAAATTAGGAGGCACTAACGCACTCCCAATATTTACTGACGCCAAAGTTATATCTGCATTTCTCCAGTCTTGCCCAGAAGCCTGGCGAATTTCTGCTTCTTGAACAACTTGGACAATACCTTTCTCTGGTAATGCATCAAAACGATAAATAGGATTCCACCCACAATCAGAAAGCATATATCCATATTGAACTATCACTTGCTTATTAGGTTTTTTGTTTGTTTTATCTGGTCTAATAACTGCTGTAATAGCTGTAGCATATGTATTTTTCCCACCAGCATCCACAATGGCTTTTTCTAATAACTCTAATTCATACAAAGCTTTCTTTAAAGCTGGCTCTATAGTTGACTCTGCAACATAAAGTTCCTCAATTTTTGATCCCATCATTGAATCAAATTTTTTAATTTCTTCAATAGAACGACTAGGACATTCAGGATTACTCCAAAGAGCAATTTTTGCTTTTACTGCTGCAAGTTTCCCACGAATCAAAGCAACTTCTTGTACTGCCTTTGTATAACGTTCTCGAATTTTAGCAACTACAGGACTATCAATACTAGCAATGGGGGTTGTTTCAATACTTCCTATAAATTGTCCCTCAATACTTAAAAGTAAAGAGCCAAGTTGTGCTCCTGCAGGAAGTTCAAAATACACTTTATCATCTTGAACAGGTAACTCTTCAACAACCTGGATCCACCCACCAGTAGGATATAAAGTGATAGCCACAGGGTTAGTTGGAGCAGCCATAGCAATAATAGTTCTACTAAGTACATTTATCCCTATTAAAAAAAGAAAAAATTGTATCTTCAAACTAGATTGCATGACTTCCTCCTTAATTATATAAATAGAGTAATTTTTAGGCCACTAAAAAATAATTATTCTTATTCTTTAAACTATGTTATACGTAGCCATGACCTAATGTACTCCACAACATTTTTTATACTTTTTACCACTTCCACAAGGACATAAATCATTCCGTCCAACACGATCAGTTTTTTTCACTTGAAACTTTGTTTCTTTCTCATGACTAGCTGGATACCATAAGTCATTAATTGGCTCATGTTGAAAAAAATTATCTTCTTTTTTTTCTAAATGTAACCTTGTAAAAGTACGAAAGACTCCTTCTCTAATATTAGCAAGCAATTCCTGGAAAAGTACAAAGCCTTCTTTTTTATACTCTAATTTTGGATCTCTCTGACCATAACCACGCAGTCCTATACCTTCTCGAAGAAAATCCATATTCCTTAAATGATCTTTCCAACAACGATCAAGTTCTTCAAGAAGCACATAACGTAGCAAATCATTATATGCCTCTCCAGCCTTAGACTTCAACTTTTCAAACATAGAAAGAATTAATGTCTTTGCTTGTTCCTTTGTTGGAAGGGTGTTATCTATAGACATTACCTGTGAAAGATTCATAATATCATATAACTGGGTATGAATGCTTTTATTTAATTCATTATTATCATTATCTTCTAACTCTATATAAATATCACTTAATAATTCATCTAAATACTCTAAAATAATATCCATTGGCTCTGGATCATTCATGATATTGTGACGTAATGTATAAATTACTGTCCGCTGCTGATTCATAACATTATCATAATCTAATAGACTTTTACGAATTTCAAAGTGATGTCCTTCAACACGTTTTTGTGCACTTTCAATCGCCCGAGATACCATAATATTTTCAATAGGTTCACCTTCTTCCATACCTAATCTTTGCATTAGCCCTGAAAGCTTATCAGAACCAAAAAGTCTCATTAAATCATCTTCAAGAGAAAGATAAAAACGTGATGATCCAGGATCACCTTGACGCCCTGCTCGACCACGTAACTGATTATCAATCCTTCTACTTTCATGACGTTCTGTTCCTAAAATATGTAATCCCCCAAGCTCAACAACACTATCTCCAAGAACGATATCTGTTCCACGGCCAGCCATGTTTGTAGCAATAGTTACTTTACCTACTTGTCCAGCTTGAGCAATAATTTCAGCCTCTTGCGCATGATGCTTTGCATTAAGGACATTATGAGATATATTTTTTTTACGGAGCATAGAAGAAATAAGCTCAGAGGTTTCTATAGATATAGTCCCTACTAATACAGGTTGCCCTTTTTTATGAAGCTCAATGATAGCTTTTACAATAGCATCAAATTTTTCCTTACGTGTACGATAAATTACATCAGAATGATCTTTGCGAATCATAGGTTTATTAGAAGGAATAACAACTACTTCTAATCCATAAATTTGTGCAAACTCTACAGCCTCTGTATCTGCTGTACCAGTCATCCCTGCAAGCTTATTGTACATACGAAAGTAGTTTTGGAAAGTGATACTAGCCAAAGTCTGGTTTTCAGCAGCAACAGTAACCATCTCTTTTGCTTCAAGTGCTTGGTGAAGCCCATCACTAAAACGTCGACCTGGCATAAGCCGTCCTGTAAACTCATCAACAATGACAACTTGATCGTCTTTAACAATATAGTCAACGTCACGACGAAAAATATAATGTGCTTTCAAAGCCTGTAGCACATGATGCTGTATAGCTATGTTACTAGGATCATACATATTATCTATACCAAGGGCTTTTTCTACTTGCACAGCACCTTCATCGCTAAGAATGACTACTTTTCCTTTTTCATCAATAGAAAAATCCTGTTGTGGCTTAAGATTACGTATAATTTTATCTATCTGAGTATACATAGTTGTAGATTGTTCTGACCCACCAGAGATTATAAGCGGTGTACGAGCTTCATCTATAAGGATAGAATCTACTTCATCTATAATAGCAAAAAAGTGTCCACGTTGTACAAGCTGATTAGGATAAAACTTCATATTATCACGTAAAAAATCAAATCCAAATTCATTATTAGTACCATAAGTAATATCAGCAGCATATGCTTCCTTACGAGCATCATCAGAAAGCCCTGATGTCAACACACCTGTTGTTAAACCTAGAGCACTATATAATGCACCCATCCATTCAGCATCTCTCTGTGCAAGATAGTCATTTACTGTGACAACATGTACCCCTTTACCTTCAAGAGCATTTAAAACAACAGGAAGTGTTGCCATTAAAGTTTTCCCTTCCCCTGTTTTCATTTCTGCTATCTTACCTCTATGTAATGAAATACCACCAATGAGTTGTACATCAAAATGTCTCATTCCTAACACCCTAAAGCTTGTTTCTCTTACAAGAGCAAAAACTTCTGGTAATAACTCATCAATAGTACGCTTACCTTCTTGTAATTGTTGCTTAAATGTAGCTAGTTGTACTGGGATCTCTTTATCAGATAAAGCTTTCATTGTGGATTCAAGTGCATTAATCTGATCTAATATAGGTGAAAGACTTTTTAAATAACGATCATTTTTAGAGCCAAAAATCTTACGAATAAAAAAACTGAACATGAAAACTCCATGAGGTATAACTCTGTCACTTTATTTGATTATTATAATAGCAACAGATAACGACTAGCTAGTGTCCTAAAAACAACAATAACACACTATATCTTTAATCCATTTTTTTGATGAATATAATTCTTTCTAATTAGACTTAACAAATACGTGGAAGCTGATCTCCTTCCAACATATTTAACAATCGATATCCACCAATCACAGTGTGCAAAATTACTTGACCAGGCCTTGTTGTTTTCCCAGCATCTGAGACAAAACCTATCTTTCTTGCTTCACTACCCTGTGGGAATGATCTCATAACATCTAGTGCTAACTCCTCCTTTTCTGATGGTAAAATACAAAGTAACTTCCCTTCATTTGCAAGATATAAAGGGTCAAGCCCTAAAATATCACATCCAGATCTTACAACGTCATGAATAGGCATCAGTGACTCTTCAATATAACAAACAACGCTAGACTGTGAAGCAATTTCATTAAGTGTAGTAGCAAGACCTCCACGTGTTGGATCTCGTAATACGTGAATGTCTCTAACTTCTTGAATAAGTTGCTCAACCATCACATTTAATGGTGCACTATCACTTTCAACTTGACTTAAAAAGTCTATCCCTTCTCGTTGGCCAAATACAGTTAGTCCATGATCACCAATAGAACCACTTACAATAATTACATCTCCTGGCTCTGCTCGACTGCCTGATGGAGCAGGATCAACCAAAACTTCTCCAATACCAGTTGTATTGATAAAAATTTTATCACAACATCCTCTAGGAACAACTTTTGTATCACCTGTAATAACTTTAATTGACGCTGTATGAGCAGCTTCTGCCATAGATGCTACTATGCGCTCAAGAATATCAAGCTCCAACCCTTCTTCCAAAATAAATGCACATGTTATATATAATGGTTTAGCACCCAACATAGATACATCGTTAATTGTCCCATGAATAGCAAGAGAACCAATATTGCCTCCAGGGAAAAATAATGGTGTAATAGTATAACTATCTGTACTTATAGCTACAGGTGACGAAAGAGAGACTATGGCAGCATCATTAAGGGTCCTTAGTATATCATTATCAAAATATTTAAGGAATAGACCTGTAATTAATCGCTGTGAAGCTCGACCACCACTACCACAATCTAAAAGTAAACTATTTGTCATAACTTTCTTCTACTATTTTAAGATGTAATAATAGTAAGATACACTATTGTAGTGTACAATATAAAATACTGCAATCACTTTTACTCGATAATTCTATATGAATTATCATAGCTATAGATATACTGAGCATATATTAATTATACCTATTACAGTTTAGATACTGATTTTTCTTTTTACTTTTAAAGTCATAATAGAGAAAATAATAGCCACAATATTTAATAGACTGAAAATCCAAAAATTCATATCCATTGCTGCTGTAAATTTATCCATACTTTTTGCCGTAAGTATTTCTCCTCCAAAGTAAATATTCATTGTTATAGAAATAATAAGCATACTAAGCAGTAATCCAAACGTTCTCATTGTTCCAATAAGACCAGCAGCTTGACTCATATGTTTACTATCTACTGCACTCATAATAGCTGTCATATTGGGAGAGGCAAAAAGACCAGCACCTAACCCCAAGATCATTTGTATATATGCAATTTCAAATATATTAGAGTGAATTTCAAGAATTATAGCTAAAAATAGTCCAACCCCACACATAATCATACCAACAATAGCAATCTTAATAGCTCCAAAAGCATCTGCAAGACGACCTGCAATCGGAGAAATAATAACTTGTACAAATGGTTGCAACGAAAGGATTAAACCTGTCGTTAATACACTAAGGCCATAGCCTAACTGTAAATATAAACTAAAGTAAAAAGCTAAACCAAATATAGAACTATAGTTTATTAGTAATGCAAAAATACTATATAAAAAAGCATGATTATGAATAAGAAATTTGATGTCAAGGATAGGATGATCTTCAGTTAGCTCAACCTTTAAAAAACTACCAAAAAAGATAATTCCTATACTCAAAAAAACTATTGGCCATATTCCATTTAATATCCATATCATTCCTATAGATAATGTACTAATACTAATTGCGTATAAGATAGAACCAGTCCAATCAAAAGGGTACTCTGCATCAATATACCATTCTTCCTTTACTGTGTATTTCATAAGCAACCAAGCAATAAGACCAATAGGAATCATTAAGTAAAATAAATATGACCAACCAAAGAATTTAGCCATAATGCCTGCAAGACAAGGACTAAGGGATAGTCCTAGGTAAATTCCTATAGAAGCAATACCTAGTGTTTGTCCTAGTCGATCTTTTGGAGAACAATTAGTTAATATAGATAGTCCACTAGTGTTCATAAGCGCAGCACCAATAGCTTGAATAAACCTTAATATAAAAAAAAATGTAATGTTAGGGGAAAATGGAAGAATCCCTGAAGTACAAGTAAAAAGTCCAAGGCCTATAAGAAAAACCCGACGGAGTCCTAAAATATCACTAATACGGCCAGCAATTAAGTGAAAGATAGTTAAAGATAAAGCATAAACAGCATTGATAAGACTTAACTCTACAGCAGTTGCATTAAAATGCATACCAATAACAGGTAAAAGTGGTCCAACACCAGCTAACATATAAGGCATTATAAACTGAGCTGTTGCTACTGCTATAATAACTGACTTCAATGAGTATGTTTTTCTAGGATTTATCATAATAATTATATAAAAAAATAAAATAAGATAACAATCTATTGGTAAAGGAATAACTACAGGTAGTAATATATATTATATCTTTTTATAGAATATTAAAAAATAGTAACAATACCTATAATAATTATATTAGCATGTATAAAATTACATATAGTTATTGAAAAAACGTAACTATATAAATCTATACTAAACTAATATAGATTTATATAGTTACGTAAACAAGGTTAAGTGACTGCCTATTAAAAAATAAACTATACTTATTAACCAAAAATTTCTGACTCTAAACCTAACATGTTTTGGGCAATATCCTTACTGTTTATCTTATAATTACCTGACTCTATAGCAGCCCTAATTGAAGCTACCTTTTCTTCTCTTATATCTATAGAGTGCATAGCTTCTCTATACACTTCTACATATAGTTTGCCTTTAGGGGAAAGAATTACTTTATCTTCTTGAGGATAAGGTTCCCCTGACGTAGCATCTGTTTTCCCTCTAGCTACTTTATTTGATTTAGTTATCAAGTCACCCTGACTCGTAACCATTCCATATGGATTATTATTTACATCTTTGATATCCATATTTTTCCTCTTAGGAAAACATTAGTGCTACAACATAGTAGTATTTACTTTATCCAAGATCATTGTCCAAGCAAGACATAATATCTCAGTTTGTAATTTTGAGCCTACTTTTTCCCATTCATTATTAACTTTCACCAATATAACAACTTCAGGACTCTCTGGGGGATATTGAAAACAAATTTTATTATTAAACTTCTCTATTAATTCTTTTTGCACATCTTGTACCACAGATGAATTATAACCAGTGATAAGAAAATTTTTAAAAAACTCTTTAGCTACTAGTCTAACTAATATTTTCCTTTTTATTATCTTAGATAAACTAAGCGGCTCTTCTATTAAGCTAATTGCTTGACGATAACGTTCTAACCTTCGTGCTGTTACTAGTTGTTGTTCATACTTTTTTAACATATTACGTGTCTGAAAAGAAATTATTTTCATAACAATTCTCCTTCATTCACTCCATCGGTAAAATAAGAAGAAACTTTATGTTAAACTATAAAAGTGTTATAATCACTTTAATAACTATTTGAACTCATTAAATTAAAGAAACATCATTTTGGTATAACTCAACTAACAAAGAACTATAGTATAATTATTAAATATATATTATAATACCTCTTGGCTATTAAAAATAGCATACATAACTCTTTAAAATTATAATGCTTAATAGACTAGATATACTATTTTACTTTAAAAAAATATAGGGGAATTTATAGCTTTTTATATTTATTGTAATTTTTAATAATAACTACTTGCTTTTCCAGGGCGCTAATGTTTACTATAGCAACATTAACTATTTTATTTAATTGGAGTTTTTACTATGACTCGTAAGGATAGAACAGAAGGTATATATAGTCGACGAGAGGTACTTGATGAAAGTGAACGTCGTCAATATTATCTTATTCAACTAAAAGAATTACTTTCATACGCCTATCGCTATTCTGAAGACGTCAAAAAACGCTTTGATCGAGCCCAATTTAATGTTGAAAAATTTAAAACACTTTCTGATTTAAAACATATCCCTATCCTTAAAAAAAAGGAACTTATTTTTCTTCAATCCATTGGCCCTAGGTTAGGAGGATTACTTACAAAAGATATTGGTGATTTAAAACGTATTTTTCTTTCTCCAGGTCCAATTTTTGATCCAGAAGATCGTACTGAAGACTACTGGGGGTATACAGAAGCTTTCTACTCTGTTGGATTTCGACCTGGAGATGTAGTACAAGTAACTTTTAATTATCACTTATCCCCAGCTGGACTTATGTTTGAAGAACCTCTCCGTATATTAGGGTGTGCTTCTATACCTGCAGGACCCTCAGACGCAGGAACACAACTGGATATCATGCAAAAATTACGAGTATCTGGATATGTTGGTACTGCAAGTTACCTTATGCATTTAACCCAAAAAGCAGAAGAAAAAGGTATTAACCTCCGTAAAGATCTTTTTCAAGAAGTAGCCTTTGTTACTGGAGAACGTCTGTCAGAAAAAATGCGTTCACAACTTGAGAAAAAATTTGATATTATACTACGTCAAGGATATGGCACTGCTGATGTAGGATGTATTGGATATGAATGCTTCCATAAAACTGGATTACATATTTCTAATCGTTGTTATATAGAAATTTGCCATCCTGACACAGGAATTACCCTTAAAGATGGTGAGGTTGGTGAAATTGTAGTTACAGCTTTTAATAAAACATACCCACTTATTCGACTTGCAACTGGTGATCTTTCCTATATTGATCGCTCTCCCTGTATTTGTGGACGAAGTAGTCCACGGCTTGGTAGTATTGTTGGACGGGTAGATACAACAGCTCGAATTAAAGGAATGTTTGTATATCCTCATCAAGTAGAGCAAGTCATGGCTCGATTTGAAGATATTAAACGTTGGCAGATTGAAGTTATTAATCCTGATGGAATCGATGAAATGATTCTTTATATTGAAGCAAATAATTTTCATCAGGAAGAAGAACTTCTTCATCTCTTTAGAGAACGCATCAAATTACGCCCAGAACTAAGAATACTAGTTCCTGGGACATTACCTCCACATATTAAACCAATTGAAGATAAACGAGAGTGGGATTAATATAGTAAGTCTTCCATTACAACTAGAGGAAATTACCCACCCATATATACTAAATAATAAAGAGTTTTAACTTTAAGTTAAAACTCTTTATTATTTAGTAATATTTTTATACCTTTTAAATAAATATTGTAGCTATACGTTATTTTTACTATTATATTTAATTTTAATATTAAATATATTTTTTTACTGTATTTACTAATGAAACATATTGTGTATACTTAATGTTAGTATTATTTACTTATAAATATATAGTTTTATTACTACAAAATAATATAAAATTTGTTATTAATAATAGTTATAATACAATATATTTATGATAATAGATAAGATATAGTACTATCGCTATAGTAAATATATAAAGTAATCTATTTAAGTTATATATAATTTATCTATTAGTACTGATAGCTGTTTTTAGTATTTATATTATAAAAAATGTTAATGTAACATGAGATAGGTAAGATAAAGATACTTCTGCAAGGTCTATTATAAGACACATTTACTGCTACAAAACCTTTTAGGAGAAGCTAACATGGCTATGACATTGACAAAAGCTGCTATCGCCAAAAAGATTTGTTCTAAGTCAAACATTAGTCAGCAGAGTGCAAAAAGGAGCTTAGATATTATGCTTTCAATTATGAAAAAAGCACTCAAGACCGAACATGAAGTATTATTAAGTGGTTTTGGTAAATTTGAAACTTTCAAGAAAAAAACAAGAAAAGGTCGTAATCCTCAAACAGGCGAAGAAATAACTTTAAAAGAACATGATACCCTTACATTTCGTATTTCTCGAAAATTTAAAGAACATATGAAAAAATTACATTAAAAAAAAATCAATATTTATATCCATGAAGGCCAAGTAGAGTATGGCTTTCATGGATTATAATGCATAGTAATAATATCCTGACCTACCCTAATAAAACATCAAAACACATCATTACCACAAATCCTAAGATAATTGCCATACTGGAAGAATCTCCATTACCAGAAGCATAAGACTCTGGAACAACTTCTTCTACTACAACAAAAATCATAGCGCCTGCTGCAAAAGCCAATGCAAATGGTAGCAAAGTTGTTACAGTAGTGACAGCAAGCGCACCAATAATAACAGCAATAGGTTCAACAATACCGGAAAATAAACCAAAAAGAAAAGCTTTTTTACGTGAATAGCCTTCTCTTAATAATGGTCCAGAGACTGCAAGACCTTCAGGAATATTTTGTAATCCAATACCTAACATTAAAGAAATCGCACTAGATAACGTAGCTTCTGGTGTTCCTAACCCTGCAGCACCAAAAACAACACCTACAGCTAACCCTTCAGGAATATTATGTAATGTAATAGCAAGAACAAGCAATGTACTACGTGGTAACTTACTTTTTCTGCCATCTAGAACACCTTCTACAATATGAATGTGTGGGAGAATATAATCAAGTAATCGAAGGAAAGCAGCACCTAAAATTACTCCTGAACCAACAGGCACTAATGACCATTTCCCAAGATACTCAGACATTTCTAGTGCAGGTTCTAAAAGTGACCAATAAGAGGCAGCAATCATAATGCCTCCAGCAAAGCCAAGCATTAAGTCAAGAGTACGTCTAGAAAACTCTTTAGATATAAAGACAACTGCAGCACCAACTGTAGTAAATCCCCAAATCACTATCCCTGCAAGGAGAGCCATTCCTATAGGAGTATTAAAAAATTGTTCTATTATCATAGTAAATAACTACGTTACCTATTTAGTTAAATAACACATATATTACCACAAAATAAAAAAATAAATTTCATTCATGTGATCCATTAATAGGCTGACAAGAAGAGCACCAGACTGTCATCCTTCCCCCTATACGTGTTCCTTCCAAATCTTTTTTACAAACTACACAAGGCTTCCCAAAACGTCCATATACATTAAGTGAATTTTGAAAAGCACCAACATTGCCATCAGCTGCCCTGTAATCTTTAATAGAACTACCACAACTTGCAATAGCTTCTAATAAAACTTCTTGCAATGCATGATAAAGTGTAGCTATTGACTCCATAGATAACTGTGAAACAGTAGCCATAGGTGAAATTTGTGCACGAAAAAGACTTTCATCTGCATAAATATTTCCACATCCAGCAATTACTCTTTGATTCAGTAATAATGATTTAATATTACCTCTCCTACCCCGAAAACGTTCTATAAACGTTGAAACATCTATCTCTAACGGTTCTGGACCTAACGTATTCCAAAATGGCCATACTGGTTCTTCAGTTGTCGATAAGATACGGACATATCCAAATTTTCTTATATCTTCAAAAAAAATAGTATTACCATCATCAAGGGAAAAACTAACTCGTGTATGTGTGGTTGGACATCTATCTTGAGGATACACAAGAATACGTCCTGTCATCTTTAAATGAATACATAACGTATAAACATGACTATCTTTAATAACTAAAGGAATAAGAAGGAGCTTTCCTCTCCTAAAAGGTTTTCCAAATATAGCCCCAATAAGTACATCCAGAGATATATCTCCTTGTACAGAATCTTGGTTATATACAGTATAGTTCAGACACATTCTGCCATTAATTATTGGTTCCAATGTTCGAACAATAGTTTCAACTTCTGGAAGTTCTGGCATATCGATATACTAATAATTAAAAACCTTCTAAATAAAACTTTAGAAGGTTCAAATGACTTTTAGTAAAAAATTAACTAATGAGGGGTAACAGCTGCAATAGCAATCATATCTGTATGTGCTCTTAACCCATGTGGTTCCCTAATATTACCAATCAAAATTTCACCTTTTTTAGCAGGGAATGTTCCATCTTCTTTAAGAAAAACACCTTCTCCCTCAATAATATATATAGCAAGTTCACCATCTATATCACGATGATGAAGAGGTAATTCTTGCCCTTTTTTCAAATTAAAATTTAAAATATAAAAGCTTGAACCTTTATTAACCATTTGTTTTTTCATGCTGATATCATTAAATTCAGCATTTTCAATAATATTTAATGTGCGCATCTTATTACCCCTAAGCCTATCTAAGGCTTATCATTATATTATAACTCTAGCTAGGAATTCTCCCCAAATGAACCATAATGTAAAAACATATTTTACTTTTTTACTTCATCAGTAAAAATAAAAAATACCCTACAAATTAATAAAACTAGTATTGGTACCGGGAGCGAGACTTGAACTCGCAAGGGGTTGCCCCCGGCGGATTTTGAGTCCGCTGCGTCTACCATTCCACCATCCCGGCTTTATTTAGTTTTTATGGTATAAATATCTCTTTGGTCAAGTTTATAAATGCTAAAAAGAAAATGTTAACTAATTGCTATTACAATTTTTAACTTTATATTACTAACGGATATAATCTGGAATATTCAATATAAGGTTGCGTGTAAATGTAACCATTTTGTCTAGCATCCAAGGAAATGCTACAAGAAGTGCAACAAAAATAGACACAACTTTAGGAATAAATGTTAATGTCATTTCTTGAATTTGTGTTGCAGTTTGAATAACACTCACAACTATGCCAACAAAAAGTCCAATCCCCAACATTGGCATAGCCATTAACAAAGCCAACTCAATAGATTGTCTTGCAAAACCAATGACAAACTCTGGGGTCATAATTTTCTCCTTATAATAAAACTATTCCACAGTAGATTATAATAAAAAGCTATTTACTAATGAGCCAATAAGTAAGTTCCAACCATCAATCATTACAAAAAGCAGTAGCTTAAAAGGCATAGAAACCATCATAGGAGGTAACATCATCATACCCATAGCAAGTAATACACTTGAGACAACCATATCTACTATAAGAAATGGTATATAAATAAGAAACCCAATGATAAACCCTGTTTTTAATTCACTAATAACATAAGCAGCAGAAAGTAAAATTGTTGGGACATCATCTTTATTTTTGGGTTGTTCCATCCTAGCAATAGAGTAAAAAATAGATAGATCTTTCTCACGTGTATGTTTAAATAAAAACGTCCGTAATGGAGCTTGTGCACGTGTTAATGCTTCTGAAAAACCTAAACGTTCATCCAAATACGGCTGTAGTGCTGTATCATTAATTTGTTTCCCAACAGGAAACATTATGATAACAGTCATAAAAATAGCTAAACTTGCAAGAATTTGGGTAGGCGGAATCTGCTGAATACCCATAGCTTGTCTAAGAAAATGAAATACTATAATAATTCTTGTAAAACTTGTAACAGTAAGCATAATGGCTGGTGCTAATGAAAGCACCGTTAACATAAACAAGATTTCTAATAATAAAGAAACTTTCTCAGGTTCTGTCTGTCCACCAGACAGTGTAAGTTGTAAATTAGGTATAGCTATGTCTTCTGCAGCTTGTATACTTAATGGAAAAAACAAGTTAACAGAAAGAAAGATAATAACACATATTATACAAATGGAATATTTTTCAGGAACTTTCAGAATCATGTTGCTCGGCCCCATTCAACAAGTGTTCAAAACCCTGAGCATCACGTTCATTATATAGTATAGTATCTTTTAATAAAATAATATTTTTCTCTGTAATACCAATCAAAAGGCGTCTATCTAAAAATTTTATAACAGCAAGACCCTTTTTTGCTCCAAGTGGTAACTGAGCTTCCATCCTTAGTGCATCTCGAGGAAGAGCTGTAGGAGAAGGAATAAAATTAAATTTTCCATAACGGCGAACCAGCCAAACTGCTCCCCATAGACCAGCAAGTAATAAACACATAAAGCCTATTGCTTGAAAATAATTTCCCCATGAAAAAGTGGCATCTGCATGTGTTGCTACTTCATTTGCTGTATGGATCGCCTGATCTACGACTGTATCAACCTTAGAAAACTTGTCTACATTACTTCCTTTATTTTCTTGGACAACAGCTATAGTAGAAAAAAGGGAAGAAATAAGATATAACCATGCCATTGAATATAATCCCCTTTTATCCCTTCTATGCTAACTGTTTTACACGTTCAATAGGACTAATAATATCTGTAAGCCTTACGCCAAACTTTTCATTTATAACAACAGCTTCACCTCGTGCTACAAGTTTCCCATTAACAAAAACTTCTAGAGGCTCTCCTGCTAGCTTATTTAACTCAACAACAGAACCTTGTCCAAGCTGAAGAAGCTCATTAATAAGAAGACGAGTACGCCCAAGCTCTGCAGAAACATCTAAGGGTATATCTAAAATAAAATCTAACTCTCGACGACTTCCCTCAGGTCTAGGAGTTCTTGCAATGTCTGTCATATCTTTAAACGTTGCTTCTATTGCATGTGAACCAAAACCTTTTTCCTTTTCTTCCTGAACAGCTTGTTGTTCTGTTTCTGCCAAAGCAGAAGCCCATGCATCAGCAAGCTCTTCTTCCTCAACTTTTGCAGATTCTTCCTCTGTTTTTTCAAGAGAGGCAGCCCATTCTGCTGCAAGCTCTTCTTCTGTAGCCATAACTACCTCATATTACTGAATAACAAAGTCTGTAAAGTATATCCGTACAACTCTTGGTTCTCCTAATATTTGATTAAGCCTAGATGCAACTTCATTTTTTAATAAAACTTTTCCTTCTGCAGAAACAAGCTCATCTGAAGTTTTACTTGATAATAGTAAAATAATAGCATCTCTTACTCGTGCACTCTGTGTTAAAAGATTTGTTATAGCTTCTTCAGAACTTAATTCAACATCCATCCCTATTCTCAAATATTTACTCCCTGAAGGATCAGCAAGATTTACTGTAACAGAAGGAAGAGAGACAGGTTTTAAGAGTGGTTTTGGATCTGTAGGTGATGATCCTTTTCCTCCTTCTTTTTTATTAGCATTATCAGATTGCTCCTGCGATGTTCCAGGGTTACCCCCTCCCTCTAATAAATGCTTAAATGTTGCATCAGATCGTAAAAATAGCCACCAAGAAGCACCTGTAATCACACCTAGTAGTAATAATAACACAAGTAAAATAATAAAAATTTTTAATCCAGAGCGCTTTTTTGGTTTTCCTCCTGTGTCATTATTTTCAGGTAATTCATCTACTGGCATTGAAATACTCCTTCAAAGTCAATTTCAAAGTCAATTTACATCCCAATAGTAAAAATGATACCTATAAATAATACTCTACACTGTAGATAAATCAAGTAATAACTCTTTGATATTACAGTCGTAATAAAGAAAAAATTTCCTCTAATTGTTTAATCGATGCCCAAAAATACTTGTACCTATTCGAATAAGTGTTGCTCCCTCTTTTATAGCTTGGATATAATCATTTGACATTCCCATAGATAATTCTGGTAAAGTAATATCTAATAACACTTCTAATCTATCACGCAGCTCACGGAGCTTAGTAAAATAACAAGAAACAACTTTTCCTTTATGAGTAATAGGAGGAAGACACATAAGACCACACAACTTAAGTTTAGGTAATGATAAAATAGTTTCTGCAAGAAAAGGTAACTCAGCTACTGTTATACCTGCTTTCTGTGGTTCATCTCCTATATTTACTTGAAGTAAAATTTTTTGACTTGGTCCATCCTCTGGAAGACGGGAAGATAATAGTTTTGCTAACTTTATAGAATCAATAGTATGAATATACTCAAATTGACCAACAACATTCTTTATTTTATTTGTTTGAAGTCTTCCTGTGAAATGCCACTCTATAGGCAGTCCAGAAAGTTCTGATTGTTTATATATAGCTTCCTGAACATAGTTTTCTCCAAAAGCTTTTTGTCCATAATTAAATACATTCACTATTGTTTTTACAGGATGGAATTTTGAAATAGCAATAAGTTTTACTGATTTTTTATCACGTCCAGAGCTTACAACGGCTTGCTGAATTTGATCATGTAAAAATTCTAATCGCTCTTTTAAAAATTCTTCAGATATCATCCTATTTCCTCTGTACCAAAACCAAGTTCATACAAAAACTGATTATCATTAATCCAACTTTCACGGACCTTTACCCATAACTCTAAATGTACTTTCTTCCCTAACAAAGCCTTAATTTCTTTACGTGCCATTGTTCCTATAGATTTAATCCTTTCGCCTGCTTGGCCAATGACCATAGCTTTATGTGAGGCTCTAGCTACATAAATGACAGCATATATCACCACTTGGTTCTTTCTAGATTCTTCATCCCATTTTTCTACTTCAACAGCTACAGCATAGGGAACTTCTTGATATAACTGCTCAAATAACTTTTCCCGTATTATTTCTGCTACCATGAAACGCACTGGAACTGTAGAAAGTTGATCCTCAGGGAATATTGCCTCACCTTCAGGCAACTTCAAACAAATTGTATCTAATAATTTATCTGTACCATTTTTATAACGTGCTGAAATAGGAAAGATTTCTGCCGTTGGGAAATACTCTCCAAGTTTAGCTAACATTGGTAACATACGAGACTTATCATGAAATACATCAATTTTATTTACTACAATAACTATAGGACGTACTTCTTGTCTCAAAACTTCAACAAAAGGCTCAATATCCCTATCCATAAGGTCAGGTTTTTTTAGATATAATCCACCATCTAAAACACAAACTATACTATCAGCAATAGCAAGACCTTGCCATGCAGATTGCAACATAAGCTTTCCAAGCTGACCCTGTACATGATTCTTTTCGGAACAAATTCCAGGTGTATCTAAAAAAATAACTTGCATATCATCTTGTGTAAGAATTCCACCTATCTTATTTCTAGTTGTTTGAGGCTTTGAGGTTACAATAGCAACCTTTTGACCTACAAAGGTATTTGTTAAGGTGGACTTCCCTGCATTTGGTGGACCTATAAGTGCTACCCAACCACAACGATATGTTTTTAATTTATCTCCAATATTACTGGATGACTGTGTATTCATATTAGTTACTTCATCACTCCTATAATTACTCTAAATACGTTAATAATATTGAGTAAGTAATGTTAACGTGACATAGTTATTCCATATATCTATATATAGTTAATTATTTTATTCTATTCATTCCACTTGGGACGACATAAACGTTAAACAAGCTAACAACTATTAATCACCTTAAAAGTTAAGATGATCCTTCAATTCTAAAACATGATTACATATATAAGACAAGTTAATTATGATTTTGGACCATAGCTCGTAATCGTATGACTCTATCATGAATATCGGGGTGGGTACTAAATAAAGTAGCCATATTCCCACTAAACAATGGTGCAACAATAAATAATTCTGAAGTTGATGGATTACCTTGTTGCATTGGAATCTGTTGGTTCCAATTAAAAAGTTTTTCCAAAGCCCCTGCAAGAACAAGAGGTTTACCTGTAAGCTTTGCACCTGTTGCATCTGCTAAGTACTCTCGTGAACGAGAAATAGCAAATTGAATGATTGTTGCAGCAATTGGTGCAAGTAATGCCATAGCTAATACTACAAGAGGATTTGAGTTTTCACCATCTTCATTGTGTTGTCCAAAACCAAAAATAGCTGTAAACTGTAATAAATTGGCAATAGAAACTATCGCCGAACCTATAACACTTGCTACTGTTTGAATAAGGATATCTCGGTTTGCAATATGTGCAACTTCGTGTGCTAAAACGCCTTTCAATTCTTCTGGAGATAAAATACGTATAATCCCTTCCGTAACAGCTACAACACTATGTTCTGGATCTCTACCTGTAGCAAAAGCATTTGGTGCATCTTCAGGAATAACCACAATCCGTGGCTTAGGTATACCTGCACTTTGTGCAAGCTCTTCTATCATAGTATGAATCATAGGTGCTTCATCAAATGATAAAGGTTCTGCATTATACATACGTATAACAAAGCTATCAGAATACCAATAACTCCAAATATTCATAAGTAAAGCTAAACCAAAGGCAATAATAAGGCCTGTCCTCCCACCTAACACCCCACCAATAACAATAAGTAAGCCAGAAAGGACTGCAAGTAGAATAAAAGTTTTTATTTGACTTGTCACAACTCTAATACTCCTTAACAACAATTTTGTATTGCAATCCATATAATCCAAATTATCTTACTATAGTAAGAACAGGAATACATTTTGACAAGAATTAATAAGCTAAACTTGATTCTTTAAGCATATTAGTTACCATTCAATCCTAGCCTAAAAGCTTTATTAATTATACTATACAAAGTAATTAGTTATATTGCTATGCATTAATTTACCATATGTTATAGGATAACTTTGACAATGACTTATCCACCTATAATGATTATTGCCTTACTAAGGAGCTAGTTATGTATATTGGACTTGATATGGGTGGAACTCATACTGATGCAGTTATCATTAATAATAAAACCGTTGTTGCTGAAGCAAAAGTACCTACAAATCATAAAAATTTTTCATCCTCAATAGAACAAGCTCTAACACAACTTTTTTTTACATCAAAAATTTCTTCCTCACTAGTTACACGTATAACCTTTGGAAGTACTCTTGCTATCAATGCTATTGTTCAGAACAAACAATCACCAGTAGGACTTCTCTTAGGTTCTGGCCCAGGGATTAATCCTAATTGGTTTACTATTGGCGAGCATAGCTTTCTTACATCTGCTAAGCTTGATCATAGAGGTATAGAGATTAATCCTTTACAAAGAGGTCCACTACAAACATGTATCAATGAATGGAAAAAAAATGGTATTAATACATTTGCGTGTGTATCTAAATTTTCTATTCGTAACCCTAAACATGAAAATGACATGGAATTAGTTATACAAAAAATATTTGAACACTATACAACACCAGTTATCTCAAAAGGCCATATGCTATCAGGCAGTTTAAATTTCCCACGTCGTATTACAACAGCATACTGGAATGCTGCTGTATGGAATATCCATAATAAATTTATAACTTCGATTGAACTTGTACTTAAAAAATTTTCTATTAATGCTCCAACTTTTTTACTGAAAGCAGATGGTGGATCCATTCCTTTAGCACTATCACGTTCTATCCCTATAGAGGCTATTCACTCTGGCCCTTCTGCAAGCATCATGGGACTCATCGCATTATATCCTACTTCTGAAACATGTCTCCTTTTAGATATAGGTGGAACAACAACAGATATTTCTATCATAGTAAAAGGTAAACCAATATTATCAACATCAGGGCTAATTATCCAAAAAAAACCTACATTGATAAGAGCATTAGCATCTTACTCTATACCTCTTGGAGGAGATTCTTTAGTAAATATTCAACTAATGGATGGAATCCCCCATATAAAAGTAGGACCACTACGTGAAGGACCTGCAATGGCTTTTGATGGGGAACACCCCACATTTCTTGATTGTCTTAATATCTTAGGCTATGCACAAGTAGGGAATATTACTAAATCTTATGATGGTATTTCCTTACTTTCTAAAAAATATAATATAATTCCACAAGATATTGCACAATCTGTTGTATACTCAGCACAACAACAACTACAAGAAGGAATTAGCCATCTTCTCAATGAAATAAACAGTAAGCCTATACATACAATTGAAGCACTTCTTGAAAACCATAATGTACAACCAACACTATGCATAGTTACAGGAGGACCTGCTAGTAGTATTAAACCATTATTAAATACTATACTAAATCTACCTATAATAACACCAACTAAGTATACTTTAGTCACAAATGCTATTGGAGCAGCACTGACAAAACCAACAGCTGTATTAGAACTTTATGCAAATACAGAAAGACAAGTTTGTTTAGTACCATCCCTCAACACCCAATATCCTATTCCTAATTCTTACTCACTCAAAGAAGCTTGTCATGACGCATCTAACATTCTGAAAAAATACCTTCAAGATATTACAAATACAACAACTTCCCCAATAATAGATATTATTGAAGCACAAGAATTTTCAACACTAGATATGGTTGGTAAAAAAGGAAAAGATATCAGAGTAGTCTGCCAAGTAAGACCTGAACTTGAATTCTCTTTGAATTAACAATAACTGTTATTCATAGTAGATTGAGTTATGTTATAAACGTTTCTATTCAGAATCTGTATTAAAGTTTGGCAAATTTTTTGTGGGTCAAAATAAGGAGCATAAGTTTTAGTTATCAACTCTGTAGAAATCAATTCTATACCATTTCTTATAAGCCATTTATAAGGAATACCTCCTGGATAGTTATTTGTATTTCTATCTACAAGTATTATATCTGGATAAATATTCTGTTTTGCTTCACCGCTTCTTAAGATATATCCTAGATATTGTATTTGTTCTTTTAAAGAAAGACCAAATAACTCTGGATCATTATTAAGATTAGGAATAAAAACTTTTGGACAACAGGTATTACATATTGCTTCAGCAATCCCCACAGGCAGTAAGTTTGCAACCACAGAAGAAAAAAAACTTCCCATAGGAAAACAAATCAAGTCAGCAGAATGAATATATTCACAAATAAACGTATCTGCCTTAAGAACAGCTAATTCTACTTTGTCCAGTGATTTTGAAAACCATATTTTACGTATTGGTGAAGAAACTTGGCTATCTTTCTTTCCTGTAAAACGATGTTGACCTATATAAATTTCACCGTTTTCTAACTGTACACATAAATGTATATTAGCATCTATAAGAGGTCTAACAACACCTTTACTCCCTAACCAGTGAGAAAAAAATGTCACTGCTGCAAAAAGATCTCTGTTTTCTTGTAAATACCTTGATGTCAAAAGAATGTTACCTATACTTGCTCCAGATAAATCAAAACCTTCTGGTAATTGTGTAAGAAAAAAACGAATTTCTTCCTTTACAAATTGTAAAGTGACATTTGAAAAATGATACATCATTGGATGGTTACCATCCCTCAGTTGACACATTTCATCTAATAATGCCTTTGATGATGCTTGTTTTGGTAACCTGTATTCAAATAAAAAAATCTTTTCTTTATATTCTGGAGAAGTTCTATCTGCTAGAGATATCAATCTTGAACGTAAATCCCCCACAGCAGGCATAGAAAAAGCTTGACGTAATACTGCAGAACTCCCACCAGAATCAAATGGTGTAATAAGATATGTAGCATTCTTTGTGTACTGTGTAAGACACGATGCTACTTCTCTAAGAGCTGTCCCACCACTAAAAAATACAATCTTAGGATCAACAACTAATCCCTGCTGTATACTTAAACCATAAGTAAGTGTTTGATATTTCATTAACGGTGACAACTTAGTCATTGATATACCCTCTTCCAAACTACCTATAATATAACTTAGCTATAATATCTAATAGTTTCTCTCTACATTAACTTAATAGATCTCTAAATAACCTTTGAAAATACTATATGTAACATATACCTAACTGTAATTTACTACTCTATCTATATTGACCATGAAAATAGCTAGTTACATCTGCATGCAATTATATATCAAGTTATAAAAACTTCAATTTATCTAATTTTGTATTAAATTTAATTGTGATAGATAAGTCCTATTACAACTAGCGAGCTCTCTATTTTTAACATCTAGCTATATTATAATTGTTAATAACAAACTTATTGAAAAGTTAAATTATTCAATTTTAACAAATCTAATATTTGTTGTACTACTTACTACTAAAGTTATTCTTCATCATAAGAATAGCGTATATAAAAGTACACTAACAATACATTAATATAATATTATTGCTAGCTAACCTAATTAGTTATCTACTAAGGCCTAATTATCACTACTCCTTATCCTTGATAATAAAAACTAATACATCTCTGTGTTTTTATTCTTTCTTTATAGATTTCATATAGACAAATAAATCTTGATGTCTTGTCAGATTAGATTATGTAAGCTATTTTTTATATACTACATTAGTAAGTAACAAAAAATCTGGCTCTATCTAAATATATCTTACTTAGAGATCAAACTAGATTAAATGACTTTATTCTTTTTAATCAAAAAACTATATATGATAATAGGACAAAACAATTTGTCTGCTGGAGATATTCATGACTGATGTAACACTCCCTAAAGCGTATGAGCCTAAAGACATAGAAACATATTGGCGTGACCATTGGGAACGTAACAATACCTTTACTCCTAACCTGAATGAAAAAGGGGAGCCATTTTGTATAGTCATTCCTCCCCCAAATGTGACTGGAATTTTACATATAGGTCATGCATTAAACATTACGCTTCAAGATATTCTTTGTCGTCATGCTCGACAACAAGGTAAAAAAGTTCTCTGGATACCAGGAACTGATCATGCAGGCATAGCAACACAACATGTTGTAGAACGTATGCTTGCTAAAGAAAATGTATCTCGTGAACAACTTGGTAGGGAAGCGTTTATCCAAAAAGTTTGGCAGTGGCGTGAAAAGTATGGTACACATATCCTTGAACAACTTCGTAGAATTGGGGCATCTGTTGATTGGACACGTGAAAGATTTACCATGGATGACGGCCTCTCTCAAGCTGTTCGAAAAGTATTTGTTGAGCTTTATAAACAAGGGTATATCTATAAAGGAAAATATATTGTTAACTGGTGTACGTATTGTCATACAGCCCTCTCTGATGATGAGGTCGAACATCGTACAGAGAAAGGGAATCTTTACTATGTCCGTTATAAACTTGAAGATGGTTCTGACGATCTAATAATAGCAACAACACGTCCAGAAACCATTGTAGCCGACACAGGGATCTGTATAAACCCTAAAGACAAACGATATACTAATTTCATCGGGAAAAAAGCTGTTGTTCCTATTATAAATAGAATTGTTCCAATCATTACCGATAGCTATGTAGATCAAAATTTTGGAACTGGAGTTTTAAAAGTTACACCTTGCCATGATGTTAATGATTGGATGCTTGGTCATCGACATAACCTTGCTTTTATCCAAGCCATTAATGATAAAGGTATCATGACTGATGAGGCAGGACCTTATACTGGACTCTCTAAAGAAGCATGTCGTAAGCAAATTGTAGAAGACCTTCAAAAACACAATCACCTTATCAAGATTGAAGATATTGAGCATACAGTAGGATACTGTTATCGATCTCATACAGTAATAGAACCGTATGTTTCTGAACAGTGGTTTGTTGCTGCAACCAAAATGGCTCCTCAGGCACGTGCTGCTGTTCCAGAACAAACAAAACTTTTTCCTAAAAGCTGGTTAAAAACTTATTACAACTGGCTAGATAACATCCGAGATTGGTGTATAAGCAGACAAATATGGTGGGGGCACCGTATCCCTGCATGGACTTGTACTTCTTGTAATAAACTTTTTGTAGAAGAAACTGAACCATCATCATGTCCATGTGGCTCTCATAATCTTATCCAAGAAACAGATGTACTTGATACATGGTTTTCCTCTGCAATCTGGCCATTTAGTACTCTTGGTTGGCCAAATAAAACTCCAGAACTGGCTATGTTTTACCCAACCTCAATCCTTGTAACTGGCTTTGACATATTATTTTTCTGGGTTGCCAGAATGATGATGTTTGGCCTTCATTTTATGAAAGATGTACCATTCCGTCATGTATATATTCATGCTCTTATCCGTGATTCAGAAGGACGTAAGATGTCTAAATCATTAGGTAATAGCATAGATCCAATCCAAATGATAGAAAAATATGGAACAGATGCTTTACGATTTACCCTTACTGCATTTGCAGCTATGGGAAGGGATATTCGCCTTTCAGAAGAACGAATTGAAGGCTATAGACATTTCATGAATAAGCTCTGGAATGCTTCTCGCTTTGCATTGATGAATCTTCCCACAGATTCTGTTCAATTAGTATCAATAGAAGAGATTACAGCTCTCCATCATAAATGGTTTTTACACCGCCTTGAAGAAGTAAAAATAGATGTAAACGACTCTATAAAAAATTATCGCTTTAATGATATGGCCCAAACACTTTACAAATTCTTTTGGAATGAATTCTGTGATTGGTATCTAGAAATCATAAAAATAGATTTCAAAGAAGAAGGATTACACAAAACTCAAGCACAATATGTTCTTTGGCTTGGATTAAAAGAACTACTTATTCTCCTACATCCTATTATTCCCTTTATCACAAGTGAAATTTGGAAGGCGCTTCCTGGTCATACACAAGAACTTGCTTGTGAACCCTTTCCTTCAACTCGTTCTCACTGTCTTTCTCCTAACGAAGCTAACCAGATGATCTTTTTACAAGAGGTAATAAGTGCTATTCGGACTATCAGAGCTGAACTAAATATTTCACCATCTTATAAACTCTCTGTACTATTACGTCCTATCGACTCTATCCAATTATCTCTTCTACAAAAAAATTCTAACCTTATTATAACACTTGCTAAATTAGAAACTCTTACTATTGATTCTAACCAAAAAGCTCCTGGTCCTTCAGCAAACCATATCATCCAACATTGTGAAATCATAGTTTTTCTATCTGGTGCTATTGACTTTAATGCAGAATACAAACGACTAACTAAAGAATTAAATAAAATTGATACTGAGCTTCAAAAAATAACAGAAAGGTTAAAAAATAAAAATTTTATACAAAATGCTCCTAAAGAAATTGTTCAAAAAGAACAGGCTAGAAAAGATGAACTTTTATCTTCTCATCAAAAAATATATGTATTAATGAACCAATATCTTAATAATATTGATAAATAACTACATTAATAGTATGTATAAATAATTTTATTACTTTTATAATAAAAAAATAAAAATGAGTATAAATAATACAAAATAAATATATAAATAGTATAATAATAAAAATTTATGTATATACATTAGTATAATTAATTATAAATTTATATTATAAAAATTTTAAGTTTTACTAAATAACTAAAAAAATTTTTATGTATAAAAATATGTTATATATTATTATATTTTTTATGTATTAAATCTAAATTATAAAATATATAGTACTAACTACTTAAAACTGTATAATTACCATAAAGATAGTAATACTACTTTTATATTTTTTCTTTTTTTTTTTGAAAAATATTTAAAAAAATGCTTGAATAACAACTTGTTATAGACTAATCTTATATCTAGTTAGTTGAGAATATTATATTGAATATATCTCTTTTAAAAATGGAAAAAAATTTTAAAGAGATATAATAATAAAATTAAGTAAAATTTCTAATAGTCATAATTATAGAAATACAAAAAAATTACATTAGAGTTATTTTTTAGTAAAAATATGACTGTGGAAGATAGAATAATAAATTTCTACAAAATAATAAATTCCTACAAATATTTTTAATTCAATAACTATAATAAATATATAGTCATATATTGTTTTACTACTAATAAAATATTGAGAATGACAAAAGAAGTAATGTAGTATTTATAGCTAGGTTTGTATACAAATTTAACCTTACTACTAATTATTACTATTAATAACTTTTAAGTTTAGCTTTATACTAGGACCTTTTATACATATTCTTTGAAAGAATTTAGTTATAAAAGTAAATTATAGGAAGTCATCAATGTAATAAATTTTAAATTTTTTAATTATGTAATTTAAGTTAGTTTTGGCATTAGTTAAATTTAGATGTAGTAATTTATTAATTTTAATATTTTTTACAGGAAGAGGTTATGGCATACCTATCTATTTCAAAAAATCAATGTAAGTCTTTTTTAATAACTCTAGTAACTATATTTATAATGACATCAATACCACAACTAGCTGAGGCTGTTGAACACTTTGCTAATGGTGTCCCCACAGTAGTACAAGATGTTAATGTCCCAGCTGACTCATACTTTGGTGGTGCTGACTCAGCTGTAGGTCCAAACCCAATAGCTTCTACTCACCTTACAATTTCTACAACTCAAGGGTTTGGACAAAATGCACTAGAATTTGTTGTGGGTGGTAGCCTTGCAAATGGTAATGGAAATCCAGCCAACATAAATGGAGATATAGTCCTTATTGTTGAAAATACAAATACTCAGAATAGTATTATTGGTGGTAGTATGGCAAATGCTGCCCCTGTAACTATTGGTGGCTCTATTTTTATGACTCTTAGAAATGTTACTGCAGTAGATCCAATTTTTGGTGGCTCTGTAGATGTACGCTTTTTCGCCCAACAGCAACCTAATGAGGATCAACTTGTAGGTGGAGATATTAATATAAATCTAGAGAATGTAACAACTCCAGAGTTTTATGGTCTAGGCTACGCAAATGGTGTAATACCTGTTAACGTCCTCAATAGAAATTTTTTGGTAGCTGTTCAGGGAAATATAACTACAAATATTTCTAATTCTAACATTGCAACCGTTATGTTAGGTTCACACTATGATACAACTATGGCTGTAGGAGGTAATGGAACAATAAATGTTGATAATTCAACAATTGGTTATCTTTCAGCTAGCAATAGTAGCGACTTTGTTAACCCTGACTTAACAAACACTGTTACTTTTAATATTGGTCCCAACAACAGAATAGCAAATATTTTTGCAAGCAATAATGGTGTTATCCCACATTTTATTGTAAATATGGATGGATCTGGAACAGAAATACAAGAGTTAACACTTGGTAATGTAATTCGAGGTGGCCTTGTACTTACTTCAGAGCTAAATCTATCTCAAGGAACAATAAATAATTTAATCACTGGTAATGAATATTACGATAGATCAGGATTAAGAACTACTGTAAATGTTAGAGGAGGTACAATTGGCGTATTGACTTCAGGAGGTTCTGACTATTCAGAATTAAACTTCATTCCTGGAGAAATATCCACTATATTAGCAACAAATTCAATAGGTAACCAAGATTTTGCATCTCTTTCTCAAGTTACAATACACCAAGGTGCTGAAACTCTTTGGGGAATGAGAGATGAAGTATTTGAACTTCAAACTAACAATCTACAGTTAGGTGGTGAACTATTTATTCCTGCTGATGGAACTGGAGGAGTAGCCCTAATCACAAATCATATTATTGCAAATTCAGGTGTGATAACTCCGGTAAATATGTCTCCAGAAAGGATGACCCCTATCATTGGATTTTTAGAACCTACTGGTGAGGTAGCACAGTTAACAATATATGGACCACTTACAGTTAACCTTAGCCATTCTCCAGAAATTCTTGGGAAAATTATTACACAACCTATCCCTATTGCAGTTACTAATAGTGATGTTTTTGGTACTTCTAAACTATTTGTGGAACATAACACAAAAGGACTAATTTGGAGTGATATCATTTTTAATCCTCAAGATAAAACATGGTATCTAACTAACTTTAGAGGTTCTGAAGACTTCTACGGACTTTCAGCAGCACGGGAAGCATCTAATTGGTTAAGACAACAACATATCTGGAGCCTACAACGTCGCTCTAATAAATTATTAGATCATGGTGTAGATGGGTTATGGATGAATGTTCAAGGTGGTTATGAAAAGCTTGATGCAGCAATTGGTGATGCTAAGATGCCTTGGATTATGGCAAGCTTAGGATATGATTTTATGCATAAGTTAAGTGATTTTTATAACTTAAAAGCACTTTATGGATTCGGATTTGGATTTGCTACAGGTAAAAATAAATGGAATACCATAAACTCAACTACTAATGATATCTACATGGGGCTGGTTGGTGCCTATGTTGGCCTTATGCATGAAGCCACAGGCCTTTATGGTACAGTATCCGGACAGTTTGCAACTAACCGTACAAAAACAAAATGTACAGGCTTTGATGAAACCTATAACTGGAAAGAAAATGTACCAACAGAAGCTATTGAAATTGGTTGGAAATGGAGCATTGATGAGTTTAAAATAAACCCACGTGGACAAGTTATTTTTGAACAATTATCTAAACATCACTTTAGTCTCTCACAAGAAGGTGATACTGCTATCTTAGATAAAGAATTCTTAACTACAACCGTTATAGGTATCTCTGGAGAATATGATTTAGATTTAAGAAGTAAAATAATAAAGCTTCAAGCTAGTGTTGACTGGATTAAAGGCATCTCTGGTGACTTTGCAGCTAAATCCGAAGTTCTTAATATGAAGTTTAAAGATAAAAATGATACTAGTACATTTAGAGGAACACTGGGTGCTAGTGCACAACTTCTAGAAAACTTTGAAGTTCACCTTGATATTTTTGGTGATCTTGGCAATGATAAAGGTATTGGTGGACAGGTAGGAGCTACTTATAGATTCTAACTGTAAAAATTAGATATGATAAAGAGGCTTATGGAATTATTCACAAGCCTCTTTTATATCTATTCAAAAAACTATAAATTTAATTTTCTGATTCCATCACCAGTAATCATAAAATTTTACAAAAAATAATTCATGTTTCAATAACTAATTTAAAATACTACAATCTTAAATAACTTTATCACATTATTATCTCTACGTTTTTTCTCTTACTCCTTGAAAAAACTTGCAAACTAAGCTAATAGACACTATTATATCTAAAGATTAGAAATAGTAGTTACCTACCTAACATATATCTAATCTATAACTATAGGTTAGGGAGAGCTGATATGGATAATGAACTATTCCAAAATACATTTAAAAATATTGTATTACGATTAGATAATGGTACAGAGATGTCTTTTTTAGGTAGACAGTTTGCAGGTGGTGCTTGGTATGATGAAGAAACAAATATACTTACACGACAACATCTTTATGTTACAGATACAAATGAACATATTTATTCTATTGTATCAATTGATGGAGGTAAAAAAAGCACTAGGGCTTACCGTGTAAAACTTTGTGGAAATCAATGTATACTTAATAATGGTCGTACAGAAATGATACTTGAATTTGAAATGCTTATGGTTGCAGTAAGAGCTTTAACAGGAATTGATAAAGAAGATACACCATCTCTTAACATAATTGAAGAAACACTTCGTGCTGCAAATGCATAATCGTACTTATTAACTCCTATAGATATTTATCCTTCCATAAGAATATTACATAAATGAATACTATACCATAAAAGTTCTATTATCTATAATAATATTATTACCCCTTGAATCCCCATAAGTTGTTTATATTTTATTTTTTATCATTAAAAGGAGCTAGGTTGTGAATACACATTATACTCTTATTCGTGAAGTTAAAATTCCTGAAGTTTCAGGTATTGCTAAATATTGGCGACATAATGGTACCAATGCTGAAATCCTTTCTATCTCTAACAATGATGAGAATAAATGTTTTGGTGTTACATTTAGAACACCTCCTCATGATTCAACAGGAGTAGCTCATATTCTTGAACATTCTGTATTATGTGGTTCAAAAAAATATCCTATAAAAGAACCATTTGTAGAACTACTTAAAGGTTCATTACAAACTTTTCTTAACGCATTCACATTCCCTGATAAAACTTGTTATCCTATTGCAAGTGCAAATTTGCAAGACTTTTATAACCTCATAGATGTATATTTAGATGCTGTTTTTTTCCCCCTGATTACTAAATCAATTTTTCAACAAGAAGGATGGCATATAGAGATAGAAGATACAAAAAAACCTCTTACATACAAAGGTGTTGTATTTAACGAGATGAAAGGTGTATATTCTTCACCTGATGCTATACTTATGGAAAAATCACAACAATCTCTTTTCCCCAATATGCTCTATAGCCTTGACTCAGGGGGAGATCCCAAAATTATACCTCAACTTACATATGAAAAATTTATAGAGTTTCATAGCTCTCACTATCATCCATCAAATGCACGGTTCTTTTTCTGGGGAGACGACCCTGAAGAAGAGCGGCTTATGCGATTACTACCTATTCTGTCACAATTCACAGAAAAAAAAATAGACAGCACTATCCCTCTACAATCCTACTTACAAAAAGAAAACGTATTAAAAGTCCCTTATGCTACTGGCGAACAATCTGAGAAAGGACATATTACTTTTAATTGGCTTTTATGTCCTACAACAGAAGCTGATGAAATTTTACTACTTGAGATACTTGAACATATCCTCCTAGGATTACCAGGTTCTCCATTACGTAAAGTGCTTATTGAATCTGGTCTTGGAGAAGATGTTACAGGTGTTGGATTTGAAAAAGATCTTCAACAAACCTATTTTTCTGTTGGATTACGCTCCATTAACCCAGAATCATCTCATAAAATAGAAAAATTGATTCTCCAAACACTAGAAGATCTCTCTAACAATATTCCTACGCCTATTATTGATGCTGCTATTAATAGCATAGAATTTAGCTTAAGAGAAAATAATTCTGGGAAATTCCCACGTGGTTTAACTGCTATGTTGCGAAGTCTTAGGACATGGCTCTATGACGCTGATCCCTTAATTCCATTACGGTGGGAAAAACCATTATCAGATATTAAACAACGTCATGCAAATGGAGAAAAAATTTTTGAGAAAGCTATCCGAAAATGGTTTATAGAAAATAAACATAAATCAATAGTTACTCTAATCCCAGATTCAAAACTTGCAGAGCAACGTGAAAATGATGAACAAAAACAGTTAAAACAAATTAAGGATAGTCTATCTGAACTTGAAGTAAACCAACTCATAAAAGATACTATTACTCTCCAAGAAAACCAACAATGTCCGGATACACCTGAAGCACTTGCAACTATCCCATCCCTTACATTAAAAGATTTACCACCTAAAAATGCTGTCATTCCCTGCATAGTTGAGAATGACAAACAAATTACTATTTTAAAACATCCAATTGATACCTCAGGGATTGTTTATGTTGAATGTCTCTTCTCTTTAGATGCTGTTCCTGATGACTTACTCTATCTTGTTCCTCTTTTTGGTCGCTGTTTAACGGAGTTAGGTACACACAAACATTCTTTTGTAGAACTTGGAGTACTATTAGCCTCAAAAACAGGTGGAATTGATATCTCTCCACTTATTACTACAACTAGGGGAACTCAACTACCTGTAGCTAAACTATGTATAAGTGGAAAAGCTACAGAAGATCATATTACAGATCTTTTTTCTATACTTGAAGAAATACTTTTAGAAACACAATTTGATCTCAAAGATCGCTTTCTACAAATGGCATTAGAAGAACGCGCAAGAATCGAACAGGCCCTCATCCCTGCTGGACATAATGTTGTTATAACAAGACTACGCTCACCCTATAGTATTGCTGGACAAATAAGTGAAAACATTGGTGGTGTCTCGTATTTAGAAGCATTACGTAATCTTACAGAACGCATTCATTCTGATTGGCATTCAATACATACAGATCTCACCAAGTTACAACAAATTATTATTAATAAGCAGCATACCATCTTTAACATTACTGCTAGTGAAACTCTTTTATTAAAAACATTACCACTTATTAATCAAATTGAATATAAGCTTCCATATGTAGAAAACAATCCTATACTACGCACTACCAAGAAACCTCTTATAGGAGAAATTCTTCAAGTACCATCACAAGTCAATTATGTTGGAAAAGGTTGTAATATCTATGAGTTAGGGTATAAATGGAATGGTTCTGCACATGTTATTACACGCCATTTACGAATGGCTTGGCTTTGGGATCAAGTCCGTGTCCAAGGCGGAGCCTATGGTGTCTTCTGTACATTGGATCGAATGAATGGTTCTCTCACACAAGTATCATATAGAGATCCTAATGTAGAAAGAACAATTAAAGCATTTGATCAGTCCGCCAATTATCTTAAAAATCTTCAGTTAACAGATAGAGAATTAACACGAGCTATTGTTGGTGCAATTGGAGACTTAGATAGTTATATGCTTCCTGATGCTAAGGGTATGGCTTCACTTACAAGGTATCTTACTGATGATCAAGATGAGATACGTCAACATATGCGTGAAGAAATTCTAAGTACAACAAAAAAACAATTTACAGAGTTTGCTGAAGTAATGGCAGAAGTAGCAAAAACTGGCTCTGTATGTATCCTTGGTGGCTCTGCAGCCACTGATATTGCACAACAAAATAATTGGGTTATTCATCAATTATTATAAAAAATAGGTATAACTTTGGTTAAAAAGTTAAAAATTTTATGTAAAAGGAAGAGGTATAGTAAAAAAAGTATTAATTTACACTGTAATTCCATATAAAAGGAGGACAAGATGTCTAAGCGTGTGATTATCATTGGTGCTATTGCTGCTGGGCCCAAAGCTGCTAGTCGCTTGAGACGTCTTGAACCTACAACAGAAATACTTATGGTAGATAAAAATGAATATATTTCATTTGGTGCTTGTGGAATTCCATACTATATCTCTGGAGAAATAAATTCTATAGATTCACTACGTTCTACTGCCTATGGTGTATTAAGAACACCTGAATACTTCCAACAAAAAGGGATTACGACATACAATAGGACACAAGCAATATCCATTGATCGAAAACAACAAATTGTACTTTTAAAGCATCTTCTTACAAATAAAGAATACACAGTTTCGTATGATAAGTTAGTTCTTACAACAGGAAGCAAACCTAAGCTTCCAACCATTAAAGGACAACATCTAAAACATATTGTAACTATTAGTAATACTAGCCTTGACTCTGCTCAACATATCCAAACATTATGTGCATCAAAAAAAATTAAACATGCTGTTATCATTGGTGGTGGTTTTATTGGATTAGAAATGGCAGTTTCCCTTGCAGGAAAATGGAAAATAAAGACCTCTATTATTGAGGTTAAGCCACAAGTTATGCCAGGCTATGTCTCACCTGACTTTGCTGATATGCTTTGTCATGATCTTACAAAAAATAATGTAGAAATTTTTACCTCTGAGCAAGTATTACAATTCAAAGGTAAAAATGATTCCGTTAATTATCTTATTACAGATAAAAGAAAAATTGAAACTGATCTTGTTATCTTTGCAACAGGTTTTTTACCTGAAACAACACTAGCCCAAGAAGCAGGACTTGCCCTTGATCCTAAGACAGGAGCTATACTTGTTAACCCATACATGCAAACCTCAGATCCAAATATTTATGCAGGAGGCGACTGTGTAGCTGTACCTAATCCTATTACTGGAGAACATAGTTGGTTCACTCTTGGCTCTTTAGCTAATCGACAAGGCCGTATTATTGGAACTAACCTTGCTGGAGGTAGTGATACATTTCCAGGTGCAGTAGGGAACTGGTGTATCAAACTTTTTACTTTATCTGCTTGTGGTGCTGGACTCACACTTGAAAAAGCAAAATCCCTAGGATTTGATGCCATCTCAGCTAGTATTGAGCAAGCAGATAGATCACAATCATACCCTGAACATAGTATAATCTCTTTAGAGCTTATCGTAGATTGTTCAAACCGTAGAGTTCTTGGCATTCAAGGTATATGTAGTGCTTCAGATGTTGTTAAAGCACGCATTGATGCTATAACTATGCTATTACAATATGGTCATCCTACAATAGATGATATTTCTAATGCTGAAATGTCCTATGCTCCACCATTTTCTTCAGCTATGGATCCTATTAATGTTGTTGCAAATGTAGCAGATAATATACTTTCTGGTCAGCTAGAATCTGTTACCTCAAAAACATTCACAACCATGTGGAATGATAGAAAAAATAATACTATCTTCTTTGTAGACACAAGACCTACAACTGCCTCAAAAGAACTTAAAGAAAAATATCCTAATGAATGGCATACTATTCCTTTTGAAGAAATTTCATCATATCTTTCAGAACTTCCTAAAACTCAGCCAATTGCATTAATTTGTAATACTGGCCTAAGAGCATATGAAACAATGTCATACTTGCGAGGGAAAGGCATAACAAACACAATAGATGTTCTTGGTGGGATGTATGCAATTAAAAAGCGAGGAGAAGAATTATAGTCTCACCTCTTACCTACTCATCATACTAATAATTTCAATCTTATGTAAATATGGCCATTAATTCTGGAGCTGCTCTTCTATCTTTCCCATTACAACTTATAAAACGCTGTACGCTAAAACAATCTATCTTTGCCATAGAATACAGTTCTCTTGTCACTGGTGTATCATGATTACTTAATACAACAGGGATGCCTTGCTCCGAAGCTTTATAAGCAAGATTAGCCAAATCTTTTTGATCATCATAACTGAAAACTGTTCCAGAGTATGTAGTAAAATTTGATGTATTTGAAAGTGGTAAATATGGAGGATCGCAATAAACAACATCTCCAGGATAAAGATTTTTAAAAGCATCCCTAAAATCACATACAGCAAAAGTAATAGATGTTTCTTTCATCTTCTTTAAAAAAGCTTCCATTTCTTTTTTAGGAAAATAAGGGTTATTATATCTCCCAAATGGTACATTAAATAATCCCATGGAGTTATAACGAACTAACCCATTGAAAGAATGTCTATTAAGGTATAAAAATAAAACTGCTCTTTCAAATGGATGTATAGAATGATTAAAAATAGTTCTTAATGTATAATAAGTGTTAGCATTATTATACCGAGTAGTAAAAAAAGTTTGACATATTTTTATAAAAAATTCGCCTTCTTGTTGTAATACTTGAAATAGCCCTATTAAGTCAGGACTGCTATCATATATACAAAATTCTTTAAATGAAGCATTTAAAAATACAGCACCTGAACCAACAAAAGGTTCTATAAGACGCTCTCCTTGAGGAAGATGATATAATATACGATCAAGTAATCTAAATTTCCCTCCTGGCCATTTGAGAAAAGGCTTCACTAACTGCATACAAATTTTCTTATAAAAAATTAATATAAAAACAGAGAGAGACTTATAGTTTCCCCAGAGGAGTTGGACCAGGTTTTCCTCCGGATTTTTCAAAACGTATTATAGCTTCTGGCATAATTTTTTCTAATGCCAAAATTCGATTCTCATTCACTGGATGCGTACTTAAAAATTCGGGTATAGACTTTTTATCTAATAAAGAAAAATTTTTCCATAACTGAATAGACTCTTGTGGGTCATAGCCAGCATCTGCCATTAAAAGAATTCCTACATGATCTGCTTCATATTCATGCTCACGACTATATGGTAATAAAATTCCAACAGTTGATGCTGTACCATACACTTGTCTAAATATCTCTGCATAAGATGATTTTCCATATTTATCAATAGTTGCTGCACCAACCTCTCCACCAATTTGCAAAAGGAGAGCCTGACTCATACGTTCTGAACCATGCCTCAAAATAACATGAGTAATTTCATGTCCCATGATAGCAGCTAGTTGTTCTTCTGTTTTGGCAACTTGTAAAATCCCTCTATAAACAAAAACTGAACCACCAGGCACAGCAAAAGCATTAACAGTATCATCATCAATAGTATAAAAACGCCATTCATACTCTGATTTAGGCAAAACTGCAGCAATCCGCTTACCTATTTCATTAACTTTCTTTGAAAATTTTGAATCTTTTTCTATTTTTTCTTTCTCTAAAAGAGAAGATGTTAATTCTGAACCTAAAATCTCTTCGACACAAGTGGGTATAAGGAGAAGCTGGCTTCTTTCTGTATATGGAGTTATTGCACATCCTGTTATTAAAATAGCTGTTATAAAAAAAAGACCTTGTAGTATTATAGAATGAATCATACTCTTTCCCATATGGTATGGTTAAAGATTATTAGCTTGACCTTATTAAAAACTAACATAATGCTATTTGTGGATATAGTAAACTTTTTATTAGACTTTTTTGAGGAACGTTTTTATGGGCAAAAATCTCATTATTGTTGAGTCTCCTGCTAAAGTCAAAACTATCAAAAAATTTCTTGGTTCTGGCTATGTAGTTCAATCAAGCGTTGGACATATCCGTGACCTACCTAAAAAAAATATTGGTGTCGATGAAAGTAAAAACTTTTCTCCTCACTATGAAATAATCCCTGGAAAAGAAAAAATTGTCCAAGGACTTCGTGAAACAGCAGCAAAAGTAGATACTGTTTATCTTGCACCAGATCCAGATCGTGAAGGTGAAGCCATTGCTTGGCATGTTGCAGAACTTATAAAAGATAAAAATAGTAATATACAACGAATTCAATTTAATGAAATTACATCTAAAGCTGTTCAAGAAGCATTAAGTCATCCACAAAAACTTAATAAAAATCTTTTTGACGCTCAACAAGCAAGACGTATTCTTGATCGCCTAGTAGGATATAAGATATCTCCATTATTGTGGAAAAAAGTAAAACAAGGCATATCTGCTGGGAGAGTACAGTCAGTAGCACTAAGGCTTATTGTAGAACGGGATGAAGAACGTTATACTTTTATTCCTGAAGAGTACTGGTTATTCAAAGCAAATCTTGAAGGTTCTAACCCTCCCCCTTTTAAAGTAGAACTTTGGAAAGTTAATAACAAAAAACCTATTATTCCTGATGCAGTAACTGCTGCTGCACTTGAACAACAAATAAAGGATAAACCATTTATTGTTGACTCAATAGAAGAAAAAGAACGTCAACGTTCACCAAAACCTCCTTTTATAACTTCTACACTTCAGCAAGCAGCTAATCAACGTTTAGGTTATACAGCAAAAAGAACTATGAATATTGCTCAACGTCTCTACGAAGGATTAGAGTTAGGGGATAAAGGAACAACCGCTCTTATTACTTATATGCGTACGGACTCTGTTCGAATTGCTAATGAAGCTAAACTTGCTGCAGCAACACTCATAGAACAAAAATTTGGGAAGGAATATTTAGCTAAAGGTGGTAATGGTAGAAACTTCAAAGGAAAAGCTGGAATTCAAGATGCCCATGAAGCTATTAGACCAATTGATGTTACAATCCTTCCTGAAGATGTGAAACCTTATCTTGCACCAGATCAATATCAAATTTATCGTCTTATCTGGTCACGATTTATTGCATCACAAATGTCTGTAGCTCAATTCCATGATACAATAATTACTATAAATTGTGAAAACTCTCAGTGGAGAACAAAAGGAGAACGTCTTCTATTTCCTGGATTTTTAGCTGCGTTTCCCAACACAAAAGAGGAAGAAGATACTAACTTACCCGTGCTACATAAAGGAGAAATACTAAAGCTACATTCCCTTATAAAGGAACAAAAATTCACCCAACCACCACCACAGTTTACCGAAGCATCCTTAGTCCGAGAGTTAGAAGAACTTGGCATAGGTCGCCCATCAACATATGCATCTATTATTTCCACCTTGCAAGATCGAGATTATGTACGTCTTGAAGATAAACACTTTATAGCTACAGATTTAGGCCGTGTTGTTTGTATGTTATTACAGGACTATTTCAAAAATCTTATGGATGTAACATTTACTGCCCATATGGAAGAACTCCTTGATAAAGTAGCTGAGGGGAAACAAGATTGGGTGGAACTACTCCAAAATTTCAGTGAAACTTTTAATCCCACATTAGAAGAAGCCACAAAAGCTATGAGTCAGGTCAAAACTGGTTTAGAAACTGATATTAATTGTCCTGATTGCAAAAAACCTCTTGTCATAAAATTTGGTAAGTCTGGACAGTTCTTAGCATGTTCTGGGTATCCACAATGTAAATTTACCTCTAACTATCTACGAGATGATAAAGGACAAATTCATCTTCAAGAAAAGGTCCAACCTGAACTGCAAAAAATAGGTATTTGCCCAAAATGTAATAAAGATCTTGTACTAAAAAAAGCACGTACAGGAAGTCGTTTTATTGCCTGTTCAGGATATCCTGAATGTAATTATACTGAAGCTTTTTCTACTAATGTGCCTTGTCCTTGTGAAGGCTGTAAAGGAATGTTAGTAGAAAAAAGTTCTAAAAAAGGTAAAGTATTCTATGCCTGTAATACATATCCAACATGTGATTATGCTATATGGAATTGGCCTATACAAAAATCATGTCCAACTTGCAGTTTTCCTATTTTAGTCGAAAAAATTACAAAAGCTAAAGGAAAACATCTTGCTTGCCCAGAAAAAAACTGTCGCTATACTTGTGAACTAGAAGAAAGCGATATAGAAACCTAATGAAACCTACACTGCTATTAAGTGAATATTATTCTATATGGTATTTCTTATTATTACTTCATCTTAAAAATACCTAAATTCAACTGATGGAGTCACCTTATGTCTATTTTTACTATTCCATTAGGGATGTTAGAAACAAATTGTTATATTATACAAAAAGGTAAAAATGCACTTGTTATTGATCCAGGTGGAACTTCTCCTGAGGATCTCTCTATAATAACTACATTTATTACACAAAATAAGTTATCTATCCAGGCTATATTGTGTACACACCTTCACTATGACCATATTTTTAGTACAGCAATGCTTCATAAACAAACAAATGTACCAGTATTTGCATCCACAAAAGATGATTTCTTATTAAAAACTCAGGCAAAAGGAGGAATAGGAAAACTAGCTTGTCCAAAAATAGAAATTTTTCAACATGAAGATTTGACAGAAGGTCTACACACATTTAATACATTTTCATGTGAGGTTATTAATACACCAGGTCACACCCCAGGAGGAGTATGTCTCTATTTTAAAGAAATGAATACTCTTTTTACTGGTGATACATTGTTCTACCACACTGTTGGAAGGACTGATCTCCCTGGTAGCAATACAAATGATTTATTTACATCTTTACATAAAAAAATCTTTGTACTTCCTAAATATACAATTGTATACCCTGGACATGGTCCTAAAACTTCAATAGAAGAAGAATTAACAAATAATCCCTACATCTAACTATTTTATTTTGCTAATTAATATAGATACTACCTATCTACAATTACAATAAGGAAAACTGTTGTGTCTAATAGAATAAAAAAAGTTGTTTTAGCCTACTCTGGAGGACTAGATACATCTGTTATATTAAAATGGCTTATTGCTACTTATAACTGTGAGGTCATTGCTGTAACTGCCGATCTTGGTCAAAATGAAAATTTTCATGACATTGAAGAAAAAGCAATAGTAACAGGTGCTAGCAAAGCATATGTTGTAGATCTTCGGAATGAATTTGCTAAAAATTTTATTTTCCCCATGCTAAGAGCAAGTGCTATCTATGAAGGACGATATCTCCTTGGGACTGCTATTGCTAGACCCTTAATTACAAAACTTCTTATTGATATTGCTAGAGCAGAAGAAGCTGATGCAATTGCCCATGGAGCTACAGGAAAAGGAAACGATCAAGTTCGATTTGAACTTGCAGCCGCAGCACTTGCACCAGATATTCACGTTATTGCTCCGTGGCGTGAATGGGATTTAATATCTCGAACTGCATTAACTACTTTTGCAGAAAAGCATAATATCCCTATATCTACTTCTCATAAACGTTACAGTAAAGATCAAAATATGCTTCACTGTAGCATTGAAGGAAGTGAATTAGAAAACCCTTGGGAAGAACCTCACATTGAATCATATACAATGACAGTCCCTATTGAACATACGCCTGATTCTCCAGAATATATTACAATTGATTTTGAAAAAGGAGACCCTATTGCTATTAATGGTCAACAAATGATCCCTGCTGATATTATGTTTACATTAAATGACATTGCGGGAAGACATGGTATTGGACGAATTGACATGGTAGAAAGTCGCTTTTTAGGGATAAAATCACGTGGTGTATATGAGACTCCTGGAGGGACAATTATCCATATAGCACACCAAGATCTTGAAGGTATTACCCTTGATCACATGACTCTTCTTACTCGTAATCAACTTATTCCTTCATATGCAGATGCTATATATAATGGATTTTGGTTCTCCCCAGAGCGTGAAGCCATACAAGCATTCATGGATAAAGCACAAGAACGTGTGACTGGCACAGTTAAACTAAAACTTTATAAGGGTATGGCTTATCCTATAGGCAGAAAATCTTCTAATAGTCTTTATAGCTCCCAACTTGCAACCTTTGAAGAAGACACTTCATATAATCACAATGATGCAACAGGTTTTATTAAACTTAAAAGCTTACGTATCCGTGGTTATCAAAAAAGTTAATGAAACTCTCATAACCTTATTATAATAATTATAATAAGATAATTATCTCTATTCCTATCGTTAAGTTAGAATTGAAGGGAAAGACATATGCCTAAAAAAAAACTTTGGGGAGGCAGATTCCATGAAAAGACAGCTAGTCCTGTGGAACAATATACCCAGTCTATTTCTTATGATAAAAAGATGTATGCTCAAGATATTGCTGGTTCAAAAGCGCATGCTTCCATGCTAGGCCGTCAAGGTATTCTCACCTCTGAAGAAGTACTACTATTACTCAATGGCTTAGACTCTATTCAAAAAGAAATTGAAACAGATACCTTTCCCTGGAAGATTGAACTAGAAGATGTCCATATGAACATCGAAAGCAGACTTACAGATCTTATTGGGACTGTGGGAGAAAAATTACACACAGGTAGAAGCCGAAATGATCAAGTTGCTCTTGACTTCAGACTCTTTGTTTCTGATAATATTAGTCTCTGGAAAAGACAACTCCTTGAACTCATAGGAATTTTTGTTGCAAAAGCAGAAGAATACAAAGATACTATCCTTCCTGGTTTTACTCATCTTCAACCTGCTCAACCTGTGAGCCTAGCACAACACTTACTTGCTTATGCATGGATGTTTAAACGTGATGTTCAACGTGTATATGAATGTAATCAACGTGTAAGAGTTTCGCCACTAGGTGCAGCAGCGCTTTCAGGTACTACCTACAACATTGACCCCTTCTTTATAGCAAACGAACTCCATATGTATGGTGTATTTGATAATAGCATGGATGCTGTCTCTGATCGTGATTTTGTTATTGAAGCTCTCTTTTGTGCAAGTGTTATTATGATGCACCTTTCTAGATTCTGTGAAGAACTTATTATTTGGTCAAATCCAGCATTTGGTTTTGTCCAACTTCCTGATGCATATGCAACAGGTTCATCCATTATGCCTCAGAAAAAAAATCCTGATGTAGCAGAAATTATGAGAGGAAAAGTTGGAAGAGTCTATGGTGCATTATACAATATGCTTACTATCCTTAAGGCATTGCCTCTAACATATAACCGTGATCTTCAAGAAGATAAAGAGCCTTTCTTTGATACAAATACAACAATACAGTCATCACTTTCCATTATGGCAGATATGCTTGCAGCAATTACATTTAATAAAAACAAAATGGCTAGTGCCCTTTCGGATGGATACCTTAATGCAACAGAATTAGCAGATTACTTAGTAACTAAAGGACTCTCATTTAGAGAAGCTCATCATACAACTGGATCAATTGTTGCATTAGCTGAACAACAAAAAATTCCATTAGAAGAATTATCTCTTCAGGATTTTCAATCAATATGTGATAAAATCGAATCAGATGTTTTTCATGTTCTTGACTACCATGTTTCTATAGAACGAAGAAAAAGTACTGGAGGTACTGGTTATCATTCTATAGAAAAACAAATAGAAAAACTCAAATCTTGGTTGACACAATAGATAGTATCATGAAAAGTATTTTTGACTTATAAAAACTCAACACCCTATAATAACTAAATTACTTTAAAAATAACTTTTAACTACAATTTACAACTATGAGAACATCAAACTCTATTCATGCTGTTGCATTACTTTCAGGTGGACTTGATAGTCTTCTTGCTACAAAGCTTATTATGGAACAAGGGTTAAACGTACGTTGTCTCCATATGATTTCCCCTTTCTTTGGCAAACCAAACAAAGTGCAACACTGGGAATCATTATATAATCTTACAATTGAAACTATAGATATCAGTGAAAAGTATATAGAGATGTTACAGCAACGACCAAGGTATGGTTTTGGGAAAGTACTTAATCCCTGTATAGACTGTAAAATGCTTATGATGAATATAGCATATAATCGTATGCTAGAATTAGGTGCTTCGTTTATTATTTCAGGAGAAGTCATTGGCCAGAGGCCTATGTCCCAACGAAAAGAAGCACTAAACCTTATATCAAACCGTGTAAATATACAAAATATACTTTTACGCCCACTTTGTGCTCAACACTTATCACCAACAGATCCAGAGCACTCTGGACTTGTAGATCGCACAAAATTACTTGCTTTTTTTGGTAGAGGTAGAAAAGAACAACTACAGTTAGCTAATTCTATGGGTATACAAGAAATACCTACACCTGCTGGTGGCTGTAAACTTGCTGAGAAAGAAAATGCCAGACGCTATTGGTTAGTACTTACTAAGTTAAAGAACCCAACAGTTCAAGACTTCAACCTTGCCAATGTTGGAAGGCAGTATTGGTATAATAATTATTGGCTTATTATTGGTAGAAACAAAGAAGATAATCAAAAACTTGAAGTTTTAGCTTCCCAAAATGATACTCTTATAACTCTTAAAGACATTCCTGGACCAACTGGACTAGCAAGAAATACAACCTTATGGGATTCAAAAATCCTTTATGAAGCTGCAAGTCTTGTTGCATCCTACTCCCAAGTAGCTATAAAAAAAGAAATGCCTATAGAACTACAACTAACATCTCAAACTGAAAGTATATGTCTAACCGTAATCCCATCACGAACAGGACTATTCACAAAAGAATGTTTTCAATTTGAAGATGTTAAACAAGCTATAAAAAATGAATTTCATCCATCAATAGCAACTGCAGTATCTTAATGAAAAATCTTATTGTTTCTTATCTCATTAACTACAACAATATTCTTAACTCATATTGAAATAATTACATAATATCAGATGGATAATCTAACTTAAGTTAGACCACTAATTTAATCTTTAAAAGTCAATAATAATAATAATAATAATAATAAGGGGAAATAAGAGATAATTTAAGATGATTCTTTATCTTACCTAATAAAACTATGATTAACTACTAAAAATAACTAAATAATTATCTTAAATAACCCTTTTAAAAATTATAACAATAGATAACATAATAACAAACCATATAGGATAAGACAATTAACCAAAAACTTATGCACTGCTAAGAATTAATGTAATTATACATTCAATCAAAAATTATAAAAAATAAACTATTATTACTTTAAAAATTAAGTCTTATTAGTGATTGTAAATGAAGTATAGTATCACGCCAACATGTATAAGTTTTATTGGGATATCAGACTTTAAAAAAGATTTTATTGGGAAATTATTTGCTCAATATATTAATTGGGCCTACTTAAATACAAATCACATTATAGAAGCATATTATGGGATGGCAATTAAAGACATTATTTATAATAATAAAAATGAATCATTTCTTACTATAGAAAGTAACATTATCTCTTCCCTCAATATAAAACGAACCATTATTTTTACAGGAAATACTTGTAGTTATAAAATGGAAACTATGCAGTATCTACAACACATTGGCCCTGTTGTATATATCTATACTCCATTTTTAAAAATTCTTCCATATCTTAACCAACTTAAAAGAAAAGATATGTTAATAAGTCCATCTATCACTACTAATAACTTTGAAGCATTTTTTTATGAAAGGGACACACTATATAGTTACTGGTCAACACACATAATAAATGACAATCAGCCTATTCAAAAAATTATAAACATCCTTCTTAACTTATTCTATAATTCACAAGTAAAAACTAACTAACTTGCTTTAGACTCTTCACTTACAAAACCTTTAGAAGGTATTTCTATTAATTTTGTTCCAGCAATTTTTGAAAGATATGTATCTCCAAGAGTTTTAATATGACCATCTGTATTTGAAAAGTAATTTAAATGTGACTGTTCTTCTTCAAGAATATTTTCAAAAAGCTTTGCACTAATAGAATCACCATTTTCTCTACAGATATTAAGAAGCCTATTGTACTCATCAATTGTTTTTGTCTCAAGATCTGTATCATAAGAAAAAACTATTCTAACTTTTTGCCCCTTAGTTACCTTCTCAGCAAGATCAGATGTTGGTTCACCATCAAGTTCTTTTATACGCTCTGCAAACATTTCTGCATGCCTCATTTCGTCAATTGCAATTAATTTAACATTTGAGGCAAACTGGCCATAATCAGAATTATCAAGATTATAATGCTGATTCATATATTGACTAATAGCATGTAACTCCATACTTCTTGCATAATTTAATGCATCAATTACCTTTGAAATACGTTGTTCTTTAATTGTTTTCTTTGCCATTCCGTTTACTCCATAGTATATTTAGTATAACAGGCTAAAAATGATACAGATACAATAAAAAGTTATTTTAAATAATCTACAAATTAAATTAAAGATTACTATCATCCATCTATTATATATAACGTATTTAATCACAACAATCTTAAATTAAATACAGTTATATTAAAATGGAGGATGTTTACTCTTTCTATATGTATTATTTTGAAAAAATAACAAACACGAATATAAACGTCAACTTTTATGATAGACTACCCTTTTCAAATATCTTATTATAATATATAATCTAATTTATCGTAATGAATATCAACATAACCTCACACAATAGATAAATTCTAACACAATTGTTATTATATATTGTAACCAGCTAATTAATGATTATTATAATAAATATATGCATATTTTCTAGTTAACCAAAATAAATGCGTTTTAAGGATTTTTTCAATGTGTGGAATTATTGCCTATGCTGGCCATAGACCTGCTATCCCTGTTATTATTGAAGGACTTCGCCATCTAGAGTATCGTGGGTATGACTCTGCTGGGATAGGCTTTATCCAAGGGGAAACGCTCTATCATGTTAAAGCAAAAGGTAAGCTTAATGCTTTAGAAAAAAAACTCTCTACCTATTCACCAATGCTTTCTACAGTTGGTATTGGCCATACACGATGGGCTACACATGGATCTCCCTCTGAGTGTAATGCACACCCTCATGTAAATGAAGAATGTGGTATTGCCATTGTTCATAATGGAATTATAGAAAACTTTCATGAGTTAAAACATACCCTTTCTGAAAAACAGTACCAGTTTAAATCAGAAACAGATACAGAAGTTCTTACTCATCTTATCGCAGAAGGATGTAAACAATATTCTTCTTTAATCGAAAGTTTTGCATGGGCATTACGCCAAGCAAAAGGGACATATGCTGTTGCCCTTATTAGTGAGAATAATCCTTCTATGGTACTTGCTGCACGTATGTCTGCTCCTCTTATTCTCGGCGTCGGTACTGGAGAATATTTTATTGCTTCAGATATTCCTTCATTCCTAAATTATACACGTGAAGTTGTATTCTTAGAAGATAATGAAATTATATCTATTACAGATAACTCATGGCAAGTTAATGATTTATTTACATTAAATCCTGTAAAAAAATCTATTCAGACTATCTCTTGGGATAAACATTCAGCACAAAAGAATGGTTATAAGCATTTCATGCTTAAAGAAATTTTTGAGCAACCACAAGTTATTGAAGAATGTCTTTCTGAAAGAATTAATCAAGAAACGGATCATATCTACTTCCCAGAATTAGATAATTTACCTATCCCAACACGTATAATTGTTGTAGCATGTGGATCTTCCTATCATGCTGGAATATGGGGAAGAAATATATTGGAACGTTGGGCAAAAATCCCAACGCTACCTGAAATTGCTTCTGAATTCCGATATCAAGAGCTTATTACTAGCCCTGGAGAACTAATAATAGTTATTAGTCAATCTGGAGAAACAGCAGATACATTAGCTGCACTTAAACTTGCTAAAGAAAAAGGATGTAAAGTTATTGCATTATGCAATGTTATAGGTTCAACAATTGCTCGTGAAGCAGATGCTACTATTTATACCCAAGCAGGACCAGAGTTAAGTGTAGCATCTACAAAAGCTGTCTGTAGTCAAATGATTCTTTTAGCTCTTCTTGCATTGTATTATAGTCAACGAAAAAAAACCTTAGATATTCAGTTACAACAAAATATTTTATCTGACTTAAAACAACTACCACAAATTTTACAACAATCACTTCCTACTATACAGGATAAAGCTAACGAACTTGCAAAATGCTACTCAACGTCTTCAAGCTTCTTTTTCCTTGGTCGAGGAGAAGCATACCCTTTAGCTCTAGAAGGAGCATTAAAACTAAAGGAACTCTCATATATTCATGCTGAAGGTTATGCCTCTGGAGAAATGAAACATGGCCCAATTGCTCTTATTGATAAAAATTTCCCAACAGTTGTAATTGCACTATACAATAATCTATTTTCTAAATCTCAATCGAATATTGCAGAAATACAAGCTCGAAATGGACCAGTTATTATACTCACGAATGCACCTCTTCATTCTAACACATATAATGAAAATCACTTATGGACTATACCAAACGCAGGTTTTTTTACAAACTTTGTAACCCTTTCAGCATTACAACTTTTTAGTTATGAAATGGCTGGATACCTTGGGAAAGATGTAGACCAACCTAGAAATCTAGCTAAAAGTGTTACTGTAGAATAACTAATCTTTTTTACTTATCTCCTTACTTTTCTTTTATAACTTAGTAATATATTTATTATATACTACTAACTTATAAACATAATAAACTATCTTATGTTACAGGATACCTAATTCCAATTATAATCTATAACTAAATCTTGCTATTATATAACATATCTAGCAACAATTACTATATATATATATATGTCTTATTGTACTAATTTTTATATCATATTTTCCTTATTAAAGTTAAAAAGGATATCAATAACACATATTATCTACTTTTTTTATACAATAGTACATCTATTTCTTTTTATACATCCTTCCTATGCAATAATTGATCTAGGTACACTTGGAGGAACAAACTCACAAGCGTGTGCTATTTCTCCTGATGGGCTTACTGTTGTTGGATTCTCAAATACCTACCTAGGCACTAAGCATGCATTTAAATACAAACTAGGCAGAATGTTTGATCTTGGTACACTTGGAGGAAAAAATTCAACTGCCATTGCAAGTTGTGAGTTTGGTAGCATTATAATTGGTAATTCAGATATACCAGGGAATAATCATAACCATGCATTTGTATATACAGATCATCATGGATTATATGATCTTGGTACACTTGGAGGAAAAGACTCAACCGCAAAAGCTATCTCACATGATGGGAAAGTTATTATAGGTTCTTCAATGACAGAAAATGGTGACGTTCAAGCTTTCATCCAAAAAATGACAACATTCTTTGTAAATGATCAAATATTTTTCACTCCTCAAGGCAATCTAATTAACTTAGGAACTCTAGGTGGACCATTCTCATATGCAACCGATCTTTCTTATGATGGAAGAGTTATTGTTGGCAGTTCAAGTACTCCACTTGGTGAAGTTCATGCATTTAAGCATACGCCTCTATTGGGAATGTTCGATCTAGGAACTCTAGGCGGAACATTCTCAATAGCAGAGTCTGTATCTCTTGATGGAGATACTATTGTTGGTTCTTCAACTACAAATCAAGGAACAACCCATGCATTTAAGTATACACCTCTATTAGGAATGTATGACCTAGGAACATTAGGTGGTACTTACTCAAAAGCTATAAAAGTATCTGGATTAGGAAACGTAGTAATAGGAGAATCATCAATTTGTAATGGGAATATACATGCGTTTAAGTATAGTGACTCAACAGGAATGGTTAATTTAGGGACCTTAGGAGGAAATCAGTCTCAAGCCATAGGACTTTCATATTATGGGACTATAGTAGTTGGAAATGCACATACTTTTCAAAATAAAATGCATGGATTTATACATACAGATCAAACAGGAATACTTGATATTGGAACATTAGGTGGAGAGGAGTCTTTTATTACAGGGATATCATTAGATGGACAAATAATTTGTGGGTATAGTAATACTTCTAATGGAGCTATTCATGCTTTTATCCATCGTACTAATATAGCTGATATTCCCCCAAGACCACAATCTGTAATAAGATTACAACAACCTCTTTCATCTCCTGATTATACTCCACCTGACTCTTTCAGCATCATTACTAGTAATCCTTCCACTCCTACCTCAGAAACAAGCTCTCTTAGTAACCATACTTCTCCTCCTTCCTCTCCCTCAACTTCAACCCCTCTTACTTCTTATTGTCACCACTTCCCTTCATCTTTTTATAAACTTACAAATATCACCCCTCTATCTAGTAATGATACCTCTATGGTCATGGCTTCTCCTCCTGCCTCTCCTTCAACTTCAACCCCTCTTACTTCTTATTGTCGCCACTTCCCTTCATCTTTTTATAAACTTACAAATATCACCCCTCTATCTAGTAATGATACCTCTACTGTTATAACCTCTCCTCCTGTTCATTCTTCCAATAAATCTTATCTATCAACGCCTAATAGTGATAACAGCTTAAAAAATAATGATTGTCTTTCTCCACAATCTAGCGCTAATAGCTCACCAATTTGTGGACCTGATTCAATATTACAAAGGTTACAAGCAGTAGCAACAAAGCTGGAAATATTTCAACAACAGCAACAAACCTCTTCTAGCAGTAATCCTGACCAAATAGATGGGACCTTACAACATAGCTCTTACGTTTCCTCCCCTCAACAACCTTCAAGAAATTCTGCTACCTATCATTCTTCTAACACTGAATCTCCTGATACTTCTGGGAACTTTACACCTCCAGAAGAAGAAGAAGAAGAGCAACAACAAATTATTCAGAGATTAGGAGCAACAAATCCTCAATTAAACCAAGCTAACTCTCAAGTAAGTACACAAACAACATCTTCATCACAACAAGTAACTCCTGAAACTGAAGTTTATATTCACCACCTATTTAACCCAAGAAAACTTGTTGATGTACATAATACATCACTAGCGTTAGAACTTGATGCAGCACAGTTATCAAATATTCTTGCAAACAATTATGAAGAAATTAACCAAGCACTCAACTCTGATTGTAATACATTTGGTCCATATGGATTTTGTTTAAATGTTGGGAACCGTTATTTATCGACTAAAGACTCAAAAGTATCTCAATCTATAGGTATGGTTAATGTTGCTTTCAAATTTACTCCTTATTTAAGAATTGGACTTGCTTTGGACAAAGCTCTAACAAAATACAATAATCAATATAAAATTAAATGTTCAGAACCGCTTACAACATTATATTGTGTCTATGAGCAATCAACACAGTCTACAGGAATTAAGTTTAAAATAACTGGAACCCAAAGAATATCTGATGTAAAGATTGCTCGAATACTACTACCATATACAGAAGAAGGTAAAGGACATACAAAAATGAAAAGTTTTGGATTTGAGGCACAAGCTGGTTATGGGTTTATGTTATCTTCTAATTGGTCTCTCCAGCCAATTGTTGGTGTACAGCATATAAATATTACTCGAAAAAAGTATCAAGAGTTTCCTCAAGTTCAATTCCCAATTACCTATAACCAAGCAGGAATTCAAATAACAAATGTAGAAACGGCTGCTCTTCTAGAAGGAAAAGTAACTAACTGGTTCACCATAGATTTTACAGGAAGTATAAAACACATTATACATCAAAATAATAAAAGTTATACTGGGACTATACCATATCTAGGAGAGTTCAAGTTACCTTTCAACACAAAAAAAAAAAATACTATGCTGTTAGAGTTGGTACAACATTTTTACTTGATTCTAAACAAACTTTACGTTTACAAATAGAATATAATCAATCTTTTTTTCATAAAAAAAATAACCTTTGTGTAACCCTTCAATATTGTGTTGGATTTTAAACACTAAAATAGAAAGCAGTACCTATTTATTAATTATTAGTTGTATCTTTATTTCTTATATAATATTAATAGATATATCTTTATGATAGTTATATAATTAAATTAATTTATTTAGTACTATTATATGCTAAGATGTGAGCTTAGCTTTATATTACACATGGTTAACTCACTATCTATCTATTAAGTTGTAACTTCTTTTCTTTCAGTTACATATTGTTCAAACTAATAACTAGTAAAAAATGCACTCATACCTATTAGCTGTACCTATGACAATTCTATTATACTAGCAGCATGTTCTCCACCACCAATAAGCATAATAATTACGGCAACTGAACTACAAATAGCCCCCTATGCCAAAAGTTCCCCATGAGAAAGATTTCCTAATAAGATCATAACCAAAGGAGCAACAATTAAAGGAGCATAAAATTGATAAGAAAATAAAAGAATATCCATTACATTTTGGATACTCATAGAATAATTACAGAACTAATTCCTATTAATAATGAAAGGAGTCTGGCAACAAAGGTTTCTCTTTAAGGATGTTCAGTTAACTTAGGAGCAAAGATAGGCTCAGCTACATCATGAATCAAACATATAACAGTAGCATTAAGAAAAGCATCTACGGATGACATTACAATTGAAATAACAGCTGCAATAGCTCTAACCCTCTTAGCCCTATTAGGAAGAATAACTTTCAAAATTCGTTAGCATCCTTTGTTAGGTTAACAGCCGGAGATAAAAGATCAATCTCACCTGTAACTAAAAAAATGGAATCGAAAGCAAGATAGTAAAAAATACCCCCTTAGACATTATTGATGCATTACGTCCAAAATTCTTTGGATATATGGAGGTAATAAAGATTCTCCCACTAAAAAAGATAAAAATAATCCAATAAATAATATTGATGTTAATTCATTATTAAAAATCTGTGTATGTTCTAAGGAAATTTTTGTTAAAAAAGCTTCAATTCCACCTAATTCTTGAAGCCCAATCCATAAAAAAGAGGAATTATAATTACTAATACAGTAAATTGAACAAGATCTGTTAATACAACTGAATGCATACTACCAAATATAGTATAACTAATTATAATACCACAACCCAATAAAATACCTTGTGTTGATGTTAAACTTGTATATGTACTAAACAATACACCCATAGCTCCAACTTGAGTGGCTAAAATACCTGTACATAATACACATCCTAAAATTTCTGCAATAATACGACCTTTTTTACCTAAATTAATTCCCATAATATCTCCAACTGGTATACCATGTCGAAAGTTATCCATTTTTAGGAGCTAATTTCATAAAAATAAAAAAGAGTGCTATAGAGAATCCCCATAATGTTATTGCAAAACCTATCCCACCACTAAATGCTTTAGCAGCATTACCACTTGAATAGCCGCCACAAATAAAAAATATAGATAATGTAACAAATAAAACTAAAGAAAGGTAAGAACGTCCTGCTATTACATACTCATTAAGATTTTAACATTACGACTAGCTATCATACCAACTAAAAATACAATAAGAAGATAATGTTCTATAATTAGTATATCTATTGAAGTAATGTATTCCATAAATTTATACTTTTCTTAAATATTAGAACTTTCTTTATATTAATTATATAAAATGTTTAATTGAATTAATTTATATAAAACTAGTAATAATAACTAAACATTATAAATAAGATATTCTATCTTTAGAATAAAATATTAATAGTTAATTTGTTACAAATAAAAGATAAAAAATAAGTATAATATACTATTTACTCTATAGTTATACTATTTGACATAGAAAATCATTTTTCTTAGAGAGAGTCCTCAGTTTATACAAAGACAAACTTATTTAATTTTTTTTTACTCCTAATAATTTTTATAAAAAATAAAAATTACTGATATTGACTTCTTACTATGATATCTTATTTTATGATATCTTATTTATTATTTTAAATAATACCAAAATACACTAAACTAGAAGGTTAGATTAATAAAAACAATAGTATAAGCTATAATATCCACTATATATAGGAAATGTTTCATGAGTTCTCAGTACTTCCAACAAATTATGGAAGATTTTTTTAAAGAACTTGGGATTGAATCTTATAAACAACCTGAATTAACTTATGTCTTAACAGCCCAAGACTTTGGGGAAATTATTATTGCTGAACAACCTACACAATGGGTTACACTACTAGCTCAAATAGGAGAAAAACCTTTTGATTCTAGTATATTATGGTATCAAGATATACTTATTGAAAATTCCCTTTTAGATAAAGCTACTCCTAAGCCCAGTCTTGGACTTATAGGGAAAACACTTATACAAAATGCACAACTCCCCTTAGAATACCTCACATTACAACTACTAAAACAATGGATTGAATTCTTTCTTAAAATTGCTGTTGAAAATCAAAAAAGATTTATCGTAAATTGGAAAGAAAATGTATAAAACTACTTACTATATTTAGTAGATTATATACTTTTACTTAGAGAGTATTAATCTTATTGTTGCTTACAATGCTAACACATTGTGAGTTGTTTGTTTTCCTATACCAATATCTATTTATCACTCTTTATTTCTAATTTTTAAATATCAAAATATATGTATTAATTATTGGGGTTGCATTCAAAATCTACTAATTATAGCTTACCAGATTAATGATACATATGATTTTCCTCATATAAAAAATTATTATTCAACTAACCTAATAGATCAACTCCTTATGTTTATTCTTATTTAACTATAAATAAAGGTAGTGATTATGTATCCTATAACTAGTCCACATAATACTTCTCAAGTCACATACAATATTCCTAACTGGACAATAAATAATGAAGAAACAAAATTAGCTAGGCTTCAAAATGCATTGGAACAAAAATATCATATAGGATTATCTTTAATGAAAACCTGTTTCTCCAGAACGCCTAGTTTAATTGTTGGTAGTATTGTTGGGGCAGGGGTAGGTTCTTTATCTTTACCACTTTCCTTACCTTCAGCTACTATTGCAGGTGGTATTACAACAGTTGGTATACATGCATATAATACTTTAAAAGAAAATAATAATAGTAGTAAACAAATAATAAATCTTATTACTAGTTCAATAGTATATGACATAGTTCATAATAACAATAAACTTCAAAAAGTATGCTTAGAACCTTTTTCTCAAATAAAAGGTGATTTTTACAGAACATTATGCCGTTTCTCCATTGATGAAACAGAACAAGCAAGCAATGGTATTTGTCATGGCCTTAGTTTTCTTTGGATTCGAGAAATGATCATTAATGCAAATGATCCAAGTTCTATGAAAGAAAGCCTCCAGCAATTGAAAACAATAAATAGTTTTCCTCCTAATGAACCTAACAGCATTACTATACATAGAGAACTATATACTAATGATGGGTTTGGTTACTTTAAATTACTACCTGAATGTGAAGCTTGTACACCAAAATTTCACTTTTGTAGAGAAAAAGAAACCTATGGCACAATAGCTAGTGAAGATAGACCTGAGAAAAATCCTATTACTTTTGGGAAGACATTAATCAAGTCCCTATTAGAAAGTGAGCTTAGTTTCAACCAAAAATATGCAACCATTACACTAAGTTTATCTTGCTCAAATTGGCTAGAAAAACATAGTTGTGCTGTCTCTATTGAAACACCACCTTTAAAAAATGAAGAGAGAGAAGATATTGATAACAGTAGCCAACCAGTTATAATTAATTATTTTGATCCTAATTATGGTCAGTTTCAACTTAAAACATCAATTTCAGAAGCTCCTCAAACTTTTTCTGAATTCTTTCAATATTTCAATAGTATTGCCTATCCTTTTGTAAATAAAAATTACTCTTGTGAAATAATATTCAAACCACATAAAAATGCTAAAAATAGAATACCTCAAAATGCATTAAGATTAACATTGTGATAATAAATGAGTAATTAAAAAATTAACTACAATAATTAAAAATAGTAAAAATAATTATATATAATATATGCTGACTACATTGTTTAATTATTAATAATTATATCCTCATTATAGTACTAAGCAATAAATAAAAAATTGCCTTACTAATGATATGATACTGTTATATAAATAATATAATTTTACTAGTATCACTATATAGTAATATATAATTACCTATACTATCTATATAACAAATATCGTTAAGAACATATATTTTATAATAACGTATAAAATCTATTTTTTTAACTTAATTAAAACGTATTACAAATTTTTCTACATTAACTTTGTAAGATAGAAAATATTTTAGCCTCTGTATAAAGAATTTTTGACTACCTTCATTATATTTTGTAAACTAGTATAAGTAAGGAAACAACACAACAGAGATATCAATACAACACCACTAGCTTACTCTTGTGGAATAGATGGTAATGGATGATGTGCTTTACTGTTATCTTGTACAGAAGTCTTATTGCTCTGTTGTTGAGTGCCTGATACATCCAGATAATTTACATAAATTGGCTCTTGCTTTAGCTCTGGCTGATGATGTTGTCCCTCTCCTGGATTTAAACTAGAACCTTCTGACTGAACTTGTCTAGTCCTATAGGAACATAATCCTTTAACTCCATTAACAACATATTGCACTCCATGAATAATAGCTGCTCCTACCCTACCTAGACTACTTTGAATCGATGTAACCATCCTTGACAAAAAGGAAGACTTTGTTTTCTTTAGTATAGACTTACCAGGAACAGCATCTGGATCATATGTAGTTCTGACATCACTTCCTGGAGAATATACATACGTGCTATTACTACTCTGATCAAACCTAACGCCTCTATCTCCAGTAGTCTGTTTTAATATAGACTTACCAGGAATGGCATTTGGATCATACTTAGTGTTAATTCTTTCCTCTTCGTGTGTTACGTCATCTTCATGAGGATAGGAATAACCGGAATTGCTATTTTCATCGAATGTCACTCGTGGGCCATTATTAAAAAGTTTCATTACTTTTATCCTCCACATATATACTTTAACATATTGATATTATTAATATATAAATATACATTGTTATGGGGACTAATTATAATCTAAGCTGTATATTCTCAAACAAATAATGTCCTATTTATTAACCTAACCAATTCTATGTAACAATTACCTAACTGACTCCATTCATTTCAACTATCTTTAGTTATTCTTCCCTTTATTACCACTTGTAGAGATAGAAGTTGTTTTAATTTCAGCATAAATGGGTTCTGTTACATGTGGACCTGGTGATACACTCTTTAAATTTTCGTATATAACAGGCTTCATTTTACCAGGAGAATTAGGCCCAAGGGTAAAATCAAGTTCTGCATAAATAGGCTCTGATGAAGGGTTGTTTTCTGGAATAGGAGGTAACGGACGCTGTGCAAGAGGGGTACTAGGATGAACAACTGTAGCATAAATTGTATCTGGAGAATCAACAGGATTTGATGTAAATGGTCCAGATGTATTCTCGTGACGAGGAACTATCCTTGGTGTACTACTTACTTTCTTTCCTTCTGAAGTACCTGTTGTATCTTTTTTTGCATCATAATCTTTTAAAGCTTGATGTGTACGAGCACCAATCATTTTCATAGTAGAATGCTTTACCCTCTGAAGAGTATTACTCCATGACGCACGCAATTTGCTTAAAATTGAGCTCTCTTTTTTAGTAGGCTCTAAAGATTTGTTTTTTACAGAACTACTAGTACCAGTGGCATTACCATTTTCTTCTACTCCACTATTATGACTACTGCTATGTTTAAATTGAATTTTCATCTTACCCTCTTACTTCTTTACGTTGAATACTATCAAGTAGAGCAATAACAATCCTATATGATATGTAAAAAGTATATGTATCTCCTAACTATATGCCCAACTAAAAACTCATTAATATTACTCTCATAGAAATTTTTACAAGACGGTAATGTCGTTATGGAAAAAGCAAACTAATATATCTTCATCTACATCCTAGTATTGTCATAACTCTATAAAAAATTTATAATTAATCAGTAAATTTTGCTAAATAGACGTTAATCTTTTTCCCCTGCTTTGCTTCATAAAAAATACACATGTTAGAACACACCAAATATTAACCCATCACAATCTTGTCTCATTTTTCTTCTTCCAAACAACGATAACTCAGCTAATTAATATTTAGATAGTCCATACTACACAACAATCATTTACTGGTATTAACGCTATCTAGACAAATAACTAATTACCTTTGATAGAATCATAGGTAACTATCTCCTACTATTTTCCTTTTCAGGTCAGAAAAAAATTTTAGGACAATTACAACAAAAAATAATTCTAGCATAAAGTATACCTTTAACTACTTCTTAATAAAAATTCAGGGGATTAACTAAAGTAATACATAAAAAAATTGAAGGAAATAAAACAAAATCAATTAATCTTGCTATTATCATTTTAAAGAAAGTATAAAAACAATTTTATAGTATAGTTATAGTATAGTTATAGTATAAGATATTATGATGTATTTTAGCATAATGTTTACTAAGTCAAAAAATTGATTGTAATCAGCTGTTAAAAAGGTAGAAATATCTTGAAAGATATTCCTACCTTTTTAACAGCTGATTACATATTTATATAAATATTTTTATGCTTGTTTCTTAAAATATACATAGCTACATATTGTACTCTCTCGTAGAGGGCAAATAAAAATGTACATTATGTTATGTATAGTTAAAAAAAACATAATATGCTTCTCAGTAATAGCCTTACTCAGCCAGACTATAGTTATACTCCACAAAAAATAGTGTATTTCTCCTCATCTTAATATAAAGAATGCTCTTCTTTAGTTACATGAAGGGGAAAATACAATTCAACCATGGAGGTTTATAGAAAAAGTATTCCTAAGGGATAGTAAGACATTTGATGACATATTGATAAAGACTAATATTAAGCTTAACAATATCTTATTGATAAGAAAGCAACTTTTTTTTACCTGTTACAAACTATAATCAATATTTTCTTTTTTTAATTAAAACTCATCTAAATAAAAATATAATCTAAGGAATACTCCTTAAATTATATATTACTCATCATTAATAATGTTAAAAAATCAAAAATAAATAGATATCTCAACCAATAAAAGATTATCTGTCAATCTGTAAAACTCTTAAAACTAGATAAGTTACCTATAGTAAAGAAAGAGATTCAAAAAAATATTGTTATAAAAATATCTATCCACAAACTGCACTCTAAAATTGAAGTTAAATATCTTGCATACTTCTAAGTAGATTACTAAAATTTACTCCATAGTAACCCCTACCAATATTTATTCTTATGTATTCTCTATAACCTTTATTTCACGTTTATTAATTAATAAGCTATAACAATCTATCTCTTTATATCTTGCTGTATTATATATAATTTCTCTCATATCAACTCTCAACCATTTTACCTTAAAAGTCGTACCAGAAATGAATTCCCATACATTGAGGTTTTATACTTTTATCTTTTTCACCATCTTTTGTACGGATTCCAACATTAACACCAACTCCACAATTATGAGTAATTTTAAAATCAATGTTACTTCCAACTTCAAGCTGTTTATATCTTGATTTATCTTTACCGCTTGAGATACTTACTGAATACAATGATATTGGTTTTGCGGTTACACCTGTATTATTTCTCTCTCCTAAAATAGCAGCCCCCCATGCTTGGATTTTACAAACATCTGAAATATGCCAATCGACTTTCAATCCAGCTCTATGTTCAATAACATGTTCTCTAGTTGCACTTATTTTTGCGGGTAATATCCGACCAGATTCTTTATATGAATCCCAACGAGCTGTTGCAATAGATACTTCAGCATAAGGTGTAAGCATCATCATTGGAGTAATTTCTATATTATACCCTACACGTGCTATGCCACCATTTGTTGAAGTATGTGCTGCACCTTTAGTTGTGATACGTTCACCAGCATGAGTAAATACACGTGTATTTTTTGTTTCACCCCATCCAAATGTGCCTTCAACATATCCCATAAGCCCTGGTTCAGCTACATTCCATGCAGCAATAACTGAAGCTTGATTTGTTTCTGTTTTAGCTTTAGCTCCACCATATGCTTTTGCTATATCTACTCCTTGATACTCTTTTTTTCTCTCCCTACCTTGAGATATAGCTGTACCAACCCATAATTTTGGAAACATAGGTATAGCATACATTACACCAGCTTGTGTTGAAGCCCCGCTATTTCTTTGACTACTTGCTTGTCCACTGAGTGAACCAAATATACGGAATGGTTTCTCAGATGTTAATCGTGCTGTATTCATATTTAATGCTAACACTCTCATAGAATTTTGTACTTCTTGTATAGCTCCATGTATAACATAACTCAGTCCTTTTACAGACCCTTGATTTGCTATTACATTATAGCCTGATTGAGGTTGTGTTGGTTTTTTATCTTTATCTTGATATACTAATAAGTTTAAAAAATCCTTCACTTTCTCTAATAATTGTCTACTATCTCCTTGTCCTTGAATATTATTAGCACCAAACCCTGGAGCTGGAGCCATATTCCCAAGAGGATTTCCAGAACCAGAATCTATCAAAATAAATTCACTCCAATCACCTTCACTTCCTAGATCACTTGAACTATCACTGCTATCTAGATCACTTGAACTATCCTGAGTATCACTAGTATAACTAGTAATGTCACTGGAACTATCATCAAAATCATCTTCGAAATCACTGTCATCGAATTTATCATCAAATTCGTCTGCACTATCACTAACAGAACCTTCACTGTTATCAGTATCAGTATCAATATCAGAAGAAACCTACACTAACCCCCTATGCCACATATCTTCTAACTCTTGTCCAAGAGACTCTAATTCTGATTTCAAACTTTCATTTTTTTTATGTATAGCAAAAAGTTTTGCACGTAACTCTTCATTTTGATTGGAAATCTGGAAAAAACCATACATACCTTCATACACTCTTTCTCCTTTTTCTAGGTCTTCCTTAAGCTTAAGCCATTTTTGTCTTCCTTGTTCATAATTTTCAACCAAACAAGAAGAAGATAATGATGATGGCGATGATAACCTATCTCTCTGATAATCTTGTATATCTTGATGTTGAGCAATCACTCCAGCAAATAAAAGCTCCATAGCAGCTCTATTCTTTTTATAGTCTTCACTTTGTCTTCCTGTCGGCTTTAAAGGCTCTTTTAAGCTTTGTGCATTCCACCCTTCTTCTTTAAAAAAAAAAGCACCAAGTTTACTTTGTGCCTCTTTAAATGCATTGTTTGGCTCATCTCTTGGACCTATAGGCTTCTTTGTTGGCTGCTGTGGTGGCTCATGCCGTTTTTGCATAAAGACTTCCAGTTTGGCTTTAGCAGTATCAAATGAATCACCAGGCTCTCCCTCCTGATGAAGACTTAATGGACAAGAACTAGATGAATCCACCAAACGTCCATTTTGATAAGAGCTTGCTGAGGGAGAAGCAGATGACTGATCTCTTTCTCCCCTTTCGCTTATAGTATTCCTAGAATATGTCCCATTTAAAACAGAAGAAAACAATGACTGTCCTTGCTCTAAAAAATCTTGTTTCATTCCATGCTCTACAGCACTACTTTCAGGATGAGGAGCATCCCAACCATCATCACCCCAGTCTTCATCATTATCAGAGTTATTTGATGTAGTTAGTTTTACAGAGGTAGTTAAGGGAATACTTAATCTTTGAGGCTTTTGAGGTACTAGTGGTGCCTGTTTTATAGAGGAGTCTTGTGTAGTAGTAGTAGTAGTTGTTGTTGTTGTTGTTGTTGAAATATTACTTGTTGAGTCTATTTTCACAGACATCTTACTACTTGAACTTTTAGTTAATGGTTTATCCACCTCTTGAGTTACTTTTACCACAGAAGAGCTTGAAACTACACTTGATAATGTTGCCGTTGAAATAACAGAAGAGCTAACTAGAGAAGAAGGACTGGCTGAAGCAAAAGGTGCTCTCACTTGTTGCCCTTCTGGGACTGGCTGTTGTCTTTCTTGACTATATGCTACTTCCAGTTTATGTAGTCTATGTTCCGCACTTTCTACATTACTGGCAGCTTCATTTAACTTTTTCTGTAATCTAGGATCATCAGGATTTCTCTCAACTTTTTTATTTACTTCCTTATATCTTGTAACACACTTCTCAAGCTCAACTCTTGCCTTTGTAAGATCTTTTTTTTTATTTTATGTGGATCGGTCTTACCTTTTTGTTTACTTATAGTATGACTACTTAAATCCTCATCCCTTTCACTTGAACTAACACTAGAAAAATATTTTCCTAACATTTCTTTAAGCTCTGATTCTAAAATCCCAAGTACTGTTTGAGCTTGTTTAACTGTTTGAAAGGAGGCATTTAACCCCTCTTTTGTTTCATGAGTACTAACCTGCTGTGATCTAAGATCTTCTAATAATTTTTTTGCTTCTTCAATTTTCTCTACTTTTTTTTGTATTTCTTTTCCTGAAGGCTGATGTGATTTATGTTTAGAATGATGAAGAGGTTGTTTCACTTGTTTAACATGCTGTCTATCACTACTTTCTCTATCTGAAGCAAATACTTTACTCTTTCCACATAACAAACAAAGTAAATAAAATGTTGTCAAAATCAGTTCTTTTTTTAACCATCTTGCTCTTAAACTCTTTTTACAGATAAATTTAGTTGTAAGAAACTTTAATAAAATTTGCTTTACTCTTATAATAACTGTAAAAAAATATATATATATATATTATTTTAATTACATTAAATAAAAATGTATCTATATTCTTACTAAATTTTATATACATAATGCATTTCTCCATAAAATACACTATAATATATTTATCGTGTAATAATAAATTATATATAAATTATGAAAAATTTTTTATGATCTATAAAAATAATTATTTAAGTATAAATAAATATAATTATAAATAAATGTATGTAGCTACATTACTATATTGAATAGATATATAGAAAATTATGAATAAATAAATTGTTAAAATCTATATTAACATTATTTATAAAATTAAATATTTATGTTTTATTATAAACTTTATTGAATAATAAAGAGATACGTATAAAAACATACAATTAAAAATTAACTGCATGTATTTATATTACTATAAAAAATACATATGTAGTAGATTATAAATAAATTAAATTATCTAAATCTATATTACTATATTTATATAGATAATATGTTCTACTTTATTAGACACTATTTTGATATGTAATAAGCAAAAATAAAGACTGTTAAAAATTAACTATGTTCTTTTCTTTGATGGGACAAGTGATATGAAGGAATTACTATAGTAACAAAATATCCTAATTTTTTACCATATTAAACTACTATTTCAATAGGTTAAACAAACTCCTATTTATTTTTTATTATAACTAATAAAAACAAAATATACTTTTATCCTAACTGAGGAATAAGTAAAATATATTTTAATATATTTTATGTCAACTAAAAAATTATTTTTACATACTTTTTATAAAGTTAAAGGTATAATTTATTATTTTACTATAAAAAACTATTTTTTATTTGTATAACTATTTAACACATAGCTATATAAAAGTATAATCAGTTTTTATATAGTATAATACTTCTTATATAGTACTATATACATATAGATATAATTATTTTTTACATAGATTATACAAAATATTTTGACTATTGATACATTTATATTATATTCAGCAGTAAACAGTAGAGGATATTATCATTTTTTTGACTTACAAAATATTTTCATTTTGTATTTTATACAAGGCTAATTATATCGAATAAATGTTCTTTATAAGGACAATATAGTCACTCATCATGAATACAAAATATCTTTTTATATCTAAAATGAAAAATTACCTAATTCCTTTAAACTAATTCTTTTTAAGCAATATTATAATATATAAATATATTATAAAAACATATCATAACTCTTAGAAAGAACATAAACCTTTCAGCTTGAGCACAAACAGCAATCATAAAGCATCTCGAGCATGTGTATCTCTAACAACTATTTCACATCTATTATAAATAAACTCTTATTTTAAACGTCAAATTAATGACTGCCTTGTTTACTCCCATAAATAACACAACCACATTTATACAAATCGATCCTTCCTGTTGCTATCTTTCCACTTTCTGCTAGTGAGCAAAAACTTTAAAAAACTATATGTTATCAATAATTGTTGCTTTAAATGATGTTAGGAGATGGAACCTCAAGGACATAAAATAAAAAAGTTTATCTCCTCCATAGGACATCCATTTTACAATAATACCTTAACAAGAGATAATTCATTAATCTTTTGAAAACACAAATGAAAATAAAAAATAACTACTAACTATAATATAATAATTTATCTATTAATTTAGAATAGTTCATAATCATATAGCTAAAAGATATCCTTAACTACTTTGTAATAAAACTTAACTGATACCTATTTTTGTTATTAGGAGTTTTAGCAATATTTTTATCCTTAACCTTCACTTTTAAAAAAGTATAGCACTGGCAATACATAACACTACACCTTCTTAAGCTCACAGGACATACAATGATTGGCTCTTTTTAGAAAAATTGAAAGTTATTAACTAAAAAGATACGTTTGGATTTATAATTAAATAGAAGACACAATCCAGACTATTTACCAAACTAATCATAATAACAAACTAATTTATTTTAATGTATTATCAATAAGTACTCTATACATTAAAAAGTCAGGATAAAAACAGGATAAAAGCAGATAAAATTATAGGATAAAATTATAAGATATGAATAACACCTTTAAAATACTGGTCGGGATGGCGAGATTCGAACTCACGACCCCTTGAACCCCATTCAAGTGCGCTACCAAGCTGCGCCACATCCCGACGGGCTGACAGATACCTTTAATATGACAATTATGTCAATAGACTTTTCTTACCTTATTTGTATATAATTATTAAAATAATAACTAGCAGATTGTCTTAGCGTACATACTGTATCTAAAAAATAAACCTATGAATAAACGACATTGATTATATATACATTACCTGTTAAAGAATTATCTTATTTTAATAATTAGTTAATGTTATCATTTTTTTACTATTTAATGATACCGATAAAGCAGCTTTTGGAGGACTCCAATGATTCAGACTTCCCCTATTCCAGTTAATCTTTCTTTACCCTATAAAATTGCTGATATCTCTCTAGCAGATTTCGGGAAAAAAGAAATGCAACTTTCAGAAAGGGAAATGCCTGGTCTTATGACATTGATCCAACGCTATAAGGAGAAAAAACCTTTAAAAGGCCTAAAAATTACAGGTTCTTTACACATGACTATCCAAACTGCTTTACTTATAAAAACACTTTATTACTTAGGTGCAAATATTCGTTGGGCCTCATGTAATATTTTCTCAACACAAGATCATGCTGCTGCTGCTATCGCAGACCTAAATTATGCCAGTGTTTTTGCATGGAAAGGAGAAACATTAGAAGAATACTGGTGGTGTATAGAGATGGCACTTACATGGCCTGATGGTTCTGGCCCTGACCTTATTATTGATGATGGTGGAGATGCTACACTTATAATCCATAAAGGGGTAGAAATCGAAAAAAATCCTGAGTTATTAAAACAAAGCCATAGTGATAAAGAAATAAAAATTATTATGGATCGACTTAAAGTAATGTATAATACTTCTCCTACTCACTGGACGAAAATAGCTAAAAATATTCGTGGAGTCTCTGAAGAAACAACAACAGGGGTACATCGTCTTTACCAGCTTGCTGAAGAAAATAAACTTCTTTTCCCTGCAATTAATGTTAACGATTCAGTAACAAAGTCTAAGTTTGATAACCTTTATGGATGTAGGGAATCTTTAGCAGATGGAATTAAAAGAGCTACAGATATTATGATCGCAGGGAAAGTAGTTGTCATTGCTGGATATGGTGATGTAGGGAAAGGGTGTGCACAGTCTATGCGCGGCTTTGGAGCTCGTGTAATTATTACAGAAATTGATCCTATTTGTGCATTACAAGCTGCTATGGAAGGCTTTGAAGTTATGACAATGGAACAAGCTGCAGCTGAAGGCGATATCTTTGTAACAGCTACAGGCAACCTTCATGTTATTACACATAACCATATGAATAAAATGAAAGATGAAGCTATTATTTGCAATATTGGGCACTTTGATAATGAAATTGAAATGAGCTGGCTAGAAAATAATTCAGAATGTAAAAAAGTAAACATTAAACCACAAGTAGATAAATGGGTCCTCCCCAATGGACGATCAATGATTGTTCTTGCTGAAGGAAGACTTGTTAATCTTGGATGTGCCACAGGTCACTCAAGTTTTGTTATGTCTACAAGCTTTACAAATCAAGTCCTTGCTCAACTTGAATTAGCCCATAATAAATTAGAAAATAAAGTCTATATTCTTCCTAAAAAGCTTGATGAAGAAGTCGCACGCCTACACCTTGAACGTCTTGGAGTAACTCTAACAACATTAACACAAGAACAAGCTGACTATATTGATGTCCCTATTGAAGGACCATATAAATCAGAACATTACAGATATTAAAAATAATATTTAACTATAAATTTAATAATGCTAGTTAACCATATTCAAAATATATTTTTTAATATATTGTATATTCCAATAATAAAAAATATAATTAAAACAATTAATGGATTAACACTTATATATTTTGCTGAATAATAGCATATAGCATTTAACATGGATATACCCCCAACCTCTTCTAACTAACGTTTCTAACTTAATAGTTAATTTTTACTAATTACCTATCATTCTACCTAATTCAATATGTTTTTATTTTTTATATTGCATAAATAAGGAAATACTCATGAGAGTAGCAATTATATCATCTTCTTTTGCTCGATATGATAAAAAACCACTTGAACTACTTAGCCAAGCTGGAATTGAATATATCCTTAATGAACAGGGGTATCATCTCACTGATGAAGAACTAATACAAATAATAGATGGTTGTGCTGGTATCATTGTTGGTTCAGAACCATTACCCAAAAAAGTTTTAGAGACTAACCCAAGACTCAAAACTATTGCTTGCTGTGGGAAACATCTTGATAATATTGACGTTGAATATGCTCAAGAAAAAAATATTATTATTTATAATCCTCCTAAAGGTTATGCAATTGCTGTTGCAGAATTTACAGTGGGCCTTATCCTATCTCTTATACGTCAAATACCATACCAAGATAAAGAAGTTCGTTCAGGAGTATGGCATAAACGTATAGGAAATCTTTTACATGGGAAACGTGTTGGTATCATAGGTCTTGGACAAGTAGGAAAAGCAGTAGCTGAACGACTATTACCATTTGGTGTAGACATTGCTTATAATGATCCAAATGTATATAGTACTACATTCCAAAAATTTGATCTTGATAAACTTATAGATTGGTCAAATATTATTACTATTCACTGTAGTAAACCTATAAAAGCCGGCCCTATTCTTGACTTGGGAAGACTTTCACTAATGCAACCAGGAAGTTATATTATTAATGTAGCACATGGAGGATTAATTGATGAAAAAGCATTATGTGGACTTTTAACTGCAGGTCATTTAGCTGGAGCTGCTCTGGATGTCTTTGGGAAAGAACCATATGATGGTCTTCTAAAAAATATTAATAATACAATTCTTACACCACACATAGGAGCTTATGCAAAAGAATCAAAAATAATTATGGAAACAGATGCTGTAACAAACATCATTGATACATTAAAAAACTCCTAATTTAATAATTGCTCCTTAACAAAAATAAACATGTTTGATACCTCTACTCTTAATAGTGCTCAACTTGAAGCTGTCACTGCACCAGATGGTCCTGTCCTTGTTATTGCAGGAGCAGGTAGTGGTAAAACTCGAACTATTATCTATAGACTTGCCTGGTTAGCTGAACAAGGTATTCCCCCATCTTCTATGTTACTTCTTACCTTTACTCGTAAAGCTAGCCAAGAAATGCTTCATCGTGCTACAATGCTTCTTAATTATAGTCTTGGTGACGTTAATGGTGGAACATTCCATAGCATAGCTTTTTCTACTCTACGTCAATATAAACCCTCCTGGGCAACAGGGAAAGTCACTATAATAGATGCACAAGACACCCTAACTTCTCTCCAACACTGTAAAGAAGAACTCAAAATTGCTAAAGGTGATCGTTCGTTTCCCAAACTACAAACAGTTGCAGCTTTATTAAGTAGAGCAAGAAATAAAGAAATAACATTTAAGGAACTTATACAAAAAGACTCTCCTCATCTTATCTCCCATATTGATTCATTAACAACTCTTGTTGAACGTTATACTACATATAAAAAACAACAAAATTTACTTGATTATGACGATCTTCTTTTTGAGTTTGAATTACTTCTTAAAGGTGATGAATCAAAAAACATTCCTCCATTAGCTCCATTATTTCAAGAACGTTATCAATATATTATGGTAGATGAATATCAAGACACAAATCGTGTCCAAGCACGTCTTGTTCGGCTTCTTTCTGGAAACACAAATAATACAATGGCTGTCGGGGATGATGCACAATCTATTTATGCTTTTAGAGGAGCGACAGTAAACAATATCCTAGAATTTCCTAATCTATTCCCAGGGACCAAAATTATACGTCTAGAAGAAAATTATCGTTCTACCCAACCTATATTAGATACAGCAAATGCTATACTTAAAGAGTCACAAGAAGGTTTTCATAAACATTTATTTACTAATCGTATAGGAGGAGAAAAAGTTCGCCTTATACGATCATTAAGCGATCTTACTCAGGCAAATCTTATTGCTAATCGAATAAAAGAATTACTATCTATATATCCTCCCAAAGAAATTGCAATCCTATTTAGAGCAGGATATCAATCTTACCATTTAGAAATTGCTCTTGCCAAGCATACTATTCGATTCAGAAAATATGGCGGCCTCAAATATACTGAAGCTGCCCATATTAAAGATATGATGGCATTTATAAGGCTTATTGTTAATCCACTAGATATGCCATCATTTTTACGTATTGCTGCCTTTTCAAAAGGAGTTGGCCCCAAAACAGCTCAAAAAATTTACCAAATAGCAGCACAAGGAAATTTTTTAGAGCTTCAAAAAGTTTGTAATAAATACCCTGATCTTCTTAGTGATATGACTCTACTTGATGAGATACGACAACAGCCTTTAGAACCTACAGAAATATTAACCAAAGTCTTTGAACATTATCAACCAAAACTTATAGTCCATTTCCCTGAAGATTGGCCACGCCGTCAACAAGGGCTTGAAGAACTTATACATATTGCTTCTGCCTATACAGATCTTGAACAATTTATTGCCGATCTTTCTTTAGAGACTCCAGAAGAAGAGCTGAATGAAGAAGAAAGCATTGTGCTTTCTACTATTCATTCTGCAAAAGGTCTTGAATGGGATGCTGTTATTATCCTTGACTTAGTAGAAGATAGATTTCCTTCTAGACATTCGCTTATACGCTCTGAAGATTTTGAAGAAGAAAGACGCCTTATGTATGTAGCATGTACTAGAGCCAAAAAACAGCTTGAACTTTCTGTTCCTACTACACTCTATAATAAACAATATGGATGCAATGAACCTGCAATCCCAAGCCCTTTTGTACAACAACTTCCAAGTATAGTAATAGAGGAGTGGCAAGAAGGTTATTCAGGCAACATATATAAAAAAATTACAATACCTACTAATCAACCAGATAGCAAAACATGTTCCCAAATACCTGCTTCTAACAATACATATAATAAAGAAGAGTTATCTTATAGTTTTTGTCGACACAAAATTTTTGGTAGAGGTAAAATTATAGAATATTTATTACCTGATAAATGTAGAGTAAACTTCCCTGGATTTGGCCTTAAAGTTATCTTAAAAGACTACCTAACTATTGAAGATTAATAATAAAGGGATATTATGAACCAGTATTCTTCATTGGTTTCAGAAGAACATATCCTCTCGTGTATTAATAAATATTTTCCTGATCAATCTCATTTTATCACAGCTGGTAGAGGTGATGACTGTGCCATACTTTCTGTAACATCACCTCTATGTATTAGCACTGATATGTTTATTGAGAATATTCACTTTCGCCATAGCTACTTTAGTCCAGAAGATATTGGTTGGAAAGCATTAGCTGTAAACCTAAGTGATATAGCTGCATGTGGGGCACAACCAATAGGCTTTACTGTAGGACTTGCTTTACCCTTAAATACATCTATAGATATTCTAGAAGGAATATATTCTGGAATGTCCCGTCTTGCTAAGCAATTTAACTTACCGTTATTAGGAGGAGATCTCTCCCAAGCATCAGAACTCTCTATTTGTATTACAATATTAGGGGAAACTCATGCTCCTTTATTAAGAGCCCAAGCACAGCCAGGGGACATTATTTTTATAATAGGACAAGTTGGACTTGCTCATACTGGACTTCAACTTTTAGAACAACAGGGGACAAAAGCTATTGAACTATATCCAAAATCATGTATGGCTCATTTAAGACCTTTTCCTCTTATTCATGAAGGTCTTGCTCTTTCAAAAATGGCAAAAAGTTGGTCTCAGCAAACCAACACTCCTCACAGACTAGCATTAATAGATAACTCTGATGGTCTTGCACAAGATATTCCTAGATTACTAGGGAAAGGAAAAGGAGCAGATATCACCATACCTGCCCTTGATCATGAAATCATTCAATTCATTGAGTCACATTATACAGAAAATGAATACTCTCCTGACTTACATGCAGTTATAGGAGGTGAAGACTATAGTCTTATTGGTACATGCTCTCCTAACTTTGGAGCAAAATTAAACATGGTTATATCTAATCTTACTATTATTGGTTCTGTTACAGACTCAGAACCTATCTTATTTAATGGACAACAAATGCAAGGATTTGATCACTTTAGGGGGAATTATATTAACCCCTCGAACAAATTATAGAACATATATCTATAACTTAATGTAGTTATACATTCTCCTTAGCTTCATTAATCCATTGCATAAGTGGTGTCTCCACTTCTTTACGGATAGACATTAAATGCTCTTCTGTGTCTGCTTCAAATCGTGTTACTAATACAGGTTGTGTATTTGATGCTCTTACTAAACCCCAACCATAAGGGAAATTAATTCTAGCACCATCAATTTCAATTGTTTCATATTGAGATTTAAAATAATTTTTTACTTTTTCAACTACAGCAAACTTAATTGTATCTTTACAAGGAATATTAATTTCTCTAGTAGCAAAAGAAGGAGGCCAACCAGGAAGTTCTGACATTGGTTTTTCTTGAGCAGAAAATAAACTTACTAAACGAGCTGCGCCATAAATAGCATCATCAAAACCATACCATCCATCTGAAAAAAACATATGTCCTGACATTTCTCCTGCTAATGGAGCATTAAGCTCTCTCATTCTAGCTTTTATAATAGAGTGACCTGTTGCTGACATCACAGGATTTCCACCATGCTTCTGGATATCATCAAAAAGTCTATTTGAACACTTCACATCTCCAATAACAATTGAACCTGGCTTATGTACAAGGAGTTCTCGTGCATAGATAGACAGTAATTCATCCCCAAATAATAAACGACCATTTGAATCAATGATACCCAATCTATCAGCATCACCATCTAACCCTATACCTAAATCTGCATGTTCAGCTTTCACTTTATTAGCCAAATCTTTCATATTTTCTTCTACCACAGGATCAGGATGATGATGAGGAAAATTTCCATCTGGCTCACAATAAAGACAGGTTACCTCTGCACCTATCCTCTTTAAAATATCTGCACAAATAGTACCACCAACACCATTGCCCCCATCAACAACTACTTTAACTGGACGTAACAGTTTACACCATGCTTCAACAGCAGCCATATATGATGGTATAATATCATGGAAAGATAAAACACCTTGCCCTGAAGCAAACGAACCTACTTCAAATAATTTATGTATACTTTGAATCTCATCACCATAAATTGTAGATTCACCTGCCCAAATCTTAAAGCCATTATATTGCGATGGATTATGACTTGCAGTAATCATAACACCACCATGACGATTCAAATACTTAACTGCAAAATATAAAACTGGCGTTGGAATCATCCCAATACTAATTACATCAACTCCAGTTGATAACAATCCTTTCACTAATGCATTATTATAGTCCACCGATGATTTTCGACAGTCATAACCCACAACAGCCGATGAAATACCCTGACTTACAAAATATGTTCCAATGACCTTACCTAACTTTTCTACCCAATCCAAATCAAAATCTACATCTACAATACCTCGGATATCATATGCACGAAAAACATTACTTGTTCCCATGAATTCTCCCTATTTATTGTACAAAAATTAATATAATAAAATTATTTTTCTCATAGTATAAAAAAATTCTATCTTAATCCTGTAGAAAACCTTATTAAATAATCATTCTACAACTATTTCATAAATAATGCCAGTAAACTAAAATCAATATACATACTATATTACCTCTTATAATATTTAAGATTATAGATATACTACTAAAAATATATACACTTCTAAATTAAAGTTAAATTTAGTAACTTCCTTGACCGTAAAAATATTATGTTCTATTGTTATCCATTATGAATTGGGACTGGGAAAAGCTACAAGAAAAACGACAGAGGCAAAACTGGGGACAAGGTCGTACGCCAAAAGACTCAGGTAATAACACACCACCACCAAATGGCTCAGATCCTAACCCTGAACAACTTTTTGGAAATTTTTTCAAACAGTTCAGACTTAAACCTAACAGTGGGAAAGTAAAATGGATTATACTTATCCTTATTTCTTTGTGGTTATTATCAGGGATTTATATTGTAAATCCTGATGAACAAGGTGTAGTCCTCCAATTTGGAAAATATAACCGTACAGTTGATGCAGGCCCACACTATGCTCTACCTTACCCTATAGAAACAGTATATAAGCCAAAAGTTACCCAAGTAAGACGGGTGGAAGTTGGCTTTCGTTCAACCTCTCTTGGTGGTACATTTCAACAAGGTGCTACACGAACTCTACCTGAAGAAGCATCTATGTTAACTGGTGACGAAAATATTGTTAATGTTCAATTTAGTGTACAATACCAAATTAACAATCCTGTAGAATACCTTTTTAATGTTACTAATCCTACAGCAGTTATTAAAAGTGCAGCTGAAGCTGCTATGCGAGAAGTTATTGGTAATAGTATGATTGACTCTGCTCTGACTGATGGAAAACTTCAAATTCAAAATGAGGCTACAGAATTATTACAAGAAATTCTTGATCGTTACAAAGTTGGTATACATGTTTTAGCAGTTCAACTACAAGACGTACATCCTCCTAAAGAAGTAAGTGACTCTTTCAAAGATGTTGCTAGTGCTCGTGAAGATAAAAGTCGTATTATTAATGAAGCTGAAGCATATCGAAATGAGCTTATACCTAAAGCTAGGGGACTAGCAACAGAAATTGAAAATAAAGCTCAAGCATACAAAGAAACACGTATTCGTAATGCAAAAGGTGAAACAGCAAAATTTCAAGCTTTGCTTTTAGAATATAATCAAGCAAAAGAAATTACTAAAAAACGTATGTACCTTGAAGCAATGGAAGGGATATTAAGTCAACCTGGTATAGAAAAAATTATTCTTGATAACAAAGTTGCTGGAAAAGCCTTACCACTTCTACCCCTTTCCCAAAAAGGACTCTCAGAATATTCTGTACCAAAAGATAAAATAAAGGAAAATAAGTAAATGCAACACAAAATTTCTATTCTTGTGAGTGTACTAGTTATTATCCTTATTATTAGTTCACAATCCATTTTCATTGTAAATGAAACAGAAAAAGCTCTTGTTTTACAACTTGGAGATCCTGTTGATCGTATTTTTGGGCCAGGATTACATTTTAAAATCCCATTTATTCAAAAGGTAATTTTTTTTGATGCCAGGATATTAGATTATGATGCACGTGCAGCTGAGGCTCTTACAAGCGATAAAAAAACAATAGTCCTTGATAATTATGCTAGATGGCGTATTGTTAATCCATTAGAATTTTACCGCACCGTCAGAACTATTCCTGGAGCTCAAGCACGTCTTGATGATGTAGTATACTCACAGTTAAGAGCTCAAGTCGGTAGCCATACTCTCACTGAAGTTGTATCTCAAAATCGTAGTAACATAATGTCAGATGTTACACGCCGCACTTCTGATATTATGAAAGAATATGGGATTGAAGTTATTGATGTTCGTATCAAAAGGACAGATCTCCCTTCAGAAAATCAACGTGCTATTTTTGGCCGTATGCGTGCAGAACGTGAACGACAAGCAAAACAATACCGCTCAGAAGGTGTTGAAGAATCTACTAAACTTCGCTCTCAAGCAGACAAAGAACAAGCAATTATCTTAGCAGAAGCTAATCGTAAGGCATCTATTATACAAGGTGAAGGTGATGCTATTGCTACAAAAATATATGCAGATACATTCCAAAAATCACCAGAATTTTATGAATTTCAACGAGGTCTTGAAGCACTTAGGAACGGACTAAAAGAAAATACTCATATGGTCATCACAAATGATGATCTATTCTTTCGCCCCATTCAAAAATAATATGAGGCAAACTCTCCGGGAGAACGCTATGACTTTCTTTCAAGAAGTTTATGACCGAGTTCGATTTGCCACAAATACAAAGACTCAAGCTGAATTGGCAAATATACTTGAAATTAGACAGTCTAGTATATCCGATGCAAAGCGAAGAGATTCTGTCCCCCCTGAATGGTATATAAAACTCTTTGAAAAGTTTGGATTAAATCCGGATTGGATTAAGCAAGGAGTGGGGCCTATGTATCTCCGAACAGAACAAGGATATATTCCTAGAGAGCTTCCATTAACAGGTGTACAAGAAACACCTATGCATTATGGTGATCCTATCTCAAAAAGTGTATTACATACTGTCTTTTCTATGAGGTGCAATTACATAGAAAATAGTAATTCACTACCTATCTTACAGCCCACTGGGAAAATTGCATTACCTCAACCATATACAGGAGCAAATATCCTTGTATTTCAAACCGAGTCAGATGCGTTTCTTCCTCTAGTTCGTCGGTATACCTATCTAGGTATTAATACAGACTTTACACATCCTCAATCTGGAGAAATTTACGCTGTTTTTATGCCATATGAAGGAATAGCTCTTAAACGTCTTTTTTTAAGTACACAAAAAAATGGTTTTTGTTTATGTACAGATCAAAATGATAGTCACGAAAGCTTCTTACCTGCTCAAGAATGTCCTATACGTATACTAGGCCGGCTTGCTTGGGTTTTCCAAACCTTTTAAATATTAACATTAATCTATAATATTAATAAACTAAAATTTAGTTACCCTAACAGAACTTCTAATAACTATCTGCTAGGGCAACTAAATCATATGAATGAGATTCCATAATATCGGCCTCTATGAGTTCCCCAGGCTTTATATTTGGTCCACTTATATATACCATACCATCAACTTCTGGAGCTTGAAACCATGCTCTTCCTGTATACAACTCTGGCCACTCTGGATGAACATTGTCTACAATAAGGGATAACCGCTTACCAACAAAATTTTTAAGCCATTTTTCACTAATTTTTAATTGAATTTCCATTAATTCTGCTTTTCGTTGTTCTTTTACTTTTTCACCAACTTGATTTGGCATGACAGCTGCCGGAGTTCCTGCTTCAGCTACATATGAAAAAATACCTAAATGCTGAAATTTAATTTCCTCTATAAATTTGCTTAAATATACATGATGTCCCTCTGTCTCTCCAGGGAAACCTGTAATAACTGATGTTCGAAGGACAGCTTCAGGAAACACAGATCGAATATTATCTATAACTTTTCTTGGATTTTTTGCAAATGGTCTTCCCATACAGGAAAGAATATCTGGATGTGCGTGTTGTATTGGAACATCAAAATATGGAACAAAAGGTTCACCTACCGATTTCAAATAAAGTAAAAAATCCTTTGTTAATCCTGTAGGATATAGATACATAAGTCGTAATCGCTTTAATCCATCTAAAACTAATAAGTGATCCAATAGAGTTTTTAAACCATAGTTATTAGGAAGATCTCTCCCCCATGCTGTTACATCCTGAGCAACAAGTACTAGCTCTTTTACTCCTTGATCAAGAATATGACGACTTTCTTTAACAAGTTCATCTATTGAATATGAGTGTAACGAACCACGTATAGAAGGAATTGTACAAAAAGAACATGAGTGTTGACAGCCATCACTTATTTTAAGCCATGCATAAGATTTGCCTGTAGTTATTATACGATCAGTGACTAAAAATGTAGACTTTATATTTAATGCTAACAAAATTTGTTCGTTCCAACTTTCTATCTCTTTATTATCAAGCCATAAATCTACTTCAGGAATATCTTTCTTCAAAATTTTTTCACCATAACGTCCAACAAAACATCCAGCAACTATAATAAAAGGTTTTTCAGATAACTCTTCAACATCAGCAACAAGTTGTAAAATAGTATTTACAGACTCTTGAACAGCTGTGTGTATAAAACTACATGTATTGATAAAAACAAAATCGGCATTATTAGGATAATCTATAAAAGTTAAAGGAATACCTAATGAACCCAATAATCTTTCGGTATCTACCCTATTTTTTGGACAACCAAGGCTTATAGCATGACAACGTAATGATGGAGAGTGACTATTCATAAAATAACCTCAATAAAAACTTGACCCATTACAATGTTAAGGTCACTGTATGGCGATAAAAATTACCTAATATACCTTGCTAACGACATAAAAGGAATTTCAATGGATTCATCCTTCAACCTTCAAGCACCTGATATAAAAACTACAGAAAAAAACAATGCTATCCCTACAGTAATACTTGCCACACGAAATACAGGGAAAATTCAAGAATTAAAAGATATGTTATGTAATTTTAAGTTACATATACTTTGTCTTGAAGATTTTCCTGAAATTCCAGAAATAGAAGAAACAGGCAAAACTTTTGAAGAAAATGCATTAATTAAAGCTAAGGTAGTATCACAATATACAGGACTCATAGCTATTGCTGATGACTCTGGACTTGAAGTTGATATATTAAACGGTGCCCCAGGTATATATTCCTCAAGATACGCAGAAGATATACCAAATATACATAATTTAACAATAGATCAACATAACATATCAAAACTTCTTTCCATACTTACAAACGTTCCCTTAACACAACGAACAGCAAAACTATGCACAACAATAGTTGCCTATAATACAAATGGAAAGTATATCACTGCAAAAGGAATAACAAAAGGTTTAATCTCATTAACATCAAAAGGAAATAACGGCTTTGGTTATGATCCTATTTTTTTTGATACTAACTTAGGAAAAACATTTGGAGAACTCCCTCTTAAAGAAAAAAAACAATATAGCCATAGAACAAAAGCATTAAAGAAACTTTTAGAATTATGGCCAACATTATATAATGAGATATAATAGTTGTATTCTACTATTCTACTTTCATTTTTTTATAAAATAAACAAAGTTTTGGTCTAGTTATCATGATTAATTTACTAAATATTACTTATCCTGAATTTGAATCACTTATTGTAACTACGCTTCAAGAAAAAACATATAGAGCTATGCAAATATGGCAGTGGGTTTGGCAAAAACAAATAACAGATATTGAGTCAATGACCAATTTACCCCAAAAAATTCGAGCTTCTCTTACTGCCTTAATAAAAATTAATTTGCCTGAAATAGTTACAATACAACAGTCATCTGATGGTACTAAAAAATTTCTACTTCGTCTTTCTGATGGAGCTTTAATAGAAACTGTCCTAATACCTAGCATAGATAAAGCAGGAAATATAAGAATAACACAATGCTTATCATCTCAGGTTGGATGTTCTATGGGGTGTACTTTTTGCAGTACAGCTACAATGGGATTTATTCGAAACCTGACAGCAGGAGAAATTGTAAGCCAAGTACTTTTAGCAAAACTACACTTAAACGATAATAAGCCAGATAAACCTATTATCCGTAACATTGTTTTTATGGGCATGGGAGAACCACTACTCAACCTAACTGAACTTACACGTGCTTTACATATCTTACATTCAGAAAAAGGACTAAACTTCTCTGCTAGACGAATTACTGTTTCTACCTGTGGCATAAAAAAAGGAATCCAAGCCTTAAGTGAAAATGGCTTAGCCTTCTTAGCACTATCTCTCCATGCCTCTAATCAAGAGCTACGGAGTACAATAATGCCTAAGGCTGCAAAATGGGATCTTAAAGAACTTATAGACACACTAAAAAATTATTCCCTAAAAAAAAGAGAAAAAATTACATTTGAATATTTACTATTAGGAGGAATTAATGACTCTCCTGAACATGCAAAAGAACTTGCTAAACTTATTACTGATATAAAAGGAAAACTCAACCTTATTCCTTATAATCCTGCGCAAGGACAGCCTTACTTAAAGCCAACAGAAGAAAACATTCTCAAATTTCAAAAAGTATTATGGTCTAAGGGAATTGTTACGATCCTCCGTAAAAGTAAAGGACAAGACATTAATGCAGCTTGCGGTCAACTAAAAACAACTTATCTCTCTCAGTCTTCTAGCACTATTTATTAAATATAATAAAAATTATTGCTCTAACATAGATATTATAAGAGATGCACATTTATCTGCCCCTCCCTTTCTGCTCTCAAGCCAAGTATTAAAACGTGATATAATCTCCTCTTTTGGTTCAGGATGTTGTAACTGACGTTCTAACTGTTCTATTAATTCAAACGGAGTATGACAAATTCTAATAAAAAAAGAAAAATCTTCATGTTCTACATTTAATGGCTCAAAAACCCATGAAAAATTATCTAAGTACTTACCAACACATGGAATTTTTCCAACACTTAATGGTTCAAGAAAATTTTGTCCTCCAAGGGGTACTAAGCTTCCACCAACAAATACTGCTTGAGCTAAATTATATAGCTTATCTAACTCTCCAAATGTATCCCAAATTATAACTGGTATACTAGTTTGATATAGTTCTTCTTTATATGGTGTTAAAACAGACCTTAGCTGAGTGGTTATTCCAACAAAATTTAATTTTTTTATCCACTCTTTTACTCTAGATTCATGCCGTGGTGCAACTATAATACAAGTATCTTTTCCATGACGAGAATATAGTTTTTTAATAACAGGAACTAACAATGCCTCTTCTTCTTCCCTAACTGAAGCTAACAATATAATAGGTTTATCAGGTAAAATTTCAGTCAATACATTTTTTGAGGAATCGCTTTGAGATAATGTACAAATTGCTCTATCAAACTTAATATTTGGTACCACTCCTACACAATATTCACCAAAAAGAGCAGTAAACCGTGCTGCATCTGCAGAAGAAATAGCCGCTACATACTTAGGTGCTATAGCTCTCCAAAATTCTGGGAAAAACCAACTAAACCAGTCATAACCTCTCAAACTTTTTTCTCTTACACGTCCATTAAGAACTAAGACTGGAATATTTCTTTTATTACAGGCAAAAAGTAGCCCAGGCCATATTTCTGCTTCTATTAATACTACTAACTGTGGAGAGACTTGTATTAACGCTTTTTCCATAAGTGCAGGTTCATCTAATGGAACATATTGAACTTGAATAGAAAGATCTGATCGAGAAGATTCTAAAATACTTTTTGTTTCTTCTAAAATAATACGGCCTTGGGGAGTCCAAGTTGTAAGAAGAATATGTAGAGTGGAATCCTGTATTGGTAAATGTTCAAGTAATGAACGTACTAAGTAGGCTTCTCCTCCTGAGGAAGATTGAATCCAAATAGTTGCAGGCTCTGCCCAATTAGTAGGAACTAGACGTTGAGAAAAATTTTCATGTAACCGTTTATGTTGTTGCAAAAATGGTCTAGCAAGACGCCACAAAAAGGTATACCCTTTTGAAAACACATCAAAACTATTCACTCTTTTATTTCCTATGATCTCTGATTGCAAGCTGAATCAACTTTTCAACTAACTCTGGGAAAGTGAGCCCCATAGCTGCTGCCTCTCTTGGGACAAGACTTGTAGCAGACATTCCTGGGATTGTATTAACTTCCAAAAGAAATAACAACTCATCGTCTCTAAGAATAAAGTCTGCCCGACTACATCCCTGTAAATTTAATGTATTATGAGCTCTAAGGGCATACTCTTGGATATGTTTTAATACATGAGGCTCAAGAGGCGCAGGACAAATTTCCTCTGCACCATTCTTAGCATACTTATTATAATAATCAAAAAATTTACCCTGACTACGTATTAAAATAGGAGGTAATGCTTGATCATCAATAACACCACAAGTTACCTCTTGTCCTATAATAGCTTCTTCTAATAAGACTTCCTCACCTGCATTAAACAATGCTTCCATAGCAATAAATAGCTCTTCATAATTAGTTACCAGATGTACATTTACACTTGAGCCACCAATATTAGATTTAACAAAAATTGGATAATTTAACCCAGGTTCCCAAGTTACTTCTGGCTTTAAAGGCAGAAAGACACTTTTGGGTGTAAGAAGCCCTTCTCTACGGAAAAGAGCTTTAGCTGCAGCTTTATGTAGTGCAAGCAGTGAACCTGCTGGACTTGCCCCTTGGTAGGGACAGCCCACTCTTTCTAATAAAGCTTGTAATATTCCATCTTCTCCTGGTGAACCATGTAGTAAAATAAATGCAACATCTTGCTTTTCAGCCACTTCTACAATTTTATCAAAATCATATAGTGGATCAAGACAAGTAACTGTATGTCCATATTCTATCATAGCAGAAGTTATCAATTCTGCACTCTGAAGGGATACTTCACGCTCGGAAGACCAACCTCCTGCCAATAAGAGTATATTCATATAGAGGTAACTCCAACTGCGTTGAAAGAACGCGTTCTATATTTTTAAGATGTTCCCAACTTCTATAAATAGCTTTACGGGAATCTTCTGTTTTACCATAACGAAGTATTAAGTCTGTGTAACGATTTTCAAGAGATACAGGAATATTATGTTGCACTCTCTTATCTGAATACATAACAATAAATAATGGATGTATTAAACATTTTGGTAAGCTCCATTTCCACTCTACATGATTTAAAACAACTTGGCCAAGCCTATAGTTTCCTGTAGAAGATATTACCCATGAAGCTCCTAGCTGAGCATGACTACCTCCATAGTGCACTGTATAACTTTTTGCAATATCATGAAGAAGCCCTCCAGCTCTACAACTTTTTATATAGTTTGTATAGCCAACCTTTACAGCTTGCTTGGCTAATGCTTCTGCAAAATTTGCAACTACTACACTATGTTGTCTGATATTATCAAATACACCATATTTATCCCATAATGTTATACAGTCTTTATCACTTGGAACAAAATTTGAGTCTATATCATAGTAAAGCGTAGGTATGACATTAGAGTTTATCATATATTTTAGATTTTCAACAGTTTGACACAACAGTTTGAGGAATAAATATTTAATGAAGTATTTGAGAAACAGCAGTAACGATTTTATAGCCGTACGATTTTCAGTAGATTACGATGCTATGCTGTCAAATAACCCTTTCTAACTACAAGTGTCAATTTAATAATAATAATAATAATAATTATTATTATTATTATTATTAAGAATATGATTATAATTCCGTAGGATGCACCGCTCTAAATTGTACTCATTTGTTTTTATTAACTCTTCCATAACCAAATTAGTAGCTAGTCGTTTTTCTATGACTTTTTCAAATCGTAAAATATTACAAAGATGACTTTCTATATATTTCCTATTAAATATTAAACAGATATATTTTATCTGTTGTGGATACTTGATGAGAAATCCTTTTCCCAATAAAAAGGGATATCATCCCTCCATAATAATATTTTGAAAACTCAATACAGGTTTTTATTATTTCACAGCCTATCGGCCATAAATAATTAGCCAACTCAACGTCATTACTATTAACCGAAAGTTTACATTAACCACTATCTAATGAGACCTATTTTCAAATGTTTTATTAATAAATATAGATAGTTATGCTTTCCCAATACTCTTTATGCCAATAAAGTTTTTCCTGTATGTATATCTCCAGGAATCAATATGGCCATAGTTTATAATTCTTTTCTCATTATGTAATTTTTGAAAAAAACCCCTTGCTTTTCAACTTCTTGAAGTCTAATTATCTTATATCCCCAATTTTCAAAGAAGGACTTAGCCGTAATTGAAGCATAAACAATGATACATTTTGTTCCAACTTCGTTTTCCAGCCGATTGCATAGTGCTGTTGCTACACCTCTACCTTGAAAATCTTTATGAACAAATAATCTGTCTAAATATCCTGTTTCATCAATGTCTCCAAAACCTATAATCAAATCTTTTTCAATTGCAGCATAAGTAAGATGTTTCAGAAATGAAGTATCCCATTTCTTAAAATTAATATTCCCTGTTGCCCATACATTTAATTGTTGCTCAGTATAATCTTTTATATTCACAGCATGGACTGTTTCATAAAACAATCGTGTTATTTGTTCTAAATCAATAGATTTATATTGTCTGATTTTCATATTTCAAAGTTACAAAAAGCAAATTAAGATACAAAGTAAAAAGGTATTATTTTTATCCTAATATGACTCCAATAATTTTTAGGAAGTCAAAATAAACCTAAAAGATTCCTGTAACTAACTATAAAACTTTACTTCAACTTAGTTAATAAAGACAACACTAATTTATTATTATATAGTACTAATAAATTAATAATAAGTAGCTAGAAAAAGGAAAATAAATAAAATTAAACTTGTTATATATTTTTAATTAATATCTTTTGAAACAAAAGATAAAAAACACATAACGTAATAATGTAATTTATAAGTAATAAAATAGTAAAAGATAATCTATTCAATCAAAAAACTAAAAAAATTATAGCTAGTAGCCTCATTCAAGCAATACCTTCAATTACTGAAAAAGTATTATATTATCTCTAATAATTTGTACTAACAAAAAAGGAGGGTGGTGACTCCCTCCTCTAAAAAACTACTTAATATAATCCTACAAGGGAAAAAATATTTCTATATCACTAAAAAGTAGTTATATAGAAAAACTTCCACCTGTTGAAGATGATGAACTATGAGGTTCAAGACGATATCCCATTTCTAAAGCCATCTTTTCTAAAGGTGACACATTCCCTGTTGTCTTCATAATATGTAATAAAGTCTCTGCTCCTAATTTTGCTCCTGTGTCATAAGGATTTACTTCACGTAATAAGGTTGAATAAGGCTTACCAACTGCTTGTGCAATTGCTTTTGCTCCAAGAGGACTTTCTAATACAAGATCATGAACTGCACTAATAAGATCGTTAGGCATGACTCTTCTCCTAAACTACAAGTTTACATTTCCAAGATTACTAGAAACTTTCATAACCACATACCCATAAAGTCATTAAAATTATTAATACAAAAAAATTAATTTACATTACACTCCATGCATTGGAGTTTAAACTTTCATCCTTCATTTTTTGTTAGTGTTATAATGGAGCAAAAAAAATGACTAATGTAAGGAGTATTATAAGGGTAGCAACTTACAAGATCATAATACCCATATTTATACCCCCCCCCTATAATGGATCTAATAAAAAACATAACTCCCTAAAATAAATATTGTATCAATACAATTAATACATATAAAAAAATACTACTTCCTATTATAACTTTTGATCTCTCATAATAACATAATAACATTACATAGTTATTACACTTTAATAATTTTATACCTTGTTTTGACTATAAACTATTAGTGTATACTTTATGTTAGTATCATTAAAAATAAAATAATTCATTAACAATGAATTATAATATATCAAAAAAATTTCTTTTTTTATATAAATGTCAACTATAAAAATTAGTTACCATCTATATAATAACAACATACAAAAAAAAAAAAATTACAAAAAATTATGATTGTACTGTAAATTATTAGACGCTATAATAGTTATACTATATTAATACTATTAATTTAATAGTATTAATATAGTATAACTATTAATAAAGAAATATTTAGTCTATTAATATAATAGAAACTAGTTTTTTATGATTATAAGAAGGGATAATTTAGAAAGGACTATAACAAACAAATATTATAAGGATGGCTATTTCATACCTATGGCTTGACCAAGTTTCCTTGCAACTTTTTTCACTTTTTCTATTGGACGACCTTCTGTAATTGCCTGAAATTCCATTAAAAGTTCTTGTTGTCTCTCTGTTAACTTTGTTGGAGTAACAACAGATATCTTTACAAGTAAATCACCATGACGTTTCTGCCCCACATAAGGGAGTCCCTTATTTGGAATGCGTAACACAGAACCACTCTGAGTTCCTTTAGGCACTTTTAATTCTAATGTTTCATCATCTAGACCAGGAATACTTAATGTACAACCTAGTGAGGCCTGTGGAAAAGAAATATCACAATAGTAAAAAAGATCTTGTCCTTGCCGTTGATAAATTTTGCTATCTTCGACAGTAACTGCAATATGTAAATCTCCAGATGGTCCACCATGTGTACCAGGCTCTCCCTCTCCACGTAACCTCAAACGTGTTCCACTAGCTATCCCTGCAGGGATATGTACAGTTAGTTCTTTAGACTGTTGTGTAACCCCTTTCCCTTTACATCGAGGACACAAATGGGGGATGGTAGATCCTTCACCATGACAAACTGGACAAGGAATAATAAACTGAAAAAATCCTTGAGAATTACGGACCTGCCCAGAACCATTACATTCCTTACAAGTTTCTGGTAAAGTTCCTGGTGCAGCACCTGAACCTCCACAATCCTCACAAGAAACATCTTTTGGGATAGTTATAGAAATGTCAGAACCTTTTACAGCTTGCTCAAAAGACACTGTAAGTTTATACAATAAATCAGAACCTGCTGTTGCTCTAGGTGTATTTTTTCTACGGCTTCCACCCATCGAAAAACCAAAAAAATCACCAAATATATCACCAAAATGAGAAAAAATATCCTCTGCAGAAGAAAAGCCACTAAAGCTTCCACCTAAGCCTGCAGCTCCAAACTGATCATATCTTGCACGCTGTTCAGGATCACGCAGCACTTCATAAACTTCTGCAGCCTCCTTAAAGCGTTGCTCTGCTTCTGGATTGTTTGGATTATGATCTGGATGATTTTGTAGGGCTAATTTTCTATAGGCTTTTTTAATCTCTTCTTGAGAAGCATTACGAGAGACACCTAGTACTTCATAATAATCACGATGAACCATAATATTTATTAACTAACTAAATAAAATGTTAAATATTAATCAATAGGGCTATAATAACTCATATCTTCAGGGAAAATTTTACCAGAAGCAATTTCACGCAATGCTGTTACAATTTCTTTATTACGAGAGGGAACTAATGATTCATAGCCTTCACGATATTGATGTACACGTTTTATTGTCATCTGAACAAGCAAAAATCTATTCCCAACACGTTTCTGGCAATCTTCCACTGTAATACGTGCCATTCAACCCTCCAACAATAATGAATAAAAGCTATCTATAGCTTGATTAGCTTTATTTAAAAAGAAAAAAAAAAAAAATAATTCTCATCACTCATAATGTCAACTGGATATTTTCTATAGATTATTATCATTATATCAAAAAGTTATATAATAACAACAATCATATTCTATTTTAGCTATAGTCCATAACAAATTCAATAAGTGTTCTAACAGAAAAACCTGTTCCACCAGTAGGACATAGATCCTTTTTTTTAGAAGTAAAGCTAGGGCCAGCAATATCTAAATGTGCCCACTTTGTATCTTCTTTTACAAATTGCTTTAAAAATACTGCAGCAGTTGAAGCTCCTCCTTCTCTACCTCCAACATTTTTAAAATCGGCAAAGTCACTCTTAAGACTTTCAAAAAATCTATCATCAAGAGGTAAAGACCAATACGATTCTCCAACTAACTCACCAATATTACGAATTTTATTTACAAGCTCTATCTCATCACAAAAAACCCCTGCGATATCGTCTCCAAGAGCCACAACACATGCACCTGTTAGTGTTGCAATATCAATAAGAACAGCTGGAGTCCAATGTTTTTGTGCATATGTCATAGCATCACATAATACTAATCTTCCTTCAGCATCTGTATTAACAATCTCAACAGTCTTATGGCTTAATGTGACAACTACATCGCCAGGACGAGTAGCTTTTCCATCAGGCATGTTTTCTGCGCATGCAAGTAGCCCTATAACTTTAACTTGTGGTTTAAGTTGACCCAATGCCTCAAATAATCCAAGTATAGCACCAGCACCAGACATATCACACTTCATTTCTTCCATTTTAGCTGAAGGCTTAATAGAAATACCACCTGTGTCAAAAGTTATACCTTTACCCACAAAAACAAGAGGATCATCATTTTCATGCCCTAATGGTGCATACTCCAAAATAATAAACTGAGGTTCCTGGGAAGAGCCTTCAGCCACAGATGCAAAAGCACCCATACCCGCAGAAATAATACTTGCTCGATCCATTACTTCACACTTCATATTATATTTTTTAGCAATCTCAATAGACTTTTTAGACATCTGGATAGGTGTCATTATATTAGCAGGAGTATTATCAAGAGTACGTGCTAAATTAACGGCAGTTGCATGAACTTCACCTCTTCTGGCAGCATTACAAATAGTTTCATCAGCAACAGTATCACGAAAAAGTACCCCAATCCATTGTGGGTCCTCTGGAAGCTCTTTAAGATCCTCTTGAGATTTACAGTCAACAAATCTATATAGTGCTAGTCCAATAGCACAAATGACTTCTTCAATTATTCTTTCAAGATTATAATCAAAGCGTTCAAATGATCTTACAAGAATAGAAAAATTCTTTAATCCTAACTCCCTACAATAACTACTTGCTTTACCAATAGTATTCCTTAAGTTCTCAAGAAGTTTAATTGGGGTAATTTTTTTACGCTTTCCAAGTCCTACGATAACAACTCTTGGGATAGTTGTTGAAAGTGGACCATATACCACTACCACCTCTCCTTTTTTCCCTTTTACATCTTCTAATGCTGGAGCAACTTCTAACCATGGAAGTACATTAAGTAATTCAGCATAAGCCTCTTTAAAAATTTCATCTTCAAAAAAAGGTATAATAATAGCATCTGTTGACCAGCTAGATACTCCAATCTGAAAACGTACTTCCATAAAGGTCTCCTTATACAAAAAATAAAGTCAAAATAGATCACTCAGACAGATAAATACCATAGCTTTTTAGCTTTCTATATAAATAACTTCTTTCAAGTCCAATAGCTTCTGCTAATCGGGTAATATTTCCTTGATAAGCATGTAATTTTTCAGTTAAAAATTTTGTTTCAAAAGCTATTTTAGCCTGTTTAAAATCTATATCTGAAGAAGTTATAATGGAAGAAATTTCTTGAGAAATATTAAATTGCTTTTTACTAGGATCAATACTTCTTTTAGTATGCATTTCCTGAGGTAGATCTGTCAAACATACTTTCTTCCCTGAATAAAGAATAACCATTCGTTCTACAAAATTAAGTAATTCTCTTACATTCCCTGGCCAACAATATTGTTTCAATACAGGGAAGACCTCATCTAAAAAAATAGGCGGCTCACGTCTATAACGTTTACTCAACTGAATCACAAACCTATTTAATAATAGCTCAATATCAGAATCACGTTCACGAAGAGGGGGAAGATGCAATGGAACAACTCGTAAGCGATAATACAAATCTTGACGAAATGTTCCATCGCTAATAGCGTCTTCAAGATTCTTATTTGTTGCTGCAATAACTCTTACATCAACTTTAATAGTTCTAACACTACCAATTTTTTCAAAACATTGTTCTTGCAAAATACGCAAAATTTTTGCTTGTGTTTTTAAACTCATATCTCCTATTTCATCAAGAAATAATGTTCCTTTATGTGCCAACTCAAAACGACCTGCACGAGAAGCATCGGCACCAGTAAAGGCCCCTTTTTCATGACCAAATAGTTCGCTTTCAATCAATTCTTCAGGGATAGCAGCACAATTAACAGCTATAAATGGTTTTTGATATCGTGAGCTTCCTTTGTGCAATGCTTGTGCAGCTAACTCTTTACCTGTACCATTCTCTCCTGTAAGTAGTACCCAAGCATCTGTTGGAGCGACCTGTGATAATAAACTTTTAAATTTTAAGATAACAGGAGACTGTCCTATAAACTCACTCTCCTCAGGTAATACAGTACGTAGTAATTTGTTTTCCCTTCTTAATCTTACTGTTTCTATAGCTCTATTAGCTGTAATAAGGACTTTTTCCAAAGAAAGAGGCTTTTCAATAAAATCATAAGCACCTTGACGGATAGCTGTTACAGCAGTTTCAATTGTGGCATGACCTGAAATCATAATAACAGGTAATTCCTGATGAAGAGCCTGAATATGGTCTAAAGCCATAAGACCATCCATCCCAGGAAGCCAAATATCAAGAAAAACAAGATCTGGAGACTCTACATCAACACACTTAAGTCCTTCTTCTGCTGAAGCTCTTTCTAAAACTTCATGGCCCTCATCTTCAAAAATTCCTTTCAATGAAAATCTAATAGAGTCTTCATCATCTATAATAAGTATACGTGCTGACATGATTACTAGCCCCTAACCTATACTGCTTTATATATGTTAGAATTAATATATCTAAATAACAAAAAACTAACTAGTTAAAATTATACTAATAAAAATTTTTATAATAAGAATATCAAAATAATCGTCTTACTATCTTATATAATATAACTAGTTATATTTTGCTGTTGACTATAGCTATTAAATAATACATAGCTGTTACTCTTTAAATAAAAAACAATAAAACTTCTTGACCAGATCTATCTCTCAGCTTCATTATACTAGTTATGCAAAAAGTATGTTATTTTTTTCTTATAACCTTTTTCTACTTTTTCATAACAGAAAATTATCTCTTTGCTACATCAATTACCACTTCCACAATTAACCAACAACATATAGCATATACAGTTACTTTTACCTCTCCAGAAAATCCTAATCTTGCAACAGAGATGGAAACACATAGTGAATTAGTAAAGCTTGCAAATCAATCTTTAGATAGTAAAATAGGTTTAAATTTACGTGTTAAAGAAGATATAAGTACAGCACAAAAAATTCTTGACTCGAATGGTTATTATAGTGGAAGTGTCGAGGGAAAGATTGACTGGCAGACGAACCCTATTAGTATCCAAATCCAATTTAAACCAAATGTACAATATAAAATAAATACAATACATATCCAATACCTTGATAGTGAACTTGCATATCTCCCTCTTTCCTTAGAAGAATTCAATCTCTCTAAAGGTAATCCTGCTCTTGCTGTTAATATCCTATCCTCTGTAAGTAGCCTCATGCAATATATACATAATAATGGATATCCATTAGCCAAAATAAAAAAAACTCAATACATAATTAATCGGATGGATTATACATTTGATATTGATTTAGTAATAAGACAAGGACCGTTACTCCATATGGGTAAAGTACAACCTCAACATAATCTCAATATTTCAACAATATTCCTAAATAAAATTGCTACATGGAAGGAAGGAAGGGTATGGAACAATGCACTCCTTGATTCTTATCGAACACGGCTTCAACAAACAGGCCTTTTCAGTTCTATAACTCTCAATCCAAGGAATCAAAAAGAACAAAATGGTAACACCTCTATAGAACTTGTTGCAACAGAAGCCCCTCCAAGGACTATTAGTGGTGGCTTACAATACTCTTCTGATCAAGGTATTGGTGCACGTGGGACTTGGGAACATCGAAATGTTTTTGGTAATGGAGAACTTTTTCGTATAACAGCACCAATAAGTCGAGATGATCAAAAAATTATGGCAAACTTCCAAAAACCAGCCTTTGGCCGTCCAAATCAATCATTAATTAGTGAAGCACAACTTAAAAAAGAAAATACAAAAAGTTACAAACAACAACTTGCATCTATTGCTTTAGGAATTGAACGACAATTTAATAGACGTTGGTTTGGTAGTAGCAGTCTTTCAGTTGATACAGGATTTATGGATGATCGAGATTCTATAAAAAAAATATTTACTCTTTTTGGCATCCCCTTATCAATAACAAGGGATAGTTCTAAAGATCCTCTTAATCCTATCCAAGGAACAAAAGCTACCTTAAATGTTACTCCTTATATTGGTAAATATAAAAAAAAGATTTTGACTTTACGTAGTCGGTTTGATTTTAGCTTTTACATAGACGTTCTTAAAACAGGGAAACTTATCTTGGCTAACAAAATAGCAATAGGTTCCCTCCTAGGGAAAGATATAGAAAACTATCCTGCAATACTAAGGTTTTATGCTGGGGGTGGTGGTAGTGTAAGAGGGTATGACTATCAATCATTGGGACCAAAAAATAAATATGGGGATGCTATTGGAGGACTTTCTTTTTCAACTATTAGTTTTGAGTTACGATTAAAAATAACAGAATCCATTGGCATTGTGCCATTTATTGATGGAGGAAATATTTACGAAAAAAAATTTCCTGACTTTAAAAAATCAATATATTGGGGGGTAGGCCTTGGGCTACGATATTATACAAGTTTTGCCCCCATACGTTTAGATATAGCAACTCCACTTCAAGATAGAAGCCATAATAAACACTTTCAACTTTATATTAGTATTGGGCAAGCATTCTAATGAATAACACAAAAATACTTTCTAAGTTACTCTATACCCTCTTAGGAGCATTTACGTTATTTTTAGGACTTATTATTACAGGCATTCTTTTTATACGGACCTCTACAGGCATTGCTTGGATTAAAAATACAGTTTCTTCTTTACTTCAACAACAAGGAATTATACTACAAGTATCTTCAATTATTGGACCATTCCCAGAACAAATTACTATTAATGAACTTAGCCTTAGTGATGTGAATGGAACTTACCTTACAATATCTAACTTAGAAATCCAATCAAACTTATGGGCTTTATTCAAAGGTCAACTTGAAATTCTGTCTTTTGAACTTAATGATCTTGTATTATATCGCTTACCCTCAAATAATAATCTAAAAAAATCATCTACAAGTTTTGTGTTACCTCACATATCATTTGATTTAACTCCATGGTGGACTGAACATATTCGTATTCAAAACATCCATATTAACAATACACAACTTTCCTCTGATATTATAGGTATTCCATTGGTATTATCCCTTGAGGGTGATGGTACATTAACAAATTGGAATGGAACATTTCAACTATCCTCTTCTAACAAAACAAAAATTATAGGAACGCTTCGTTACCAAGGGAATAAGACACAATTTTTTGAATATGTTCATCCTACACGGATAGTAACACTAGAGATAGACAGCGTAGCTGATAAAAAGTCATATAATAATAGTATCCTTGAACAACCTCTACATTTACACCTTTCTATTTATCCTGAACATAATAGAATTATCTTACACTCATTACTAGCTGAATATGGTAGCTGGTTACTTACATCAGAAAGTATTGAAGTATCTAATGAGCAATTAAAAGGAAATATTTTATTAAAATATAATGGAGAAGCTACTCATCAACTTCCTATAAAAAAACTTAACTCATCAATTACCCTCAGTGGCTCACTAAATAAACCTAATTTTAGTATACAAATGACATTACCTGAAATTAACATTACAAAAAACATAATAGATCTTCAAACAGAACTTGTTATTAATCTAGGACTTTTCTCTACTCACTCTGATATTCTTACATCTGGGACAATTACAGTACAGGGAGAAACTATACCCAATAGTATTCTTTCCAGTGCAGTTGATATAATAGCCTCTACAACAACACATACAATTACCTTAGAGCATGCAACCTTAACATCTCCAGAAATGCATTTTTCCCTATCTGGAGAATTTAATAGTCTTCTAGGAAATATCGATGCAAACCTAAAAGGTAATACTCCAACTCTTAGTATATTTTCTTCTCTTCTTGGACTACCTGATCTTACTGGGCAAAGTAACATTACTATAGGATTACACCGTCAAGGGTCTTCCTCTTCAATAGAAGGAACAGCAACTGTCTCACTTAATAATATGAACTGGGGAGTACAAGCATTACAGGGGACATTAGGTGATAATGCAACTCTAAGTGGAATATATAATTTAACTCCCATAGACTGGTCTATTTCTTTAAACAAATTGAAATTAACAGCAAAGAATGTTTATGCTGAAGGCCTTATTAATTTTCAAAAAAAATACATAGATAGCTCTATAAATCTTATAATTCCTAACCTTCAGCTAATAGCTCCTCCTATATCTGGAGAGTTACAATCCTTAATTACAGTGTCTGGAAAACTTGACGCACCTTCTATAGAAAGCAAAATTTTTTCATCACAACTCACCTGGAATGCGCTCCAACTTAATAATCCTCAACTCATAATAACTACTACTCAATCTTCTTCCTCTGCGATTAAAGGTAATATAACACTCTCGGCTGAGCCAGCTTCATCTGAGGCATTAACCTTTTCAAGTAATTGGGGAATCCTACCTACGGAAATACTAGTAGAAAAAATTATAGGAAATATATTAGGAGTAAATCTTGATGGTAATATTAAAATAACAAAAAAAGATTACCTTATAAATGGTGATATTATTGCAGAAGTTCAGTCTTGGAAAGATATTGCAAACATATTGCAAATACCTATTAGAGGTTCAGCATCAATAAAAATACAGTTTGATCCAAAGAATCAACAATGTATTTCTACTCAATGGCAATTAAAAAATTTCATATTAGGTAATAATTTTAATGTAACTACTATAAAAGGAAGAGCAGATACAATACAACTTCATAAGAATCCTACAATTGCTCTCTCTTCAAAAATTGGTGCTGGTACATATGAAGACTTTCAATGGACACAAGGGACGTTAGACATAAAAGGCACATTAAAAAATTTTAATAGTAAAATAAATATAGCAGGACAAACAACTGTAAACGCAAACTTTCAAACAAATCTTTTTGAAAAAAATATTAATATAACTACTCTTAATTTAAAAAATATTCAAAAAAATATAGGAATTAAGCTCCTTCAGCCAATAAAAATTATAGTCTCACCTCAACAATTTGTTCTTAATAACTGTTCACTAGCAATTCTTCCATCTGGAACAATTACAACTGATATATATGTTACTCCTCAACGACTTAATGCTAATGCAATCATTAAAGAAGTTTCACTTCTCTCTTTCCAACCATTTAGTATACTTCTTCCTCAAGGAAATATAAATGGACACATAACACTTACAGGAATACCTAGTAAACCTAAAGGAACACTCTCATTTGATATTCTAAACATACATTATCCAAGGCCAAATCCATCAATAGCAAACTTACATGTAGAAGGGGAAATTATATCTTCTCCTAACAATATATGTAAACTTAATGCAACCCTAACAGAAAAAAAAGAGCCTATACCTATATCAATACAAGCAACACTCCCTTTTGAGTTCACAGAAAACAATATCCCTATGCTATCTAAAATGAGGCCTTTTTCTGCCCATATCAAGTGGACTGGAATATTAGATACACTTTGGAAACTCATTCCACTTACTGATTACATTATGGCTGGGAATGGATCTTTAGATGCTTCTCTTTCTGGGACTTTAGATAGTCCAACATATGCAATTATAACAACACTTTCTAATGCTAACTTTCAAGATCTCTCCCTTGGTCTTTACTTAGAAAATATCAATGCTAAATTACAGGTCTTTTCTAATAGAATCTCCCATATTCAAGCTACAGCATCTGATGGTAAACAAGGTAGTATACAACTTATTGGTAATATTGGCTCATCTAAAGAACACTTTCCTTTGTCTATTAATGGCTCCTTTACAAACCTTGCTCCATTACAACGTAAAGACCTAAGTCTTACACTTTCAGGAGCAGCTACTCTTGAAGGAACATTAAAACAGTCTGAAGTTAAAGGCGATATTGTTATTAACCAAGGCGAATTTCAACTTACTGAAGGGTTAACCAGTAATATTCCAACTCTTAATGTAGTTGATAGCACTCAACAACAAAATACAAAGACCAAAAAAGCTACCTATCAACAACCTACCTTATCTATTGCGTTAAGTATCCCGAATCGTTTTTTTGTCCGTAGTAGTATGTTTGAAAGTGAGTGGGGAGGGAACCTAACTATTAACAAAGTCATAACAAGTCCTGTTATTACAGGAGCACTAACTTCTATAAGAGGAAATTTTAATTTACTAGGAAAACAATTTTCTCTTGCTAAAAGTACAATATCATTTTCAGGATCAGTTCCACCAAACCCACTACTCAATATTTCTTTAACATATTCATCACCTTCTATTACAGCTATAGGCATTATTAAAGGTACAACTAGTAATCCTAATATTACTTTTTCAAGTACACCACCTTTACCTCAAGATGAAATAGTTTCCCAAGTTCTTTTTGGTAAAAGCTCACAAAGTCTTAGCAGGATACAAGCCATACAACTTGCTCAAGAATTAGCAAACTTAACAGGATTTAATACTGGAAGTATGAATTTCCTAACAAATATTCGACAGACATTAGGGTTAGATATACTTAGCTTAGGGACAACTTCTAATAGAAAAGCCAATACATCCAACTCAAACGATCAAATAGAAGATATCCCTGTTATAGAACTAGGTAAATATATTACAGACACTGTTTATGTTGGTGTTGAACAAAGTTATTTAGATAGTAATGATACTGGGGCAAGAATATCAGTTGAACTTGCACCTAATTTTAATCTTGAAGGTAGAACAGGGACTCAATATAGTGAGATAGGTATTAATTGGAAAAAAGATTATTAATGGCTTATTTTTTATATCTAAAAAGGATATTTTGTTATTAATACAAAATATCCTTTTTAACAAAATTATTTCCCTCTTCCACTTTTCAATGGAGTCATTGGAGCTCCAGAATCAGGTTCCATATTATTATATCCACCCATACCATAGTATCCCATACCATGACGATGCATCAACCCGCTACCATAAATATAGTGGCCACGAATGCCTACTTCACTAGATAACTTCTCATACATTTTTTCATATTCAGATGATAATTCTGTATGCATTTTAGCAATTTCACGAGAGAGCTCTTGAATCACTGAACGATCAGGTTTGCTACTTTGTGCCATAGCTTGCAACTCTAGACGTTTTGCTAAAATCTTTTCTCTTAATTCCTGGGTCTTTTTAGCAAACTCTTTAACAATGGTATCACATTTAGTTTGCATCTCAGGTGTTAAATATTGATAAACACCACTACCACTTTTTCCATTATTATCCCCCCCTGGACAAGGAGAAAGCCTTTTTGCGTCAACTAATGTAGTATTAATACATATTAATCCTACCATAACAAACATAATAAAATATTTTTTTAAAATGCCATTCATTAACCAACCTCCATAGATTAAACTTCAATAGATTTACTACTCACCCTTATCTTCATTAACTCATCTTTTAACATTTAACATTAAAAATTCACTATAATTACAGTACATATTAGATCAAACTATAATAATTATATAATCATCAATGACAAAAATTTGTCTCTTGTTAAGAGCTTACTAAAGTTAACACAGCTATGCAACTAGTTGTAACTAAATAATCTTTTATCTTCTAATAATAACAAGACATTCCAATTAAGATATTATATATAGATTATAAATATAGTAGGACCTCAGCTAAGCTGAGGTCCTACTATATTTATAATTTTCTGGTCGGAGCGACTGGATTCGAACCAGCGGCCCCCTGGTCCCAAACCAGGTGCGCTACCAAACTGCGCCACACTCCGCTATTTTATTATATCTATTACACCACAAAATAGGTAACATCACAATAAATCAAAATTACTTGGCAATAATACGAAAATCATCACGACGATTTTTTGCCCATACAGCTGGCCCTGTTCCTTCAACAGCTGGACGCTCTTTCCCAAAACTTATTATCTCAAGCTGAGATGGATTTACTCCAAGCATGACTAAATATTCATATGCTGCACGTGCACGACGCTCTCCAAGTGCTAAATTATACTCTTGAGTACCACGAGCGTCACAATTACCTTCTATACGGACACGAATACAAGGATATTCTTTTAAAAGTTCAGCTTTCTTCTGCAACATATCACGATATTCAGGTTTAATATCATATTTATCAAAATCAAAATAAATAATCCCATCAGTTATAGTTTCTGCAGCTGCATTAATTGCTGGTGCTGGAGCAATACACTCCGTTGCTAAAGATTGTTCTACATCAACACTCTTTTTACAACAACCAAAACCTGCACTTAATACTACTAACAGAACCAGAACTATGCCATAACGTCTAAATACTTCCATTTCCTTTCCTCCTAAGTCTCTTCACACACTGTGTTTCCCCAGCCATCGATTAACACACCACTAGTTAATTCTAATATTTTTTTACTTTAACAAAATTTACTTATTTATTATACATAAATATATTCTAGCTGGACTAATATAATAGCTATCTAGCTTTATTTGCAACTGTTATTTTCCCCCAACGTGGGAACGATGCATCGCCATGTCCTGTAGGGATTTGCTTTGCATCTCCACCATGACGTGTTATCAAATAAATCTGCTTTTTACCACTACGTGTTGATGTAAAAGCAATAAAATAGCTATCAGGAGCAAAAGATGGTTGCTCATCATTACCAGGGCCAAAAGTAACTTGTCTCTCAATTCCTGTCAGCAAATCTTGTACAAAAATACGATTACCATCATCTGTCAATCGAGAAAATGCGATGAGTGTCCCATCAGGACTCATAGTAGGCTCTGTATTATAACAACCTTGACGGCTAACACGACTAACTTGTCCTGAAGAAAAATCTTTCATAAAAATTTGTGGATTACTTAGCCTATTAGAACAAAATGCCATTTTTGTTCCTTTAGCATCAAATGATGGAGAAACATTTATAGCAGGGCTTTCCTCTAGCACTTTCTCTTTTTGAAAAGTATGATCCAATAAAAAAATATCTGGATACTTACCAGTAGAAAGGCTAACTGCTACTTTATTGTCTGGCATAAACACAGGTCCTATAACCGTATTCCCAGGGAAACGAATTCTCTGGATTTTATTTGTTAACCTATCCCAAACACCTAGAGCATGTGATCGATCGTCTAAATGTGTAAAGACAATAAACCTTCCATCTATAGACCATGAAGGTGACATTGCCGTTCCTGAAATATCTGTTATCTGACGTAATTCTTTCCCTGTTGGTTTAACTAGCCACACATCTCTTACATTCTTCCCATTACCTTGTTTCACAAAGGCTAATGTAGAAAGAAAAAAATCCCCACTACCGGTTAAAGTCTTCATAAGATCTGCGCAAAACTTATCTGCTATATTAGAAATTTCACTTTTAACAACACCACTATATGCTGTACCAAAAACAAACTTGCCAGAATATGTTTCATATAATCTTAATTCAACACTAGAGTCAGAATGATCTCCCTTTGGCCAACCAACAGTTATAAGTAAATCGGAACCTGCCAATTGAAAACGTTTAAAATCTATATTTGGCGGCTGATAACCCTCTAGCGAACTTCCATTTAAAATTGCCTTTTCATCAGTAAGCCTCATAAATGGAAGATAACTTAGATTATTACGAATAGCTCTATCAAGATCAATGCCAAGATCTGTTGCAAGGACTCCTGGGGAGATAATTGGTCTAGCCATAGCTACATGTACAATATTTTGACCAGGACCATAAATATCTATCTGCATAGCTGATAAGGCTGGATGACATAAGCATACTAATAATAAAATTATCAATATTCCTAATGATCTGTAAGTGTTACCTCTACTCATAATAATAAACACCAATAAAAATTATATAGTTAGGTATAGTTAGTAAAAATAGTCAGTATTTAACTTAGGGTACTAATTTATTTATCCTCTAACACAAAAAATCATTTTAAGTGATTACTCTCTCTATTATCAGTTTACAATATCGGCTACTAATCCCTTATTATCTATCAAAAATTAGATTTCCTCGAAAAGACTAAAAATATTTCTTAATAAAATTATCATATCTATAGATGAAGTAGCAACATGTTAGTTCACTTTCTACATAAAAAGCTATCTATATAACAAAAAACGTTAGAGAAAGAGTAAAATAATTCTATTTTAAAATATCTATAACAAATTATAACTATTATAATATTACTTTTTTAAGAGCCAAATATCCTTAACTCAAATTAACCTAAAAAATATTTTCTTAATTAACAAGATATTACAATAAGTAAAATTTTTAAGTTGTCTAACCTGTTACAACATACGGAAAGTATTACTGAACTTCTAGCGAGTTAAAAACAATAATCATATCTTGCTGTGCAGGTGTTGGTGGTGGTGGTAATATTTTTGTCCTAATTACCGCATTTACAGCAGAAGCATCAAAATCTGATCTACCAGAACTACGCTCAATTACACAGGAAAGAACATTACCATCTGCATCAATACGTACATGGACTAGTGCAACTAAATTATCACGAGAATACGTTGGGATACTCCAGTTTGGTCGAACAGACATCATTACTAATCCAGCATAAATATCATGTAATCCACCACCTCCACCATTACCATCACTTACTCCACCTCCACCACCGACTGTAGAAGTTTGTTTTTTAAACCCAGCTAACGCATTAGTTACAGAAGTATTAGGAGAAACTTTTTGTGATTTTTGAATATTTGTCTTTTTCTTTGCATCTAATAATGCATCTTTTAAAGAAGCACTCCCTCCTATTGGTTCTGTCTTCTTTACTATTTTTTTAGCTGGTTCTCCTTTTGGTTGCATTTTTTCAACTTTTTTAGCTAATTCTTGTTTTGCCTTTGGAGTATCTAAAATTTTTTCTGTAGGAATTTTTTGCTCTATCCTTTCATTAACTGCTATCTCTTCCCTTACAGGAACTGCAATTGGTTGAAGTTGGTTTTGAGACTCATGACCACCTATTGTTTCTTGTCTAAGAGGTACAAAATCAGAACTAGTCTGAACAGAAGGATTCTTTAGAACTGGAATATTTTCTATTGGGATAGAAGGTGTAACTGTTGAAGTTTTAGTAGGAACAGGGATCTGCTGTCCTAATACAGGAGAGGGTAGTCTACCACCTCCTATAGACTCCATAGTTAAGCTAATCTGAATTGGACGCTCAGGTCTTACAATAGTCTTAGTAGGCCAAAAAACTATAATTAAGATCAACCCAATATGTAGAATGAGTGATGCGATATAACTAATAAATCGCATAATTCTATTTACCTTTCACCTATGACACAAAAATACATCTATTCAATAAATGAATAATAACATAAAAATTTTGTCCTTGACCATAGTAATCAAAATATCATTACTTTTTAGAGGTTACCCCAGAGCCAATCTCTTCCCTAGTCGCAATCATACCAAGTTTATCAATACCTGCCTCACGAACTCTCCCCATTACCTCTACAACAACGCCATAAGGTATTTCTTTATCCGCCTGTAACAAAAGCTCTTTATTTTGAGACCTCACTAAAAGATCTAATTTTTCTTGGAGTTCATCCATAGAAACAGGATAGGTATCAAGGTACATGTTACCATCTCTACGGATGGTTAAAATAAGATTTTCTGACTCTAGTGGTAGTGTTTCTACAGCTCTAGTTTGAGGAAGATCTACTTCTAATCCTTCAGTCATCATAGGTGCTGTCACCATAAAAATGATAAGTAAAACTAACATAACGTCTACAAATGGCGTCACATTAATCTCAGAAACAAAACTACTTTTCCCCCCTAAAGATGCCCCCATAATTCCACCAAAAACTTTCTCTATTTTTTCTACTAATTAAGTATGAATGTATAAGTCTAAATAAATTATCCTTAACCTATCTTTATGTCTTATTTGCATTAAGCTCACGATGGACACGATTAAGAAACATTCCTGCAAAATTAACTAATTTAGATTCAAGATCCCCTAATTTCCCAACAAAAATATTGTAACCAACAGTTGCAGGAATAGCTACAGCAAGCCCAAAGGCAGTAGCTATTAGTGCTTCAGAAATACCAGGTGCAACAGTAGCAAGAGAAGCTGACTTCATAGCACCTATAGAATGGAAAGTATGCATTATACCCCAAATTGTTCCAAAAAGTCCTATAAAAGGAGCTGTATTTGCTGTTGTTGCAAGGAAAGAAAGAGAGCTAGATAATCGTGTCATTTCTGTACTTACTCCCTGACGTAGTGCTCGACGGACATTTTCTACAATAACCTCCTCAGAGTTCCCAGCCTCTTTTGAACGATTAAATTCTGTCACTCCTTCATGTGCAACGACATACAACGGTGAAACCATGTCTCTTCCAATTGAGTGCACAGCATTTCGTAATTCTCTAGCATCATGAAAACGCTCACTACCTAACACTGTTTTTTTCATGGCTAACCTAATAGCTATCCACTTCTGGAACATCATTGCCCAACTTAGTACACTCATGAGCAAAAGAATTAGTAGCACAACCTGACCAACAACTGTTGCTTGAGCAATTAAAGAAATTATACTCAAATCCATTCTATTCACCTTAACAAGAAATAATAAGCACAGAAAATGTTTTCAATCTTCTTTATAACTAATATTAATACCTTCAATATCTTTAATTATAAGAACTTATCCTTACTAATAAACATATTAGCCTTAAATTTCGTACAGATACTACTATGATACGTCAAGCTATATCATAAAGAAGATACAATAACTAGCCATAGCTAATAAGTTACTGTTACTGTTTTTATAGCATATATATTACTTTTTAATTAAGCAATGCCTGTTTTTTATAGATAAAAAACACACAGAGCCTACAAGGCTACTTGACAGATACTTTTTAGGACAATATTTAATAATTCTTAAATGCTAGCTGACTCATATCTATCTAATTTAATATAGTTTCTCAGTTTAGCATATAGAAGGAATTTATATAATAAAAGTTGTAGTTACTCATACTACCTTAATTTAATTAATTTTTAACTAAGCTATATCTCTCTTTATTTTTAACAAATTAAGTACTATAATTAGACTATGTCTCAAATATTATCTACAACTATTCTTAATTAAAAAACCTTCTTCTAATCAAATTAGCAGTCTACATTTTTAATTATAAAATTGGCTAAAATAAAAATATAAATACTAACTTAAAGGAAATATTTATGAAATCTTTAAAGGGCACTAGAACAGAAAAAAATATCCTTACTGCTTTTGCTGGTGAATCCCAAGCAAGAAATCGATATGACTACTTTTGTGTAACTGCACGAGAAGAAGGTTTAATGCAAATATCTGAAATATTTGCTGAGACTGCACTTCAAGAGAAAGCTCATGCTAAACGCCTTTTTAAATTTCTTGAAGGTGGTGAAGTAGAAATTCAAGCTGCATATCCTGCTGGAGTTATTTCTACTACAGAAAATAATCTCCTGGCTGCAGCACATGGGGAACATTATGAATCAACAGAAATGTATCCTCAATTTGCTCAAATTGCTGATCAAGAAGGTTTTTGTGAAATTGCATGTGTTATGCGTAACATAGCAGAAGCTGAAGCATACCATGAAAAACGTTATCTTGCCTTTGCAAAAAACCTAAAAGAAGGTAAAGTGTTTGAACGTGAAGTTGCTATTTCCTGGCGTTGTTTAAAATGCGGCTATATTCATCATGGGAAAAATGCGCCAGAAGTTTGCCCAGCTTGTGGACATCCAAAAGCATACTTTGAAGTCTTACATAACCCATGGTAATAGAGATCCTTTTATGTCAGAAAGTCCAATCATGACAGAGCCAAAAGAAATGTGGCATTGTCAAATAACAAACTGTGGATATATCTATAATCCTGAAAGAGGAGATAAAAGAGCTAAAATTCCACCAGGAACGGAATTTGAATCGCTACCTGATAATTGGCATTGTCCTGTTTGTGGTGCTTCTAAAAAAAGTTTTAAGCCACTAACAGATAGTTAACTTACTTATAAGTCAAGGAGAGAAATTTCTCTCCTTGACTTATTTTTTTAAGAAATGCATTCAATTTTTCTAGCTAACTAACTAAAACTTTTTTTAATAATTTATGAAAAATATTGCTGTATGGAATACTGCTTTTCTTGGAGACACAGTACTTACTCTTCCTCTTATCCAAACTCTTGCAAAAACTTACCCAGAAGCCTCTATTGATTTCTATGTTCGTAAAGGTAATGGCTCTCTTTTCTCTTCACATCCAAATATTAAAAATATTATTGAATATAATAAAAAACAACAATTCATAAAAAGTACAATAAAACTTATCCAACATATAAAAAAACAAAACTATGATCTTTGGATTAATGCACATACAAGTATTCGCTCTTCTATTATTACACTATGTTCAAATGCTAAACTACGTATAGGTTATTCTGAAAATATCATCCAACCATTATGTTGTACACAGCTCATTAAACGTAAACTTGGTTCTCTTGATGAGATAGAGCGTCTTTTAGATCTTCTCTCAAATTTGCCTATAAAAAAATCAAATATCCAATACTGGCCTAATATTGTCTTAACCCAAGACGCACAGCAACAAGCAAATACCTTCTGGAGGAAATATATTTTAGGTCCTGTTTTAGGAATTAATCCTGGTTCAGTATGGCCTACAAAACGTTGGTTACCAGAACGATTTGCAGCTATTTTACATAGAGCTATAAAAAAAAATATTCATGTACTGCTCTTTGGAGGACCAGGAGAGGAACAGCTTGCAAGTGAAATTATTTCATTATCTGGTATGACTGGACACCCCTTACTCCATAATCTTTGTGGAACACTCACGTTACAAGAATTAGCTGCATTTATAAAAAAATTGAATTGCTACCTTACTAATGATTCTGGCCCCATGCATATTGCATGGAGCCAACATACGCCTGTTACTGCTATTTTTGGCCCTACCGTAAAATGCCTAGGATTTTCTCCCAGAGGTGAGCATTCAACTGTAATAGAAATATCTCTTTATTGTCGACCCTGTAGTCTACATGGAGGAAAAACTTGTCCTGAAAAACACTTTAGGTGTATGAAAGATATTACTATTGATGTCGTATGGGAAAACATAGAAAAAAAACTCTTCCTATAACTATAATAAATGTAATGCCTCTAAATATAACATAACCAAAAATTGCATGGCAACCTTTTTCTTCTTTCCTCCTCTTCCTTCTATTACAGGGGGTATGTATGTTATACTTACTATTGCAAAACATTTACATACAATTGGCCATAAAAGTACATTAGTCTTTCGTGAGTACTCACCTTATATTGATAGCATTACACCTCAAATCCCTACTACACACTGGGACAAACTTACACTTAGCAAAGATGATGTTTGGGTTGTTCCTGAAGGTTGGCCAATGGCTCTTATCCCAGGACTACGTTCTCAAAGTCGTTGTGTTGTCTATGTACAAAACTGGGCATATTTACATGGGAAACTTCCAGACAATGCTTCATGGGAACAACTTCCTGTGACAATGATCGCTGTTTCAAATCCTGTAGCTTTCTTTATAAAAGAAACAACAGGAATAAATGCTCATATATTACGCCCTGGGATTAACCTTAATATATTTCATGTACCAACTTGTAAGTCTTTTAAATCTCAAAACAGACCTATACGAATTGCTTGGATGCCTAGAAAAAATAAAGCACTTGCACATCAAATACAACAAAGTATTAAAGCAAAACTTTCTAGTTGTAACTCATCAACTTCTTTAGAGTGGATAGAAATTCATAAAAAAACACCAGAAGAAGTTTCTGCCTGCCTTAAAACTTCTGATATCTTTCTTGCTACAGGATTTCCTGAAGGATGCCCATTGCCTCCATTAGAAGCACTAGCATGTGGATGTCTTGTAGTAGGATTTGGAGGATTTGGAGGATGGGATTATATGCGTCAAGCACTACCTAATGGTTATACACCTTGGTGGCCCTTAGAAAATCTTCCATGGGGAGGAAATGGACTATATGTAGCTGATGCTGATATATTAGGAACTATTTTTGCCTTAGAATACGCTATAGATTTACTACACTCTCATAATGAAGAACTTAACTCTATATATTTGCAAGCTGAAAAAACAGTTAAAGAATATTCCCTTAATAATCACTATAATGCTGTCTCAAATCTTTGGGAACAGCATTTTATATAATTTAGTAACTATTTATAAGATATTAACATAATTTATTTAAATTTTTATAGAAAAAACTCTGGAATTTTATATCCCAGAGTTTTATCGATACCCCTTGCTTTAAATTTTAATAATATTCTAGCTAACTCTAAAAATCTCTGGAGGAGATTAAATTATATGTAATACTTTATAATAACTACTTATAGTTATTACTATGCTGCCAACATAATATGATTGAAAAATTCTCTAGCAACAATACTAGATGGGTTATATTCAAGGACTGTTTCAATTTGTTTTATAGCTTCTTTATTACGACCTAAAGAAATTAAACATCCAGCAAGAGAAATACGAAGCTCCTCTCTATCTGGGAAAATATTTACACACTCTTCAAGAACTGAAACAACTGACTCAAGGCGATTTAATTTATAGCCTTCACGGACAAGGCAATTAAGTGCTACTGCATTTGCAGGATTAGCATGTGCTGCTTTTTCAAAATAAGAAAAGGCTTCTTCATCTTCGCCTAATTCCATCTTAATAAGACCCATACCAGCTAATGCTTTATCTTGAAGACCAAAATCAAAAGCCTTATTATAAAAGTCCATTGCTGTATCAAAGTCTCCACGTTGTATAGCTATAGTAGCAAGACCCATATAAGGTTCAGGCTGTGTTTCCATAGAAGTATTAGCTTTTTTATAATAATCTTCAGCCTTATCAAAATCACCCATAAACAAATAGCATTCACCTAACTCTTTGTTAATTTCATAATCAAGCTGATTTTGGCTACTCATAATCTCCTCCATATCCTTTTTACTAAAAGTTATACTTAACTAAATTAATAAGGGTGTATTGATATAAAGGATAAAGCAATGCACATGCCAAAATATCTTTTTTAAGTAAATTTATAGAGTTCCATGTAATATAGAGCTTATCTATAAGATATTGTCAGTGATTTGACCCTATCATATCAAATATATTAATAGAATTATCACTGGTTACGTAATGACTGCAATCTCTCTGCCAACATACGAGCTTTTGCTTCACCAATCCCAGGAATAGCTTCTAAATCCTTTATGGTAGCACATGTCATTGCTTCAACAGTCTTAAAATGACTCCACAAAAGTTTTGCTGTGGCTTGTCCTATACCAGGGATACGTAATAACTCACCTAACAGAGCTGTATTTTTTCTAGCTTTTCTATGTTTGCCAAGTACAAAATTATGTGCTGTATCTCTCACATATTGCAAAAATAATAACTCTGGAGATCCTTCTTTTAAGGTCAGAGGATTCATTCTTCCTACGACAAAAATTTTATCTCCAATATTCCCTGCACGACGATCTACTCTACCTTCTTCATTCCTTGCTTTAGCTATTCCTGCTAATATAAATACGTCTTTAAGATGATGCTCATTAAAAACACGTTGTACGGCATTTATTTGACCCTTTCCTCCATCAATAAGAACTAAATCTGCCCAAGGAGGGCCTGACTGTATTCTTCGTTTTGCCCATGATGCAAGAGCAGCATAATCATCTCCTTTAATAAAAGGACTATTATCTTCTGTTGTACTATATATTCTATAATCATTTTTAAGAGGTTGAGAATCTTCAAAAACAACCATTCCTACACGAGTATTTGTCCCACTTATATGTGATACATCAACACATTCTATTCGAAAAATGGGTTTATCAGTATGAAAAACTTTTGCTAATTTAGCTGACATAGGCTCCCCTAATTTTGTCTGTACAGCTTCACGAGCATTAGTTACTGCAATATCTACCAAATTACTTTCAATTATATTTTTAGGAACCTCAATACGAACTGTACTATTACGTATATCTTCTAATACATATTTTAATGTTTCAAAGGTATCTTCACTTATTTCGTCTTTATTATTTGTTGATTCAGGAAGCCATGGGACAATAATTCTTGGAGGGATTGAAGATATAGGACTATAAAATTGACTTAAAAAACTTCCTAAAAGCTCAGGACCATCATCAAGTTCAAGACCTGGCCAAAAAAATGTCCTTCCATCTAACAGTTTTCCTTCTCGAACAAACAAAAAACCAAGAGCTAACCCATTATTAACTACCGCAATTCCAATAACATCCATATCACCTCCCTCAGGGAGAACAACACTTTGTCTCTCTATAGTATGCTTAATAGCTTGGATTTGATCTCTTAAGGTTGCTGCCTTTTCAAACTCTAATGCTTCAGAAGCATACAACATATCTTTCTGTAATAACTCTACAAGTTCTTTGGATTTCCCAGATAAAAATAACTCTACTTTTTGTATCAATACAGCATAGTCTTTAGGGTCTACTTCTTCTGTGCATGGAGCAAGACATTGTTGTAAATAAAAATAAAGACATGGACGTATACGATTATTAAAAACTTTATCTGAACATCGACGAAGAGGAAAAATTTTATGGATAAATTTCCATGTATCACGGACAGATGTACCAGATGTAAATGGACCAAAGTAAACAGCATTATCTTTATAAGATTGCCTTACAATTTCAAGTCTAGGGAAAGGAATTCCTTTTTGAATTCGAAATAGTAAATACTGCTTATCATCACGTAATACAATATTATAGCGTGGACGATGTTTTTTTATCAGGCTAGCTTCAAGTAATAATGCTTCTTTCTCTGTATTAGTAGATATTGTTTCCAATAAATTAGCATGATTCATCATTGCCTTTGTTTTAGGCGTTATCACTAACCCATCACGAAAATAAGATAATACTCTCTTTCTTAAGTTTCTGGCTTTACCTACATAAATAATCCGACCTTGTGAATCTTTGTATAAATAAACACCAGGAGTTGTTGGAATAGATGATGGATGAGGTCTCTCCATATTTCCTACTATCTTGAATACGTTAAAAAATCAGAGGATATAGTCTCTTCACTATTTTTATTCAATACAACTTTTATTGCTTTCCTCTTTAATAAACGTTTTACTAACTGGGGAAGAGGTAAACCTAATATCGTAGTATAGTTACCTTCAATAATATCTATTAAAAAAGCTCCTATACCTTGTATTGAAAAAGCTCCTGCTTTATCATTTGACTCACCTGTACTTACATAAGAAGATAAAATATCTTTATCCCATTGGCCAAATTGGATACTTGCTGTATCATAAAATATTTCATATTGCACAGAAGTGATATTTTCTTCTAATGGCCACACAATACAGCAACCTGTTATAACTTGATGTTTTCCTCCCTGAAAACGAGAAAGCATAGAAAAAGAATCATTGCCTGATTGAGGTTTGCCTATTATTTCAAAAACATCATCTTTAGTATATATAACTACTGTGTCTGCAGCAATGATAACTGAACGTGGTTCTAATGCAGCAGCAGCAAAAGCTTTTACTTTTGCAGCCCTTATAACATACTCTAAAGGATGTTCAGAAGAAAGTGGTAAAGGCTCACTGTCTACACTAACAATTTTAAATAAAAGACCTAATTGCTCAAGCAAACTTCTACGTCTTGGAGAGGCTGATGCTAATACTATTGGTACGGTTTCTATAAAAACACTTGATACTCTTTGTTGAGTCATAGTTTAGTCCTAATCTATCTCTTTCTCTAACATATTTATTTAATTATTGACTTCGTAATTAAAATATAGGTTTATTGATGTATAAAAAAGTAATATAGAGAACTTCCATATTATCTTTAAATAAGGTATGAAACGGTATCTGATCTGAACCGTTATCATAATGGTGCCTTTGCCTTTTCTGAAAGACAATTAATAAAGCTAGAAGTAGTAAAAGAGCTATAGATCAGACTTATTGAAAAGTCATTCAAAGGATTTGCAATGCCCATTTACCGTAAAGTTGGTGCTCGTCTTACCCAAATGCAGGAATTATTCTCCCGAAATGATAACTGGCTGATCATAATTAATGCTGATCCTGATGCTATTGCATCAGCTATGGCTCTAAAACGTATTATGTCCCGTCGAACTGGGAAAGTATTTATTGCACGTATTAATGAAATTACCCGGCCAGATAACCTAACTATGTTGAGACAGTTATATATTCCTCTTGTCCCATGGAGTGAAACACTCCTCCCCTTTTTCCAAAAATTTGCTTTAGTAGACTCTCAACCACATCATAGTCCTATATTCCAAGACATACCATTCTCTATTGTTATAGATCATCATCCTATTCTACCTGAATTTCCTTCAAAAGCTACATATTCTGATATTCGACCTGAATATGGTGCGACTAGTACTATCTTTACTGAATACTTGCGTAGTCTTCATATTAGACCTGGAAGACGTCTTGCAACAGCGCTACAATATGGTATTCGAACAGATACTGGAACATTCACTCGTAAATTTACAGATGCTGATATCAGAGCCTATCAATGGCTAGCTAAACATGCAAGTAATACACTGCTAATACGTATTACCCGTAGTGAATACTTACAAGACTGGTTAAAGTATTTTACTCGAGCCTTTACTTCTCTTCATGACTGTGGGAAAGGGAAATTTGCCTTCTTAGGAAATATTGAAAATCCTGATATTTTAGTTGTTGTAGGTGATTTTTTTACTAAAGTTTATGGGTTAAAATGGACTGCTATTTGTGGAGTCTATAAAGAACAAGTTGTTATTGTTTTTAGAGGAGATGAAAGTATAGATCTTGGAAAATTTGCTAGTGAACGTTTTTCATCATTAGGCTCTGCAGGTGGTCATAGGGCTATGGCAAGAGCTGAATTCCCACTGAAACTTGTTGAAGGAAAAAATTTAGAAGTTTTTATATTTCGAAAACTTTCAGAACGTCTACATTCAAAAAAGAAAAACTCTAAGAAAGAATCAGAGAATAATGAAGAACTATCAACAAAAGAAGAACATAAACATCCATCAGAACCATTAAATACAAATCAAACTAGTTAACTATTATTAATTTCTTAATCTTCTTTTACTCTCTATGTACCTTACGTTACCATTCAATTTTAAAAACTAAAATTACATTCCTTTAAAATTCTAAATAACCTGGTGTTCTGGGAAATGGTAATACATCACGAATATTAGAAACACCTGTTAAAAGCATCACTAACCTTTCAAACCCTAGACCAAAACCAGCATGTGGGACAGTACCAAATCGTCGTAAATCCAGGTACCACCAATACTCTTCTATAGATTGACCTAGTTCTCTAATTCGAGACAAAAGATTATCAAGTCTTTCCTCACGTTGACTCCCTCCAATCAGTTCGCCTATACGAGGAACAAGTAAATCCATTGCTGCAACAGTTTCTTCGTCATCATTTTGGCGCATGTAAAATGCTTTTATTTCTTTTGGATAGTCAAAAATAATGACAGGATGTTTAAAATATTCTTCAGTAAGATATTTTTCATGCTCAGATTGAAGATCTAACCCAAAAGTAACTGGAAATTCAAAATCTTTATGGCTAGATAATAATATTGTAATAGCATCATGATATGAACAACGTATAAATGGCTTGGCAATAATATTCTCTAACGCCTTAATAAGTCCTGGTTGAACATATTTATCAAGTAACATTATGTCATCTATATGACACTGAAGAACTTTCCTAATAACTTCACAGGTTAACTCTTCTGCTAGATTCATATTATCTTGTAAATCAGCAAATGCCATTTCAGGCTCAACCATCCAAAACTCTGCTGCATGTCGAGGTGTATTAGAATTTTCTGCACGAAAAGTAGGACCAAATGTATATACTTTTCCAAGTCCCATAGCTAAACATTCAGCCTCAAGTTGTCCTGAGACTGTAAGACTACATTCCTTACCAAAAAAATTATCACTAGATTGAGAATCATTGCTTGAGTGTGCTGTAGTAACTCTAAACATTTCACCAGCTCCTTCACAATCAGAGCCTGTAAGAATTGGAGTATGGATGTAATAAAACCCTTTCTTATAAAAATAATTATGGATAGCCTGTGCAGCCTCAGCACGGATTCTAAAAATAGCGCCATACTTATTTGTACGAACTCGTAGATGTGCAATAGTTCTTAAGAATTCATCAGAATGACGTTTCTTTTGTAAAGGAAATACCTCAGGAGCAGCAAGACCATGTACAACCATTTTTTCTACTTGAATTTCCCAGTCTTGACCTCTGCCAGGAGAAGGTACAAGCTTACCATAAACAGATACACAAGCTCCTGTATTAACACCGTCAAGCATATCCCAAGCAGCACTACCTTCATTTATAATACATTGTATATTCTTTAGACATGAACCATCATTAAGTTCAAGAAACACAAACCCCTTAGCATTACGCCTTGTCCGTATCCATCCACCAACATGAACATCTGCTTGTGCTGTTTTCGAACAAAGAATTTCTACAATAGTACTAGGTAGCATATATACACCTTAATAAACAAATATACTAGAATGATAAAAGGAAATAAAAACAATATATATACATTATATTCTCTTCCGTCTCACTCCTAACCGAACCCACTCAATAATAATAGGTAATAAAGAAACAATAATTATTCCATAAATAACTAAACTAAAATTTTTCTTTATTAATGGCATATTACCCAAAAGGTATCCTGCAGAGACTAAGCCTATCACCCAAATAGCTGCACCAACAATATTATAAAATAAAAACCTGCTAGGATTCATATAGGTAACTCCAGCAACAAATGGAACAACGGTACGGATAATAGGTATAAAACGTGCAAAAATAACTGCTTTCCCACCATGCTTTTCATAAAAATTATGCGCTTTAATAAGTTGATCTTTATTCAAGAGCCATATGTTACGACTAAAAACATTTGGACCAATATAGTTACCTATCATATAATTTACAGCATCACCCATAATTGCTGCAGTTAAAAGGACAATAACAAGTATTGGATAATATAAATAACCTGCACCTACAACTGTCCCTGCAGCAAACAGTAAAGAGTCTCCAGGCAAAAAGGGAGTAATAACTAGTCCTGTTTCACAAAAAACAATAATAAAAAGAATCACATATAAAAAAATTCCATACTCAGCCACTAAGGGAAAAAGGTGTGTATCAATATGTAATATAAATGAAAAAAACTGTCCCAGCAATGATGAATCCATAACTCTCCTTTGAATAACAAGGTCGCTTTCTACTAACATCTTATTAATTATACATTATAGCATGCTATAGTATATTAAAGTTAATGCAAAGTTTACAATAGTAGCTTTTGAATAAAACTAATGTTAAAATAAAGAAAGTTGACTAGGTTTTTTTTGTATATGTTTCATCAGCTGACTACGCTGAAACATATCTGGAAGATTAACTAAAAATCTAGAAGGAGCAAGCCTTAACACATTACCAAATATAGTTCTTTGCTCTGAATAGCTTAAAAATAATGCATCTTTGGCACGTGTCATCCCAACATATAATAACCGTTTTTCTTCAGCAATAGTCTCACTATTTTCATACTCTTTCTCTGCCTTTTGTAAAAGTCGTTGTGTACCTAAATATGGTAAAAGTCCTTCCTCTAATGCTGGTAAAAAAATAACTTTAAATTCAAGTCCCTTAGACGCATGTAGTGTCATAATTTGAACCTGTTCTGAATGACTTTTTACTAAATCAATTTCTTGTCGCAAACAAAGCCAATTCAATAAACTCTCCCAAGAACCATGTACTTTATAGGCTTTTAACAACTTCTTAAAACTACTGGATTCACGAAATAAAGGATCAAATGGTGGGACAGATTCTAACCATGAAAGAAGTGCTGAAGGTCCTCCATTCCAAATATGTGTTGCAATAGAAGAAGGATCAGGAACTGTTTGTATTCCAAAAGGTCTTCCAAATTTTCTTCCTGCAAGACCTAATAACAAAGCTACACGCTGATCTTCCCAAAATAATTCAGTTTCTGGAACAGAACAAGGTACACCTAATCTTACCAAAGACTCTTGGAATGGCTTCATGAGTGCCTTCATTCTGACAAGAATAGCAATATCACCAGGACTACATAGTCCTGCTAATGGATGAGGTTCATTACCAGCCCGTGCATCTACCAATGTATGAGAACTTCCTCCAATTAATTGAGATACCTTACTTGCAACCCATGAAGCTTCACGGCAATAATCAGGTGCTGTAAAAAGGTGTAATAACCCTTTATCCTTTCTAGTAGAAGTAAGGTTTTTACTTTGCTTACCAGAAGCAAGAAGAGCTGAAGCTGAGTAAACAACTTCTTTTACAGAACGATAGTTCTCTGCAAGAGTAATAACTTTTATACCAGGCCACATTTTACTAAGAGCTAATTGAACATTAGGATGAGCACCTCTAAAACCATAAATTGACTGGTCAGGATCACCTATACCAAAAAACCCCTTACCTGATGATGGAACAAGTAATTTTACTAATGCAAGTTGAAGTGAAGAAAGATCTTGAATTTCATCAACAAGGACTGCCTTCCAAAATGTTCCTCTGCTTTTCTGCAAAGTAGAAATCCATTGTTCTAATAAGTCGCTATAATCAACCATATTGCGTATTTTTTTATACTGTCTATATTTTTCAAGCATAGGAAGATATGCCTGTTCAGGCAATACTGACGTATCAACTTGCTTTTCACGTACTAGATTTAAAATCTCCCAAGCTTTTTTGATTAACTTTGGTTCATTCTCTTCGTTAGCTTTAATAAATACAGCCTGTGAAGCCTCCTCAGAAAGGACATGTGGCTGACTGCCATCTTCTTTTTTGGGCCAGTATCCAAGAGCTAAAGCATGAAGTGTATCGACTCTAATTGTTCCCTTCCCTATAGAATTTCGTATACGTTCTTGTAGCTCCTCTGCAGCTCTACGGCTAAATGTAACAGCCAAAATTTCACTGGGTTTTATCCCACTGAATAGCAAATGTTCTATCCTTCCTATTAATGTCCTTGTTTTACCTGCACCTGGTCCAGCAAGAACTAATATAGGTTGGATATCAGCCTTTATAGCTTCATTTTGAGAAGTTGAATAAGAAAAGTTAGAAGAAGAACTAGTAGTAGTTATTATCTTTTTATCATGATCTTTTTTAGTTAAAAAAATATCACCATAGCTAGCCGCCGTTACACTAGAAGATTTTGGGGAAGACGTTTCTTTCTCTCCCTCCAAAAGAACGCCTGTAGCTGCTAACAAAGGCATAGTCATATATTTGGGTGATAAATTCTTTATTGTTTTTGATTTTTCTTGTGTTGTTACTCGAGGCTTTGAGCTTCTAGAAAACATTTTTCCAGGTAGAAATGAAGCTCTTTCTGCATCACTAAAGACTCGGATAATGCCATACTCTCCATCATAACCACCTTGACGTATAACTTGCCCACGACGCATACGCACAATAGCTTCACCTAATTCATTCCAGTATTGGCGAAGATCACGTTCAGAAACCACATGAAGTATATTAAATTCCGTTCCAAATCGATGAATAAGTTGTCCATATTTATCAAGCACTCTCTTACTCATTGAGCCAACTCCCAATATCTCTCCTAGTAACTCCACAAGAGGGATAAAGGGATAATAAGGAGGAGTAGCTGGCATATAGGCTTCTGTCCTATCAGCTAATTCAAGAATTCGATGCAACACTCCAATTGTAAGCTCATTCCCACAAACAGGACACATATTTCCCATACGCATGGCTTCTTTTGGCTCAACAACAACACCACAAGCACGATGGCCATCTAAATAATATTTCCCCTCATCTGGGAAAAATTCAACTGTACCTTTATATTGAACATTATTAGGTATAGAAGGGAATCTTCCAGTAGAAAAACGTAGTGCATTAAAAATTCCATCATAAGATGGTAGTCCCTCAAATAAATTGGCTTCTCGACCAATTTTATCCCCAGAATGTGCATCAGAATTAGAAATTAAAGCACAACCATCTAAATGACTCCAAAGACGATTCATTTCAGGATCAGAAGAAAGACCTGTTTCTAAAGCAAAAATATGTGGTGCAAGATCACCAAAACACTCATCCAAACTATTAAATCCTGACTTTGAACCAAAAAGAGAGAACCATGGTGTCCAAATATGGGCAGGAACGACAGTTCCTCTTTCGTCAACTTCTAAAACAATCTCAAGTAAATTACGACAATCAAGACCAAGAATAGGACGACCATCTGAACGTAAATTCCCAATTGACTCTAATTTTCGACATAGTTTCTCTATGCTATCAAAGTCAGGCATGAAAATCATATTATGAACCTTACGTACTAATCCATCTTTTTTGTAAATAGAGCTAATTTCACCCTGAAGTAAAAATAAAGGATCTGGTGAATCAGAAGGAATCTCTATTCCTGGGACTTCACTCTGAAGGACTTCTTTAGAAACAGGAAGCTTATAAAGCCCTGAGGCTTCATCTAATATAAGTTGTTGTTGTAACTCTTCTCTCCACACAGGATGTGTAATATCTCCTGTAGCAATAACAGAAATACCTTTGATGCGGCTCCAAGCAGCTAAATGTGGTGCTGTAAGCTTTTTACTGGTAGCTCTAGAAAAACGAGAATGTATATGTAAGTCAGCACAAAATATACTCATATAAGATCCTACAACTGTAATATATTAATTAATTATAGATAATAAATAGAAGAAAAGAAAAACATTATTGAGAGATAATAACATTATAATAAAATGAGATATAGTTATTTTTAGAAAATAAAAAGTTTACAACATTTTATTATTATAGAATTTTTTATATATTAATAAAAATAATAGATAAAAATAGTATAATATAATGCTACCCATAGAGCATAATTAAGTATCCTATAGTACATTTATAATAGATTGAAAACTTTACTATAAAGGAACAATAAAAGATAACCTTTCTTTCTAACAACTATAGATTATATTAAATTACAATCAGATATAATTTCAGTCAGGTTAAATTATATCTCACCATTGTTGAACTCTATCTTTTAGGGATAGTTACTATCAAGTCAAGCTAAAACCATGCTAGCCCAATAAGCTTGTCCAAAACTAATTCCTCCATCTCCTGATGGTACATTTTTATGCATAAGTGGTGTAAGCCCTCGATACCTTAATGCTTTGGGTAATAAAGAAGATATAGTTTGATTATTTAATACTCCACCAGATAACCCAACAGTTTTAACTCCTGTATTCTCTGAGCCAATCAAGGCTAAATCTGCTAATCCTTCAACTAGCCCTATATGAAACCTGCGTGCTAATATAGAAACAGATATTTTTTGTTGTAATAACTCTATTAATTCTTTTAAAAAAACTGTTGTATCTAATTCATAAATACTATCTTTTTCAACTATAGAAATAGTAAGACTCTCATTACATGACATATCCTGTTGATGTTCAAGACGAATAGCTGCTTGCCCTTCATATGTAATGTAATCACATAATCCAAATAAAGTAGAAACTGTATCAAATAACCTCCCACAACTTGAAGTCAACTTCACTTTATCTTTGGATACCATTTCTCTGATTGCACTATGAATCGTCCATCTCTCAGGAGAATTTTTCCATAGCTGTCTTACAAGGCTATCTACTCCTTCTAGTTCATGTATTTTTAATAATGCTAAAAAACCGCTTAACAAACGCCATGGTTCATGAATAGCTTTTTCTCCTCCAGGAAGAGGAAGGAGTGATAGTCTAGCTAGTCGTTCCCCTTGCTCATATGACTTCCCTTTTACAGCTTCTGGATATAAATAAAATAATTCTCCTCCCCATATAGTTCCATCCATACCATATCCTGTACCGTCAAGAGTCAATACGAGTGCCGGCTCTTTATGTCCATGTTCAGCTAACACACTATAACCGTGTGCAATATGATGCTGTAACTGTAAGATTGGTAAACCAAACTCTGCGGCATACCGTGTAGTAAAATAGTCTGGATGTAAATCACAGACAACAACTTCAGGAGAAAATCCAAATAATTGGGAAATATGTTTTACTGTTTGACAAAATGACCATTCTGTTTCTGGTTCAGAAAGATCTCCTATATGTTGACTTAAAAATATATCCTGTCCCCTTGTAAAACAAAATGTACTTTTATGTTCTGCACCTAATGCTATAATGCAAGGAGTATTATCCTTTAAAGTTTTAACTGTTATAGGTAGTGGTGCATATCCTCTTGCACGTCTGATAAAATGCCAATTAGGTGATTGTCCTATGTTGTCCTCTCTTAAACAAACAACAGAGTCATCAACTGGCACAATAATATTTCTATTATGAAATAAAAAAAAATCTGTAATAGTATTAAGTCGTATCAGTGCATCGTCATTATTATATATTATAGTACCACCACTTACATTAGCGGAGGTCATAACAAGAGCAGGAATTATTCTTTCTAGCTCAGCAACTTTTGTTAATGTATTACATAAAATGTGATGCAGTGGAGTATAAGGAAGCATAAGACCTATAGTAGAAACATCTGGAGCAATATTTTTTGGTAAACTATGAGGAATTGCTTTCAAAATAACTATAGGACACTCTGGTGATTGCATTTTTTGGATTTCTACTTCACTAATATAAGCAATTTGTCGAGCAATATTTATATTTGGAACCATAACAGCTAATGGTTTATCTGGGCGATTTTTCCGATAGCGTAATGTATTAACTACGTCAGCATTAGTAGCATCACAAATAAGATGAAAACCACCAATCCCTTTCATAGCAATAATCTTACCTTTATAAATATACTCTATAGCTAACAATATTGCTTCACTATTATAAGTAATATATCTATTATCATGATCTGTTAACCATAACTGTGGGCCACATGTTGGACATGCATTAGATTGTGCATGGAATCGTCTATCTAAAGAATTATTATATTCTTTTTCACAGGTAAAACAAAAAGGAAAAGAGGACATAGAAGTATGATGTCGATCATAAGGAGCTTTATGTATAATAGTATATCGAGGACCACATAGTGTACAACTTATAAAAGGATATTGATAACGATGATCAGTAGTTGTATTCAATTCCTTAACACAATACTCACATGTAGCAATATCTGGACTTATTAATGAAGTATACTGTATCCCATCAGAGCTTTCTTCAATAAGAAACTCTGTTTCTTTATCCTGAAAACCAAGAGATTGCATAGTAATTGACGTAAATTGAGCAATAGAAGGTTTTTCATTAGTGATCATTTCTTTAAATATATTTAATTTACTATCATCCCCTTGAACTTCAATCCATACTCCATATATAGTATTTTTTACTTTACCTGTAAGGCCTAATTTTGTAGCAGTACAGTATACAAAAGGACGAAAACCTACACCTTGTACTCGACCTTTTATTGTATAACCTTGTCTCTTTAACTGCATATTATATAACCTATTTAACACGCCCATTAATCAAGAGTAAAATATAAGAGTATTACTCCTATGCTAGTGATTAATTAGCATAATGCTATCTATTCTCTCAACAAATATTATATAGAAATATAACAACATTTATAAAGACTTGCCACAAAATCATAGTCTCGATATATTAATTTTTTCTATTGTAAAAACTGCATTAACTTTCTAAATTTTTATTTAGAAAAACACAGAGGTAAAGATAATGCTCTTTTCTTTTCGTTTTATTACCTATCCCCTCATAACAATTTTTATATTATATACTTGTCATAATGCGCTTGCTAGTAATAATGATTCAATGATTACCTCTGAAAATTTTGAAAGCCAATTACGACTTCTTCTTCATAACCATCCTGAGCTTGTCCTTGATGTACTAAGAGAGCATAGCGAACTTGTCCTTGAAATTGCCCAACAAGGTTCTAAACAGCGTCAACATAAATCCCTTATAGCACAGTGGAAAAAAGACATAACTACTCCAAAAAATATGCATCTGGAAAATAGACCAATCCGAGGGAATCCAAAAGCACCCGTAACTATTGTAGCATTTTCAGACTTTACATGTTTGTACTGTTCACAAGCTTCTAAAACTGTACAACAAATGCTTATTGATTATAAAGATAATGTAAAATATATTTTTAAACACTTCCCGCTTAAAGGACATACTATTTCACAACAAGCGGCAATATATTTCATTGCTGCATCTTTCCAAAGTAATGAAAAAGCATGGGCACTTTATGATCTTCTTTTTCAAAAAAGAGATGAGCTATTACAAAACGGTGAACAGACTCTTAAACAAGCAGTAAAAGAAGTGGGACTAGATATAAAAAAGTTAATGAGTGACCTCAACAAAGCAGAAGTAAACAATATTCTTGGACAAGACATAAAAGATGCTGCACAACTTGATATTAGTGGTACTCCATACTTTATTGTTAATAACCTTATCCTTCGTGGTGCATTACCTCCTGAATTATTCACAGAAGCAATTAATATGGCCTTAAAAAATACAAAAGAAGTGTCAACATCTCCAAAATAAATTCTAAAAGGTGTCATAACTACAACACATTACTATATAATGAAACCTATGCTAGTATATTTATTACAATACTTTTTAGTTAGCTTTTTTAACATGTTATCCATCTTTTCATGATTATCAAATGTGATATTGATACAATTGCCCTCCCTAAAAACTTTCTTAAAGAAAAAAAGACAACCATTACTTTAGGAAATTTTGACGGTGTCCATCTTGGACACCAAGCTTTGTTAAAAACTATTTATTTAACAGCTAAAAAACAGCAATCTATCTCAACGGTTATTACCTTTGAACCACATCCACAGGCCGTCCTTATAGGAGAATCCCCATCTCTCCTGACTACAAAAAAAGAAAAATTAAAGCTAATTAAATCAATGGGGATAGATCTTATCTTCCAGCTCAACTTTACATCTACATTAGCAAATATGACAACGGAACAATTTGTGCAATCGATTTTATTGGAAAGACTTCATATGGAAGGTATAGTTTTAGGACACGACTTTTCTATGGGGAAAGAAAGATTAGGAACACAACATGTTTTATCAACCCTAGGAAAAACAATGGGATTTACAGTAACACATCAACCTGTTTTCACATTTAAAGAACAGCCTGTTAGCTCAAGTCTTATCAGAGAAGCTATCCAAGAAGGAGCTATAGAAAAAGCTAACTTACTCTTAGGTCGTTGTTACTCAATAGATGGTACTATTATACATGGGAAAAAACGTGGTAGAATGCTTGGGTTTCCTACAGCTAATCTTGCATTATCATCTAATTTAATTCCATCTACTGGAGTTTATGCAACATTAGTCACCCTAGAATCAAATCAAGATAATACCTTTTATATACCTGTACAACATCAAAAAAATACATTTTTAGCTGTGACTAATATAGGAATAAATCCAACTTTTGGAGATTCAATTCCTAAAATTGAAACTCATTTATTAAATTTTCATAATGATCTCTATGAGCAACATATGACAATCAATTTTCTAAAAAAATTAAGAGAAGAAGCCATATTCTCTAATATCTCTTCTCTAATAACACAAATTAAAGATGACATATCCCAAACCAAAACAATTTTTAAGAACATGTTGTGGCCTCAATCACTCAGTTTAGAAGATCCAGTTGATCGCATGGATGCGACCCTAAAAACCTAATAGACGGGTATATTCAAGGAGGAATTATATGTCTCTTGTCATTAATAACAACCTGATGGCCGTCAATGCTCAACGTAACTTAAGCAAGTCTTATGGAGAACTGAGTTCTTCTGTTCGAAAACTTTCTTCAGGTCTTCGTGTAGGAACTGCTGCTGATGACTCAGCAGGGTTAGCCATTCGAGAACTCATGAGATCTGACATTGCAACAACACAACAAGGAATACGAAATGCGAATGATGCTATTTCTATGATTCAAACTGCGGATGGTGCACTTGGAGTCATCGATGAAAAGCTCATTCGAATGAAAGAACTTGCTGAACAAGCTGCTACAGGTACATATAACTCCACTCAGCGTATGATTATTGACTCTGAATATCAAGCTATGGCCTCAGAAATTACTCGTATTGCTAATGCGACAGAATTTAATGGTATAAAACTTCTTGATGGTTCATTATCAGGTAATCATGATGGGAAAAAAATAAATTCAACTGGTGCAGTACGTATCCACTTTGGGACATCTAACAGCTCTGCTGAAGATTACTATGATATTAAAATTGGTGGCTCTACAGCTTCTGCATTAGGACTTGGTAATACAGTAAAAGGTGCGGGTGCTACAGTCTCTACTCAAGCTGCAGCACAAAATGCCTTAAAAGCTATAGATAATGCCATTGTTTCAAAAGATAAAATTCGAGCACACCTTGGTGGATTACAAAATAGACTTGAAGCTACAGTTGATAATTTAAGTATACAAAATGAAAACTTACAAGCTGCTGAATCTCGTATATCTGATATAGATGTAAGCCAAGAAATGACACAATTTGTACGTAACCAAATACTTACACAAACAGGTGTTGCTATGCTTTCACAAGCTAATTCTCTACCACGTATGGCTCAGCAACTTATTGGCTAAAAAAAAATATATATATACAACGGCTCCTCTTTATTAAGGGAGTCGTTGAAATATACAATTAACTTCACTCAAAATATCTTTATCTGGTAACTAAAGAACTAACTATTATCTATGAAACTATTTATTGTAATATGAGTTATAAAAATTTAAATACTACGTTCATTACCTATAGAATGCTTAATAAATTCTCTAAAAAACGTATCATGCTTTTTGACAAAAGTAACTATTTTTGACTCCAACACAAAAGGTTTTGAATCTGCTGTATATTCAAAAACAGCTATAATAATCATACAAAAAACAAAAGCTTTTAATGCACCAATTACTCCTCCTCCCAGCCAATTTATCCAACCTCCAGACTTCCATCCTAAATGCTTCTGCAATAACCCACTCATAATAGAGGAAATAATCATTACACTAAAAAAGATTGCTATATATGCTAAAAAGTAAGACCATTTTTGAGAACCTATATAACTTAATAACATATTACCGAATTTTATATATAACATATAAGCAGTCCATAAGCTTATAATAAAAATTATTATACCTGCTAATTCTTGTAATAACCCCCTATTAAGACCTTTTAAAATAAAGAAAATACATAAGATAACTAATACAAGATCTAATATATTTAGTTGATATAATAAGTTCATAATATAAAATATATCTATAATATTGTTATTAAATTTTTAACATATCTCTAGTCTTCTTTAACTATATATTAAAGTAGGCTAGATTAGCCTTCAAATTTATACTATATATAAAAATAGTTATAAAGTATACTAAGATATTTCTAAAAATGTATAAAAATATAAAAAGTATTGTTAAAAAATCTACTAAAAATTTTTCTACAAAATAATTTTTTTAAAAGATAGAAATTTTTTCAAATATTTTAAAAAATAATTTAGAATATAAAAATATATTGTGAAACTATATTCTTTCTCTAACTAATATTTATTAGTCCCCAACAGCATAGAAAGCAATATTATGTAACTTAATTTGCTTAAGTATAATAATATTACCTTTCTTATAAAATTATAATAATATCTTAATAGGGAATTGAGTTATTTCTAACTTGACCAATATATCAAATTCAGAATACATTATAACTGTGACTAATCAATGGAAGGGTGGCAGAGTGGCTTAATGCGGCGGTCTTGAAAACCGTTGACGTTGCAAGGCGTCCGGGGGTTCAAATCCCTCCCCTTCCGCCAGAATCCAAATAATACCTTTAATCTTTAATATAATTTTTTATATAAAAATTATAAGACAAATTTTTAATCTACTCTTATCCAAAAATTCTTTATAAATAAAAATAGACAATATTTTACTCTACTTGCAATGAACCTCTGAATGAATCAAAGTTTTTGATACCAAGTTCATTACAAATAATAGGTAATGCCTCAGCAATACGAAATGCAATATCTGGTTGAATAAAATTCATTGTTCCAATCTGTACTGCATGAGCTCCTACAAGAATAAATTCTAAAACATCTCTTGCTGAGGTAATCCCACCAATACCTATTACAGGAATGTTTACAGCCTTACACACTTCCCAAACACATCGTAGTGCAATAGGTTTAATTCCTGGACCAGATAGGCCACCTATAACTGTAGATAACAATGACTTACGTTTTCTAATATCTACAGCCATTCCAGTTAGTGTATTAATACAAGAAATAGCATCAGCTCCAGCACTCTCAACAGCTTTGGCAATAATAGTAATATCTGTTACATTAGGAGAAAGTTTAACCATCACAGGTTTACTTCCTGCATTCTTACACACAGCTTCAGTAACCTTAGCTGCTAAACTAGGATCCTGGCCAAAAAATGTTCCACCACTTTTTACATTAGGGCAAGAAACATTAACCTCTAAAGCAGCAACTCCCTCTTCTGCTGCCAAAATAGCTGTAAGTTCACTAAATTCTTCAACTGATGTCGCATATAGATTAGCTATAACTGGAGTTTCTTTCCAAGGTAAGCGTGGAAGCTTTTTTTGTATAAATAATTCAACACCATCATTTTGTAAGCCTATAGTATTCAACATCCCACATGGTGTTTCAGCAATTCTAGGTAATGGGTTTCCTTTTCGTGGCTTTAACGATAAGCCTTTAACAATAATCCCTCCAAGTTGAGACAAATCACCATACCCTATAAACTCTGCTCCATAACCAAATGTTCCAGATGCTGTTAAAACAGGATTTTTCAAAACTAAAGGAATGCTTGAAGTCGTAGTAAGAGATACGGTATAGTTATCCATGGTGATCCTCACAATGTAATTTGATCAGCCCAAAAAACAGGTCCATTTGTACATGTAGGAACAGGCATACCAGCCATATTTTTTACTGGCCATTTATCTGTAGTTTGCACAACACAACCAAGACAAGCACCAACCCCACAAGCCATTTGTGACTCAAGAGAAAGTTGTGTTCGAACATTATTTTCAAGAGCAATAGACTGCACAAACTTTAAAAATGGGGTAGGTCCACAAACAAGGATCAAACCATTACAAGCAGCATAGTTTTTAACTTGTGTACTAACTTGTTCAAGAAATACTTCTCTATCTTGAAGAGTATTTTCTTGGAAAGAAAAAAAATTTACTTTTTCTGATAAATTTTCAATAGGATAGCAATCATTAGGATATTTATGACTAAACATCATATAAAGATTTTTAGGGTTGGGATGAGAATCAATATATCCAATAAAAGGAGCAATACCAATCCCTCCGGCCAAAATCAGTGTAGGCTTTTCTTCTGTACTAAAACGGTTGCCTAATGGTCCCCATAAATGGACCATATTACCACTCCGTAAGTAAGCCATCCGCTCTGTACCTTTACCAGAAACTTGAAAAAAAATAACTAATTCTTCTTTAGTTACCCTACAGATAGAAAAAGGACGTGCCCAAGGAATTTCTAAATTCCAACTTTGAGGACGTATCATAACAAACTGTCCTGGAGCCCAACCTTTCCAATCTGGAAGTTCCAAACGTAGTGCAAAAAAATGTCCTTGCATACCTGCAAGACCAAAAGGGATATTATCAATAACTGCAAGGTTATAAAAATTGGCACTTGCCATAATAGACCTAGCCTTATTGGTTTAATCAATTAATGATAACAAAGGATCATCTTAAAGGTAGTGTCCTATCAAAAGAAGGTCAAGAGCAGAAAACTTGTTTTTTCTTTCAAAAACACTCTTTACCTTTTTACTATTGTTACCTAAATTATATTGTTAGGTAAAGATAATAAAACCTCCTCCAATGATATACTATCTACTATAAAAAATTACTAAACAAATAAAAGGCGTTAAACAGTTATGTATAATATGCCCAAAGGATTTCGTTTTGCTACAGCTAGAGCTGGGTTCCGTAGAGCATACTGTAATGACACAGCTCTTGTTGTTAGTGAAACACCTGCTGTTGCTGCAGGCACGTTTACTTTGCACAAATTCCCAGCAGCTCCTGTCCAAATAGGAAAGGAAAGACTATCTAATAATCTAACAATGCGAGCTATTCTTATCAATTCAGGACAAGCCAATGCTTGTACTGGCTATGAAGGATTAAAAAACTGTCGCCACACTCTTGAACTCCTTTCTAATGCTATTGGTTTTAATTCACAAAATATTTTACCTGCCTCTACTGGAGTTATTGGTGTTCAATTCAACATGGCTCTCTGGGAAAAAGTTATTCCTGTCCTTATAGAACGACTAGGTAAAGATGGTCCAGAAGACTTTGCTAAAGCTATTATGACTACAGATGCTTTCCCTAAATTTACTCATAAAAAAGTTCAATTATCTCAAGGTACAATTAATATTGTAGCAATGGCCAAAGGTGCAGGAATGATCTGCCCACAGATGGCAACAATGCTAGCTGTTATACTTTGTGATGCTGACATTCAAGTAGAGTGTTGGAGAGAACTTATCTCCCATACAGTAAACATAACATTCAACCGAATAACTGTTGATGGTGACACATCTACTAATGATACTGTTTATGCTCTTTCTAATGGCTGTTCTGGTATTTCTATTACAAATAATGAATCATTGAATCTTCTTCAAGAGGGGCTTACGTCTATATTAAGCGAACTTGCTTATATGTTGGTACAAGATGGTGAGGGAGCCACAAAGGTTGGACATATTTATGTCACAGGTGCTTTATCTGACACCGACGCAGAGACTGTTGCACGTACCGTTGGCAACTCTCAACTTGTAAAAACAGCTCTTTTTGGCCAAGATGCTAATTGGGGCAGAATTATAGCAGCTATTGGGCGTAGTCATGCAACATTTGACCCACTAGCGGTTTGTGTTAAACTTTGTGGTGTAACTGTTTTTTTAAATGGTCAACCCACCAAAGATAACTTTGATGACATACTTAAAGAACCATTACAACAAAAAGATATCCTAATAGAAATTCAACTAGGACATGGACCTGGTATGTATAAACTTCTAACCTCTGACTTAACACACGATTATATAACATGTAATTCAGCATATAGAAGCTAACTTCCCATATATAAATTATAGAAAAAATCTTTTTAAGAGTAATACTCTACTAGTAAAAAATTCTTAAACCTTACTTCTTAGCTATAACTTATAGTAATTTTATACAGTTATAATAATTATAAGTAGATATCTTCTTATTATCTATATGTTTTTTAGTATAACTTTTGTATATCGAGCTTATTATGCAACCTATTATAGTTAGTTCAAATGAGGCAGGACAAAAACTTTTTCAATTTTTAACTCGCCGTTTAACTGTACCCAAAAGCATATTACACCGCTGGATCCGTACAGGACAAACCCGTATTAATGGGAAACGTGTGACCCCCTTTACTATAGTAAACTTTAAAGACAAAATACGTATTCCACCTTTTGCATACGAATATAAAAAAAAAGATTTAACAACCTCTCTTATACATAATCAATATGATATAAGCCCTATAAGCTCTCATACTACTTCTCCACTTCCCCCAGTTATAGCTCACTCCCCAGAGTTTATTATATTTTATAAGCCAGCTGGCCTAGCTGTTCATGGTGGGACAGGACAAACAGATAGTTTAGCTCACCGATTATCACAACATTATGCACATAGTACTTTTATGCCAACACCTGTACATAGATTAGATAAAGATACATCTGGGCTTCTTCTTGTTGCTAAAACATATAATAGTCTAAGATATTTTTCTGAACTTTTTGCTTCACATAGTACACAACTAACAAAAGAATATCTTGCATGGGTAGTTGGGATATGTCCATGGACTCAACCCATCTGCCTTGAAGATATCCTTACTAAAAAACAAAAACAGGATAACTATTCAAGACTTAATAGTTACCAAAATAAACTACAACAAACTTCAGCTCAAAAGGCTTCATTAACAGTACGTTGTATAAAACAGTATAAAGATAAAAGCCTATTACTTATCAAGCTTCATACTGGCCGTACACACCAAATTAGAATTCAACTTTCTATTCATGGTTTTCCAATTATTGGAGATAAAAAATATGGGAATACAATACGTTCTCACAATCTTAAACTTCATGCTTTCAGATTGAGTTTTCCAGGATATACGTTTACTATTCTTCCCTCATGGGATGATAAGTGGCAAGTTACTCAAGAAGATATACCTAACTAATTTAATTATGAGATATTATATAACTTGTTACAACAATAGCATATTGTAGATATTTTTTTTATACCTTATAGTAACTAGCAAATTATATTGTAATAGCTAAAACAACATTATATGTTTTCCAAAAGATAACTGGGACTATTCATGAAGTACATGCTTTCTCTATGGATTAATATCTTATTTTGCTTTTTTTTTATTGTAAATCCAATATATGCTGAAAAAAAAGAACATTATATTAATGGAATTGACGCTCATTATCCACCTTTTAGTTTTATAGATGAACATGGGGATCCTACAGGATTTGATGTCGAAGCACTTAATTGGATTGCAAACAAACTAGGCTTTACAGTTGAACATCGTCCTATAAGTTGGGATGGAATTATTCCTGCACTTCTTGCAAAAAAAATTGATATGATCTGCTCAGGAATGAGTATTTCTCCAGAACGTGAAAAAAATATTCTTTTTACAAGACCATATTGGATAACACAAAAAATACTTATTGTTCATAAAGATAGTAAATTAACTCCTGAAGAAATTTTTTATGGAGAAAATATCATAGTAGGAGTACAATGTGGTACAAATGAAGCAACGTTTCTTGAAAAAGAGCTAAAAAACAAAGGTTATAAATATAAATTACGCTATTATGACTCTTCACCTCTTGTAATTAAAGACTTGCTTAATGGAAGAATTAATGCCGCAGTCATGGATTGCCTTCCTGTTGATAATGCTATTAAACATAATAAAGCTATAAAAAAGCTTTATATCATAGATTATAGCGATGCCTTTGGTGTTGCTGTTAGAAAAGAAAACACTCAACTAGCAAAACGTATTGAAGATGGGTTTCTACTTTTACAGGCTGATCCATTTTGGGAAACACTAAAGCAAAAGTATCTACCTTTAAGAGAAAACCCTTAGCCAACTTATATTTATTTAATATAATCTTTATATATGAAGGGGATTATATTTTAAAATGTTGAATATTTCCTCTGAACTACTACATTCTATTAATATTATTATAGAAGCTCTTCCTAATATTTTCCAAGGAAGTTTAGTTACTATAATAACTGTACTTCTAGCCCTTTTTATTGGACTTATTCTTGGTATACCAATGGCAATTTTACAAGTATATGGACCACCATATATTAGGTATAGTATTCAAATTTACTGTTGGTTTTTTAGAGGAGTCCCTATTCTACTCCTCTTATTTCTTTTTTACTTTGGTCTCTTTGAACTTCTTCAACTTAACTTCTCTGCAGTCACTACCTCATGTATTGTCCTTGGGATTGCAAGTTCAAGTTATCAAACACAAATAATCAGAAGTGCTATCCAAATGATACCTTCTGGTCAACTAAAAGCAGCAAAAGCTCTTGGAATGACCAGTACTCAAGCTATCCTTGTAATTATTCTACCACAAGCATTAAGGTTATCAATCCCTGGTTGGTCAAACGAATACTCTATCCTTCTTAAAGATTCTGCCATATGTTTTGTTCTTGGGACACCAGAGATTATGGCACAGACACAATTTGTAGCTTCAAGAACATATGAACACTTACTACTATATATTGTTGCAGGAATCCTTTATTTCCTTATTACACTTATAGGTGTTTCCTTACTCCGTCGACTTGAACAATATCTTTATCTTCCTGGATATACTGCCTCTCTCCATTAAGGATGTCTTTATGATAGATTCTACATATCCTATTCTCTATGTTAAAAATATTACAAAATCATTTAATAATAAACTGATTCTTAATAATATATCGGTTAACATTAATAAGGGCGACATTAAAGTGTTGATTGGCCCTTCAGGTGCTGGGAAAAGTACTTTTCTCCAATGTCTTAACTGCCTCATTTTACCTGATAGCGGAGGTATTTACCTATATGGAGATAAAATCGATTTATCAAATCACTATAGCTTATCTGAATTACGTAAAAAAGTTGGAATGATTTTTCAAGACTTTAATCTATTTGATCACCTAACCACAGAAGAAAATATTTCGATTGCTTTACGTAAAGTAGCTAATTATTCTTATAAAGCTGCAAGAGAAAGAGCATTAGAAGAACTTGCACAAGTAGGATTAATAGACAAAGCAAATCTATACCCTGCACAACTTTCTGGAGGACAAAAACAACGTTTAGCAATTGCACGTGCTTTGGCAATGGAACCTAATGTTATGCTACTTGATGAACCAACTTCAGCTCTTGATCCTAAATTAACATGTGAAGTCCTAACTGTTATCCAAAAATTAGCTAATAATGGTATGACAATGGTGATTACAACACATCAGATGGACTTTGCCTGTGCTATTGCTACAGATATTCTATTTATGGAACATGGTGAAATTGTTGAGCAAGGTTCACCATGTCAACTTCTCTCTCCAGAGGCTCAAACAAGAACAAATGGCTTCTTCAAATCTTTTATTTCTCCTCTTCAAAGTAATTCATTATCTATAGAGAAACCATCTATCAGCATGTTACTTTCAGGAGATCTTTCTCATGATCTAACTAATAGTGGTACAGAATCCATTTCTTTCCCTGAAAAAAACGAAAATTAATATGCTGTTAGATATTACATTTATTACCCAGACTGTTGTACCTACTCTTAATAAAGGTCTACTGGTATCTATTGCTTTAATTATTCCATCAGCTATTATTGGTTTTCTACTTGGTGTTTGTATAGGTATAATTCGTGTATTCGGAAAACGTTGGTTACAACGTTTAGGAAATATATTCACTCTCATTTTCCGAGGAGTTCCCCTTACCGTCCAACTTATGATTTTATATTTTGGCCTTCCTAATATAAATATTTATTTTGAACCATATATTGCAGCAGTTATTGGATTTACCCTATGTACTGGTGCATACCAATCAGAATATATCCGTGGAGCATTGCTCTCAATAAAAAAAGGACAACTCCAAGCAGCTTATGCTCTTGGCTTCACTCGACTAAAAGCTATACTTTTTATTATTATTCCTCAAGCTACACGATATGCTTTACCAGGATGTGGAAATGAGCTTGTTTATCTTATAAAATATTCTTCTCTTGCATACCTTATCACATGTATAGAGCTCACAGGTGAGGCAAAAATTCTTGTCTCTCAAACAGTTAAGCCCATGGAAATATATTTTATAGCAGCTATATACTATTTAAGCTTTGTTTCTATTGCTACCTGGATACTAAAAAAATTAGAAACACTGTATGCTATCCCAGGGTTTGGCAAAAAACATATCGACTACTTATAACATATACTATACTAAAAAAACTTCTCTTATGTTATCTAAAAGTAGTTAAATGAAGGATCTCCTCATGCCTATCCAAGAAAATATTAGAAACTTTAGTATTATTGCCCACATTGATCACGGGAAATCTACTCTTGCAGATCGGATCCTTGAATATACTAACCTTGTTTCGGATAGAGAAAAACGTGACCAATATCTAGATAAAATGGAGTTAGAAAGGGAAAGAGGTATTACAATTAAAGCACAAACAGTGCGAATTCCATATATAACTGCTGATGGAAAAACTTACATATTAAACCTTATTGATACACCTGGTCATGTAGATTTTAATTACGAAGTCTCTCGTTCTTTATCAGCCTGTGAAGGATCACTACTTGTTATAGATACTACTCAAGGAGTAGAAGCCCAAACTCTTGCCAATGTATACTTAGCTCTAGAACATAACCATGAGGTTATTCCTATCCTTAATAAAATTGATCTTCCTAGTGCTGATATAGAAAAAGTTAAAGCTGAAATTGAAGAAACTATTGGACTTGATTGCTCGACCGCTATCTCTATAAGCGCAAAAACAGGGTTAGGAGTAGATAGTGTTCTTGAGGCTATTGTTCAACAACTACCAGCACCAAAAGGAGATCCAAACAACCCACTAAAAGCTCTGATATTTGACTCATGGTATGATGCATATCAAGGTGTTGTTGTACTTTTTCGTATAATGGATGGAACAATAAAAAAAAATGATATAATAAAACTTTTTTCAACAGAAAAAAGTTACGAAATTACTCGACTAGGAGTTTTTTCTCCAGAAGCAATAGATATCCCACAACTTTCTGCTGGAGAAGTAGGATTTTTATGTGGTAATATCAAAACACTAGGTGACGCTAAAGTTGGCGATACGATTACACTTCTTCATAATCCCTGTACCAAAGCAATCCCAGGATTTAAAGAAATTCAACCTGTGGTATTCTGTGGGCTTTATCCATCTGAATCAAGTGATTATGATATACTTAAAGCAGCATTAGAAAAACTTCAACTTAATGACGCAGCATTTTCATGGGAGCCAGAAACATCACAAGCTTTAGGATTTGGTTTTCGTTGTGGATTTCTTGGTTTATTACACATGGAAATTATTCAAGAACGTCTTGAGAGAGAATTTCAAGTAGAACTTATTGCTACTGCTCCCTCAGTTATTTATAAAGTTGAAACAACTGACGGGAAAATACAAGAAATTGATAATCCATCAAAACTCCCTGAACTAGGGAAAATTGTTCACTTATATGAACCATATGTTCATATTGATATTCATGTCCCAAGTGAATTTGTTGGAAATGTTCTTAAATTATGTGAAGAAAAAAGAGGTATACAAAAAAATATTGCTTATCCTGCTCAACAACGTGTAATTATTACATATGAACTCCCGTTCTCTGAAATTGTTTTTGATTTTTTTGACCGTCTTAAGTCAGCAACAAAAGGATATGCCTCTATGGACTATGAAGTCATAGACTACCGCATATCTAATCTTGTACGTCTTGATATTTTACTAAATGGTGAACCTGTTGATGCGCTTGCTGTTATTGTTCATCGCGATAAAGCATATCACTATGGCCGCTCATTGGCTATCAAACTCAAAAAAACTATTCCTAGACAAATGTTTGAAGTAGCAATCCAAGCAGCTATTGGCCAAAAAGTTATTGCTCGAGAATCAATCTCTGCTCTACGTAAAAATGTAACTGCTAAATGCTACGGAGGAGATATAACACGCAAACGTAAATTATTAGAAAAGCAAAAAGAAGGTAAAAAACGAATGAAACGGATGGGGAATGTAGAACTACCCCAAGAAGCGTTTCTTGCAGCACTACAAATGGGAGACGATTAGTACTATAGACTACCCAACTAGCATAATAATATAATAATACAAGGGATTGTGATAATTGAAAGTGCTGTATTTAAAAAAATATCAAGAGAAGCATATCATGTATATACATAATATTTTTCAGCAATAATATAAGCTATAATACCTTTTGGCATAGCTACAATTAATACTATAACACCTACCAACTTACTATTCAAACCTAGTAATGTAAAACAACAGTAAGTTATCAATGGTTGAATAGCTAATTTAAGAATATGTACTGGTAAATGTTGTATAAACCAGCCTGCTACAAAACCCTCTGAAGAAGACAATTGTGCTGTCAAAATCATACCTATACAAAACAATGCACAGAGTGCTGCCGTTCCACCAAGTATAGTAGCCATAGTTAATAGCGGAGTTGGTATAAAAAAACTAGTAATATTCCATAATCCAACAAGAATGGAATCTAAAAATACTGGATTTCTCATAAAAGAAAAAAACTTTTGTAAAGCAATCCATTGTGTTTCTGATTTATCTTCAAATAACCTTAGCTACCCATCTACAAAGAGTAAAATAAACGAACTAAAGACAGTTAATAAACCTCCTATAGCAACAGCGATTGTATCTCCTGGGAACAATAGTGCTACTATTGGTACTCCCATAAGCCCTGCATTATAAAAACTTGCCAATGATATCAAAATGATATTTTCTTCAAATATTTTTTTTAAGAAAAAGAAAAATACTATATGCTATAAGATAGGTGACAACTATATCTAATAAAATCCCCAAAATAAACGTTGAAAAAAACTCACCAGGTTCTATTCTTACTAATTTATAAAAAACAATGCATGGTAAAGCTACGTTATATGTAAACTGATTAAGACCTACGGAAAGACTTGCAGGCAAAAATCCTGAATAGTAAGTAAGTGCTCCAAAAAGAATAATACCAAAAATAGGAATAAGAGTTGTAATAATATCCAATTGAATCACTTAGTATAAGTTATGTACTATATAAATTTTTATCTTTCTATAACACTATATGATGCTACTATATAAAACTATTTCTTTAATAATAGTTCAATTTCTTCACGAATAACTCGTACAGCTGCTTCAGCAGCAAATTTATCAATCTCTGGCTGCAATCTATCAACCACTTCTTTTACAAGTATATCCATCTGCAAAGAATTATCTATCTTTTCATCTATAGAATTAAAACGCATCACATTTGAATCTTGTAACTCCTCTACTTCTGACTCATGAGCCATAATAATTAACTCTAATGCACTTACTCTTTGCTTAAGAGCCTGAGACTCATTTTCTAACTGTTGGATTCTAACATTCAACTCATCTATAACTGTATTAGTAACAGAAGGAAGTACACTACTAACTTCTAAAGTTGTATCAGAAGATTGCACCTTTTTTGCAGCTGTCTCCATTACTCTAGAATCATTACTACTAATTTGAATCTCTTCAGAAGATACTGCTGATAGTGATTGTGGCACATTACTATTATTATCTAGTAGATTCTTTTCATTTGCTAAAAATGCTGGATCTTTTACTGCATCAAGAATAGCCTCAACTTCTCCTTTATCTTTATCTGATAGTATATGTTCTACATTTGTTACATCTTCAACCACAACATCAGGTAACGTCTTATCAATATCTTCTAACTGATTAGGACTCTCCTCTTGTTCAACTACATCCACAATTTTTTTAGGTGAAATATCAACAGTAGAGTCTAAGTCTTCTTCCATAAGTAAATCATCTAGGTCATCAAGGCCATCAAGTGCCTTTTCTAAAAAGTTTGTTTTATCTTCATTAGTCGAAAATTCTAATTGACCTAAATTCAAACTTGCATTGGATGATTCTTTTTGATTTTTAATTGGCTCTTTTTCTTCTTCACTGAATAAATTATCAAGCAGCGCATCTAAATCTTCTGGGTCAGAGTCTATTTTACTTAAAACATTTGTTTCAACCTTTTCTTCTCCAAGATTATCAAGAAGATCTTCACTATCAATATCAACTTGTTGAGAGTTATTTTCTTCTTTTACCTCTTCAGACTCTTCTGCAAAAAGTTCATCTAAGTCCGGAATATCCTCTAATGAAATGGGATCATCATTACTAAGTATATCTGAAAGCTGTGAATCAAAGTCAACTTTTTCAGAATCCTGACTTTCACTTTTGTCAGAAGATTGAACAATATCTACTAAGTCAATGATATCATCTAGTGACTCAAGAGTTGCATCTTTTGCCATATTGGCCTCTATTAATAATGTTTATTAATCATCCCTTCTAACAGATATATAGAACTATAGTAGTTATAAGATTCAAAAATAAATAACAGTTATACTTATATACTTATACTATAGTTTTACCTATGCCATATTTTTTCTACTTTGCAAGTAATATCCATGCATTACCCATTCCAGACAAAGAAATGCTTTCTTGATAAGCTTGTTGACCACTACCACAAAATATATCTATCTTTTTCCCCTTAACACCACCACTATCTTGAGCAATACCAATACCACAGGTTTCTTTTGTAAACTCATTAGTAGAAGCATTATTAGATAAGTCAAAAGCTATAATTGCCCCCAAAGGAAATACAGAACGATCAACAGACATACTTATCCAGGGAGAAAGAATATATCCACTACTACCAATTGGTCCATCTTTATACAGTTTAAAAAATACATACCTATTATTTTTGTATAATAATTCTGACATGCGTAATGGATTTTCTTGAATCCAATTTCTTATTAACTCAATATTTTTATTCCCTTGCGGGATAATACCTTGTGTTTCAAGATAACTAGCTAAACTATGATACTCTTGTCCATTACTGCCAGCAAACCCAATATGTATAGAAGAACCATCTTCAAAAACTAATAAACCTGAGCCTTGGATATGTAAAAAGTAAGAATCTAATGGATCTTTCAACCATGCGACCTCTAATCCCTTACCCTTCAATACTCCCTTATCATCAATTTCATACCGACTATAGTAAGGAATAGGCCCTTTTTCTGTTTGTCGATATATAATATGAGATCCTACCAACTCTTTTTTAAATAACCCTAGGTTGAGCTGATGCAAGTCTGGTGGTGTTTTATATAAAGGATATCTATACTCCTTACTTGGTTTATAGCTTGCCTTAAACATAGGCTCATAATAACCTAAAAAATTTATATCTTCTGTTAAACCTATCCACTGAAAATCCTTTGAAAGAACTTCTGGATGTTCATCTAATTGATCAAGTAATGTTTCAAGTCGATTAACTGTATTAAAAAGTTGACCCCATGTAATTGCAATATCACCATGTGCTATTGCCACTTGCTCTAAGTCTTTCTTACTTAAATATTGATGAGTTGCCTCCAAAGCTGGCCTAAGTTCTTTCCATGAGCGAAGATTTTGTTTTCTTGGAGAAAATGTCTTTGCAATAGCTGTTGCACTCTGTTGTTCTTTTATATTATAAAAAGGTCTTAAATTTGTATATGATAAGCCATTAGATGACATAGATTCCATCAAACTATTGCTACAACCAACTATGCCTAAGAAACATATTATAATAGATAGATATCTCCATCTAACTAAATACCTTCCCATAATAGGAATAAAAATATGCAACATACACCTTCTCATACAATATGTTATTCTCACCGTGTTTCTTATGGTGAGACAGATGCTATGGGTTACTTATATCATGCAGAATATTTACATATTTTTGAAATAGGACGTACTGAATTTCTCCGTAGCCTTGGTATAAGTTATGCAGAGATTGAAAGTAGAGGCATCAGATTACCTGTATGTCATGCAACATGTCACTATCGCCATCCAGCCCACTATGATGAAGTCCTAAACGTTCATATCAAAATTAATGAAATAAAAAAAGCTTCTTTGACTTTTAGCTATTCTGTTATAAACAAACATTCTAATAAGTTACTTACTAATGGGACTACAAGACTTGCCTGTACCAACATAAATGGACAACTTATAAAAATTCCTGAATGGCTTATCAATATTTTCTATGGTTCTTTACTAATGATTCCCAACAGTCATAACTGTAGTTAAAAATAACTATTTATTAGACTAGAAATAATGACAACTTCTAATATAACTATGTATTTTCTTAACTTAACCTTCACTCTGCTTTATTTAAAGTAAAATTATTGTACTTGGTTTATCTCATCATAACTAATAGAAATTCTTATAAATATTATCTTAGTAAGGGTTAGTATTAATATTTAATAAAAAATAACAAGTAACTTATGCTAATTCAAAAAAAAAACATACGCTTATATCAAAAAATATCAACTTATTCAAAAAGTTATTACTTTAGCCTTCCCTTTTTCAAAAATCCTATAAGCACAATATCCAACACTCTTAGTGTAATAAAAAAGTTGGTTAAATGCAAAACCAATTGTATTTTTACAGTGAGCGTCAGAACTAAAACAAATTGATACACCTTGTGCTTTAGCCATTTTTATTATTTCTAAACAAGGATATATTTCCTTACAAAATTTACGTAGCCCTGCAGACGAAACTTCAAGGCTCATACCACTATCACGAATAGCTATCAATAACTCTAAAACTATTTTTTGTCCTTCTGCACTATTAATCCAAGTTCTAAATATAGATGGAGTAAAAATTTTAATAAGATCAAAGTGAGCAACAACATGCATAAGTTTACTGCACACCATTTCTTTTAAAGAAGAAAAATAGTTTTTATAATGCATATAACACTGAGATAATGACAAGTTACGCCAGTCTTCTATAGTAAAATCGAAACCCCAACTCCCTAAAAAATGTACTCCACCAATAATATAGTCAAAATTATACATAGAAATCACTGAGTCCATAAAAAGACTTTCACTAGGTAACCAGTCAATTTCTACACCCAATAATACTTTATGATGCTCAAAACCACACTTTTTAATATGAGACACATTTTCAATATACTGAGGGAAATTATAACTCAAATGTTTATTATATTCAATAGGATATGAATATTTATGTGGTCTTGGTGCATGCTCAGAAAAACCTTGAATGTCTATGCCTTTATCTTTTGCTGCATAATACATTTCTTCAACTGTATTTTTGCCATGCGAAGCACTTGTATGCATATGTATATCAGCTAGCAATAGTATTCCTTTACTTTCATTATGTAGTTATTAAAAAAGAATCTACTTTTATTTCTAAAGTAGATTCTTTCATAACAAATTATAACTATTGTTATATTTTTAAAGCTGTTTGTAAATCTTTAACAGCATCTAATTGTTCCCAAGTAAATTCAGGTAATTCTCTTCCAAAATGCCCATAACAAGAAGTCTTACTATAAATTGGTCTTAGTAAATCTAAACGCTTTGTAATAAAATAAGGTCTTAGATCAAAAACCTCAAGTACAGCTTTTGTTAAGACTTCATCAGGAATATCGCTTGTACCTAAAGAAGATACTAAAACAGAAACAGGCTTTGCTACACCAATACAATAAGCAATTTGTACTTCACAGCGTTGTGCTAATCCAGTACCAACTACATTTTTTGCAATATAACGAGCCATATATGCTCCTGAACGATCAACTTTTGAGGCATCTTTCCCTGAGAAAGCTCCACCGCCATGATGGCCTGACCCCCCATACGTATCTTGAATAATTTTTCTTCCTGTCAAACCACAATCACCCATAGGGCCACCAACAACAAAACGTCCTGTTGTATTAATATATATTTCGCATTCTTTCTCATCGAACATTCCTGTAGGTTCAAGTACAGGACGAATCACTTTACTCTTAACAGCTTCAATAAGGTCACTTTGTGATACAGAAGGGGCATGTTGTGTAGAAACAACAACGTTGTTAATTCTTACAGGAACCCCATTATAATACTCAAAAGATATTTGTGTTTTCCCATCTGGCCGAAAAAAGGACACTTCTCCATCTTTTCGTACTTTTGTTAATTTTTGAGAAAGCTGATGTGCCCAATAAATAGGTGCTGGCATTAACGTTGGAGTTTCTCTACAAGCAAAACCAAACATCATTCCCTGATCTCCTGCACCTTGCTCTTCAGGTTTTGCACGATCAATTCCCTGAGCAATATCTAATGATTGCTTATCAATTGTGGAAAGAACTGCACATGTCTGCCAGTCAAAACCCATCTCAGAACTATTATAACCAATGGACTGTATGGTCCTTCGAACTACACTTAGCAAATCTGCATAACCATTTGTTGTAATTTCCCCAGCGATAATAGCCATCCCAGTAGAAACTAAAGCCTCACAAGCTACTCTAGAATGTGGATCTTGCTCTAACAACGTATCTAAAACAGCATCAGAAATTTGATCAGCAACTTTATCTGGATGACCTTCTGTTACTGATTCAGAGGTAAAAAAGTATCTCCCCTTTTCAATGGTCATATCTTCTCCCCTAAAAATACAAGCAAAAAACTGTATCAAAATTATAAATTCATTATATAATTTTCTTGTGTTTAACGTTAACTATATTAACACAATAAATATAATAAGTAACAATAGAATATTGCTATCATGTATGATTAGACTATGTCCAGAGGGGCTCATAAACTAAAATAAAAAACCAATCTAACTTTAAATAAATACTATTATGATAAAAAAACCTGTTTACCAAGGACAAATTGACGTTTTTTGTGCTGCATATGCAGCTATTAATAGTATTCGAATTGCCCAAGGAATAAATTTAATTAATGCACGCAAACTATTACATGAAGCTTTACTTAATGTTGCTAAGGATCTTGAACTATTCCAAAAAGTTCTTGATCAAAAAACAGATTATGTATTTTGGGTTGATAACATATTAGAACAAGAGTCAAAACGTGGTTCTATTACAGTAAAAAAAGCATTCCCTCATGCGACTGAAAAACTGGATAACCATATCACTAGCGATGATGTTTGGTGTTCTATTATAAATTGGCTTTCTAATGGAGAAAAACGTTCATGTCTCTTTCAGTTTATTCGCTATTTACCTACAAAAGGGTTATTTCTCCAACACTGGACATGTGGCTATAACTTACTATACAATAATACATTACTTCTCTTTGCTGATTCCTCATTAGAGCCAGACTCTCTCCAATATATATACAAAAAGGAACTTGGCACTACTTTTAAAAATCTTCATGATGAAGTAATAATTAAACCATATACGTTACGTTTAGTAGAACCAATTCTAATCTCTTAAAAACCTTGATAATAAAGGTAGAAAAATATATGCAAGTAATACGAGCAAAAACAGCAGGGACATGTTGGGGTGTTGATCTTGCTTTACGTAAACTTTCTCAGTCTATTGAAAATAAAGAAAAAGCTAATACACGTTTTGTCATGTATGGACTTATTATCCATAATCCTCAAGTTATAGTAGAATATAAGGCTCAAGGAGTTATATGTGTTGACTCTATTGAAGAAGTCCGTGCTGGAGATACTGTTATTATAAGAGCACATGGAATTCCTATCTATGAAGAACAACAACTAACTGACATTGGGATTAACCTCATAGATGCCACTTGTCCAAAAGTAAAAAAAACTCAACTTGCAATTGCGAATGCAACTAACAGTGAAACAATATTACTTCTCTTTGGTGAAGCAAACCACCCTGAAGTAAAAGGACTTATTTCCTATTCTCAAGGCCCATTCCATGTTTTTGACACAAAACAATTTGTTGAAGACTTTGATAATTCTCAAAACAAAACAATAGTTCTCGCCTCTCAAACAACACAAGATGAAATAACTTTCAAAGAAATACAAGAAATACTCCATCAAAAAGGAATACAACCTGTAATTCTTAATACCATATGTGATGCCACATATAAAAGACAGAGAGAACTTCTTTCTATTACAGAACAAGTGAATACTATGGTTGTAGTTGGTGGATTTACTAGTGGTAACACTCGTAGACTTGTTGAGCTATCAAAAGCAAAAGGAATCAAAACATTTCATATTGAAACAGTAGATGCCCTTTATGGAAATAATGAATTAGATCAAAATGATATTATTGGACTCACCGGAGGAGCATCTACCCCAAAACAGCTTATTGATAAAGTGGAAGATTTCCTTAGTAATAATCTAAGTTAATCCCATAAAAAAAGTAGATAGATTATACCCATTCTTTACTTGGAAGACATAAGTTGGAGGCAACATGTCACAAACAGGTATTCTTCTTGAATCTGGAACAAATGAACTAGAAATAGTAGAATTTTTTCTTGATGAGGATGATGACAATGGAGAAGTGTATCGAGGATATTATGGTGTGAATGTTGCTAAGGTACTTGAAATTATTAGAATGCCTAAAGTGACAGAACTACCTGATACTCAAGATGAGTCGATACTTGGAGCGTTTAATTTACGCTCACATGTTATTCCCCTTGTTGATCTAGGTCACTGGCTTGGGAAAAAACTTGCAAAAACAGATGAGCCCAAAAAAGTTATTGTTACAGAATTTAATGACGTAACAACATCTTTTATGGTCTCTGGAGTGAATAGAATCCATCGTATTAGTTGGGATGAAGTTGAGCCCCCAAATGACTATGTCTCTCAAGTTTCTAAAACAACCATTACTGGGATTATAACTATTGAAGATCGTATTGTTTTTATTCTTGATCTAGAAAAAATAGTAGCTGAACTTAACCCTGCATTAAGTCTCCGACTTGATGAGGCTGTAACATGGGGAAGCGAAATTCGTTACCGTGCTCTAATTGCAGACGATTCAAACCTTATCCGTGAAATGCTCAAGGATTTGATGCAAAAAGCAAATTTTGAAGTCGAAGCTGTTAATAATGGCCGTGAAGCATGGGAACGTTTAACTGAACTTAAAAATAGAGCTACTGAGGAAAATAAAAATATTACTGACTACGTACAAGCAGTTATAACAGATATTGAAATGCCAAGTATGGATGGACTTAATCTTTGTAAAAGAATAAAAGAAGATCCTCAACTACGAAAACTTCCTGTTGTACTTTTTTCTTCAATTATTACAGATAAACTTCGTCATAAAGGAATTGATGTTGGTGCAGACGATCAAATTTCAAAACCTGAGGTCACTCATCTTGCTAAACGTGTATATGCCCTTATTGCTGAACGACAGAGCTAACCATTCAACTAGATACTATCCTTTACCATACCTTTTCCCATACTAAAAAAAAAAAAAAATCATTTCCCATATCCAATACAATAATAGGTAAAACCACATTGCCTCATAAAGGAAGGAGAGTAAAGATTACGTCCATCAAATATTACAGGCATGTTGAGCAATGTTTTAATTTTTTCAAAGTCAGGATTACGAAACTGATTCCACTCTGTTACAATAAGTAGTGCATCTGAATTATTACATATAGTATAAGGATCTGCTTCAATACTCACAAGCATATTATCATGAAGAACAGCTTTTGCTGTGTCATAGGCAACAGGATCAAATGCACGGATATACATACCTCCTGCTGTCAAATTATTAATAATTGCTATTGCTGGTGACTCACGAACATCATCTGTATTAGCTTTAAATGCAAGCCCCCATAATGCAAGTGTCTTACCCTTAATACCACTCTGGCCAGAAAAATATTCCTGAATCTTTACAGCCATTGAATGTTTCTGACGATCATTCACAACTTCTACTGCCTCTAACAACTTTGAATCTATACCAATTTGGTTTGCTGTATGAATAAGTGCCTTAATATCTTTTGGGAAACATGAACCACCATAGCCAACACCAGGATAAATAAAATGGTACCCAATACGATGATCTGCACCAATACCTTTACGCACTTCACGAATATCAGCACCTAATTTTTCACACAATAAAGCCATTTCATTAATAAATGAAATCTTTGTAGCTAGCATACAGTTAGCTGCATATTTTGTTAGTTCTGCACTCCGTACACTCATTACAATAAGCTTCTCTCTATTCCGTGCAAACGGTGCATAAAGCTTATGTAGTAAATGTGCTGATGATTCAGAGTCTGTCCCAACAATAATTCTATCCGGCTTCATAAAGTCAGCAATGGCATCACCTTCTTTAAGAAATTCTGGATTAGAAACAACATCAAAAGACAGTTCTATTCCTCGAGTCTTAAGAGCTTCTTTAACTAATATTCGAATTTTATCTGCTGTACCAACAGGAACAGTTGATTTATTTACAATAATAAGAGGAGAACTCATACATTGACCTAATGATGATGCAACATGTTCTACATAAGATGTATCACATGTACCTTCTTCTGTAGAAGGTGTCCCTACAGCAATAAAAGCAACTTCTGCATCTTTAATCCCTGTACTCAAATCTGTAGTAAAATATAATCGCCCTTCAGAAGTATTCCGTTTAACTAAATCAGATAGCCCAGGTTCAAAAATATGTATCTTGCCATGACAAAGCCCTTCAATTACTGCTGGGTTAATATCTACGCAATAAACATGATTACCCATTTCAGCAAAACAAGCAGCACTTACCAGTCCAACATATCCTGTTCCTATTACACAAATATGCATGAAATACTCCTTCAGTACCCTTTATATCCATAGGTATTGCTTGTAAACAGATGCAACCATATCGTCAACTTGATCTTGTATAATACAATAAGACAAGCTATATAATCTTTATGTTATATTACTATAGAGGTATTATATGGCTATCATTGGCTTAGGAATGGATTTGGTAGAAATTTTACGTATAAAAAAAACCTTTTCTACATTTGGTGATGTATTTCTCTATAAAATTTTTACTAGTATTGAATACAATAACTTTTTACTAAAACCTTCTATAGCATCTCTAGCTGCAAGATTTGCTGCTAAAGAAGCTGCCTCAAAAGCGTTAGGAACTGGTTTTAGTGACGGGATCACATTCAAAAATATAGAAATTTCTTCTTTACCCAATGGTAAGCCACAGCTACATTTTCAAGGCAATGCAAAAAAAAAAGCTATCTCCCTTGGTGTTAACAATATAATGATTACATTAACACATAGTCATAATACAGCTGGTGCGGTGGTTATATTAGAAACATAAAAAATACAACTTAAAAAGGAAACAAGATGGAAATTCGTGGAACAACTATTCTTGCTGTAAGACATAAAGGTCATGTTGCATTAGCTGGAGATGGACAAGTCACATTAGGTCAATCAGTTGTTATGAAACATACAGCAAAAAAAGTTCGTAGAATGTATAAAAATCAAGTAATAGCTGGATTTGCAGGTACAACAGCTGATGCTTTCACTTTATTTGAACGTTTTGATAACTATTTGGAAGAAACAAATGGTAATCTTGTTAGAGCGGCTGTAGAGCTTGCTAAAGAATGGCGTAAAGATAAATACTTACGTCGCCTTGAGGCAATGTTACTTGTTGTAGATAAAGATCATACATTTGTACTAAGTGGAACTGGGGATGTTATTGAGCCAGACGATGGGATTGCAGCTATTGGAAGTGGCGGATTGTATGCTGTGGCTGCAGCAAGGGCTTTAGTCGCTCATAGTGAGTTAAGTGCTGCAGAAATTGCTCGTGAAAGCATGCGTATTACTGCAGAAATATGTGTTTTTACCAACTTAAATCTTACCCTAGAAACTTTATAGTGATTAAAACAGTATAACAAAATAATGTAATATACCTAAATCAACATTATTATAATAATATAACTAATATCCTTCTATCACTAAAAATTTAGTATATAACTATATACAAAGATAGTTATATGTTTGTATTATTTATTTCATTATATAATAAATCATTGAAATGATACTTATTTCATAGAATTATCCTCAATATAATATCAGCTACTATTATTTATATTATTATTTAATAGTTCGAAATACATATAACTATTAATATACTACAAGGATGATATGAAAAAACTTCTTATAGTATTATTAGCTATTATAGTATGTTCTTATAGCTATACTCATGCAAAGATGGAACCTCTTATAGAAGGTGTCATCAAACGTGGTGTGCTTCGTGTAGGATTTGCTCCTTTTTTACCATGGATTATACAAAATAAAGATGGTGAATACGTAGGATTTGATATTGATATCGCTAAAAGACTTGCTCAAGATTTAGGTGTAACCTTACAACTAGTTCCAACAAGATGGACAGAAATTATCCCATCTCTACTTGCAAACAAATTTGATATAATCATTAGTGGGGCTACGATAACTCTTGAACGTAATCTTCAAGTCAATTTTTCTAACCCATACCATCAAACAGATATTGAAGTCCTGGCTAATGCAAAAAAAGTTAAAGGGATGAAGTTTCCACAAGACTTTAATAAACCTGAAGTTATAGTTGCTATACGTAATGGTAGTACAGTTATTACTCCTGCAAAGCAACTTCTTCCTAAAGCATCTTTTAGACTCTTTGATGATGAAGTTGCATCTATAAAAGATGTAGAATCTGGACAATCACATATATTATTAGCTTCAGCACCATTACCAGCGATTCAAGCTATAAACTCAAATGGCAACCTTATTCGTTTAGATACACTCCCCATTACTCATCAATCTGTAGGATTTGCAATAAAGAAGGGAGATCCAGATAGCCTTAACATATTAAATAATTGGATTAAATTCATAGAAAATGAAGGTTGGCTTAGCGAAAGAAAAAACTATTGGTTTAATTCTCTAAAGTGGAAAAATGAAGTTATATGATTACTTTCTTATTGTTAATTCTCAAAAAATACTATATATTAAAACTAGATTATTATAATATTCTTTAACTTGTAACCTCTATTAAAGTAAAGCTTTTTACAATACTAAAAAATAGTAACACTACCCTGACAATCTTACTAACCCAATAACAAATTATCATGAAATGGTTTACACATAAAGCTATTGCTATTGCAGGGGCTTTAGCTCTTGAAGCTTCGCCTCCTGGACTTTTTGCTACACTTGTAGGAAGTATCTTACCTGATCTTGCAGATAGGACCTTTGCTATGGGGAACAAACAGCAATGGAGACGTATACACAGACAGACCTCACATTGGATGGGATGGTATCTACTCTTAATGATTTTAGGACTAATGAATTTTCCATTAAAACATTTTGCATTATCACCAATAGCAAATCAACTTTTTTCAGAAATAATGTTATGGGTTGGGTTTGGAGGTATTACGCATGTTCTTCTAGATAGCCTCACCCCTATGGGTATCCCCATGTGGCCATTTGGTAGTAAAAAGCGTATTGGGCTTAGCCTTATATCAACTGGCAGTGTTGGTGAGCTTGTATTTCTTATTATTTCAATTAGTTGTATTATATCACAGTATAATTGGTCAAAAATGTTATCCAAATAAAGTGTAGTAATATAAGTAGTAAGTTAATTCAATCAATTTTTATCATTGTCATAATGATTTTATTTTATTGTTTAGAAAAGCTATCGTTATATATTAATTATGATTTATTCTCACCTTTCTAGTACCAGTTGTACGATTACTACTGGATGTAAAGTAAATCTTAATCTATATATTACAGGAATTCTTCCTAATGGTTGGCATAAAATAGACTCTATTTTTCTACCACTATCTGAACCTCATGATGAACTTCATATTGAAATAACTAATCATAACCAAGGGCTTCATCTTTCCTGCAATATTCTTGATATTGAGTTAGAGAATAATATTCTGACAAAAACTTATACCCTTTTTACTAAGGCTACACATTTTACCCCTTCTATTTCTATATATTTAAAAAAAGGGATCCCTTATGGAGCTGGTCTTGGTGGTGGTAGCTCAGATGCTGCTGCATTACTAACTTGGTTACAAAAAAATAGTCCACTTCCCTTATCTCCATCAAAACTACTAAAACTTGCTGCTGAGATTGGTGCAGATGTCCCATTTTTTCTTAAAAATAAACCTTGTCGAGCTACTGGCATTGGAGAGAAGTTAGAAGAAATCTCTCTTTCTAACCTTAATATTTCAGGCAATACGCTTTTTATTATTTGTCCAAACCTAAAAATTTCAACCCCATATGCATATAAAATGTGGGATGATTATAATAAAAAACAGATAGCTACCTCCTCACGTTATAACAATAACTTGACAAAAAAATACTCTTGGGATAGAAGCTCACCATCCACCCATCTGTCAGACTACTTGTGGATGAAAAATGATTTTGAGCCAGTTATCTTTTCTGAATACACAGAATTAAGTGTATTCAAAGAACAACTCCTTCAGTTTGGAGCGCGAGCTGCTGTACTAAGTGGTAGTGGATCATCAATATATGGCTTATTTAAAGAATATAACCAGACGTCAATTATGACTGAGTTTTATAAGAAAAAAAATATTTTAACATTCAGTCAGTTATTGCAGTAGATATTTTAAGAACAACTTAGTTAAAAAGTTGGGGTGTCGCCAAGTTGGTAAGGCAACGGGTTTTGGTCCCGTCATTCGAGGGTTCGAGTCCTTCCGCCCCAGCCATTTTTATTAATGGCTATAAAGCCAAAGGCCTTCAGTTTTATGTATGGTGAGTTAAAAATTCTTTCAGGAACAGCAAACCTTCCTCTTGCACATGCTATTTGTAACAACTTAGGATGTCCCCTCACACCATCGCTCTGTGAAACATTTAGTGATGGAGAAACTCGAATTGAAATTAATAGTAGTGTCCGTGGTGGTGATGTATTTGTCATTCAACCTACATGTGATCCAGTCAACTATAATTTAATGCAATTATGTCTTATGCTTGATGCGCTTAAAAGAGCAAGCGCAACCCGTATCACAGCAGTAATACCCTATTATGGGTATGCCAGACAAGATAGAAAAGTTAATCCACGTGCACCAATAAGTGCAAAGTTAGTAGCTGACTTCCTTTCTACTGCAGGTGCAAATCGTATTGTGACAGTAGATCTTCATGCAGGTCAAATTCAAGGTTTTTTTAACTGCCCTGTAGATAACCTCTTTGCATCAAAAGCATTATTAGAGCCTTTCTTTAGTATGAAAGATGAAATTGTTGTTGTATCCCCAGATGCTGGAGGTGTCGAAAGAGCACGTGCTTTTGCTAAAAAAATCGAAGCTCCCCTTGCTATCATTGATAAACGACGAGATAATCCAAATCAAGCTATTGCCACCAGTGTAATTGGAGATGTAAAAAATCGTATTGCAATACTTGTAGATGATATTATTGATACTGCAGGAACTATAACTGCTGCGGCTGAACTCCTTCTTCGTGCTGGAGCACGTGAGGTAAACGCAACAGCCACACATGGCGTTCTTTCAGGACCTGCAATTGAAAATCTAAATCGCTCTGTATTTACCAAAGTACTAGTTACAGATACTATCCCAATACAAGATAAAAACAAAGAATGCTCAAAAATACATGTAATTTCAGTAGCAGGTTTATTAGCAACAGCTATTTATAACATTCATAATAGCTCTTCTGTTAGCGTTCTTTTCTAACAATCAACTATAAGATAATCAAAGGTATGATCAAGGAGTTCCTATGGATAACTTAAAAACACTTGTAGTTCAAAAACGTTTAGATCTTGGGAAGGGTCCAAATCGCCGTCTACATAAAAAAAACTTAATCCCAGGGATATTCTACACATCTAGTGGTAAAAATATTCCTATACAACTCCCCGAGCTTCCCTTTACCAAAATTTTTAGTGAAGTAGGACGTACTACAGTTTTTAATCTAAAAATTGAAAGTGATAAAGAAAACATCACGCATCCTGTTATTATCTGGGAACTACAGTATTATCCAGTAAAAAATCGTTTTATGCATGTAGACCTTTATGGTGTAGAGCTTAATAAACCTATAAAAATTGTAGTTCCTCTTGAATTCACTGGTACTGCTAAAGGAACAAAAGTTGGAGGAAAACTTGAAACATATAGAGAACAGCTTACCCTTATTGCAAACCCACTTGATATACCCTCAAAAATTACATTAGATATTTCTGATTTAGATATAGGTAAAAGTATATATGTAGCAGATTTAAAACTCCCAGAAGGTGTCAAAACTTCTTATGACACTAACTATGCTATAGTATCTGTAATAATGCCAGGTGGGAATACTGCAACAGAACAAGAAGGATAGCTATCTTTCACAGTTTATATACTGATCTGATTTATAACCATTATCATATTAACACTTGTTTAATACTTACTAAACATGAGCATTAAAGGGATTATTGCAGGTCTTGGTAACCCTGGAGGACAATATGAAAAGACCCGACATAATATTGGGTTTATGGTTATTAATAAACTTATTACTATAACATCAGCAAGTAAACTTTCTGGCAAAAAATTTTATTGTGAATTATGGAAAACAACAACTATAATAGATAATTATCTATTAGCTAAACCACAAACATATATGAATCTATCAGGAGAAGCTATCCATCCCCTAGTAGAATGGTATAATATAACCAAAGATAACCTTTTAGTTATCCATGACGAACTAGACTTACCTATTGGGAAAATGAAACTTCAACAAGGTGGAGGAACTGCAGGTCATAATGGACTAAAATCTATTATTCATAACTTAGGAACCAAAGATTTTTATCGCCTCCGAATAGGCATTGGTCGTTCTCCTCTTCCCTCTGAAAATACAGTAAACTGGGTCCTTGGCCACCTTTCTATGAAAGAGCTTACTACTCTTAACAATCTCTTCCCTACAATTTTTGATGCACTCTCCTTCTTTATCAAAGATGAGAAAGAGACAGCTATAAGAATGATTAACAGTTTTACTCTTAGTGAAACAGTTAACTTAAGCTAATCTATTAAAAAATTTACTATTACTTCTTTTATTCTATAAAGCTACACAAAAATATTAACTCATAAGCCTAGAAATCTCTATTCGAAAAAATTTGAAAATTTTATCTTTTATTTATTCAGTTGCTATAAAAGATTACTAAATTAGTAATTTTTTATTTACTAACATTAATAATAAGTTGTAATAGAGTATTTACTCAATGTTAATGTTAAGTTAATTTTAACTAGTTATATTTAATCTAATTTTTATTAGTTTCTTATGAAGAATTCTTGGCCGCTTATAATATCCATTAGCTTTATTATTCTTATAACTGGTTGTGCAACAAAAACCATATGTATCATAGATCAACAAGAATTTTCTGTAATGTATCGTCACCTTGCTCCATTATTATGGAATAAAAATGTTGTTGATAACAATGGCTATTATCAGGAACAAATAAATAAAAAACTATCCCCTAAGATAGGAGAATATTTATTTCAACATCTTCCAGTAAACCTTACCTCACCTACAACTAAAACTAATGTATTAACATTTGCACAATCCCAAAATCCATATACAAAAATTACTATAACTCATTATGGATTTTCATTTCAAGACAACAAACGGAAAATACAAATTAAACTTATTGCTCAAACTGACTGGTTCAACAAAGGAAATAATGATTGGATAATATTATACCATGTTCACTCTTCTAATATTTCTACAAATTATTATCTTATTCTACCTCATCCTAAGGAAAGTTTACCTATTGAGCCACAATTAATTGCTATATGCGATGAGCTAAATAATACTTGTACAATAATAAATGATAATTCAACTAACATTCAAAACTTTGGCACCTCCTATTTTGAGGTAGAACCAGAGATTTACTCTATCATTTCAAGTCCAAAAAAACAAAATATACAAGAAAATAAAGAAACAACGGTTACTATAAACCAATTACAAAAATAATTCTTGGTATAACTTTTGCTAGTTTCTCTATAGAGAAATAATATCCTAATAACCTAGTAAAAATACTACAACTAAGCTAATTAAAGATATATTTTAAGGTATAAGGTTTGCATATTCTCATCCTGTACTCAAAAAAAGGAGTAAGCACCATGCAACAAGCTAAATTTAGTGGCTTATTTGCTGCATTAAGTGCAGAACACAGGATGAACTTCATTGCCAATAACTTGGCTAATGTAAATACTGCAGGCTATAAACAAGATAAACTTGCATTTAAAGATACAATGATCCAATTTGCTCACGATCAAATTAGAGAACCAATAGCCACTGTTCGCTCAAAACCACTATTCCCTGAGCCAAATAATGCTGCAAGAGTTCGTATTGCTGTTTCTAATACAGACTTTGCCCAAGGAAGCATGCAGTTTACAGGCAATCCATTAGACTTTGCTATTACAGGAGAGAATGGATTTTTCCGGATTCAATCACCTCAAGGAAACTATCTCACCCGTAATGGTTCATTTGTCCTTGATGCAACAGGACAACTAGTTACTAAACAAGGATGGCCTGTATTGGGAGATGGTGGACCAATAACTATACCAGAAGGAACAAAAAAAATCTCTATTACTCCTGACGGTAGAATTTTTGCTGATGATGCAGAAGTTGGAACAATTCAATTTGTTTCTTTAGATGATGTAAAAAAACTTGAAAAAGTTGGCGCAAACTTATATCGCCCAAAAGAAGGGTTAGAAATTATTGAAGGAAATGCTAATGAAACAGGTGCCATTATCAATCAAGGATTTTTAGAGAGCTCAAATGTTAATGTTGTTGAAGAAATGGTCAAAATGATTGAAGTTAATAGACAATTTGATGCCTATCAAAAAGTTATGCAAACTTCTGACTCCCTCGATCGTGAAGCTTATTCAAAAGTAGGTCGTACTAGCCGATAAGGGGAAATAATACTATGATGCGCTCTCTTTGGACAGCTGCTACAGGCATGGTAGCACAACAACTTAATATTGATGTTATATCAAATAACCTTGCCAATACAAATACTTCTGGTTTTAAAAAAAGTCGTGCTGAATTTGAAGATCTTATGTATCAAACTATGAAGATTGCAGGTTCAGCTACAGATGGAGATAATAGGATTCCTGTAGGAATTCAGGTTGGTATGGGAGTTCGCCCTACAGCTGTCCATAAATTTTTTACACAGGGGGACTTCCAAAACACAGGTAATCCTCTAGATATGGCTATTGAAGGCGAAGGGTTTTTCCAAGTATTGGTTGGTGATCAATTAATGTATACAAGAGCAGGTGCTTTTAAACTTAATCAGGATGGGACTCTTGTAACAGCCAATGGATACCCCCTACAACCAGAATTTACAGTTCCTCCTGATGCTAAATCTGTTGCTATTTCTGAAAGAGGTCGTATTACTGCTTTAGACGCAAATGGACAAGAAATCGCTGCTGGAGAAATACCTTTATATAGCTTTGTTAATCCAGCGGGACTGGATGCAAAAGGACGTAATCTCTATATTCCCACAGAAGCATCCGGTGAAGCGGTAGAAGGTGTCCCTGGTGAAGAAAACTTAGGGACTATAGCTCAAGGATTCCTTGAAATGTCTAATGTAGAGGTTGTTGATGAAATGGTACAAATGATTGTAGGACAAAGAGCATATGAAATGAATTCAAAAGCAATCCAAACTTCAGACAACATGCTTCAAACTGCAGTCCAACTTAAACGTAGTTAATCCTATGAGATAAAATACTTTTAAGATGAAATACATTCGTCTTCTATTATTCACACACTGTATTGCTTTTATTTTTCATATAACTATAGCACATAATTGTGCTGCTAACTCTCTTGGATCAGATTGGCGTATTCATATTAAAGAAGCTTCTGTTGTCCATGGGGATATGGTCACCCTTGCTGATATAGCTAAAGTATATGGGACCCCTCCTCCAGGAGTTTGGGAAAAAATTTCTTCCATACCCTTATGGGAATCTCCAGAAAAACCTGGTGTACCAATGAAAATTAACAGGGTTAGGCTAGAAAAAGCATTAAAAGAGACCCTTGGAGAAGCCTCTTTTTTTTCTGTTATACCTTCTAATGTAGCTATACAAAAAGGTGGAGAGATTCTTTATGAGAACCAACTTCAAGACCTTACCCAAAAAGCTATTAAAAACGTATACCCAATGTTAGCTTCTCATGGAGAACTCTCAGATTACCGTATCCCAGCATATATTTTTATTCCTCAAAAAGGTCAATATGTAGAAGTAGTACTACCTACTATTTCTCCTAAGAGATTGTCTCTACAGTTTGTTTTAAAAGATATTGATGGAACTGTATTACGTCAATATACTGGCACTGTGCTTTTAAGCGTTTGGCAGCCTGTCCCTTCAGTTGGGAAACCTCTAAATAGAGGTGATTATGTAAATCCTGAAGATGTTACATGGATTAATAAAAACATTGCCTTTTTAAGAGATGATATATGGGATGGCAAAGGAGGTCCTTGGCAAATTAAAAGATCTATTGGTATTGGACAGCCCATCTATCAATCTGACCTTGAACCTTTAGCTGTTGTACGTAAAGGAGATATTATAAAACTTAATTACAATAAAGGATCAATACGTCTTAGCGTTAATGTTGAAGCCCTTGAAAATGGAACACATGGCTCTTTTATCCAAGTACGAAACTTGCAAAGTAAAAAAATAGTTCATGCTACTGTTGTAGATTCTAATACAGTAGAAATACGCTAACGTATTGGAAACCCATTATGAAAAAATTACTCTTTACTTCAGGCTGTATTCTTATTTTAACAGGTTGTTCTGCTCCAAACAAAACTCCTGTTGTTGCTCCTCCTATAACACCTCCTCCAGCATATGTAGAACCTGAAGACTCCTATAGTAATCCTGGCTCTCTTTACTCATCTGCTGAATCTGATGGTCTTTTTGCTGATACTCGTGCTCGACGTGTAGGTGATATTGTTATGGTAAAAATTGTAGAAAATAATACTGCTAAAAATAAAGCAGATACAACAGCTGATAAAAAAACTGCAAATACATACGGAATTGATGCGTTTTTTGGTAGACAATATATTGGTGGAGGATCAACAAAAATTCCTGTAGGTAGTGTTGCTTTTGATACAACCTCTGAAAGTGGAACCACTAGTACAGGAGAAACAAAACGTGAAGGAGCTATAAATGGAACAATTGCTGCTCGTGTATTACGAGTTATGCCAGGTGGATTATTAGAAATAGAAGGCGTCCGTGAAACACGTGTAAATAATGAAACACAGTATATTGTTATCACAGGACTTATACGACCAATGGATATAGAGCCAGACAACTCCATTATGTCAAATAGAATCTCTGATGCAAAAATTGCTTATTATGGTCAAGGTGTTCTTTCCGAGAAACAAAAACCTGGTTGGTTTACACGCTTTATGGATACCCTCTGGCCTTTCTAGTAGTCTAATATACTAAGTATAACTCAATATCTATAAGGTAAACGTATGTTATCTTCTATTATCAGACCTACTAAAAATTGCCTACTACACTTTATTATACGTTCTTCCTATCTTACATTATTATTTATTGCTGTATTTCATAATCCAGCACAATCTGTTCGGATTAAAGATATTGCAACATTCTCTGGTGTCCGTAACAACCAACTTATTGGATATGGTCTTGTTATTGGACTCGCTGGGACTGGAGATAAAAGAGACTCACCTTTTACAGCAAGCTCAATGACAAATATGCTTGAACGTATGGGAGTTGCTGTCGATGCTAACAAAATTAAGCCTAAAAATGTAGCAGCTGTTATGGTTACTGCAAATATGCCTGTATCCGCAAGACCTGGGACAGAGCTTGATGTTACAGTTTCCAGTGTGGGTGATGCAAAAAGCCTTCAAGGAGGTGTATTATTACAAACTCCACTAAAAGGTGTTGATGGAAAAGTCTATGCTCTTGCACAAGGTTCACTTATCATTGGAGGATACTCTGCTGAAGGAACTGCAGCTAGCGTTCAAAAAAACTCAACAACTGTAGGCTCTATCCCTGGAGGAGGTATTGTTGAAAAAGGTATTCCTTTTGACTTTAATACTCAACAAAATCTAACACTTAATATGAATAGCAACGACTTTTCTACTACAATGCAAGTAGTAAACCGTTTAAATGCTACTATGGGAGGGAATTTTGCCTCAGCAATAGATGCAGGAACTGTTCGTATTGATATTCCGCCAGCTTATAAAGGAAATCTTGTTCCATTAATTGCTTCTATAGAAAATTTAGAAATTAATCCTGAATCTGTGGCAAAAGTTGTAGTTGATGAAAAAACAGGGACTATTGTTCTTGGACGTGAAGTGCGATTATCACGTGTAGCTGTAGCACATGGTAATCTCCAAGTTGTTATCCAAGAAAGCGCCCAAGTTTCTCAACCTGGACCCTTCAGCCAAGGACAAACAGTTATAACACCTGAAACTAATCTTACCTTACAAGAAGAAACTAAAAGGCTCAATTTGTTAGAAGGAGCCTCTCTACAAGAACTTGTTGATGGACTTAATGCTATTGGTGCTACACCACGTGATATGATTTCTATCTTACGTGCATTGAAAGCCGCAGGTTCTCTCCATGCACAACTGGAGGTTCTATAACCATATGATTAATCCTATTGATCCTTCTTTAGCTCAAAATTCAGCTGAAGAACAAAACTTAAAAGAAATAAAACGTAAAGCAGATAAAGAAATACAAAATCTTGATCCAAATGCTGCTGCAGCTAAAGAAAAAAAACTTCGTGAAGCTGCAGAAGGATTTGAAGCTATCTTTATTCAACAAATGTGGCAAAGTATGCGTGCAAGCCTTCCTAAAGAAGGTATAATGCATAGTCGTGAAGAACAATTTTGGCAAGGGATGTACGATCAAGAGTTAGGCAAAAGTATGGCTTCAGCTGGAGGGATTGGACTTGCTGATATGATGATGGCTCAACTATCTAAAAAATTAGAAAATGCTAGTGAAGTTACAGCAGAAAGTATGCATCGAACACCACTAGATATAAAACCAGTTCCACTTATTGAAGAAAAAGCACCTCAAGAACTAAAACCTACTAATAAAAAACTAGAACATATCTATAATGGCGAATTAAGCCAACATAACTCTTCTATAAAAAATAATACAAAACCTTCTACAACTACTAACACACTTACACCTGTTGAAGAAGCTCTAAATGAATTTTCTAAGCAAATAAAAACACCTTCTTCAACACCTACAGAAAATATAACATCTTCAGACTCAAATACAAAACCTCCTATTATATCTAATACAGTTACTATCCCAAAAAATTAATTAACCTTAGACAAATAAGACCTCTTATATAAAAACTACTTTCCTCTTTTTATAAAGAGTAGTCCTTTATCTGGCATAAAAGCTGATTTGTAACTCCTTAGACAGGAGAAATATACCAATATTTATAACTACTATTAAATATTATTTGGTATAAAAGCTGCATTATTTATAACTAGGCAAAAAAGATCTTTTTTTGTCGGCACAAAATGCCTTGTATTACATTGTTGAACAAAAACAGCTTTCTAATTTATAGGAGATTACTTATGTATATGATCATACATGGCAGTCTTGATCGACAAAAAAAAGGACTTGCTCTATTACAAGAGTTATTAAATGAAGAATTTTCTTTATTAATGGATAGAAAGACAGAAGAAATTATGGCATTAGAATTTTCTATCCACTCTTTATTACGTCAGCTTGCTGGAGAAAAGATTTTTATACAGAAACGGCTTAATGGAGGCAAACTTCTTGACTATGCAGAACTATTATCAGACCCTGAACAAACTAAAGCCATTAAGCAGTTATGGCAAAATATTGACACACTTGAACAAGATTGTTCCCGTCAGGCCTCACTAAATGCAGAACTTTCACTTGCATTGCTTGATCAAAGTAAAAATTTACTTTCTTTCTTGCATAAAAATGTTCAACCTCAAGAAACTCTATCTACATATGGACGATCAGGAACCTATAATCACCATTCACGTCCTGAGGGCACCCTTCTTTCTGGGAGATTGTAATGTCGATCAATACACTTTTCGGTATTGGGAAAAGTGCAATAGCTGGAAACCAGACAGCTCTAAACGTTACTGGTAATAATATAGCAAATGTTAATACACAAGGATATTCCCGCCAAAGTGTACGCTTCGAAGATAGGTATGGACTTAATCAAACTCCAGGAATGCTTGGGCAGGGTGTCCATACAGCTGAAATATACCGCAATTTTAATAGATTTGTAGAAGATGCTTACCTTAATCGTTTTTCCCAAAATACTCGATGGGACGAACAAAGTGCTATTATGAACTCTATAGAAAGCATTTTTAACGAATCAAACCGTACAGGAATTAGTTCACTACTAGGAGAATTTTTTAAAGGATGGCAAAATCTTTCCTTACGTCCAGAAGATGCAGCTACTCGTGAAGCAGTGCTCTCTACAGCTAAAAATCTCACACAACTTATTAACGATGCAAAATCAAGTCTACAAAAAACCCAACAAGAAATGGATCTCTACATCCAACAAAGTGTTAATAAAGTTAATGAGTTAGTAGATGCTATTAAAAACATTAATAAACAAATCTCAGCAACTTATATTCCTGGTCAACAAAACCCTAATCAATTACTTGATCAACGAGATCAACTTGTTCGAGAATTAGCAAACCTGGTAGATATAGAAGTAAAGGATAAAGGTGGAGGAAATTTTGATATACAATTAAAATCTGGACAACCTCTCCTGGAAGGACAAATAGGTTATACACTTAGCGTTGGGGGACAACGAGTTGAAAACTATTTAAAACAAGATTCAAAATATACAGGCACTATAACCTCTAGTGGTTCAGACTCCCATGAATATTCATTTGAAATTATTAATCCTCCTTCTGGTGGAGCACCTGGGAGTATGCGTGTATCACTTGATGGAGGAAAAACTTGGCTTCGTAACGAAGATGGATCTGAACTTAACGTACCTATTCCTACTACGCCTGGTGAAACTATCAAAGTAAAAAATCTTGAAATATCTTTTGATCAAGATCCTTCGCAATTAGTTTCAGGAGACAGGTTTGATGTTATTCCAAAAACAGGTTTATACTGGAATTCACCCACAAGACCTCCGATCAATATTACTCCCCAAACACTAAATGATGGTACAGAAAATACAGGGCGTCTCACTGGAGGAAAACTTACTGCATATTTTAGTACTCGTGATTATAATGCAGGAAGATATATTGATAAACTTGATGCATTAGCAAACTCTATTGTATGGGAAGTAAACCGAATCCACAGTCAAGGTGCTGGAGAACAAAAAATGACTTACTCTTTAGGGAGTAGTCAAGTAAATCGTACAGATGTACCACTGGGAACATCTCAATCTGGTCTTGCCTATGGAAACCGTCTTACAACTGGGAACTTATCATTCCAAATCTATGATGAAAATGGAAAACCTTTACCTGTAGGCACACCTCCAAATGGAATCCCAGAATCTTTAGATCTTGATCCAGGTACGCCTGGAGTTCAAAACTTTGATCCTTCAATTCATAGTCTTGAAGATCTAGTTAATGCCATTAACCACCCTAATAACTATGGTGAATTTATGAAAGCTTCTATTGTTAATGGAAGTCTCCAACTTACCAGTCGTCCTGGAACATCATTTGCAGCAAAAACAGATACAACAGGTTTACTTGCAGCCCTTGGAATCAATACTTTTTTCCAAGGTTCAGATGCTACAGATATGGCTATAAAACCTGATGTTATTCAAAATACAAATTTTATTAATGCTGGAAAGGTTAATGCTAATGGTGAAGTTTCTACAGGTGATAATAGTATAGCTAAAGAACTTGCTGACCTTGCTACAAAAGAAGTAACAATTTCTACTGGATGGGAAACTACACACCAAACATTAGGTGCTTATTATGGTGCACTAGTTGGTCTTGTAGGATCTGATACTCGTACAGCAAAATTTAATGCTGATTATAATAAAACACTTTCAAACGAACTAGAACAACAAGCTTTATCTATTACAGGCGTTAACCTAGATGAAGAAATGACTCAGCTTATTAAATTTCAACATTCATATACTGCAGCAGCAAAACTCATTACAACAGCAGATCAAATGCTGCAAACTTTACTTTCTTTAAAACAGTAGGGAGTAAACATGAGGGTTACCCACCAATCAATGTATTCTGGCATGATCAGTCAGATGAACAAAAGTTTATCTGACTATATGGAGACTAATATACAAGGCGGTACAATGAAAAGAATAAACCGTCCTTCTGATGATCCTGCAGGTACAGCTAGAATCCTCTCTTATCGTGGAAGTATTGGTGGAATAGAACAATTTAAAACAAATACTGATACAGCTATGGGATGGTTATCTCTTGCAGATGAAACACTTAATCAAGTTTCAACAGTTGTTACTAAAATTAAAGAACTTGCCGAACAAGCTGCTACAGATACATATACCCCTGACCAACGTGAAGCTATTGGTTTCCAACTCCGCCAACTTATGGGAACTCTTATAAACCTTTCAAATAATCAATTTGAAGGCAAACATATTTTTTCTGGGCAAGATTATAATAAATCATCCTTTCTAGAAGGACTCACAGTCACAAGCGGAGATCCCAATGTTAACCCTAATCCACCAATGCAGGTTACTGGAACACTTGAAAAAACTGGACTTATTCGCTTTGAAAAAGATGAAACAATCCCTCCAGCAGCAGATCTAAATTATCAGTGGTCAACTGATGGTGGTAAAACTTGGCAAACTGCAACCATCCCTGCTGGGGGACGAGAAATAACTATAGGTGGTGCAGTCGTAACTGTTCCTGCTCCAGCTACAACAAATGTAACAGCATTTGACCCAGATAAACCTCTTGGAGATACTAATGGTTCCTTACTATATGTACGTCCTACAGCTATATACCAAGGGAGTGATAATAACTCAAAACCTATTGTAGACAGATATGGCACTGTACCAATGCCTCCACTTAATACCAATACAGTAGGGACTTTTTCTGATAATGTCGTTGTAAAATTCCCTAATGGTGTTGATTTATCAACTCCTGGATCATTTGATTTCTCTTATAGTACAGATGGAGGCAAAACATGGACAGCAGGAAACTCTGAAGTCATTGTTTCTCCTGGACCACCATCAACTAGTACTGCAAGACTCATTCTGCCTGGTGGCTATATGGATATAGGTTCTGCTGATACTACAAGTCCAAATAATACTATTCCTCCTGATGGACAACTTATCCTTCGCCCCCAACGAACAGATCTTAGTTTTGAAATCATGGAAGGACAAAATATTACTGTCACAAATGTAGGAAAAGATATTTTTGGTGGAATATATTCTACAAATGGCTCATCTAATTTGGAACCTATGTTTGGACAAAATGATGGACGTAATTTATTTGAAACAGTTGGAAATCTTATTGCGTACACTGAAACAAATAATCAAGAAGGCATTGCAAACGCCCTTAAAGATCTTGAATTAGCACAAAAAAATATCCTAACTCAAGCTGCACGTATTGGAGGTAAAGAAAACCGTCTTGAAATCACAAAAGAAGCTCTTGATACAAATAAATATGATCAAACACAACGCTTAAGTGGTGTTGAAGATGCAGACCTTACAGAACTAGTAAGCCGCTTAGCACAACAACAAATGGCTTATTCTACTATATTAAAATCTTCTTCTATGATTATGCAGTTAAATTTAACAAAATACATTTAATCTATTACTAAATAGCAATAGTATGAAAAAATTCTATAATTAATTATCAGATGGTTTAATGATAGTACCTCTATGCCTTTTAATAATTAGTAAATGGAGTTGTCCATGCTCATTTTAACACGGCGTGCAGGGGAAAGCCTATACTTAGATGATAACATACGTATAACTATTCTTGGAGTACAAGGTAAACAGGTAAAAATTGGTCTTGATGTCCCTCCTGAAATGAATATTTATAGGGAAGAAGTTTATCAACGTGTCAAAGAAGAAAATACATTAGCAACTACAATCAATAATAATGATTTAATTGCAGCTGCTCAATTAACAAACAAAGAAGAAATAATAATAGACACTAGATTAGGACAACAAACTATTGAACCTGAAAAAATTATTAATTTCCCTCAAGGATTAATAGGTTTTGAAAATAAACAAAAATTTATACTATTACAAATTCAACCAGCATCACCATTTATTATCTTACAAAGTATTGATAACCCTAAGCTTGGTTTACTTGTAGCAGATCCATATAGTTTTATAAAACACTACACTGTTCAACTTAATGATACAGAAAAAACTATTCTACAATCAGAAGTACACAACTTAGCTATATTAGTTACAATGACTATTCCTAAAGGGAAACCAGATCTTGCAAGACTCAATCTTACAGGGCCAATCCTCATAAACTATGATACCAAAATAGGCCTTCAAGTCCCACAAACTAATTTAGAAACAACAAGTCATGTTTATCTATATCACCCTGGGGAAGAACCAATCCTCAACAAATAGCATTATCTCTTTACTCTTACTCATTTTACATTATTTACTCTAAATTCTCTTTCCTTCTTTTTTCTAATTATCAATCTATATCATGAACATATCTCTATCTCACTATATAAACTAATCATATACTAACTAAATACAATTCTATAATAGAAGTTGCAATAATTATATCTAAGTTTATAATACAACAAAAATGTTTTCACTATTAATTAGATAAGTTAAGAAATTATACTATGTTTCTACCATTACCAACTCCACATGAAATGTCTTTATGGGATAAAGAATCAATCAATATAGGTGTTCCAGAAACTGTTTTAATGGAAAATTCAAGTAGAGAAGCATTACATGTTCTAAAAAAAACCTTTGGTAGTATAGAAAATAAGTATATTCTTATACTAATGGGATCTGGAAAGAATGGTGGTGATGCAGTATGTCTTGCACGCCATTTACATGATGCAAAAGCAAATGTACTTGTACTACATACTCGCTCATTCATTCACTACAAAGGAACTACAAGACAATACCTTAAACTAGCAAAACACTGTGGAATACTGTTTTCTTTAGCAGAAAGCTGGATTACAAAATATAATAAAACCCCTTGGGGGGAACCTGATATTATCATAGACGGACTAATAGGAACAGGACTCTCAAGCAACTTACAACAATTAGAACTAGAATTAGTTAATACAGTTAATAAACTTTCAAAAAAAAGCTTTATATTAGCACTAGATATCCCTTCTGGGCTATCAGGACTTACAGGTAAGCCACAACCTACTGCTATCACAGCAGATATAACTGTTACCTTTGAAGCTGCAAAACCAGGTCTTATCTTACCAGAAGCGTCAAACTATGTAGGCGTGTTACATATTTGTTCTATTGGAATCCCATTATGTGTACGTAAAAAAAATCCACCTTCTTATCAAATGATTAATCAAAAATCTAAGCTTCCCCTACCTAAACCTCAACCTATGTGGTATAAAGGAAATGCTGGTCACTTACTTATTATTGGTGGATCTTCTAACTCAGAGGGGATACTCACTGGTGCACCATGTCTTACAGCATTAGCTGCACTAAGAACAGGTGCTGGCCTTGTTACAATAGCTGCTCCTTACAAGCTATGCAATGAAATTAAAGCAAATTATCCAGATATAATGATGCTTCCACTTGGGACACCAGAAACCTATGAGTGGGGGCCTGATCTTATAGAACAAATACTATCTAAGCTACATAAATATAATTGTATTGTTATTGGACCAGGAATAGGAAGAACTATAGGTACAACCCAATTCATAGCAAAATTGCTTAGTACTCCTAGTCGTATACCTAAAGTGATAGATGCAGATGCCATTATTGCATTAGCTGATGAGACTACTATATTAAAAAATCTTAACCATACAGATATTCTTACTCCACACCCTGGAGAAGCTGCTACTTTATTAAAAACAAATACAACATTAATCCAAAAAAATAGGTTTGATGCTATCCACCAACTTACTTCCCTTTCTTCATCTACATGGATACTTAAAGGTGCAGGAACTATGATAGCCTCTCCTCAAAGTCCTACAACTATTTTCCCTCAGGCTATTCCAAATCTTGCTATTGGAGGCTCTGGGGATGTTCTTTCAGGCTGTATAGGGACTCTCCTTATTCATTATCATGAACAACCTCATATTGCTGCTTGTTTAGCCACACAACTTCATCTTGAAGCAGGAGCAATTCTTTCAAAACAGTTTCTTTATAGAGGGAATACTGCATTAGATATTGCTAATGCTATACCTAATGCATATATAAACCTTATGAAAACATATTCATAAACTTTATGATAATATATAAATACTATTTTGTACTAAACTAATTTAAAAATTCTCTATCAAGAACTCTACAGTTAATTGCTTCAGCTAAATGCTTTACTAAAACTTGTTTTACACCTGCAAGGTCTGCAATAGTTCTACTAATACGCAAAATTCGTGTATAAGCTCGTGCAGATAGAGCTAATTTTTGCATAGCCTCTTTCAAAAAATTTTGTCCATCCGGTCCAATTTGACAAAATTCTTCAAGAAGACGTCCAGATAAATCAGCATTGGTTCGACAATTAGAAAAACTTTTATACCTAACTGACTGTATCTCTCGAGCACGTAAAATATTCTCTAACAACTGAGAAGAACATCTATGAGATGTTAAACTTCTTAATTCTTCATAAGAAACTGTAGGAACAGTGATATGTAAATCAATTCTATCAAGCAAAGGACCTGATAGCCTTGCACGATAACGTTGAATCTGTGAAGCTGTACATATACAACTATGATTTGGATCTGTAGAGTAACCACAAGGGCAAGGGTTCATAGCAGCAACAAGCATACAATCAGCAGGGAAAACAACAGAAAACATAGAGCGAGAAATAGTAACTTTACCTTCTTCAAGTGGTTGTCGTAATACTTCAAGCGTACTTTTAGCATATTCAGGGAACTCATCTAAAAATAATACGCCTCTATGAGCTAAAGAAACTTCTCCTGGACGAGGAGATACACCTCCACCAATAAGTGCAATTTCTGAAATTGTATGATGTGGTGCTCTAAATGGCCTTTTTTGTATCAGCCCTTGCTGATTAAGCAATCCTGCTACACTATATATCTTCGTAACCTCCAAAGATTCTTCAAAATCTAACTTAGGTAATATAGTAGGAATACGTTTAGCAAGCATAGTCTTACCACTTCCAGGAGGTCCTACAAATAGAAGGTTATGTGCGCCTGCAGCAGCAATTTCTATAGCCCTTTTAGCATGCTCTTGTCCTTTAACATCAGCAAAGTCTAAGATTGACTCAACTTCAGGTAAATCTGGTTCAACTGGCTTCACTATAGGTAATGATATTTTCCCTAACAAAAAATCTATTACTTCACTCAACGTTCTTGCACCAAATGTAGATAACTCAGCAACAACACTAGCTTCAGCTGCGTTTTCTGATGCTACAATAATACCTTTTGCTTTTTCTTTCCTAGCTAAAAGTGCTAAAGGAAGAATTCCTGGAATTGGCTTTAACGTCCCTGTAAGTGAAAGCTCTCCACCCATGAACCATCCACTTATAACTTCAACAGGCAAGTTATTAGAAGCCACAAGTAAACCTATGGCTAAAGGTAAATCATACCCACTGCCACCTTTACGACGGTTTGCTGGAGCCAAATTAACTGTTATCCTGGCAGGAGGTAGTGTAAAGCCACAAGAACGCAATGCAGCAAAAACACGCTCTTTAGCTTCACGGACAGCACCCTCAGCAAGGCCAACCATTACAAATGACGGTAATCCTTGACGTAAAAAATCTACTTCAAGATCCACACGAAAAGCATCAACACCTTCTAAAGCTCCACAAGCAAGCCTTACTGTCATGCAGTATCCTCAACAAACTTAGTAGATTCTTCAACTGCACTTTGGAGTGTAGGGAAAATGTTTTCTTTACCTACTGCATGGATAATACCAGCACGGTCAAGAGTAGATCTTGTTGCAGGATGAATATCTGCAAGAAATATTTTACAACCAGACCTTCTTTTTTCAATAAAGGACTCTAATGTATGGATAGCTGTCATATCTATTGTAGGCATATTATGCAAATATAAAATAAATACCTTAGGAGTAGTTTCCATTGCTTCTAAAAGTTTTTGTAAACGATCTGCAACACCAAAAAAGAGAGGACCATTTATTGAAAAAATATGCACTCCTTTTGGCAACTTATCCTTTTCAACCGGTATATCTTGGACTATCTCATGAGATTGATATTCTTTTGTAACTGTTTGTAACTGTGTAATTTCACCCATCCTCCCCATAAAAAATAATGATGCCAAAATAACACCTACATAGACAGCAGTCGTAAGATCTAAAACTACAGTCAAAATAAATGTAAGCAACATAAGCGCCCAATCTGCTGTTGGTCCATAGAACATACGTCTGACTGTCATTAAGTCACTCATATCATAAGCAACGACAACAAGGACACCAGCAAATGCAGATAATGGGATCAACTCTATTGCAGGCATCAAATAAAGAATAAAACCAAATAAAAATATAGCATGAAAAATAGAAGAAATAGGTGAATATGCTCCTGAACGTATATTAGTCATAGTTCTACCGATAGAACCTGTCGCAGGCATCCCATTAAATAAAACAGAACCAATATTACCTACCCCTTGAGCTATTAATTCCATATTAGAATTATGACGTTTCCCTGTCATACTATCAGCAACTACACATGAAAGAAGGGACTCTATTGCAATTAATAATGCCATAGTGAAAGCATCTGGTAATAAGATACGTAACCTCTCAATACTAAAATCTAATGGTACTAAAAAAGATGGGATATCAGATGGGAGTGTTCCAAAACGACTACCTATTGTTTCTACAGGTAAATCAAATAGCCAAACAATAACCGTTGTAAAAATAACACCCATCACTGGTGCTGGAAAACGAGGAATATAAAAACGAACGCTAATAATAACTAATAATGTAAAAAAAGAAGTAAAGAGTGTTGAAGGACTAAATGAAAGTGCATTACGTAAGTATAAATGCCACTTATCAAAAAATTCTGGTGGAGTTTCAGCCATAGGTAGGCCAAAAAAGTCTTTTACTTGTGAAGAAAAAATTAATAAAGCAATCCCTAAGGTAAAACCTATTGTTACAGGATATGGAATATATTTTATAAGAAATCCAAGCCGAGTAATGCCACAAAAAATAAGGATTGTACCTGAAATAATTGTTGTAATAATTAACCCATCATATCCATATCGTGAAATAATAGTAAAGATAATAATAACTAAAGCCCCTGTTGGACCACAAATTTGAAAATTACTCCCACTTAAAAAGGCCATGATTAAACTTGCAACTATACTTGAATAAAGACCTTTTTCTGGTGTTAACCCAGACGCTATTGAAAAAGCTAAACTAAGAGGAAGTGCGATAACAGCAATATTACATCCTGCAGAAAAATCTTTAAAAAGCATTTTATAGCTATAACCCTGAGCTAGGGTTTTAAATAGACTAGGGACAAATGGAATCTTATCTAATGCTTTTTGTTTATAGATATCCATAAAAAATCCTCATAAAAAATCCTTAGTTAGTATTGGAGCTCAAGTATAAAATAAAATCCTGTACAAATTTGTACAGGATATAAAAAACGTTATATCAAAAACTTCTTTAATATTGTTTACCAGCATATTGAAGTCTTCCAGGTAAAACAAGTCGACGCTCAAGATACTTTAATAGCGCTGAAATACTTAATGTCATTATTAAATAGAATATTGCGACAGTGAGCCATACTTCAAAAGCACGGAAATTTACAGAAATAATTTCTTGTCCCTGCCTTGTTAATTCTCCAACACCTATAACTACCAATAATGAGGTATCCTTCAAAGAAATAATACACTGATTTGTCAATGGAGGGATCATGCGTCTAAAGGCTTGTGGCCAAATAATATACAACATTGCTTGGGCATGGGTCAATCCAGTAGAACGTGCAGCTTCCATTTGCCCATGAGATATAGAAATAATCGAACCTCTAACAATTTCAGCGATATATGCGCCAGAGTTTACTCCAATTGCTATTACTCCTGCCCAATTAGGAGGAATATGTATATCAAGAGCCAAAGGAAGGGCAAAATATAAAAACATTACAAGTACTATTAAAGGAGTTCCTCTAATAATTTCTACGTATATTACTGCCAAAGTACGTAAAAAAGGAAAACGTGGGGTATTTATAAGTCCTACAAGTATCCCTAAGGCCAAACCTAAAAAAAGACCACCAATTGTAATTATAAGTGTTAATTCAACACCTTCTAGTAATAGTGGTGCTGTCTCTAACATAACTTGTGGTTGAAAATCAAAACTCATTTAATCACCAGGCATTTGAAAGTAATATTAATACTCTCCCCATTATATATCACTTGTATCATTTCAATAAATATAACAAAACATATATTATATAACTACTTATACTTATTAGCTTTAATGTATTATTCAGGGGGAAGTCCAAACCATTTTTTATAAAGTTCTGTATAGATCCCATTTCTCTTAAGTTCATTAAGCGCAGTATTTACTTTTTGAACTAACTCCTCTGAATTTTTTCGAAAAGCAATTCCATATGGTTGTCCTTTATATTTAGGACCAACTAGTTTAACTTTTCCTTTTCCTGCTGAAGAGGCAAAATACTGTAATACTGGAGCATCAAAAACAACAGCATCAACGCCACCAGTCATAAGATCAAAAAACATTCCATCATTAGTAGGGAAAAGCTTTAATGACCTTTGCTTACCAAAGCTCTTCATAAAATCTACAGAAGAAGTTCCTGTTTTTACACCAACAGTTTTCCCAACAAGATCTTCCAACTTTGAAATTGACTCTTCTCCTGCACGAACAAGAATCATTAATCCTGATTCATAGTAAGGCTGAGAAAATAATATAACTTTAGCTCGTTCAGGAGTAATTGTCATTCCTGAGATTGCAATGTCAATACTACCAGTTTGTAATCCAGGAATAATGCCATTAAAATCCATAGGTTGAAAAGTATAGGGTATATTAGCAATCTCTGCGATATGCTCCCATAGTTCAATATCGAATCCTACAAAATTACCCTCTTTATCTTTAAACTCAAAAGGCATTAAATTTGTATCATGGGCAACGACTAACCCTTTTGCATTAGCAAAAAAACCAAAAGTATTAGTAAAAAATAGTCCTAAAATAAAAACAAATATTTTATATTTCATATTGCCTCTATAAACATTCTTTCAAATGCTTTAATAATATTAAAGTAGGATCTATTTAGTTAAATAATCATTAGATAGCTAAGGTATGGTTTATAGTTAGCTTATAATTATAATAGAATAATTATAATAAAGTTGATTATTAATTCTAACTTTATTTTGATAAAATATCAAGTTAGTTGTTATTTAAGAAATAGTTGTTAGACGTAGTTCTAAAAAATAATGTTGTATGCATAGCAAAATAACTATTACTATTTAACATAAATAATATAATAATTATCTCTGATAGGAGATAATAAATAAAAATTAAACTAACAAACTAAATTTACTACATATTTAGTCTTGAATTTTCTATTTTAGAACTATTTAAAAATTTTAAATATAACATTACTTATTATTTTCATCGATATTTAATTATTACCATAAATTAAAAATGATATAGAATAATTACTATATAATCCCCTATATAAATAGCTAATTATATATTCTCAAAATTAAAAGAGCTCCATTAATGGAGCTCTTTTAATAACGTATATTAATTCGTTAATTTTCTGTTGGCTCCTCAAGTTTCATCTTTAGCAGATCTCCAAGGCTTTGACCAGAGTCAGGGCCTGTTCTACTATACTCCCGAGATTTACGATGCTCTTCATCTTCTTTTAGTTGTTTTATTGAAAGCCCTAAACGACGCTCTTCAGCACTAACATGAATAATTTTTGCCTGAATTTCTTCACCATCTTTATAAATTTCAGAGGGTGATTTTATTTTTTTAGAGCTTAATTCAGAAACATGTACAAGACCTTCAATCCCCTCCTCGACCTCAACAAATAAACCAAAATCGGTAATATTTGTAATGATGCCTTTCACAATACCTCCAACAGGATACACAGAAGGGGCATTTGACCATGGATCTTCAGTAAGCTGCTTGATGCCAAGGGTAAACTTTTCATTTTCCTGATCAACAGTGAGCACTTTTGCCTGAACAGTATCTCCTACTTTAAATAACTCATTTGGATGACGAACTTTTTTCGTCCAACTGATATCAGAAACATGAATTAATCCATCAATTCCATCCTCAATACCAATAAACATCCCAAATTCTGTAATATTTTTAACTACACCCTCAAGTATTGTCCCTTCTGGATATTTCTCACCTACTAATTCCCATGGATTAGGCTTGACTTGCTTCATCCCTAGAGAGATACGCTTTTTATCCTGATCAATACCAAGAATAACAACTTCTACTTCATCTCCTTGATGAACCATTTGAGATGGATGACGAAGCTTTCTTGTCCAAGACATTTCGGAAATATGGACAAGTCCTTCAACTCCTGACTCAAGTTCCACAAAAACACCATAATCAACAAGATTTGTAACTTTTCCAACATGATGAGAAGTTTCAGGAAAGCGTTCTGTGATGTCTTGCCATGGATCTGGAACAAGTTGCTTCAAACCTAAAGAAACTTTTTGATTCTCTTTATCAAAAGAAAGAACTTTTAACTCTAACTCCTGACCTAAATTAACCATTTCTCGAGGATGACGGATACGCTTCCAAGACATATCTGTGATATGAAGGAGACCATCAAGCCCACCAAGATCAACAAATACACCATACTCAGTAACATTTTTGACTTTACCAACAACAACCTGGCCTTCGGAAATTGTTTGGAGTAAATCCTGCCGCTTTGAATCACGCTCTTCCTCTAAAAGAACTCGACGAGAAACAATTACATTACTCCGTCTACGATTAATTTTTAGTACACGAAATTCATACTCTTGATTTACTAACATATCCATATCTGGTACAGGACGAAGATCAACATGAGAACCAGGTAAGAATGCTTCCACTCCCCTAAGGTCAATTGTATAACCACCCTTTATACGACGTACAATACGTCCTTTAATAATACCATTTTTCTCTTGTAGATCTTCAAGTTGATCAAAAAGCTGCATTCTTTTAGCTTTTTCAAAAGACAAAATAATAGTTCCTTCTTGCTCATTCTTTCGAACAACAAAAACATCTATTTTATCTCCAACTTTAGCTGTAATATTCCCATCAGTATTTTGAAATTCAATAGTAGGAATTTGTCCTTCAGACTTAAAGTTTACATCAACAAGTACATTATCATCATCTATACGAACGATCTCACCTTTGACAATGGTTCCTTCCTCAAGATCACCAAAATCTGTACTGAGATAGTCTTCAAGTGCGCTTTCAAAATTAAAGTCTAGGTCTGTACCGTTATTTTCCATAGTTTCCTCAGTTTCCATATAACCTCCACAAGGCCCACATACTTTTTTCAACCTAAGGTAAGTCGTTTTCAATAACAACTGTCATGGATTATGGCAAGGGTCGAAAATCTCTTTATAATTTTTATTTGTATAAAAAAAGGTTCATTAAGAACCTTTTTTTATACATAACTAAATATAAAATCGTAATAATATCTGATAGTAATTATTACTATACTATAACTAAATTTATAGATTATAAGTAGCAAAAAATTGTTTAAATAAATTTACAACATAATCTATAATAATAACTACATTCATTATAAACTAGGTTAAATTTTATAACATAATTACTATTACCCCTCATTGATAAACCCACAATCTTTGGGCAAATTTGAACGAGAAGCTTCCATTCGTGCAAGATTATCACATCGTTCATTTTCAAAATGACCACTATGCCCTCTAACCCATGTAAATATAACATTATGGCGCTCAAGTTGACGTTGCAGTCTTTTCCATAGGTCTTGATTTTTCACTGGTTTTTTACTTGCAGTTTTCCAATTATTTTTCTCCCAAAACACTAACCACTGTTTCTCCACAGCATTACGTAAATATTGAGAATCAGTATATAACATAACTAAACAAGATTCTTTTAGCTTTTCAAGAGCATAAATAGCTGCTATCATTTCCATTCTGTTATTTGTTGTGTAACTAAAACCACCCGAAATCTCCTGTTCATAGTCTCCATAACGTAAAATAGCTGCCCATCCACCTGCCCCTGGATTACCAAGACAAGAACCATCTGTGAATACTTCTACCGATTTCAAGTAGTTACTCCTCACCTCAAATAACTATACATACTATATTGAATAGCATAGATTAACTAATTGTTCATATCATTTCAGTAAAAAATAACATAAACTTTTAGGGCTACTTATACTAGTTACCATCTTATATAACACCTTTAAATTTTTACTTTTAATTATACTTATATCTTACCAGCCTAAGTAACCCTCACTATACATAAACAAAAGGACTTAGTAATATCCCAATAATAAAAAATAAACCAAAAAGAAAATGAAAACCTGCTGTCCACTTTACAAGATTTTTTATTTCAACTGTTATATCAGGGTATTTAATACGTTGGAACTTTCTAATTAAAAGAGGAAAAAGAACTAATGGTAATAAAGCAACTGTTGGTAATATTCTTAGCGCAACTAAACATACTAACACAACAAAAGCCATTATGCAGATTACCTTATAAAGTAACAAACTGCGCTTAAACCCTAACCATAACGCTATTGTTTTAATACCTGAAGCATTATCATATTCAATATCACGAAGATCATTTGCATGCATAATAGCTGTAACTAAAAAAGCTATCGGTATTGATACAAAGAATATATTCATATTTAATGAGTAAGTTTGTATATAATATGCAGGAAGTACCATAAATGGCCCCATTAAAAAAAATACAAAAATAGGTCCAAGCCCTTTATACTTATATGGGGACCATCCTGTTGTATATGATGCAGCTCCCAAGAACCCTATAAAACCAAAAACAAAGACAGGCCAACCACATAAAAAAATTAAAAATAAGCCAATGATAATAGCAGTAGTAAGCATACCAATCCCAACATATTTCATTTTATATGCTGGAAGAATACCAGTGACAATTTGAGGACATGTAATAGCTGAATCTATAGTATCTACCCCTGACATATAGTCACCATATGTGTTAAGAAAATTAGCACCAGCCTGTAAAAAAATACCACCTAATAAAGCTAAAATGAATAAAAATAGATCGAAATGGTATCCATCACTAATTGCTAGCGATGTTCCTAAAGCAATAGGAGTAAATGCAGCTGTAAATGTCCAAGGTCTACTTGCAATAATCCATTGATATAACATAACAACTCCCTTAACAACACTACATATCTTATTAATACTATTATTATTTATTATTGAGGGAATCTTCTTAAGAAACTGTTTATAGCTTCACAAAGGTATTTAGATTAACTTTTAACCTAAAATAGGGAAAAGAACAAAAACCATGAGGGTCCATAAAGAATGAGAAACAATGCAAGGAATAAGGTTGCTTGTCCTCCAAAAAATGAGCCCCCAAAATAATCCTGCAATAGCAGCAGAAAAAATTAGCATACTATTCATTGACCATATATGAACTCCTGCATAACTGACTCCAGCTAATAGCCAACCACCTAAGTCCCCAAAACGTGTCATAGCCCAACGTTGAAAAAATCCACGCCAAAAAATTTCTTCTGCAGGACTAGTAATAAATAGCAAAATAAACCCTATAAGTACTGAGTTACTCTGTTCACGAATACTATAAATATCTGCTACTTGTGCTTGAGCAAAAGGAAGTAACTTTGTAGCAATCATATCTCCAAGATAAAAAATACTATACAAAATAAATGCAGAGCCTATACCTAACAAGCATACTTTCCATGAAAATTTACTATAATGAAACGGAGAACCCAATAAAAAAGAAAAAAAAGCTAACACCATAGAAGAACAGCTCATACCTAACCAAAAATTTATGTATGTTGTTCCAAAGACTATTGCCCAAAAAATAACAGCTAATAAAACTAAAAATAAAACTTGAAGTCCAGAAGGTGTATGATTTTTCATAATATAACTTGTATAATACCCCATAACAAAACTCCCACAACATAAAAGACCCCAAAAAGAAAGTGAAATTGAGCTGTCCATCCTTCAAGTACTATTAATTCATTATCTATTTCAGAAGCTCTTAGCCTTTTAAGTTTACTATTTAAATACGGAGTAAGAGCTAATGGAAGTATCCCTGTAATAGGAACAAGACCAAAAGCAACAACAAAAATCAGTGATACAAATGCACCTAAACATAATATTCTATATAGTACCAAACTACTTTTAAGCTCTAGCCAAATAGCAACTGTACTAATATTGGCAAGTTTATCATGTTGAATATCTCGTAAATCATTTGCATGCATAATAGCTGTAACTAAAAACGAAATAGGTAATGAAGCAAAAAATGAGCTCCAAGTAAGGACGTCTGCTTGAACATAATAGGCTGGTAAAACCATACATGGTCCCATAAGAAAAAATACAAATATAGGTCCAAGCCCTTTATATTTATATGGAGAGCTACCTGTTGTATAAGTAGCTGAACCAATAAGACCGATTACTCCAAAAAGTAATATAGGCCAACCTGATAATAAATAAAGGATTAAACCTAAGATAACAGAAAGAACTAATAAAGCTATCCCCACCTGCTTCACTTTCTCAGGTAAAAGGATTCCTCTAACAAGCTGCGGACAGGTTACTGCCGAGTCCAACGTATCTACTCCTGAAATAAAGTCACCATATGTATTAAGAAGATTTGTTCCTGCTTGTAAAAGAAGCCCAGATAATAATATAAGCAAAAAGCAAAAAAAATGAAAAGGAACACCAGGTGTTTTTACCGTTCCAGACCAAGCTAAAGCTGTACCTAAAGAAATAGGGATTAAAGCAGCAGTAAAAGACCAAGGACGTGTAGCAATAATCCATGTATATAACATAACTATTCTCCAACTACCTAAAAAAAAAAAAAAAAAAAAAAAAAAAAAAAAAAAAAGTAAGAGATACCTTAATCTCTTATAAATAAAACTAGTTTAAATTACACTATTTCTCTTAAAACACTAACCGACTGTTGAAATAAATCTTCTGGGGTTGTATCCGCATTAAGAATAGTAATCCTATCAGGATTTCTTCCTGCCCAATGTAGGAAACCATCACGTATACGGTTATGAAAATCCATAGGTTCTGATTCAAATCTACCTTCTACAATGTTTAACCCTAGTGCTTCATTTCGAATACATGCTCTTTCAAGTGCTTTCTCTACGTCTATATCTAATAAAAGTGTTTTTTGGGGCCATATACCTTTTATAGCTACCTCATTAAATTCCCACAACTTACCAATATTCATACCTCGACCATAACCTTGGTATACAATAGTTGAATCAGCATAACGATCACAAAAAACTGTTTTCCCATTCATTATCGCCGGCTGTATGCACTCAGATACATGTTGAGCACGATCCGCAAGAAATAAAAAAAGTTCACTTTCTGCTGTAAGCCCTAACTCTGAAGAAAGAACAAGAGATCTTAATAAACCTCCCAACTCACAACCACCAGGCTCACGAGTAACAATAACATCTTCCCCTCTACTACTAAAGTATTCTGAAAGACGATTTATTAATGTGGTTTTCCCTGATCCTTCAATACCCTCTATAGTAATGAACACTGGCTAACCTTCTGTTTGATACTCTGATCTTCTAACTTATTACTTTCTAGTGGGGTCTTAGTTGCTTGATATAATTGGCGTTCAAGTGTTTTTTGATATGAAGACCAACCTGTCTCTCCTGATGAAATATCCTGTAGTGCTGCAATACTTTGAGCTATTTTAGCATCTAGATTATCTATATAGTGAAGAGCAAATGCTTCAGCTGTTTGAGGCAACCTTGGTGAAGCAAACTCATAAAGACCATGATGACTAAGAACAAGATGTTTAAAATGCATAGCAAGACCTTCTTCTAAGCCTGACTGTATAAGATAACTTTGAAACTTTTCAAGACTTATATTAATATGACCTATTAACCGACCTTCATCTGTATAGTTATTATCTAATCCTCCTGAAAGTTCCCATAGTTTTCCTATATCATGAAAAATGGCTCCAGCTAGTAGCGTTTGACGATCTAAACAATTATAATGATCACATATTAATAAAGATACTTTTACTACAGAAAGAATATGTTCTAATAACCCTCCAACCCATGCATGATGTACACCCTTTGCTGCAGGAGCAACTAATAGTTTTGGTTTCACCTCAGGATCATTTAATATACTAAAAACAAACCTATGCCATGGTTTATGTGTAAACTCTTTATTACATATTGCTTCTAACTCACTAAACATATCTTGTGAGTTTCTTACACTTGCAGGTAGAAACATGCCTATATCTATAGTTAGTAACTCATCTTCATCTATAATATGTAATTCTATAATATTAATTTGTAGTTGCTCTCTATAACTTTCAGCTCTTCCTTTTACATAAGCTATAATTCCAGTTGGAATTTTTGGATATTCAAGGCTCATTGGACTCCAAATACGGGCCTCTATAGTACCTGTTACATCTTTAAGTTCTAATCGCCAAAAAGGTCCATTTTTAGCTTGTTGTTGTGAACTTGCTGCAATTAAAAACAAAGATGCCACCTCTTCACTTAACGTAACATCTTTAATCCATTGATTTTTATTAAAACTTTTGTTGGAAGATTGCATTCCGTCCATGATTATCCTATATTATATCTTTTTTAACAACTTATAATAGTAATTTCTAATCTGTTCTTTAAAAATCTTCTGTTTTAGATATGATGTCAAGTTTACATTTTAATAGCTACTAGGAGGTTGCTCATGAACATTCTTTTAACAAATGATGATGGTATTCATGCTTCTGGACTACGAGCAATCTATAATGAGTTGGTGAAGTTAGGGCATAATGTATTCCCTTTTGCACCAACCGTTGAAAGATCAGGAGCAAGTAACTCCGTTTCACTTAATGTTCCATTAACTACTCAAGATGTATATGATGGAGATTTCAAAGGTACAGCTATAAATGGAACTCCTGTAGACTGTGTAAAGGTTGGGCTTGCAAAGCTTCATGAAAATCCACCGGATCTTATTATTTCTGGGATTAATGCTGGACATAATGTAGGAACAGATATTTTATATTCTGGAACAGTTGCTGCTGCTATGGAAGGATGTGTTGCAGGGATACCATCTATTGCTTTTTCTAGACCACGTGAAGAAGTGGATCCCACACAAAGCTATGCAGAACATGCTGCTAACTTACTAAAAAAAATTGACTTTTCATTAGTTCCAAAAGGCCAAATACTTAATATTAACTATCCATCTATATCTATTAAAAAAACTTTAGGAATTAAAGTATGTGCTATGTCCACACAGGGATGGGAACATAAGCTTCATAAAAAAAAGGATGATAATGGAAAACCATATTGGTTTATTTCTCCTTATATTCCATATAGTCATGGTATCTCACAAACTGATGTTTTTTTTCTCCTTGAAGGATGGATTACAATAACTCCATTAATGTTTAATATGACTGCTCAAACTACACTATCTAATCTTGAACAACACTCTTTTACATAACCTACTAAAATAAGTTATAATAACTTTATATTTTCATAAATACTATTTAATTTAGAGATGTTATTTATGCTATTTATTTCAGCGTGATGCCTTCCTTTTATAAAAAAAAATTTCTATAATACACTATTACTATGTTAGAAAGGTATCTGGTTGTTCTTATAAATACACACTCATATCACAAAGAGGTTAACTATGCCACTTACCGGACCTAAAGTCATGTTTGAAAAGGCCTACAAAGAAGGATACGCCATTGGAGCTTTTAATGTAAATAATATGGAAATTATACAAGGTATCCTTATGGCTGCAACAGAAGAAAGGGCACCAGTCATCTTACAAGTTTCTGCAGGAGCACGAAATTATGCTGGTAAAAACTATATTGTAAAACTTATTGAAGCAGGAGTATTAGATACAGATATCCCTATTGTTTTACACCTTGATCATGGTGCAGACTTTGCAATTTGTAAAACATGTATTGATGATGGTTTTACATCTGTAATGATTGATGGTTCCCATCTTCCTTTTGAAGAAAATATTGCACTCACCAAACAAGTAGTAGACTATGCACATGCACATGGAGTCTGGGTAGAAGCTGAACTTGGACGTCTTGCTGGTGTTGAAGATGATGTATCTTCAGAGCACAGCGTATACACAGATCCAGATCAGGCTGTAGAATTTGTCCAACGCTCTGGATGTGACTCATTAGCTATTGCCATTGGTACAAGTCATGGTGCATACAAATTTAAAGGTAAACCTGAACTAGATTTTGCTCGTCTTGAAACTATTGGTAATCTACTCCCAGACTTCCCATTAGTTCTACATGGTGCATCCAGTGTTTCACAACAATATGTTGATATGTGTAACAAATATGGAGGAAAAATTGCTGGCTCTGCTGGAGTCCCAGAAGAATTTCTTCGAAAAGCTGCCTCTTTAGCTGTTTGTAAAATTAATATTGACACTGATATTCGTTTAGCTATGACTGCATCTATCCGTAAATTTTTTGTAGAACATCCAGAAGAATTTGATCCCAGAAGTTACCTTAAACTTGCAAGACAAGCTGTAAAAGATATGGTACAACACAAAATTAAATATGTTTTAGGATGTGCTAATACTATTTAGCTAGACAAATCACTAAATTAACCATAATGAATGGATGAAATATCCTATCTTTTTATACGTCTTATTAACTTTAACATAAATATAACATTGCATAAGGACCTCTTCAATTATGTCAGTTCGTATTGGACTTAACGGATTTGGACGTATTGGGCGTTATCTTATAAGACTTATGGCAAATCAATCATATATGCCAGTTGTTGCAATAAATGCTCGTGCTGACAATGCATCTTTAGCTCACTTGTTTAAATATGACTCTATTCATGGACCCTTTAAAGGTTCTATTTCTTATGATGATGATGGACTTATTATTAATGGACACCATATCAATGTCTCTAGAAAAAAAGTAGGAGAGTGGATATGGAAAGATATGGATGTTAACTTAGTAGTTGAGTCTACAGGAGCTATCAAAACAAGAGATGGACTTGAAGCACACATCCAAACTGGAGCAGCAAAAGTTATTATATCTACAGCTAGCAAAGATACTGATGCCCTTATTATAATGGGAGTTAATGATTCAGACTACCTTCCCAAAGATCACCATATCCTTTCTGCTGGCTCTTGCACAACAAACTGCTTAGCGCCTGTAGTAAAAGTACTTAATGATGTATTTGGTATTGAACATGGTGTTATGACCACAATTCATTCATATACCATGAGTCAAAGAATACTTGATGGCTCTCAAAAAGATTTACGTAGAGCACGAGCTGCCACGCTTTCTCTTATTCCTACAACAACAGGAGCAGCAAAAGCTATTGGGCTTGTTATTCCTGAACTTGAAGGGAAAATTGATGGAATGGCTATCCGTGTCCCAACACCAAATGTTTCTTTAGTAGACTTCACTTGCGAACTAAAACAACCAGTTACTGTTGATGATATAAATAATACATTAAAAAATGCTGCTGAGGGGAAACTCAAAAATATTCTTGGATATTGTGATGAACCACTAGTATCTATTGATTATACAGGAGATATCCATGGTGGGGTTGTAGATGCGCTTTCAACATCTGTTATTAGCTCTAAACTTGCTAAAATCCTTGTTTGGTATGACAATGAGGCAGGTTTTACAAACCAACTCCTTAGACTTATCAATCTTGTAGAAAAATCTATGTAAAAATAATTTATTTGTAACCAAATACTATTGGATAATCTTTTCAGATTGAGCAACAATATTAGTATATTCAGAGGGTGGAATCCACTTCTTTAAAGGAGTAGTTTCTGACTTTTCTTCATTAGAAAAGTGAAGAGAAGGAATAAATTTTTTTAATACCTTTCTTAATCTACTCACATTTATCAATGTATCTATACAGGGGCCATTAGGACATTCATTAAGAAAACCATAAACAGGGAAAAAAGAAGGAATATCATGTATACCTTCCACTAAATCCCGTTCACAAGCTATACCAACAATCATCTTAGGCCTTACTTCTTTTATAATACGTCTAGCCATTGTCCCACCTGTGGCAGATAAAACTTTTACTCCTGACTCATCACGTAACTCTAATAATGAGCCAATAGGACACTTTCCACACCGAGCGCAGTTATCATTATTGTATGTCAAACGAAGTTTACAACGGCTTGCTTGTGAACAATGTGGTGCTAACACAAGAACATCATGTGGTTCATATGATAACTTTGCCTTTAATAACAACAAGTTATTTATTGCAATAAACGAGCGGCGAACTGGCTCAATTGGACCTTTTATGACTCTAACAAAAAGCTCTACCATAGGTAGTGCAAACCTAATAACTATACTTCTAAGTTTGAGAGGACTCATTACTGTCCACCCCATATAAAAATGAAGAAGTAATTCAACTGATATCCAACTAATTGGAGAAACTAGTAAAAAACAAAAAAGAATAACAAACAAAGAAACTGTAGCAGGTTGATTATTAGAACCAATAGTAAAAACTAACCATAAAGAAAATAACATAATACAAATAAGCAATGCACTTATCCCAACAAAAAATCCAACAAAAATTTTTAACTCTGCTTCATCAGTTGCAATATATTGAGATAATACATCTCTATTAATCATTTATATCTCCCTAAGTTACACATTACTCAACCTAACCATTTATTTATGATCAATCACTAAAGATATCCATTCCAAAAGTCTTTAGCAGTCATTGTTTTTCTTCCTTCAGGACGTAATGTATAAATTAAATAAGGAACATCCTTACAAGCAATAGCAATAGCATTACCTTTTAGACCTAAAATACTTCCTGGTAAAGGAGAATCACCCTCATTATACTTAAAAAGTTCATTACTACCTATTTCTCCTGGTTGAAATAATATATTTATAGGGTTACGGTTAACCAACTTAAAGCTTGTTTGAGCTCCAGGCCATGGAGTTACACCACGAACAACAGCATGAACATTTTCTGCAGGCATATCCCAATAAATACACCCATCAGACTTGGTCAACTTAGGTGCATAAGTTGCCTGTATATCATCCTGTGGGGTAGGATCAGATAAGGTCCCCTGAATAATCTGCTCAAAAATATTTATTAATAACTTTCCTCCAAGTTGAGCAAGCTTTTCATGCATTGTTGCAGCAGTATCTTCCATATTGATAGGAATCTCTTCATGGGTAAACATAGCTCCTGTGTCTAACCCTTTTTCCATACGTATAATTGTAACTCCTGTCTTCTTGTCATTATTCATAAGTGCACGTTGAATAGGTGCTGCACCACGATAACAGGGTAAAAGGGATGCATGAACATTTAAAGGGGAAATTGCGGGGATATCAAGCACTGACTGAGGCAAAATAAGTCCATAAGCTGCTACAACAAGAAGATCTGGTTTAAGAGCATATAGTTTTTCTATTTCATACTCACTCTTAAAGTTAACTGGTTGGTATACTGGTATTCTTAATGAATTAGAAAGAATTTTTACAGCTGAAAATTGAACTTTATGCCCTCGACCTACGGGTCTATCAGGCTGACAATAACTAGCTATAATATCTACTTTCCCAGATGCAACAATTTTTTGTAAAATTATTGCTGCAAACTCAGGTGTACCCATAAAAACAATACGTAGAGGTTTATTCTGTAGTATCATATAGCATTTTTTAATAATCTTTTCTTCAATCGACCATCATAAAGTTTACGTTTCAAATAACTCACTCTATCAATAAATAGTTTCCCATCTAAATGATCTATTTCATGTTGTAAACAAACTGATAACAACCCTTCTGCTTCAAAGGATACAGGATTACTATCAAGATCAATAGCATCAAGCAACACTTTAGCATGCCTTTTAACTTTTGACCTATAGTCTGGGACAGAAAGACAACCTTCTTCGCCCTCAATAAATCCAGAATCTATAACAGGTGTAATTTTAGGATTAATAAGAACCAGTAAGCTACTTTTTTGCTCTGGACCACTCACATCAACAACAATAAGACGTAAAAGATAACCAACTTGTGGAGCAGCTAGCCCTATCCCATTTGCATCATACATAGTTTGTACCATCTGTTTAGCAAGATTATGTATATCTTGTGTTATATCTTGAACTTCAAGGCTTATTTTTTGTAAACTTATATCTGGATACTGCAATATTTTTAAAGACATACTTACTCCATATAAATAAAAGTACCATTTATTATAGACTAAAAATACTATCTATATGTATTATTAGGTATGTTAACCGTTGCTAATTACAATATAATAATTATCATATTGTTGAAGTAATGCACAGTATTATATCTGTCCAGATCAAAAGAATGTATTATGTTATATAATCAACCTCTTCCCTTTTCTCCTGAAACACCTTGGCTTGCACCCATTGCTGGATGGTCTGATCTCCCATTTCGTTTGCTCTGTCGAGAACATGGAGCTGCTGTATGTTATACAGAAATGATTAGTGCTAAAGGACTCATTTACAATAATCCAGGGACAGAAAGTCTTTTAAAAACTATCCCTGAAGATAATCCTCTTATTGTACAACTTTGTGGATCTGAAGCCTCATGTATGAAAGATGCTCTTACTATACTCCTAGAAAAAGGGTATAAATGGTTTGATTGTAATATGGGGTGCTCTGTACCAAAAATAACACGTACAGGTAGTGGTGCTAGTATGATGAAAAATATTGATAACTCTATTAAGATAGCAGAGGCTATGATCCATACCGTAAACAAAAAATCTATAGGATTTAAGTTACGCTTAGGTTGGGATGAAAAGCATGAGACATGGCCCATTTTAGCAAAATTACTAGAAGAAGCTGGTGCTGGCTGGATTACTTTACATCCTCGAACTGCTCAACAAGGTTTTACAGGAACTGCAAACTGGGAAAAACTTTTAGAACTAAAACAGCAAGTAAAAATACCAGTAATTGCAAGTGGTGACTTACTCACAGCATCACATGGAGTTGATTGCATAAAAAAAACACATGTAGATACTGTAATGTATGCACGAGGAGCTTTAAAAGATCCAAATATCTTCACTAAACATAATCAAATTCTTAAAGGAAAACAGATTACTACAACCAACTCGAACAGTTTATTTTCTATGATAATGCGTCATAGTTACTTAGCATGTAAATATAGCTCTTATGATACTGCATTATTAAAAATGAGAACTATTGTTCCTAGATATATTCGTCATTTAAAAGGTGCAAAACAACTTCGTTTAAATATTATTAGTTGCCGTACATGGAGCTCATTTGAAGATATATTACAACAATTTTTAAAAAAAGAACAAGTAGCCTCCTGTAATGAAAATTAGTAACGTTTTAATATCCTTACTCTATCCATATGAGACTTCCTTGTCGGCCACACTTGCTATCACGTCGATAAGAAAAAAAAAGCTCAGGTAAAAGATACGTACAAAGATCCAAACTAAAAATATTCTTAGAAAGAATCCCTACAGATTTAAGCTGAAAACATGTTAACTCCCATAAATCCATTGTTTCTGTTTCTATAGAAAACCAAGGATCAAAATCTTCATCCCATTCTTCCTTAAAACTTGTGAACTTAGCATATGCTGGTGAAAGGCTTGGACCTCTTACAACTAAAACTTCTGATGGTTCTACTTTATAATAACTACAAAAATTTTTTACTGCTGTTTGAGGAAACTCAATACGATTTCCACGCCAACCCACATGAATAGCAGCTATATAATGGCCACTTTTATGCGCTAATAAAATAGGTTGGCAATCTGCTGTTCTAATTAATAACCCTACACCTTTTTTTGTTGTACTGATCCCATCTGCTTGTTGAGTGACCCCAGAGGCATTCCCTTTATAAAACGTTGGTTCTGATTCAAACAATAAAACATCCCCATGAACTTGCTCAACTTCAATAAGTTGGCTAATATTAGCCTGCTTCATAATTCGACGACGACCAAAAGTTTTCTTCTCTATATCAGCAGGGAAATGGTTACCCAAGTCATTGGGATAGGTCCCCTCTTTTGTTTTATCTAAACATGGAGTTTGAAATAAACAACGGACCCCTGAGACTCCTGGAAATATAAATGGAATACCAACTAAATCCATATGAAACCTAACTCTGTTATATATCCATGCATAGGTACATCAGATATACTGGGATTAAATTCTACAATTTGACTTTGATAAATCAAAGCTACCCTTACTATCCGATCCCATCCAGACTTAGAAAGAAGTTTATCATAATACCCTTTACCATAACCTAACCGAGCTCCAAAACTTGTCAATCCAACTGCTGGGACTATAATTAACTCAGGAAGATTCTTGCCAGAAACAGCAATACACCTTTTATAATCTGGCTCTAAGATCCCAAAAGGACCAACAACAAGCTCTTCCCAACCTCGACAAAGGGCAAATTCCAACTCAGGTTCACCACTTAAAATACATCTAGGTAATAATACTTGTTTTCCTTCCTGCCAGGCTTGCCTTAAAAGTGACTCTGTAGAAACCTCATTTTTTATAGAAGAATACAAAGCTACAGAGCGAGCTCTCCTCCAGACATCATCATTAAATAACTTTGCTGCAATTATACGAGAAGCACTATGAACCTCTTCAGATGAAAGTGCCTGACGGCGAATAATACAAGAGTTTCGAACAAAATCCTTATCTAGCATATACATAAGCCTTAAATATCTTTTGCAAATATCCCTTTGTCAATTATCAATCACTCTGTTACAATTAATTTTATATATTATAAACTACTTTTTATCTAAGAGAAAATGGTGTACTAACTAAGTTTTTACAATATTGTTTTACTAGTTCTGTGCAAATCAATAATTTAGATATAAATAATAATCTATAAGAATTACTATTAATTAAGATAAAGTTGCTAGTTCTGAATTAGAATAACAAAAAATAAATTTTATAACGCTCAATATGTTATTAGCATTTTCAGCCTAATGTTATTCAAAATAGTGATAAATAAAAAATGCAAAATCAATATATGGACACACCTAATGGAATATTTATACCAAAGATTATAATATAACAATTTTAAGCTGCACATGAAGATTTTACATCATCCTAACACTAATATAACATAATGCCTCTAAATATAGGTGACAAGTTCTATCTAGCTTACTAAGCTAAAGCAAAGCTAAAAAACACCTAAAAAAATAGACAAGTATACTTATGTCATAATATATCAAACAGTTCAATGATAACTAAAAGATAACAAACTGACTAAAAGTTATTAGTTATGAAGTATCGAAAAATTAGAGTATATATTGTTTTGCTTAACATTTGTGACTAAATTATATTTAATGAGATAATTAATTATTCCTTTTTATAATTGAGTATAAAACGTTATAAAAAACAACTTTTTGACGATATTGCTGTTATATGCCACTATAGCTTCTGGTATTTATAACTCTTTAAATTTGATGTACATGGATTAGCCTTAATTAAATAATATATAGTAACTAACACGTTATAACCTACAAAAAAATATGCAAAAAGTTCAACAAAATAAAAGTATTTCTAGAAATTTATCATACTATTCTCTCACTATTATTACAGTTAATTACTCTAATATTATACTAAAAAATTTACCTAAAAAGTTATGTCTAGCCTTGAATGTTCTATTATAAAACAAACCATTACAAATGATAAAAGAATAATGTCAGAAAAACATGAATATTTTCAAACAGAAAAGTCTATTTCTAGTAATAGACACAATAGCAATAATAAACCTCACGCACAATATATTCAACTTACCCTAAAAAAAGATACAATGACACAGTTAGAAGAAACTATCCCTGTAATGGCAGAGCACTCTAATCAAAAAACTGCTTCACCAACAACTCATAACCATAGCATAATTAATGAAATAGAAACTCAAGATACTCAACAGACACTTGAAAGTCAGCCTATAGTGACTCATAGCCTAACTTTACAACAAACTTCCCAAGCAACACCAGAACATTCAGAGCAAACAAGTACTAACTCATGGAGTGAAAATAATATATCTAAAAAAATACCTCATAATGTATACCAAGCTAGTACAAAAAAACTAAAAACTCGTTCACGTTCAAAAAATAAAAATAGAACAACAAAAAATTCAACACTACCTGTGCCTACAACAAATCACTTACCTGCACTTATATCCAAAAACTCTGGATTAGAACAAAATTCCCCTGAAATAAATAAAAAAATGCTTATTAGTGTTATCCCTGGTGAACAGGTAGAAGTCGCTATCTCTAGTGATGGTCAACTTTTTGAATATTTTATTGAAATGAACCATCATGCAAAAATTAGAGGTAATATTTATAAAGGTGTTATTAATAATATTGATGCAAATCTTCAGGCAGCATTTATTAACTATGGCAATACAAAAAACGGATTCCTACAAATAGATGAAGTTCACCCAGAATACTACCTTCAACCTCATGAGCCAACAAAACTAAAAAAATATCCACCTATTCAAAAAGTACTTAAAGCTGGTCAAGAAATACTTGTACAAGTTGTAAAAGAGCCTACTGGTAATAAAGGAGCTTTCCTTACCACATGGCTTTCTCTTGCTGGACGATTTCTTGTACTTACACCAGGACAAGAACAAATAGGTATTTCCAGAAAAGTAGAGGATGAAGAAGAACGTACCCGACTACGTGAACTTATTAAAGGGCTTGATCCAGGGAGCGGTCTTGGAGCAATTGTTCGAACTGTTAGTATTGGTACAAGTAAAACAACACTTCAAAAAGACCTTAGTTTTCTTAAGCGTGTTTGGAGAGAAATTCGTAAAAAAGCTACAACAGAAAAATCCCCATGTCTAATCTATGAAGAACCTGGTCTAGCTACTAGAGCCGTTCGAGATTATCTTGCTGATGATATAACTGAAATTTGGGTAGATGATCCTGAAACCAAACAAGCTATACAAGAAGTAACTACACTGCTCTTTCCCAGAAAAACAAAACTTGTACATTTATACCAAAATAACAATGAACCTCTTTGGGAACACTTTAAACTTAACAAACAAATTATACAGGTACATTCTAGAGAAGTTATAATGCCTTCCGGAGGCAGACTTGTTTTTGATCAAACAGAAGCATTAATGGCTATAGATATCAACTCAGGGAGAATTGCAGGAAAAACAAACTTTGAATCTATGGCCTATCGTACAAATATGGAGGCTGCTGCAACTATAGCTCAACAACTTCGCTTACGTGATATCGGGGGACAAATTGTTATTGATTTTATAGAAATGAAAGAACCTGCCCACTGTAGAGATGTAGAAAAAGAGCTTCAACTGGCTATGAAAGCAGATAGAGCTCGGCATGACGTAGGGAAAATGAGTTCTTTTGGCTTGTTACAAGTTGTCCGTCAACGTATTGGGTCATCTGCTATCTCTATTAGCCAGGAAACCTGTCCATACTGCCAAGGAACAGGTCAAAGACGAAATATTGAATGGCAGGCTATTCAAACTTTAAGAGAAATTCATAAAAAAATGCAACAAACTGTTACCGCTGGTAAACATGAATATATTCATACTCTAGATCAAGAACTTGGTCTTTATCTTCTTAATAATAAACGTAATCGTTTAATTGCTCTTGAACAAGAATTTGGCATTCATCTTGACATTCGTATTTCACTCCTACAAAAAATAGAAAATAGTGATTTATAAGATATGAAAAAAGTGCTTATCCATTTATGCTGTGGCCCATGTAGTATTATTCCTATACAAATACTACAAGATAAAGGCTATAAAGTTAGCGGATACTTTGCTAATCCTAACATACATCCACTATCAGAATATTTACGCCGAAGAGAAAGTACTGAAGAAGTTGCAAACAAAATGGGTATTACTATGTTTTGGCAAGATGACATCTATAATGTTTCTAACTGGTTAGAAACTGTCTATCAGAAAGGAATTGCAGATAACAAAGGTGGTCTTCGCTGCCTTTATTGCTATGATAGCCGATTAAAACTTACCCAAAAAACAGCTCAAGCTCATGGATTTGATGCATTCACAACAAGTCTTTTTTACTCAAGACATCAAAGACATGAACTTATTTTAAAAGCAGGAGAAAAAATTGAACAAGAATCTCCTAATGTTCAATTCCTCTATCAAGACTTTAGATCTGGATGGCAAAAAGGCATTGATACTGCAAAAGAATGGGGACTTTATCGACAAAATTATTGTGCTTGTATTTTTAGCGAAACAGAACGCTTCCAAAAGAAGCTTAATAAATTATCAAATGTTACTACCCCTTCTTATTAATATTCTTTTATAGAAAAAATTTAATACTAAAATTATACCTGTGCTCTAAATAGCTCTATAGATTGAGAAATACCAAAAGATGTCCCAAAAAGAAAAACTGTATCTCCAGCTAATAACTCTTCATCGGGACCAGGAGAAGCTATTATATTCTCCTTTCTACGAATACCTACAATAGTTACACCATGTTTGCGACGTAAATCTGTATGTAACAATTTCTTATTTTCCATATCAGATCCAGCTTCTACTTTACATGCTGTAACTTCAAGCCCAGAAAGAAGCTCTTCTGTCAATGAAGGTAAGTTTGCCCCATGAAAGTTTAAATCCCTCACCATCTCATAGTTTTCGCTTCGAATACTATGAACAAATTTTTCAATAGTTTGTCTAGGAATAAGGTAGTATCCAAGAACTCGAGTAAAAATTTCTATAGACGTTTCAAAATCTTCAGGGATGACATCATTTGCACCAAGCTCATGTAAATATGGGACCTCACCTAAAAATCTTGTACGTACAATAAGGTGTAAAGATGGGTTCAACTTTCTTGCTGCAGCAGTGATACCTCTAGTTGCTGCAGAATCAGAAATAACAACAACAAGTATTCTTGCTTTTTCAACCCCAAAATGCTTAAGTACTAATGGATGTGAAGCATCCCCATGGTAAATAGGCTCTTGATCTCTAAGCCTTCGGACTGTATCAGGATTCATTTCAAGAATAACATAAGGAATCCCTGTTTCTCTAGCTGTTCGTGCAAGATACTTCCCTCCTAAACCAAAACCAACTATAATAAGGTGATCTTGTAATTCTCCTTGATGAGTTAGAAGAGGTTTTTCTTGGGAATTATCATGATTAAAAAACTTCCCAATAAACCTTGCTGTCTTTGGGGCTATACTTATGAGTCCTGGAGTTAAAACCATAGTTAGGATACTAGCAGCAAGAAAATTTTGATATCCAATAGCATCAAGAAATCCATGGTCTACACCAGACTTAGCAAGAACAAAAGAAAACTCTCCAATTTGTCCCAAACTCATTGCCGCCATTATAGCAACTCTTAATGGATAACCAAGAAAAGTCATTGCAGGAATTGCTAGCAAAACTTTGATGGTGATCAATATTACTGCCAATGCAATGACACTTCCAATATGATCTATAAAAAAGTGTACATCTAGCAACATCCCTACAGCAATAAAAAAAAGACTAGTAAAAACATCTTTAAATGGCAATATACCCTCAACTACACTCATACTATATTCAGATTCTGCTAGTAGAAGTCCTGCTAAAAATGCTCCTAAAGCAAGAGATAATCCTAAATAAGCTGTACCAACAGCAACAGCTAAACAAAACCCTAAGCTGGTCATAAGAAACAATTCACGACTTCGAGTACGCATTACTTGTCTCATAAGAACTGGAACTACACGATATGCAAGAAACCAGCCACCACCTAAAATTAAAACCAACCGTCCTGCAGATAACAAAAATGAAATAGGATCAGCCTCTCCCTGCCCTGCTAATAATGGAATAGAGAGCATCATAGGGACAATAGCTAAATCCTGAAAAATTAATACAGATAAAGCAAGCCTACCATGTGGAGCTTCTGATTCACCTCTCTGTTGAAGGATACTTAAAACAATTGCTGTCGAAGAAAGAGTAGCAAGATAACCAATTAAAATACTCTGAGGGAATGTCCTTCCAAAAAGCATAGCAATACCACACATAACACCTGTGGTTAAAACAACCTGTATAGTACCTCCAACAAATACAGGTTTTTTAAGACGTGCAAGTTCTTCACCTGATAACTCCATGCCAATAGTAAAAAGAAGTAAAACAACACCTATCTCAGAAAGAAGTTCAACAGCATGGACATTTTCTACAAGCCCTAAAGCAGATGGACCACAAAGTACACCTGTTAATAAAAAACCAACAATCGCAGGAACTTTCAACCTGAGACAGATAAGCAAAACACCAATTGAAAGACAAAAAATATAAACTAGGTCTTTAAGAAAAGGAATCTCCATGTATGCCTCTTTTATTACAGCTATTTTACATATTTTTTAATACAATGAAATATAACCGTACAATAAGTATATTACAACTAGCAATTACATTAAAAATAATCTTTTTGATAAACTTATCAATAAGTACACTTACTATAAATACTACCTTAAATAAAAAATAAGAAAAAATATCTCTTAATAAAAAAAAAAGAAAAAAATACAAGTGCCTTCTTAAAAAAAAGCTGATAGACTATAATATATTCTAGTTATGTTGTGAGGCATACCCATAATGCTTTTCTCACCAATTCGTCATAAAATTGAAAATTTAAAAATTATTATTGTTGGTGCTGGTGAAGTAGGCTTTCATATTGCTCAACGTCTTTCTGAAGAACATAAGCAAGTTATTGTTATTGACACAAGCCAAGAAGCATTACGAAGAGTCCAAGAAAACTTAGATGTTCAAACTATTCATGGTTCTGGATCAAGTCCTTCCACATTAAAAACTGCAGGCATTGAAACAACAAATATTTTTCTTGCTGTTACAGATAGTGATGAAATAAATATTACAGCTACACTTTTTGCATATGCTTTATCACCCCATATTATTAATTTAGCACGAATTCGTAATGAAGAATATGCCTCTTATCCTGAACTTATTGAAAAAGGTCCATTAAATATAAGTATGCTTGTTAACCCAGAAGAAGAAGTTGTTAGAACTATTGAACGACTTCTTATGCTTCCTGGTGCAGTAGAATATGGAGAGTTTGATGGTGGACGAATTAGGTTAGTTGGTATACGTGTAATAGATGGTCCCTTAATAGATCAACAGCTCTATCACTTTCGAGATATTGTTAATAATGACGGTATAATGGTAGCTGCCATCTCAAGACAAAAAAAACTTATTATACCTAGTGGAATAGATACCATTCAAAAGGATGATATTGTATATTTTATATATAAATCCAAAAATCAAAAAGAACTTCTAAGAGTTTTAAATAAAAGCCATGGAATAATTAATGTAGCATGTATTATAGGTGGGGGTAATATTGGTGTCCGACTTGCAAAAGCTTTTGAGCAAAGAGATATTAAAGTAAAGCTGATTGATAATAATGAAGCTCGGTGTAAAAAACTTGCTGATAGATTAAATTCTACTCTTGTTTTGTATGGAGATGGCACTGATAAATCTCTTTTAGAGGAAGAACATATTGATCAAGCTGATGCATTTATAGCTGTAACAAGTAATGAAGAAGTAAATATACTTGCTTGTCTTTTAGCAAAATCGCTTGGCGTCAAAGAAGTTGTAGCAAGAGTTAATAAACATGCGTACTTACCATTAATTGAAGCTACAGGTATTAACCACATTGTAAGCCCAAGGTTATCTGCAGTAAATAGTATCCTTCATTATATACGACAAGGTGGTGTACTCTCAACTTTAACAGTTGGAGGAGAAGCCGCAGAAATTATTGAAGTATTAGTTCCTGAAACATCTAACCTTCTTAAAAAACCTATTAGTAAACTCAATTTCCCACATGGAGCCTTACTCTTAACTATATTAAGAGAAAATAAAAGCTTTATTCCTAGTGGACAAACGATTATTGAGCCTGGAGATCGTATTGTTATTATCTGTCTTAGAGAAATTATGAACCGTGTTGAACAACTACTTACAGAACCACCCCTAGAAGAAAGTACCTCTGTCACGTTATAATTAACTACTTAATAGGTATGACAAATGCTATCTAAATATAAGGGTACTTGGGACATAGAATAGATAAGCCTGTATTCCATAAGGTGTTACATGCAATTACGCTCTGTTTTTTTTATTATTGGTGTTCTCTTAATATGTATTGGAACATCTATTATTTTCCCTTTACTTACCTCTATTTATTATAATGATGGAGTAGCAAAAGACTTAGCATTGTCTTTATCAGTAGTTATTATAAGTGGATTTTTATTAGCCTTTATTTGCCATCAAAATAACCCCATAATTCTCAGTAACCAAGAAGGATTTGCTGTAGTAGGCCTATGTTGGATTATTGCTAGCATTGCTGGTTCACTACCTTATGTATATATTGGTATCCCCTTTACAGATGCTGTATTTGAGACTGCATCTGGTTTTACAACAACTGGAGCAACTATTTTAACAGATATTGAAGCCATACCTAAAAGTATACTCCTATGGCGAAGCTTAACACACTGGCTTGGAGGAATGGGAATCATTTTACTCTCACTTGCTGTACTCCCATTACTTGGAGTTGGAGGGATGCAACTATATAAAGCAGAAGTTCCTGGTCCATCACCAGATAAGTTAACACCTCATATGCAAGATACTGCAATGCTTTTATGGAAAGTTTATGGTATTATGACTCTTTTCCAAATTATACTTCTCTATCTTGCAGGAATGGATCTTTTTGATGCTATTAATCAAACATTTTCAACAGTATCTACAGGTGGATTTTCTACAAAAAATAATTCCATTGCTGCCTTCCCAACTCCAGTAATTCAATGGATAATTATTCTATTTATGTTTGCATCAGGTATAAACTTTACTCTTCACTATAAATTACTATTAGGACTACTACCACACTACACCCATGATACAGAATTTAATCTATATACACTACTCCTTATTATAGGAGCTATCACTATTGGTGTGTTACTTATTTTTTATCATATCTATCCTTCTAATACCTTATCTCAAATAGAACAAATAGTTAGAGCTAGTGTCTTTCAACTTGTTTCCATCTGTACAACAACAGGATTCATCACAGAAGACTACTCTAAATGGCCTCAACTAGCTCAAGGTATTCTACTTTTTTTTATGTTCATGGGGGCATGTGCTGGTTCTACTGCTGGTGGCCTAAAAACTATGCGGATTATAGTTATTGCAAAAGTTGCCTATCAAGAAATATTTAGACTATTACATCCTCACTCTATACGTTTTGCCAAACTTGGCGATAAAACTATTCAAAAAGATGTTCTCTCTGGTATTATAGGATTTCTAATTCTTTACCTTTTTATTTTACTCATAAATACGCTTGCACTTATGGCACTAAACTATGATCTTATTACCTCTTTTTCTGCTACACTTACCTGCCTTTCCAATGTAGGACCAGGACTTGGTAGCGTTGGACCAGTAGATAACTTCCATCACCTTGATAACATAGCTAAATGGTTTCTTATTTTTTGTATGTTATTAGGAAGATTAGAAATTTATGCTATCCTTATTTTATTCATTCCTGAATTTTGGAAAGCATTAAAATAATATTCAGTTATACCTAAGCATTGTAAAAAAGCTACTTAGGACTTGCATAGGAACTACTTTTAAGTCAAAATTATATAAAAGAATTCTAAAAATGAAGGGTATATTAATGGGTAAAACAAACTTAGGTATTGATCAAGAAGGATTCCCCTATATTGCTATTTTTGCTTTTTCATCACTCATTTTTGCTATATTAGGCTGGTGGCTTTTGGCTGTTCTTTGTTTAATAGGGACAATATTTTGTGGCCACTTTTTCCGTGATCCAGAAAGAATTATACCAACAGAAGCAAATATTGCCGTTAGTCCTGCAGACGGTAAAATTATTCGTATTGAACCTCGACAAGATCCTATTAGTGGAGAAAGTCATACTTGTATTAGTATTTTTATGAATATATGTAATGTACATGTAAACCGCTCACCAATAAAAGGACAAATTGAAGCAATTCAATATGTACAAGGTCACTTTCTTAATGCATCCTTAGATAAGGCAGCTAAAGAAAATGAACATTGTTCTTACCTCCTTAGGGATCAAGATGGTAAGCAATGGGTAGTTGTTCAAATTGCAGGCCTTATTGCTCGACGTATTGTTTGTCGTACCAAAGAAGGAGATATTTTAAATCGAGGGGAACGATTTGGGATCATCCGATTTGGCTCACGTGTTGATTTATACTTACCAGAAGAATATACTCCTACAGTTAATCTTGGAAATAAAGTTATAGCTGGAGAAACTATCTTAGCAAAAAAAAATCAAGAATAGTATAAAAATACTTTTAAGTTAATTAAAAAATAATCTTCATTAAAATAATACTGTTATCCTTATGCAAGAAAAAAAAATCACTCCTAAAGGGGTATATATCCTACCAAATATTTTTACTCTAGCTAGTTTATTCTTAGCCTTTATTGGTATGATACAAGTTATAGGGAATAAATTTCATATATGTGCACTTATTATTCTTGGTAGTGCTGTTTTAGATGGGTTAGACGGGAAAATAGCTAGGCTTACAAATACATCTAGTGAATTTGGTGTACAACTAGATTCTCTTGTAGACCTTGTAGCATTTGGTGTCACACCTGCATTTTTAGCATGGAAATTTGGCTTAGAACAATTTGGTAAACTTGGGATTTGTATCTCATTTCTTTTTATTGCTTGTACAGCACTAAGATTAGCACGTTTTAATATTTCTACATCAATTCTATGTAAAAAATTTTTTGTTGGGCTACCTTGCCCAACAGGAGGATGTTCTCTAGCATTGTTTATCCTATTTACACCATACCTTCCTAATTTTTTTAATAAAATACTTCCACACATACTACTTACACTTACTTTTATTCTTTCTTTACTTATGGTTAGTCGAATAAGATACTTTTCTTTTAAAGAATATGGATTTTTAAAAACACATACTTTTAGCTCTATGGTTACTGCTTTACTTCTTTTTGTATTACTTTTATCAGAGCCAGCAGTTATGGGTTTTATCCTATGCATAATATATTTATTATCTGGCCCAATCTATACATATATTTTCCTACCTAAACGTAGTTATCCTTTAGGGAAAATTGATCTTCTTTAAAAGAATACCTTTTGTTTTTAATAGATAACAAAGCTTCCTTATAACAATAATAGTTAGCTATTTTATACCATTATGTGGACAAAATGTATTCATTTCACAAAGAGTACATAGTGGATTTTTTGCTTTACATACATGCCTACCAAACCAAACCATTCTATGATTTATAGCACCCCATTCACTTTGGGGGAACAAATTCATTAAATCTTTCTCAACCAAAGATGGATCTTTATTTGCTGTTAAACCTAAACGATAGGAAATACGCTTTACATGTGTATCAACAGCAATACCAACATTAATACCAAATCCACCCCAAAGAACAACATTAGCAGTTTTACGTGCTACTCCTGGAAGAGTGATAAGTTCATCCATAGTCTGTGGTACTACTCCATTATAATTATACATAATACGTTTAGCTGTTTCTATAATATGCTTTGCTTTACTTTTATAAAAACCTGTTGTTCTTATTACTTGTTCAACCTCCTCTAACATTGCTAAAGCTAAAGCAGAAGGGTCAGGCCAACGTGTGAATAAAATAGGAGTAACTTGATTAACACGTGCATCTGTACACTGTGCTGATAAAATTGTTGCTATTAGTAACTCCCAAGGATTGCTTGCTACTAAATGTGTTTCAAAGGTAGGATATCTTTTTTTTAATAGTGATAATACACAAGCTGCACGCTGCTTTTTTATTGTATTTTCTTTTATCATTAATATAACCTAACTAATTATATATTTATCACAATTCTATAATAAAAAGAATTATTGAATAAAAAAGGGAAAATAGCTATATGTAACATATTAATCTTGATACTATAATTGGAAGAGTTTTGGTTATACTTGTTTACATCACAGCACCAAATGAAAATGAGGCAGAGTATCTTGCGACTATGTTAGTAAAACAAAAAGTTGCTGCCTGTGTAAACATTATCCCTAAAGTACAGTCTGTTTATCTATGGGGAAATAGCATTCATAAAGATAATGAAGTTATTTTATTAGTGAAAACTATTGAATCCCACTTTAACAAGATAAAAGAAATTGTATGTAGCATCCACAGTTATGATACCCCTTGTATTATTGCACTGCCTATTATCTTAGGAGAGAATAAGTTTCTTGCCTGGGTAGAAGATACAGTCAAAGAGGAGCATTAAATGATCTATATTGCTGGTTCATTAGCTTATGACAAGATAATGAATTTCCCAGGGAAATTTGAAGAGCATATTTTAGCAGATAAACTCCATGTTCTTAATGTATGTTTCTTAATAAATGGACTTATAGAAAAACGTGGGGGAACAGCTGGAAATATTGCATATACCCTTTCTCTTATGAATGAAAAGTCTTATATCCTTTCTTCAGTAGGAACTGACTTTGAAAATTATGAAAAATTTTTATCATCCTTAAAATTACCTCTTGATGGGATCAGAAAAATTCCAGATACACTAACAGCTGTAGCCTACATCACAACAGATCAAAGTAATAACCAAATAACAGGATTTTATCCTGCAGCTATGAACTTCCCATGCCTATATGACTTACCTCAGCTTAACAAAATGCATGATTGGGCTATTATTTCTCCAACAAATATAGAAGACATGCAAAAACTACCAACTATCTTCTATGAAAAACAAATAAAATATATTTTTGATCCTGGTCAACAACTTCCAGTCCTTTCTAAGGATGATCTTTTAAATGCAATCACAGGATCATCTATTCTTGTAACTAATGACTATGAATTTGAAATGATTTGTAAAAAAACAGATAAAACAAGAGCTGAATTACGCTCTCTAACAGGAGCAATTATTACTACACTTGGTGATCAAGGGGCATTAATACATACAGATAAAGAAATATCTATTGGAATTGCAGTTCCTAATAAAATTATGGACCCTACTGGTGCTGGAGATGCCTTTCGTGCTGGACTTCTAAAGGGCTTAATACATAATTTGGATATAGTAGAGTCTGCATATCTTGGTTCGACTGCAGCCAGCTTTTGTATAGAAAATAGTGGAACACAAGAACATACATTTACTTATACTACATTTTCAGAGAGATACAAAAAAGCGTTTAATGAATATCCCACACTATCTTGGTAGAAGATAAACAAAAAATTAACCACAGTTATTTCATTTAGTTAATCTCTAAAAATAAGAGTTCAAACTTGTTGGAAATCACTAACTTCTTGAGAGTAAAAAAGTCATAGTAACTATCAAGATATATTGTCTATCTTTTTTATATTAATTATTATGGCCTATTTTTAATATAATACTTATATATTCAACTAGCTAATCTAAATAAATTTAATAAAAAACTTTTATTACCTTTCATATAATTTACAAAGTTAGATTTTATTTTCATTCTTTATATACAAAGGCACTCATAGTGATAAAAAAAGACATTTTATACCAAGACATTACATTAGATAGAAATAATAATAATAATAAAGAAAAAAAAATAGCTATAACAAATAGCCACCAAATATACAATAAAAACAATGTATTAACAAACCTACTTTCACTTGATAAAGAAATTATTACCCTACTTGCTAAGCGAGCACATTTACTTTCAAAACTTCCAAAAACAGGTTTATCAGCCCATGAGAAACAACTACGTATTTCATGGGAAAAAAGTGTTACAATGCTCAGTAAAGATCCACAGTTTACTCGTCAACTGTTTACCTTAATTCAAGGAATTGAAGTCATACCAGAAGCTATAGAACAGATTTCTGCTTTCTGCCTTTCACCAAAAAATAAACCTGTGAATATTGTATTACCAATACCATCATGTTTTCGAACAACACAGTTAAACATTGCAATGGCTGTCTGTTCTAATTCTGAAGGGACATTACAACATGTATTACTAAATGACCCTATCATAGAATGCATAAAAGCATTTAACCAATTAGGTGCATCTCTCCACTGGGAAGAATCTGGCTGTATTATTTGTAGTAACCCAAACTTTACAAGAAAACATTATAAAAAGTCTATACAAATAGATACAGTTATACATATAGGTAATGATACCTTATCCTTATACCTCCTTATTTTTTTTATAGCTACTTGTCCAGCACGAGTTAAGTTTATAGGGAAAAACTCTCTTAAACTTGCAGACTTTTCACCTTTACGTAAATTTCTTCCTATGATTGGTTCTAGACTTATAAATATTATTCCTGGGCAAGATGGGCTTCCTATAAGAATTGAATCTTCAGCAATACTTCCATCTGAAATTATAATCCCTACAGATTTACCTGTTGATGCTGTTATTGCTTTGTTTATTGCTGCAACACGGTGGGATAAAGAGCTACTTATTGATATTAAAGAACATCCTAATGTAACATATATTTTAGATAAGATAATTCCACTATTTGAACAGTGGCAAATACCTTTTCAAAAAATTATATTCAATAAACAAGTTACAGCAATATCTATTACTCCAAATAAAATAACTTTTCCTGAAAATCCAATGATAGGAACATACGTCCCTGGGACAGCAACATTACTGGCCCTACCTGCATTTGTTGGAGGAACAGTTACTTTAAAACGCCAGTACCAACAACATACCGATATTTGTTTATTAATAGAAGTATTAACTCAATTTGGTCTTAATATTACAGAAACAGCAGATACAATTTGCTGTACAGGAAGACAAATAGGTCTCACTTCCTCTTCTTTGAATATAAAGACACTTCCTAAAGAACTATTTCCACTTATACTCACATTACTATGCATTCCATTACTCAAAAGTGAAACAAACCTTCTTCCAGAGCTTCCTGACTATGTTGATGAATCAATCCTAGACAGTTATTTAGCACAACTTGGACTTGTCAGAATGGGTTCAAAAGTAAAACTTATTTCACCAACACAAACACCTTGGACTAGTCCTTCAGACACATGGGGATTAGCTATCTCTTTAGCAGCCTTTTTACGCCCACAAATTAAACTTAGTAATCCTGGATGTGTAGAAGCTATTTATCCTAACTACTGGAAAATATATAACAAACTACCAACAGGAGATTATACAATGCAATCTTCTAAAAAATATTCCCCAACACCTGTTGAACTATCTGAAACAAAAAAAGTTAATCGACGTAGAATTATTACTGAATAACAAAAAGGTTATAAAATTTATGGGAAAAAGTTCACCATCAAATCCACCATGCATACTCACTATTGCAGGTTCTGATTCAGGTGGAGGTGCTGGCATTCAGGCAGATCTTAAAACTATTGCTATTCTTGGTGGATTTGGTTTAAGTGTTATTACCGCTCTTACCGCACAAAATGGACTTGGAGTTACAGGTATTCATACACCAGATCCAAGCTTTATAGAACTCCAACTTAATACTATTTACAAAGGTTTTTTTGTAAATGTGTTAAAAACAGGAATGCTCTTTTCTGTTCCTATTATTGAAATAGTTAAAAATATCATAAAAAAACAACAGACTCTAGCAGTAATTGATCCTGTATGTGTAAGTCAAAGTGGATACCAACTACTAGAACATACTGCTATAGATGCATTAAGAACTCATATTCTGCCTCTAGCAATGTTGGTTACTCCAAATAAACCTGAAGCAGAACTTCTTACAGAAATGCAAATAGAATCTGAAAAAGACATCTATATTGCTGGTAAAAGACTCATTGATATGGGAGCAAAAGCTGTTCTTATTAAAGGTGGCCATTTTTATAAAAATAACTTAGTAACTAATTATGTTGATTGGTATATTGAAAAAAATAGTACTAATCCAATACCTCTTTCTCAACCAGCTATAAAAACAAAAAATAATCATGGAACAGGCTGTACCCTTTCTGCAGCAATAGCTACCTATATTGGCCTTGGGTTAGAACTAAAAAAAGCAATTCTACAAGCACAAACCTATTTAAACTATTGCCTCAAGTTTAGTTATACTCCAGGGAAAGGTATAGGGCCACCTAATCATACAGCATGGCTCAATAGAAAACTATAATATCTACTACTACTACTACTAATAATAATAATAATAATAATATGTTTTGCTAGCTTTTTATATAAAAAGTAAACAGGGAAAGAAATATATTCTTCTTTCCCTGTAGTATATTAATCCTAGAATGAATATATTAATTACATTTCACTAACGGTAATAGCGCTAAACTCGCATACTTCTACGCAAGATTCACAACCAATACATTCTTCTTCATTAACAGGAACAGATTTTTCATCCATCATTTCGAAAACTTCTACTGGGCAAACATCTATACATTCACCACAAGAAGTACATTTATCAGGATCAACAATAACACTCCAAGCCATTATGGTCCTCCAGTTTTCATACACCTAACAAGCTCTATTTTATATGTTAACTGCCTTTAGCTTCTTGTCATAGAACTGTCAATAGGCGACAATGACTTAACAATAGTTTTAATGACAATATATATATATATTAATGCTTATTCTTTGCTTGTAATAATTGTAATCTCTGATCAACAACCATTGCATTAGGATAATATTCCCTTATAGATTTAAATAGTTCTATTGCTTTTTGAATATTACCTTGTTGTTCTTTAATATCTGCAAGGATAAATCCTGCCTTACCTTTTAATTCAATTGAAGCTTCGTCTGACTCTAAAACAAGTAAAGCATAAGATGCACCTTCATCAAAAAGCCCCATTGAAGAAGCAACATCTGCTCTATCTAATAAGCATTCTAGTCGGTTAGTTGAAGATAGTGGTAATTCTAAACAATTTTTAAGATAATTATTTGCTATATCAAAACGATGTATTTTAACACTACTACTTGCCAACTTACGAAGAATGTTTGCCTGCTGTTCAACAGATAATCCTGGCTGAATAAAAAGTTTCTCCCAATATTCCATAGATTTATTATAATTTCTAATACGATCATATGCTAATGCTAAACGCCATAATACAGACTTTATTTGTTCAGGCTGGTCTTCAAATTCACTATACATTTCTTCTAAGCAACTAATCATCCAACTATCATTATATGTAAGGTAACCGCCAACTTCTAAAAGTTTGTTCCATGCCTCAAAACGTAAATCTAATCTTTCTTCCTCATGCAAGTATAATTCAAGATACCTTTCTGCTGCACTCCACTCTTTTTTTTCTATATACTGATAAGCTTCTGTAAGATTATTAAGGGAAGTATTAGATTCGCAGCCACAACAACTAAAAATTATAAAAGAAAATATACCTAGAAAAAAGTGGTCAAAAATATTTCCCCAATAAGTTAATATCATATTTTGAAAGAACCTTATCTAAAAATTTAGCTTTAACTCTTAAAATCTTATCACTAAGTATTGATTGTGGCATCATCACAACTATCATCTACTGTGCCATCTACTGTATCAAAACCAACAACATATGCTCCATCATCTAATTTCACTAGTCTCACCCCCATAGTAGCTCTACCGGCAGAACGAACTTCATCAACACTCATACGGATTATTTTATTTGTAGAGGTAAGTAAAACAAGAGCATTATCATCAGAAACTGGTTTAGCTCCTATAACAAGACCAGTTTTTTGTGTCACCTTAAAATTAATGATTCCTTTGCCGCCACGAGTTTGAACTCTATAAAGATCAATACTGGTACGTTTACCATAACCAAGATTAGATACAGTCATAATTGCTGGTGTATCTTGTTTTTCTTGAAGAATAAGGCAAGCAACAACCGAATCTCCAGGGCGTAAAGCAATACCCTTTACTCCAGCTGCTCCTCGACCCATATTACGAACATCCTCACAACTAAAACGAATAGCAAAACCTTCTGCTGTTGCAAGAACAATAAAGTCATTATTAGTAACCTCTTTAACCATAATCAGTTCATCATCTTCGCGTAGTCCAACAGCAAGTAAACCTGTTCTACGAGACCTAGCATAATAAGAAGCACTTGATCGTTTTACCATCCCTTTACGTGTGGCAAAAAGAAAAAACTTATTGTCTGAAAATTCTCTTACAGTCAGGATTGTTGTCACCCATTCTTCTTTTTCTAATGGGACTATATTTGCTATATGTGTCCCTTTTGCTGTACGACTACCCTCTGGAACTTGATGAACCTTTAATTGATGCATTCTTCCTTTATTAGTAAAAAGCAATAAAAATTGATGATTTGTTGTTGTTATAAACTCTTGTACAAAATCATCTTCACTTGTATGAAGTCCTGCAACACCTTTTCCTCCTCTACGTTGTTGTTGATAAATTGCAAGATTTGTTCGTTTAATATATCCTCTTCTAGAAAGTGTAATTACAACATCATCATCAGGAATAAGATCTTCAATTTCTATATTTGTAAGGGTTTCACGTATTACTTCTGTACGACGAGGGGTTGTATACATTTCTTTGATTCCAGTAACTTCGTCACGGATAACACCCCAAAGAATTTTTGTATCTCCAAGGATTGATTCATACCAAGCAATTTTTGTTTGTAACTCATGCATCTCTTCTTCTAATTTTTCTCTTTCTAAACCTGTTAACCGTTGTAAACGCATATCTAAGATAGATTGTGCTTGAATTTCAGAAAGAGAAAAACGTTCTATAAGTCGTATTTTTGCTTCTGCAGGAGTAGAAGAACTTCGTATTAAGTTTACAACTTCATCTATATGATCAAGAGCATGAATAAGACCAATTAAAATATGTAATCTTGCTTCTGCTTTGTTAAGTTCAAAACGAGTACGACGTACTATTACTTCACGTCTATGATCAAGAAAGTATGTTAATGCACTTTTTATAGTTAAAAGTTGAGGACGGTTATCTACAACAGCTAGCATATTAATACCAAAAGAAGTTTCTAGTGGTGTAAATTTATATAATGCATTAATAATAATCTCAGGAATAACACCTTTCTTAAGTTCAATAACTACACGGATTCCTTTACGATCAGACTCATCTCGTAAGTCTGCAATCCCATCAATTTTTCGCTCATTAACTAATATTGCTATTTTTTCTACCAGACTAGATTTATTCAAACCAAAAGGAATTTCTCTAATAACAATAGATTGAGCTCCTTTTTTTCTCTCTTCAATTTCTACTTTCCCACGAACTTTAACTGTTCCACGACCTTTTGTATAAGCATCATAAAGACCTTGCCCCACATATATAAAACCACCTGTTGGGAAATCAGGACCATGTATAATGTTTAAAAGATTATCAATAGGAACATCTGGATCATCAATAATTTTTAAGAGAGCATTACAAAGCTCCCCAAGATTATGCGGTGGAATATTCGTAGCCATACCAACAGCAATTCCAGAAGAACCATTTAGTAACAAATTAGGAACTTTTGTTGGTAATACAATAGGCTCCTCTAATGAGTTGTCATAGTTAGGGCGAAAATCAACAGTTTCTTTATCAATATCTGATAGGAACTCACTTGCTAATCGTGACATGCGGACTTCTGTATATCGCATAGCCGCTGGTGCATCACCATCAATAGAGCCAAAATTGCCCTGACCTTCTTCAAGAGGGTCTCTCATAGAAAAATCTTGTGCCATACGTACAAGTGCATCATAAACAGCACTATCACCATGAGGATGATATTTACCAATGACATCACCAACAATACGAGCACACTTTTTAGGTGGACGTGTATAACTATTTCCCAGTTCTTGTTGTGCAAACAAAATACGTCGATGTACAGGTTTAAGTCCATCACGAACATCAGGAATAGCACGCCCAATGATAACACTGAGTGAATACTCCAAATAAGATTTTCTCATTTCCTGTTCTATAGATATATGGTGTTCTGTTTGCGACATGTTTATAATCTCACTTTTACACAACCCTAATTAGTGGGTAATTGGTAAAGATATATATTTAGTATACATTGATTGACAAGCTAGTAATACTAGGAAAACATTTTATCTAGCTATTTATTTAAATATCTAGGTCTCTTACATTTAATGCATTACGTTCAATAAATTCACGGCGAGGCTCTACACGTTCACCCATAAGTTGTTCAAATGTCTCATTTGCCTCTTCTGCATCATTTATTGTTACTTGAAGAAGTGTACGATTTTGAGGATCCATTGTTGTCACCCAAAGCTGTTCAGGGTTCATCTCTCCAAGACCTTTATACCGCTGTATATTTATCCCTTTACGTGCCTCATCAAGTGTAAATTGATAAAGTTTAAAAAGATCATTAATTGTATGAGATGTTCCACTATGAAAAACAATAAAATTTATTCCACCACACATTGTTAGAAGTGAATCCATCACGTCCCAAGTACTGGAATAAATTTTAGAAGCAAAAAAATCTGCAGGTATACGTGTTTTATGTCCATTTTTATTTTCAAAAATAGTAAATAATCTATCTCCATCCTCATGACTTTCATTTTCTACAGTAATGTTGTAACCTGATGTATTTAAATATAATTGAATTTCTTCTAATGAAGATAAAACGTCAGAAGTAAGTTTTTTAGGACTAGTAATTAATAACATAAAAAGATTTTCAGAAATTCCTGCTAATTCAGCATCTTTAGTTCGTTGTGATATAGATTCTATCTGCTTCATAGTTGTAATAATATCAGAACCTTTTAAAAGTTTTCCACTCTCTGTTTGAATTTCTAGTTCACTACTTACACGATGAAGGAGAAAATCATTAAGAGAAGGATCATCTTTTATAAATTTTTCTGATTTACTGTTATGAACACGGTATAGTGGGGGTTGTGCTATGTATAAATGCCCACGTTCAATAAGTCCAACATAGTTACGAAAAAAGAATGTAAGTAATAATGTTCGAATATGAGCCCCATCAACATCTGCATCTGTCATGATAACAATTTTATAATAACGAAGCTTTTGATAGTCAGTATCTTCTTCTCCAATGCCAGCTCCCATAGCTGTAATTAATGCTTTAATCTCTTTATTTGCTAGCATCTTATCAAAACGTGTACGTTCTATATTTAAAATTTTTCCTCTAAGAGGTAATATTGCTTGAATATTAGGATTTCTTCCTTGCTTAGCAGAACCACCTGCAGAATCTCCCTCAACAATAAAAAGTTCAGATTCAGCAGGGTTTTTACTTTGACAATCAGCAAGTTTACCAGGGAGTGCATTATCAAACAACGCTCCCTTTCTTCTAACAAGTTCTTTTGCTCGTCGAGCAGCTTCACGTGCTCTAGCTGCATCAATAGCTTTATCTATTATACATCGAATATCTTTTGGGTTTTCTTGAAAATATGTGTCTAAACTTGTATATACAGCTCCACCAACTATTCCTGCTATTTCGCTATTCCCTAGTTTTGTTTTTGTTTGTCCTTCAAACTGTGGGTTTGGTAATTTTACACTTAAAACTGCTGTTAAACCTTCACGAACGTCATCTCCAGAAAGAGTTTGTCCTTTCAACTTCTTAGATAAATCTGGCTGACCTTTTATATATCCATTTATAGCTCTAGTTAATGCTGTTTTAAATCCAGCAAGATGGGTTCCACCTTCCTTTGTTCGAATGTTATTTGCAAACGTAAGTGTATTTTCTTTATAACCAGCATTATATTGTAGTGCAAAATCAATCATTACACCTTCAACAATGGATTCTCTTGAAATAATTGAATGTAATATGCTTTCACCTGTATTTATATCTTTTACAAACTGATGAATTCCACCCTCAGCTTTAAAAAGGTGTGTTTCACTTGTTCTTTCATCTGTACAATGAATTTCAAGCCCTTTATTTAAATAAGCAAGTTCTTCAAATCGTCTTTTTAATGTTTCATATGAATATTCTGTTGTTTCAAAAATTTCTTCATCTGCTTTAAAACGTATTGTTGTTCCATGATTATCAGATTCACCTATACGTTGTAAGTTTTCTAGTGGAACACCTCGACTATATTTTTGTTTCCAACGATAACCACCACGTAAAATTGTTACTTCAAGTTGTTCAGAAAGAGCATTTACACAAGAAAGGCCAACACCATGTAATCCACCAGAAACTTTATAAGTGTCATTATCAAATTTTCCTCCAGCATGGAGTTTTGTCATAACAACTTGGACAGCAGGAACACCTTCTTTAGGATGTATATCTACAGGGATACCACGACCATTGTCTCTAACAGTTATACTATTATCAAGATGAAGAACAACATCAATCCGAGTACAAAAACCAGCCATAGCCTCATCTATTGAGTTATCTATAACTTCATAAACAAGGTGATGAAGTCCACGTGTATCAGTACTTCCAATATACATAGCTGGACGCATACGTACAGCTTGAAGGCCTTCAAGAATAGTAATAGAATCTGCTGTATAATCTTTTGGTATTATTTCGCTATTTGATGCCATTAGGTTATCCACTAGTATCTTGTAATAGTTTTTTATACTTCTTCTGTATAATAATTTTGTTCAACAATTTTCATAGGCATAATAATTACAGTATAATCTTTATCTTCATCACCTGTTATTCCACATGGCCCTTCAACACTTGACATTGCTAAAGTGATAGTAGGTGATTCAAAGTGATTAAATATTTCCATAAGACTTTTAGTCGGAAATGCTATTTTATTTATATTACCTGTATAAGTAACATCTAGGTATTCATTGGCAGATCCTGTGTCTTGCCCTTGTGCAGATAGAATGAGTTCATTTTCCTTTATATCAAAATAGGTACATCTATCACCTTCAGTATTAAAAATAGATATTCGATCAAGTGACTCAAGACAATCTTTTCTTTGAAGTTTAAGAAAAGACATATTGTCTCCTGTTAGTCGAGTGAGAAAAGCTGTATAATCAGGATAGGTAAATATCGCCCTTGGGACACTTATTGTTTCTTTACTATCTATTGTTCGTGCAAAAAATCGTTTTTCTGTTATAGCTATTTCTATTTCTGTTTCTCCTAACCATTTACGAAGTTCTGTTATATATTTTTTAGGAATAAGTATTCCTTCACTAGGAATTTTTTCACTTAACTCATTATTTATAAACCGTGTTAAAGCAAATTGATGTCCATTTAAACCACATACATTTATATAGTTATCATTAGAAGGTTGAATATAAAGACATGAAATAGCATCAGAACCTTCATCATCACTAATACAAAATGATACTCGATCAATGACTTCTTGAAAAAAGTCAGCTGACCATACTACACTTTCTTCTGAAGGGAATAAAGTTAAAGGTTGAAACCAAATAGGGTCATTAATAGGCATTTTATATGTACGACGTTCTTGTTCAAGAATAAGTGTTCCTGATGTTGAATCAAAACGTAGACAAAGTTCTTTTGCAGGTAATCTACGAATAAGATCAATTAAATTTCTTCCATTTACTCCTACAAGTCCAGTTTCTTTTATATCAGCTTCATAATTCCCTATAAATTCAATATTTGCATCTGTAGCCATTATTGTCAGCGTTGAATGTTCTGCTTTCATCCAAAGTGTACGTAAATATGCAGCACCTGAGCGTGCAGGAATAATATTTGCAACTTTTTGAAGACCATCAATAATGTGTTCTTTATTTATATATAACAACATAATTCTTTAAATCCTTATTATAAATATTAGGGCGTTACTTGTTTATATGTATTATATCATGTTAATATTATTAATAAAATTTTATACATTTATGTGATATTAATAGAAACAATATGAACATTATCTTTCATCATTTTTTACATTTTTACACTTTTGTATAAGTTCATGTATCATGGTGTGTATAACTCGGTCATTATCTTGTAATAATGCAATTTTTTTTACTGAATGAAGTACAGTTGTGTGATCTCTTCCACCAAAAAGTCGACCAATAGCAGGGTAGGAATATCCTAGAAGTTCACGACAGAGATACATTGCTACTTGACGAGCTAATACTAGTTGTTGCTGTCGGCTTTCACTAATAATATCATTAGCTGAAAAACCATAACATTCTCCTACAAGCATAATGATAAGTTGTGGAGAAATAGATGTTATTTCTCCTGTCTGCTTAATAAGTGTAATAAGTTCTTTTTCTGAAAGTTCTCTATTCAATAATGTTTTATGAGCAATTGTTCTATGTAGAATTCCAGAGAGACAACGTAGACTATGACAATGTTGTGAAATAATAAGTAGTTGTTCTTTTGGAAGGATATATTTCTTTTCTTTAGAAAGTTGCTGTGCATATCTAAATCGAATATCAAGATCAGGTTCTGGGAGTTCACCCCAGAGTCCAACTTCAAGACGTGAATATATTTCTTTAGATACATTCCATGTTAAAGGATGATCTGTTCCAGAGATTATAAGAATTTTTTTATTATCTTTATAATAATCAAGTAAAATAGTTAGTTCTAATTGAAGTTCAGGGTATGATGATACTCTTTGGAAGTCATCAATGAGAATAATATGATGACTTTGTATATGTTCTCTAAATAAAAAAAGAGGTTCTTTATTTAAAGAAAAAGCTAACTCATCAGTAGTGGTATATTTAAAAGAACAGGATGGTATTTTTGAGAGTTCATTGGCTATTGCCCGTAATAAGTGTGTTTTTCCTGTTGTTTGTTTCCCAAATAGAACAAGGAGTTGTGTAATTTCTTCAGATGTATTTTTAAGTATATTTTCAGAAACTGAGCAAAGTATATTTTCTATAATAGAAATAATCCAACTATGTTTTCCATTAATAATAAAATTATCAAAATGTTGTGATATGTTAGTAGGTTGTGTAGATTTGTTTTGTTTTATTGGATAATATAAAGGTTCTTTTGTTGTAACTTCATCATAATAAAAATTAACTCCATAACCCCAAAGTTCATATGAGGTTTCTTCAAATATTTTTTGAAAGGTATTAGCAAACCAGGATCCAAAAAAACGATGTGGAAAAGTAACATATATGGATGGAGGATTCTCACTATGTTTGATTGTTAGAGGATCAAACCAACTTTGAAGTTCTTCATTAGAACAAAAATTTTTTTGAGAGGCTAAAAGAGATCGACGTAATTGTTCTTTCATCTCAGTATTCTTTGAGTATCCTTAAGAATAGCAGTAATAAGTTACTTCATAAATAGAATAGAATTATATATTAATATAATTAATTATCAGAAAGTAATATATGAAACAAGCCTATCTAATCATCATAAAAGATAAAGCAAAATATTATTATAAATTTAGTTATTAGGTGTTATAGTTTTTTCTAGACTTTATATGTTTACTTAGATAATTTTTTATTTATTAGAAATTGAACACATATTTGAGAGTTTTTCTTGCAAAAATATTATGTAAAAACATACTCTACTGGTGCAATCTTTTTCATTTTTTTCTTACTATTAATTGGTGGATATTTCTTTTTTTTGAAGCATAAAGAAATATTCTATTCCCACGGGAAAACTAATGAAAAAATTTTTTTAGAAGAAAGAAGTACTAGTTATTCTTTTTTGAACAGTAAAGATAATAATACAATAATAAAGAAAAAACAGGATGCTCAACAGGTACACATTGTTTCTGGAGTTGTAAAGAAAGGTCAAAATAGTTTTGAGATAATAGGAACACATGTTTCCCCTGAAAATTTTTATAAAATAGTCAAAGCATCGGAACAAGCACATTCTCTTAAAAAACTTAGAGTTGGACAACCATATACTCTTTTTAAATCGTCTTCTAATGGAAGTTTAATTCGTTTTGAATATGAGATAAATCAAACTAAAAAGTTGGTTATTGAAAGTAATAATTCAGAATTTAAAGCATATCTTCAGCCTATAGCATACGACTGTCAACTCTCATGTATTTCTGGTGTGATTCATTCTAATTTATTTGATTCAATTATTGCTACAGGTGAATCACCTCTTTTAGCCCTATCAATGGTAGATATATTAAGTTTTGAAATTAATTTTATTAGAGATTTAAGGGTAGGTGATTCTTTTACCATACTGGTTGAAAAACTTTTTAAGGATAATGTATTTAAAGGGTATGGTAAGATTTTAGGTGTAACTTTTTATAATAATGGTTCTTGTTATGAGGGCTATAGATTTATAGATGATAATGGGGTTGAGCAGTATTATAATGCTGAAGGAAAGAGCTTAAAGCGAGTTTTTCTTAAAGTCCCATTAGATTTTAAACGTATTTCTTCAAAGTATAGTTTAAACAGGGTTCATCCAATTTATTGTGATGTTCGTCCACACTTGGGGATAGACTATGCTGCTCCATTTGGCACTCCAGTAAAGTCTATTGGTAATGGGGTTATTATGAAGGCTGGTTGGGGGAATGGTTTTGGAAAGATGGTTATTGTAAAACATAAAAATAATATTGAATCTATGTATTCACACTTATCTGGTTTCTCTTCTAATTTAAAAGTAGGAACAAAAGTTAAGCAAGGGCAAGTTATTGGATATGTAGGTAGTACAGGTCTTTCTACAGGCCCACATCTTGACTTCAGAATTAGGGAAAAAGGACAATATATAAATCCTGAAAAAATTTTCAATCCTCGTATGGGACCTGTTTCACCTCATCAACTTGAAAAATATAAAGATTTCATTGTTGAGATAAAATCTTATATGGATGGTAATCGTAATCCTGAAGAATATACTCCTGACAGTTTTTTATAGATATATACAGTTAAATTAAGGGATTAAATATAGTGTCTTCTATTACAGAAAGTGATTTTTTATTATCTTCTTATATGTTCTCTTTACCTAAAACTCAGATTGCACAATATCCCTACGAGAGAGGGAAATCACGCCTTCTTGTTTTAACTAAAAAAAATAGTACTATTATTCACACAGATTTTTCAAAAATTGAACACTATCTTCCTAACAATTCTTTACTTATAGCTAATAATTCCCGTGTGTTCCCTGCTCGTATTTTTTGCTCTTATGACAAAAGAAATATAGAAGTTTTTTTATTAACCCCAATATCTTTTTTAGAAATTCAAGCTAAAAGTTCTGATGAACACTATGGAGCATGGAGTACCGCCATAGGAGAGTGCCTTATAAGACCAGCTAAAAGGGTAAATATAGGATCAAAGCTTTATTTACAGCAAGAGTTAGAAATTGAAGTTTTGAAAAAAGAAGACTTTGGGCGTCATATTGTTAAATTATGCTGGAAAGGTTCTTTATCAAATATTTTTTTTTCCTATGGGGATATCCCGCACCCACCTTATATACATCAAAGTAATAAGGTTCAGGATAAGGAAAGATATCAAACAGTATACTCTAGATTAGATAAGCTGGGTTCTGTAGCAGCTCCTACAGCTGGATTACACTTTTCTGAAACGATTCGTAATAAATTACAAAAAAATGGTATTAGTTGGGCAGAAATTACACTACACGTGGGATATGGAACATTTAGTCCTGTACGCTGCAATGACATAAGAAAACATATTATGCATTCTGAGTTTGTAGAAGTTCCTGAAACTACAGTTCAAGCTATAAAAAAAGCACGGTTTGAAGGGAGACCTATTTTTGCAATAGGGACTACTGTTGTAAGAGCATTGGAGGGTGTAAGTACTATTTGCGGTTCCCTTCAACCTTATACAGGTTTTATAAATATTTTCATTTCTCCTGGATATAAGTTTAGTTATGTTGATGGATTAGTCACTAATTTTCATCTACCTGGTTCAACCTTACTAATGCTTGTTTCTGCATTTACAAAGAGAAGCATAATGATTAATACTTATAATAAGGCTATTGAACTTGGATACCGTTTTTTTTCTTATGGAGATGCAATGTTAATTATATAAGTTTGCTTAATAGTATTTAGATATATTTTAGATATGGCAATAGTAAAATTTTTTTGTAACTGTTTATAAATTAATAACAAAATAAATTAACATTTAGTTAAAAATTTTTTATTCATATATAGCGATAGGTTACTGCAGATTTACTTTCTAAAGTATAATAAGTATCTTTCTAGATATTTATTATACTACAGTTTACAAGCCGATATGTGTAACTATTTGTAGTCTAAGTATTTTTTTTTTTTTTTTTTTTTACCTTCCTCTAAATTTTTTTCTTTTTTGTTAATTATTGCAAAGAGATATCTGCACACCCTTCCCTAATTTTTCTAAAAACTTTTTTTAGATATTTTTTTAATTAATTTATATTATAAGAAAATATTTAAAAATAATTAATAACTTTAGTCTGTTAGTATATATTTTTTGTTTTGAATAAAGTTTAGTTTTTATTGTTATAGATAACTATTTGATATTGTTAAAAAAATATTTTTAACAATATTTTTCTGTTTATTTTTTTAACAAATTATGTCTATAAAATATCTTGTTTTCATATAGAATCTTTTTTGTATTCTAGCTAAAAAATTAGTTCTTATATAAGAATTGTTAAAATAAAGAAAAGTTATTGTGATGTAACTTTATAAGGATAAAAGTAAAAATATTACTTGTGCTGCTTAACATAAGCAGTATAAAATTGTTATTTGTTATATATATATATAGTTGTTTCCATCAGTAAGAGAGAATTGTAGTTATGTCACATATTGAAATTATTGAAGAACGTTGTAAAGGGTGTTTATTATGTACAGATGCATGCCCTAAACAGTTGATTCGTCAATCTACAAAACTTAATAAACAAGGATATAAAGTTTCAGAGTTTATAGAAGGTGGAGAGTTAACTTGTATAGGCTGTACAGCTTGTGCTGTTATGTGTCCTGATGCCGCAATACGAGTTTTTCGAACTCGGAAGGTAAAAAGTAAGTAGTATGGAGCAAAAACGTATTCTTATAAAAGGTAATGAGGCTGTAGCTTATGCTGCAGTTGCAGCTGGATGTCAATGTTACTTTGGATATCCCATTACACCTCAAAGTGAAATCCCAGAAATGCTTTCCCACTTACTTCCAGAGAGTGGGGGAGATTTTGTACAAGCAGAAAGTGAGATAGCAGCAGTAAATATGTTGCTTGGTGCAGGTGCTTGTGGTGTTCGTGCAATGACATCTTCTTCAAGCCCAGGTATATCTCTAATGCAAGAATGTATTTCATATATGGTGGGGAGTGAAATCCCAGGTGTGATTATTAATATGACACGTGGTGGTCCTGGCCTTGGAAGTATAGATGCTTCTCAGGCAGATTATTTTCAGTCAACTAAAGGTGGAGCACATGGTGGTGCAAGGACATTTGTCTTAGCTCCATCAACTTGTCAGGAATGTTATGATATGACTATAAAAGCTTTTTCTCTTGCTTTTATATATCGAAATCCAGTTTTAATATTGGGTGATGCTATGGTTGCTCAGGTCAAAGAACCTGTGGTATGTTGGAAGCCAGAAAAAAAGTTAGAAGATAATGCTGATTCTTGGAGATTAAATGGAAATAAAGGAAGAAGTTCTCGTTTATTACGTTCACTAAACTTAAAAGAAGGTGGACTTGCAGAACATAATAATAATTTATTAAGAAAATATCTATCAATGCAACAAGATATTGAAGCAGAAGAGTACTTTATTGAAGATGCAAAACTTGTTGTTGTAGCATTTGGATCTATTGGACGTATAGTAAGAAGTGCTATTAATACCTTGAGAGAACAGGGATATAAGGTAGGACTATTTCGTCCATTAACATTATTCCCATATCCTTCATCTATGCTTGAGTCATTGGCTAAACAAGGGAAAAACTTTTTTGTTATTGAGCAAAATGGTGGCCAAATGGTTGAAGATGTAAGGCTTGCAATACGTCACTACACAGATGCCAATGTACATCTTGTTCCTGTAGGTGTTTCTATAGGCGCAGAAGATCTTTTACAGCCAATATCTGAATTTTTTAGGAGAATATAATGTCTGTAGTACCTATAGAAATAGAAGAACCTAGTTATATTATAACAGAAGAAAATGCATTCCCTATTTCACCACTACTTAAAGAAGAAATAACACACTACTGTGCAGGTTGCCATCATGGGATAGCACACCGTTTAATTACAGAAGTTCTTAGTGAAATGGCCTTAGCAGGAGAAACGATAGGTATAGCTTCTATTGGATGCTCTTCTTTTATCTATGACTATATAGATATTGATTGGGTTGAAGCTCCGCATGGGAGAGCCTCAGCTGTTGCTACAGGAGTGAAGCGTGCCCTTCCAGATAAAATAGTTTTTACCTATCAAGGTGATGGTGACTTGGGTGCTATTGGACTTTGTGAGTCAATTCATGCAGCTAATAGAGGTGAGCATATTTCTGTTTTATTTATCAATAATACAGTATATGGTATGACAGGTGGTCAAATGGGACCAACAACACTTGTAGGTCAAAAGACAACTACTTCTCCAAAAGGGAGGAATGCCTCAAAAGAGGGGGCTCCATTAAGGGTTGCAGAAATTATGGCTGGTCTTGATGGTGTTGCTTTTTCTGCTCGTTGTTCTTTACACTCCATGAAGCATGTTTTAGCTGCTAAGAAAGCTATACGTAAGGCCTTTGATATTCAATATAAAGGTATAGGCTATAGTTTTGTAGAAATGTTAGCTGGTTGTCCAACAAACTGGAGAATAGATCCAAGAGCAGCAAATAAATATATTGCAGATGCAATGATTCCTGTATTTCCATTAGGAACATTTAAAGATATTGTAGAAGATAATAAACGAGGATAGAATGGTATCCTATCATAATGTTGTTATAGCAGGCTTTGGTGGGCAAGGGGTTATGCTTATTGGTAACCTTTTAGCGCAAGCAGGTATGGAGGCTGGAAGGAATGTTACATATTTCCCTGTATATGGAGCAGAAATGCGTGGAGGGACAGCTAACTGTACTGTAGTTATTTCTGAAGAATTAGTTGGTTCTCCTGTAGTTATTTCTCCTCTTTCTACAATTATTATGAACCAACCATCGTTAGATAAATTCCAACATCGTATCTGTGCAGACGGAGTGCAAATTGTTAATACATCAATGATAGAAAAAGAAGCTATTGACCCATCTAAAAAAACAGTATGTGTTCCTGCTAATGAACTCGCAGATAAAATAGGTAATATTAAAGGTGCTAATATGGTGGCCTTAGGAGCTTTTTTAAAAGCTACAGGCTGTTTATCTCTTGATGTTGTTATAAGTGCATTAGAAAGAGTCATTTCTTCACATTATCATCATCTTATTCCTAGTAATATAGCTGCTCTTGAAGCAGGGTATACTTTTTATGCATAAGTCTTGACTACAATAGTCATTAGAATATAATTTAGCACATTATATATTATACTATTTTTGTCTCACTATATTAATTTAAGTCTTTTTAACACTATTAGTAAGTTAGATATAATTTAAAAGGCAATGAACTGATTATAATTTTTAGCAACTAGGTATAAATGCTTTTATTATGTGCGAGAGTGGCGGAATTGGTAGACGCACTGGACTTAGAATCCAGCGGTTATGCCGTGAGAGTTCAAGTCTCTCCTCTCGCACCACTGATTATATCTATAAATTAGTAGCTTGTTTATAGACAAGATAATTCTCCTACGATAAACTCATTTCTTTATAGAACAATAAAGAATGCCTATTTGTGAGTCCTCTTTTTATTTAGTATTATACTATTGGTAACAATAAAGTAGTTATGTATGAAATAATAAGCGTTGTATTACAAGAGGTTAAGTAATACACATTTTTTTATTTTATTCATCTGTTACTAGTTAATCCCATATTAGAACATGGCAAGTATATGTTGCTTTTGTTACTATAACTCAATCAAGGAGTTTTGTTATGGAGTTTGTTCTTGAGTCTATTTCTCCTACAAAAAAGAAACTTACTATCTCTTTAACCCCTGATGAGGTGAATACAGCTTTAGATAGTGTTATTGCTCAATATAAAAAAGATCTTTCTTTACCAGGTTTTCGTAAGGGGAAAGTTCCTAATAGTGTTGTCTTTAAAAAATTTTCAGAAGAAATTACTAATAAAGCAACAGAAGAGACACTAAAAATTTATATAAAAGAAATTTTTCAAAAAGAGCATATCAAGCCACTATGTAATTTACTGACAGAAGATACAGATTTTATTCGTAATGAGAGTTTTTCCTCTACATTGACCTTTGAAGTTTTACCTGAAATTACATTTCCTAACTATGAAGGACTTGAAGTTCACCAAGATGTTGTAAAAGTAACAGATGAAGAAGTTGCAGAGCTTCTTAAGAATATTCAGCTAGCTATGGCAGAGTTAGTAGATGTTAAAGAAGATCGTTCCCCTCAAAATGGAGATGTTGTTGATGTTGATTATAAAGGATTTGAAAATGGTTCTCCAGTAACTGATGTTAGTGGTGAACATTTTGTTTTAACTTTAGGTCAAAGACAGGCATTAGAAGATTTTGAGCAGTTAGTTAAAACAGCTAAGGTTGGTGAAGAAAAAGTTGGTATTGTGAATTTCCCTAGAGATTATGCTCATAAGGGTTTAGCAGGTAAAAGTATTGATTTTCATATTAAGCTTAACAGTATTAAAACATCTATTCTTCCAGAGCTAGATGCTGACTTTGCTAAAAAAGCTGGATATGAAGATATAGATAAACTCAGAGAGGCTGCAAAAGTACAGCTTGAGATTAAGAAAAAGCAAAATGCTAAATCAAATGCAATGAAGAAGCTTATAAATGGTCTATTAGAACAAGTTACATTTGATGTTCCTGAAACAATGCTAGAAACAAGAATTGAACGAATATTAGGAGATCATAATATTCGTTCACAACAAACGGTGCAGGTTCAAACTGGTGAGGAACGGTCAGAATCAGAAGAAGAGTTATATAATAATGCAAAAGTGGAAGCATTAGCTGTTCTTCGTCCTCAAATTTTTCTTATGGCTTTGGCGGAAAAAGAGAAACTTGTTGTTATGGAGCAAGAGGTAGAAAGAGCTTTGTATAATATGGCTATTCGTGCTAGACAAGACTATAATAAATTTCGTGACGCATATTACCGTAGTGGTTTAGTTTATGAGTTACAAGATCATCTCCTTGCAGAAAAGGCAATGGAACTTATATATAATAAAGCAAATGTAGTAGAAGTAGAGCAGTAGAAATTTTTGAGGATTTTATCCCATGTCTTTACTAGAAGATAACTAGTTAAACAAGATAAAGTCATTTAACTGACAGAGTTATATACTTTATTAGTTAATTCTTATGATATCTATTATTTATTAACTAATTTATTATCCTAAGTATGGAGATCCTTAATGGATGATATTTTTAATATGACAGTCCCTATTGTTGTTGAAAATAACGGAAGAAATGAAAGAGCTTATGATATTTACTCAAGACTACTAAAAGATCGTATTGTTCTTCTTGGTACAGAAGTAAATGATCAAGTAGCATCCCTTATTTGTGCACAACTTTTATTTTTAGAGTCACAGGATCCAGAAAAAGAAATTTATTTATATATTAATAGCCCTGGAGGTTCAGTAACTGCAGGTCTCGCAATATATGATACTATGAACTATATTACACCAAATGTAGCAACGGTTTGTATGGGGCGTGCCGCAAGTATGGGTGCTTTGTTATTAGCTGCTGGTGAAAAAAATATGCGTTATGCCTTACCTAATAGCCAGGTAATGATTCATCAGCCATTAGGCGGTTACCAAGGACAAGCTACAGATATTGATATCCATGCCAGAGAAATTTTACGTATGCGTCAACGGTTAAATGAAATTTTGATGGAGCAGACAGGACAGTCACTTGAAAAGGTTGCACAAGATACTGAGCGTGACTATTTTATGACGGCAGAAGATGCTAAAGCTTATGGACTTATTGATAAAGTCTTGGTTTCCCGAAAAGATTTAGATATAGAGCATGAAAAAACAGAATAAGTTATATAGTTTCCTTTTTGTTTTAGAATGTTATGGAAAGTACTAATATAAGTTATGGCTAATTCAATTAAGGTGCATAGGATTTTTGAAGGTTTAGTAATAATTATATCTAACTATTCATCCACCCTTGTTTTTTATTAGTCCTTTTATTAAGTATGATTTTTGCACTAACTAATGCTAACTATAGCCTATAAAACCCATCTGATAGATTAACTAACATATCCTCTTAAGAAAGATTATTGTTTTGTTTAATTTTGATATGGTAAGGAATAAGCATGAGTAGAAATGATGAAAAAAATCCTCAATTATTGTGTTCCTTTTGTGGGAAAGGGGAGTATGAAGTAAAGCAGTTGATAGCAGGAGATGGCGTTCATATTTGTGATGCTTGTATTGCTTCATGTAACGAAATTCTTGTTCGTCAGGAGTTAGAAACAGTAGAAGAGCAACTACTCACACCCCAAGAAATAAAGGAAAGGCTTGATGAGTATGTTATAGGACAGGAAGAGGCTAAAAAAATTTTAGCAGTAGCTGTTCATAATCACTATAAACGTGTTTTCTATGCAGAAAAAATATCTTCAGAGCATGGAGATGTTGAATTAGAAAAGAGTAATGTTCTTTTAGTTGGACCATCAGGAAGTGGGAAAACACTTTTAGCAAAGACACTAGCTAAAATTCTACGTGTACCTTTTGCAATAGCTGATGCAACAACATTAACAGAGGCTGGATATGTCGGGGAGGATGTGGAAAATATTCTTGTCCAACTTCTTCAGAATGCAGACTATGATCTTGATACTGCAAGTAAAGGGATCATTTATATTGATGAAATAGATAAAATTTCTCGTAGAAGTGATGGTCCTTCTATAACAAGAGATGTTTCTGGAGAGGGTGTGCAACAGGCTCTCCTTAAGATTATTGAAGGTACAGAAGCAAATATCCCACCTAAAGGTGGACGTAAACATCCACAACAAGAATTTATTCGTATGAATACATCAAATATTTTATTTATTGTGGGTGGAGCATTTATTGGGCTTGATAAAATTGTAGAGCAAAGAATTCGTGGTGGTTCCATGGGGTTTGGGGCTAAAGTTTCTGGTAAAAAAGAGCGTCCTCTTGGACAACTACTTGAACAGGTACATCCAAATGATCTTGTTCAGTTTGGACTTATCCCAGAGTTTGTAGGTCGTATCCCTGTATTAACGCATGTTGATGATTTAAGCGAAGAAGATCTTGTTAGAGTGTTAGTTGAACCTAAAAATGCTTTGACACGTCAATATCAGAAATTGTTTGAGTTAGACAATGTAACATTAAGGTTTACATCAGATGCCTTAAAAGCTATTGCGCATAAAGCAATTGAACGTAAAACAGGTGCTCGTGGATTACGTAATGTTATGGAGTCAATTATGCTTGATATTATGTATAAACTTCCTTCTATGGTTGGGGTGAAAGAGTGTGTTATTAATGATGTTGTGATAAATACTAATGGTGAGCCATTGTATATTTATGATTCAGAAGTACAAGTAGCTCTATAATTGGAAGAAAAGATTAAGGTAAATAAAATTAGTTAGTTATAAATAGGTATAGCTAGAGAAAGTTTATGTCTGTAAAAGGAGCTTTTCATGCATACATTAGGAGATGAGCATAAACAAACTTTAGATGATGAGTATGTTGAACTGCCCCTTATGCCATTGCGTGAAGTGGTTATGTTTCCCCACTCTATTATTCCATTGTTTGTTGGTCGAGAGGCATCTATAAAAGCAATAGAGCATGCTGTAACTAATTATGATAGAAAAATTTGTTTGGTAGTACAGCGTGAACCAGAAGTAGAGAAGCCTTCTCTTGAAAGTTTATATCCTATTGGAGTTGTAAGTAGAATTTTACAGTTTTTACGTCTTCCTGATGGCACAATAAAAGTTCTTTTTGAAGGTTTATATCGAGTACATTGGGAACACTTAGACTCTGAGAAAAGTATTGAAAGTTTTCATAAAGTTATGGTGAAAGCTGTCAAAGAATCTACAGCTTCTTTTCTAGAAAGTGAAGCACTTGTTCGTGCCACCCATGAAGCCTTAGAGGAATACACAAAAAATAATAAAAAGATTACTCAAGAAGCATTAGCTGCCATTTCAGGTTTACGTGATCCTGGAAGACTTGCTGATGCTATAATGCCTCATTTAAAAGTAGACTACATTGAGAAACAGTCTGTTTTAGAACAATTAGATCCTGTTGCTCGTCTTGAAAAAGTATATGAGCTATTGAGTGGAGAAATTACAGTTAGTACAATTGAACGGAGAATTAAAAGCCGTGTGAAAACTCAAATGGAGAGAAATCATAGAGAATACTATTTGAGTGAACAAATAAAGGCAATTCAAAAAGAGATGGGGCGAGATGATGATCCTCAAGCTGAATTAGCTGATTTAGAAAAAAAACTTTTTGAAAAAAATATGCCTGAATATGCAAGAGAAAAAGGTTTAAGTGAGTTAAAAAAACTTAAACATATGTCCCCTTCTGCAGCAGAGTATGCAGTTGTCCGTAATTATGTAGATTGGGTTTATGAGCTTCCATGGAATGAAGTGAAAGAAACAGAGATTGATATTTCAAATGCTAGACAAATACTTGATAGGGATCACTATGGTCTAGAAAAACCAAAACAACGTATTTTAGAATACCTTGCTGTACAAAAACTTACAGGTTCTTGTAAAGGGACTATTTTGTGTCTTGTTGGTCCCCCAGGAGTAGGAAAAACATCTTTAGCACGCTCTGTAGCTAAGGCTACAGAGCGTGAGTATGTCAGGTTGTCCCTTGGAGGTGTTCGTGATGAGGCTGAGATCCGTGGGCATCGTCGTACCTATGTTGGTGCTATGCCAGGTAAACTTATCACTGCTCTAAAGAGGGTTAAGTATAATAATCCATTATTTTGTCTTGATGAAATAGATAAAATGAGTGCAGACTTTAGAGGAGATCCTGCTTCTGCTTTATTAGAAGTGCTTGATCCTGAACAAAATAGTACATTTAATGATCACTATCTTGATTTAGACTATGATCTTTCTCAGATTTTTTTTATTACTACTGCAAATTCACTTCAAGGGATTCCTGCTCCACTAAAAGATCGTATGGAAATTATAGAACTTTCTAGTTACCTTGAAGTAGAAAAGAAACATATTGTTAAAGATTTTCTTTTGCCTCGACAGGTTATAAAACATGGATTAAAACCTGAAAATATACGTATTTCTGAAAATGCATTAACAGAGGTTATTCGTTCTTATACAAGAGAGGCTGGAGTACGTAATCTAGAACGTGAAATTGCTGCTCTTTGTCGTAAGGTTGCTATAAAACTTGTTGAAAAGAATGATATGGATAAGACTATTTCTATTACACGACAAAACTTAGGTTCACTTCTTGGTGTGAAAAAATATCGTATAAATGAGAGTGAAAAAACGCCTAAAATTGGTGTTGTTAATGGATTAGCTTATACAAGTGTAGGTGGTGTATTACTTAATGTTGAATCAGTAATTATGCCAGGTAAAGGAAATGTCTCTACAACAGGAAAGTTGGGAGAAGTAATGATAGAGTCTGCACGTGCAGCACTTTCATATGTACGTTCCCGTTCTGATATGTTTGGATTAAGACCAGATTTCCATAGTGAAGTAGATATTCATATCCACTTCCCAGAAGGAGCTACTCCTAAGGATGGTCCTTCTGCTGGGATAGCTATCACAACTTCTCTTGTATCTGCATTATTAGGGATTCCTGTTCGGCATGATGTTGCAATGACAGGAGAAGTGACTTTACGGGGACGTGTTTTACCTATTGGAGGATTGCGAGAAAAGTTGTTAGCTGCTAGTCGTGCAGAGGTTACTACTGTAATTGTTCCTCGTGAAAATGAAAAAGATTTAAAAGAAGTTCCAGAAGAAATTCTCAAAGCTTTACATATTCAGTTTGTAGAACATATAGATGAAGTCCTACCCTTGGCTTTAATTTCTGAATCAGAAGATATTTTTTCAGAAATACATACTGATGAGCCATTTACTACTTCTTTACGACGACATACTGTAGAAATAACTACAGCACAATAATAACTATAATAAAATATAGCTATCTTAACTTGTTGCCCAGTATCCTATACTAATAAGTTTCCCATCTTGAGGGGTCCATTCACCACAAGATTCAAAATATTTCATAACCTGTTGACACTCAATAGGGATATAAGAGTCAGGGAATGATGTATAGTATTGTTTGAAAAAGTAGGCAAGATCTTCAAATAATTCGAGCCAATGCCCTTCATCACATAGAGGTAAATTATTTAATGTATGGAAGAAATGTTGTTTAAAAGGACAATTTTTTGGGATAGTTTTATCCATTGGCTCTGCTAATTTTATGAGTTGTTGTATACCAGAGCAAACAAGTTTTCCTAATGATGTATTATCATCAAGGACCCTAAGTACATTAAGAGCCTGGCTCATTGTAGTGATTTTTTCTTTAAACATATAATACCTTATAAAAAATATTTGATATTTGATATAGGTTATATGAATACCTTTTAACTTCTGTCAACCTGCTAATTTGATAGTCTATCTATTTTTATTAACTTACTATTATTTTTTTACTAATTTATTATAATAGGTTTATTGTGATCCATGCTAAATTCAAGTCAATGTCTGACTATAAAAAATAAAGTTTATTAAAGAAGATGAGCAATAAAAAATAAATATACTAAAAAGATAGCAGTGTTATTATAATTTTTTTTATTGTTGGGAGGAAAGTTTCTATTTTTCTAGAATTGGAATATATACATATAGTCTTAGAAGCTAAATGATTTTATTTATGCAGCTAATATTTAAATACATTATACTTTACCCAATAATAAAAAAAGGCTATTTAGTTTTGTAGAGTCATAAAAATTTTTTGATAGAGGTGCACCATGGGAGAAAATAAAACACATGGTATCCTTATCTTACCATTTATTTTAAGTATATTAGGTATCCTTTTCTGTTTTTGGAACTTATTAGCTCCATCTACTGTACCATGTATATCTTCTGGCTGTAATCTATACCAAGGTGGTGAATTTGGTGGATTAACATTTTGGTGGTTTGGTATTTTGGGATTTGGACTTCTTGCTATATTAGCAGTAATTGGGAGGGCTAAATTAGGATTATTTATTGCTGGAGTTGGATTATGTATTGATATTATCTTATTTATAACTATGGTAATGACACTTCCTTGTATGGCATGTATGTTTGTTGGGTTATTACTTGCTTTAACATTTTATTTTTTTAGGAAAAGAGTTTTTTTAGCTGAGTCAGATTCAGAAGATGTAGAAAATAATCGTTCTTTAATATTAATATGTTGGTGGTTTTTCTTTTTATTAAATATAATTCTAGTGATTAAGGGTGCAGTCCCCCCATGGGCTTTACCTGTTGGAGATACCAGTTCTTCATCATCTGTTGCGATATATTTTTCACCTTCATGTACGGCATGTCAAAAGCTTATAATGAATTTAGCAGAGTCTGAAGTTCAAAAAAGTTCATGGTATCCTGTGGCAGAAAAGTCCAGTGATATTGCAGTGATTGCTAAACTTGAACAGCTTCTTAAAAGTAAAAAATTTACACTAGCAGAAGCTTTTTCTTTATCTATCTCAACTCAGCCACTCACTACATTAGAAAAGTTATCTCCCAACCATGTATTGTTACAGTTAAAGTTGTGGATTAATAGATCTCATGTTTTAAAAGATGGAGATGGGCGTATGCCTTTATTAGAGTTTAGGGGTACACCAGCTATGTTGCTTTCTAGCATTAAGACAAATCATTTGCCTGTAGTAGGTAAAGATGATGATATGCTTTCTTTGGAGTTTGATAAAGTAGGAATATGTGGTGAGGGTGATGCACCTAATTCTCAATCATGTACTGAATAATTATTACTATCGGATACCAATCCACTTATGTGATTGTAATCCTAGTTTCCAATAGGGGTGTTTCATACAGTACTCAATACATATTTGTATATTATTACTTAAGTTTTTGTCATCTTTAGGTTGTAAAATGAAATTATCAAACTCAAGGGTTAAATATTTTTCAGGGTCACAGTTTTGTTGAGGCCAAACAAGTTTAAGTTCATTCCCTACAGTGGTTACTAACTCATTCCCCTCTTTAGGACTGACTGTAATCCAATCAATGTGTTTTGGTAAAGGAATTGTTCCATTTGTTTCTATAGCTATTTCAATATGGTATTTATGTAGTAGGTTTATAATAACTTGATTTAGCTGTAATGATGGTTCTCCACCAGTAAAAACAACATATGGTTTATAGCTAGGATGGGTATAGTTGTTTTGAGGAAATGTTTGAAGAATATTAGCTACTAATTGTTCTTCAGAATCTAAGATACCAAAATCAGCGTTTAAAAAGTCTGTATCACAGAATTGACATTTTGCTATTGCTCTATCTTTTTCTTTTCCAGACCATAAATTACATCCAGAAAAACGACAAAATACAGCAGGTCGACCTGTTTGTACTCCCTCACCTTGAATGGTATAAAAAAGTTCTTTGATATAAAATGACATTTATTATTTTTGCCTATTCAAGTAATTAGTTATGTAGTGAGATTAATATTAATTAGCTCTTTTTTTCATTAAAAATGTTTCCCATCCATTTTTTCGAAGTTTGCAAGCTGGACATGTACCACATCCATATCCCCACTCATGAGATGTAGTATGATCATTAAGATAGCATGAGTGCGTCTCATTACGTATAAGATCTACAAATTTAGAGCCACCTAAATGTAGGGCAAGTTCCCATGTTTGTGCTTTTGTAAGCCACATTAAAGGGGTATGTATTGTTATATCTTCCCCTAGTCCTAGACTTAAAGCCAGTTGGGTTGCTTTTATACTGTTATCTTGGCAGTCTGGGTAACCAGAAAAGTCAGTTTCACAGGTACCTATTATGAGATGGCGTATACTATTTCTCCATGCAAATGCTGCTGCTATTGTGAGGAAGAAAATATTTCTTCCTGGTACAAAAGTATTTGGAAGGCCTTGTTTGTCAAAAACAATTTCCAACTCTGATGTTATAGCTGTCTCACCTAGTTGAGAAAAAATATCAAGAGAAAAAATATAGTCTTCACCCAGTCGTTGTTCCCAGATTTTTGACAGTTTTGATATTTTATTCCGTATATTAGTGCGACATTGCATTTCAACACTATGTCGCTGTCCATAACTAAAACCAATAGTAATGATATGGCTAAAGTTAGAAAGCGCCCATCCAAGACAAGTTCCAGAATCTTGTCCTCCAGAAAAAAGAAGTAACGCTTTTTGATTTAGATGATACATATTAATTATAGTATGAGCTTATATTGATAATTAGTTTTGTTAAGATTGTTTTTTTAAGAGCATAATTATATATAATTATTATAATGATGTGAAGAGATGTTATTTTTCTTTTTTAACTATAAGGTTATTAAAATAGCAAGATTAAAATAAGAGGTTTTTTATGGATCAGGATGCTTGTACTCATAGTGCTGCTCTTATCTTAGCTGCAGGTAAAGGAACCCGTATGTGTTCTAATAAACCAAAAGTTCTTCATACACTATTAGGAGAACCACTATTATTCCATGTTATTTCAGCACTAAGACCACTATTTGGAAGTAATATTTGGGTAGTCATTGGCCATGGTTCATCTCTTATACAGTCTATATGTAGTGACCTATCGTTAAATTTTATTTATCAAGAAAAACAGCTTGGTACGGCTAATGCTGTGTCAATAGCTCTACCGGTATTACAACAGTCAAGAATTAAACGACTTATGGTAATAAATGGAGATATGCCACTTATTACATCAGATTTACTTGAATGTATCATAAAAAAATCTGATAAGACAGACTTTGTGTTTGCAACCTTAAAACTTCCTTTACCTAATGATTATGGTCGAATTCTAAGAAGAGAAGGGAAAATTTATTCCATTATTGAGGCAAAAGATATTGAGCCTTCATTACAACATGATACTACTGTAGAAGTTAATGCAGGACTCTATTATTTTTCTTTAGAAGTTGTAGATAAATGTTTACCTATGATTAAAAATGAAAATAAAAGTCAAGAATATTACTTTACAGACATAATAGAACTGGCAGTAGAAAATGGTTATCTAGTTGATTCTATTTATTTTGAGGAAGATTGGCATTTTTTAGGAGTTAATACTCCAAAAGATTTGTCGTATGTGGAGTCAATTCAGCAAGCTTTTATTATAGAAAAGCTATTACAATCTGGTGTTATTATTCATTCTCCTGAAAGTGTCCGTATTAGTCCTTTTGCAACTATTGAACCTGGTGTAGAAATTTATGGTCCCTGTGAAATTTACGGTGCTTCATATATAGCCTCTGGATCCATTATTTATTCACATAGTTGGATAAAAAATACTACAATATCACATGATGTATGTATTTACTCTTTTTGTCACTTAGATACAGTTATTATAAAAGATAAGTGTTCTATAGGTCCTTATGCGAGATTAAGGCCAGGTTGTCATTTAGAGGAGCAAGTTTGTATAGGAAATTTTGTTGAAATCAAAAAAACACAATTAGGAAAGCATGTAAAAATAAATCACTTAAGCTATATTGGGGATGCTATTGTTGGTGATGAAAGTAATATTGGTGCTGGGACAATAACATGTAATTATGATGGAGAAAACAAACATCATACGTTTATAGGTAAAAAAGCTTTTATAGGAAGTAATACAGCTCTTGTTGCACCTTTGACTATTGGAGAAAAATCATTAATTGGTGCTGGATCTGTGATTATTAGAGACGTTCCTGAAAATATGGTTTCTATAGCTAGAGGAAAACAGAAAAATTTTTCTAAGCGGAAGTAGTTTTATTTGGTAATATGATGAGATAGATAATGTATTTGTATAAGTATCTCATAGAATATAGTATTGCTATCTTTTAGGAAAGGACATAGAATAATTTTATGGAACTTTTTGATCTTTTAGAACAGCGAGTGATGGATTTATATAAGGAAATTCTTCTTCTCCGAGAGGAAAATAACATGTTAAAGGTAACCTCTGTTGGTCTTGCTGAGATGAGAGAAGAGAATCGTGTACTTAAAGAAGCATTAGAAAGAGAGCAGAGTATTCATGAGCAGATCCATAAGCGTATTGATAACTTGCTTGCAACAATACATGAAACTAACATACCATCCTAGTGGTAGTGTAAACCATAATGCATAATTTTCAATTCAATGTCCTTGGTGTGGACATCTCTTTTAAAGCTCAAGCAGATCCTGAGCGAATTGAGCAAGCAAGAGCTTTTATAGAAGAGCAGTATGAAAGGTTAAAAAATTGTGGAGGACAGCTTAGCAGAGATAAACTGCTAGTGCTTTTGGTTTTAGGTGTAGTAGATGACTTATTGCAATCACAGCAACAGTTAGATGAGCTTGAAAGCCGTTTTTCATCATTGCTGAAATGTATAGAAGAGATAGGTTAGTTTAAAGCTTAAATATTATGTTGATAAGATATAATATGTGTTGATAAGCCTAAGAAATTACCTGGGGCGTTTGTGGACTTGTATGATGCTAACCTCACAAGTAAAAAAATGGAATTACTATTATGTTAACAGGTGTGTTTACTCCATGTGAGTATACCTAAACGTTAGCTAATAGTTCCCACCTGGTTTTATTCAGGTTCTGAATCTGCATGTATACGGCGTCCTTGGGTACTATTTATATAAGATAAATTAACCTGTTATTAGGTTTAATAAGTTATACATAACTCCTTACCATAAGTCCTTTTATTATTTGCTTTGGCTTAGAGCTTATTTGTTTCGACATTATTGGGGGAGGAGTTATGTCGTTTATACTTGTTCTCTGTACAGTAAGTTCTCTTTTTGTTGGAGGAGGTACAGGGATTTTTCTTTATAAAAAAGTGAGTAAAAAATATATTGGGGATGCAAAAGAATTAGCTATACGTATAGTTGAAGAGGCCAGAAAAGAAGGGCAAGCACAAAAAAAAGAAATTTTGCTCCAGGGACAAAATGAAATTTTTAATCAAAAAAAAGAATTTGAGTTTGATTTTAAACAAAGGGAGAAGGAGCTTAGTATAAAAGACAAAAAGCTTCAGGTCCAAAGCGAAAGATTAGAAGAACGTCTTGAAAGAGCTGCAGAAAAAGAGCATGAAATTTTAAAAGTAGAAAAAGAGCTTTCTATTAAAGAACGTAATCTTTTAACTCTTGAAGAGCAGCTAAAAAGTCGTATAGATGAACAAGAAAAACAGCTTCAAAAAATTTCCGGATTAACTGTAGAAGAGGCAAAACAATCTCTATTTGAAGAGGTAAAAAACCGTTCTCGCCATGAGTCAGCAAAAATGATGCGACTTATTGAAGCAGAAGCTGTTGAAACTGCTAATCGTAAAGCAAAAGAAATTATTGCAAATGCTATACAGCGCTATGCTGGTGATTATGTTTCTGAACATACAGTAACTGCAGTTACACTCCCCAGTGAAGATATGAAAGGCCGCATTATTGGTCGTGAGGGGAGAAATATTCGTGCATTAGAGTCTGCAACTGGTGTTGACTTTATTATTGATGATACTCCAGAAACTGTTGTTTTATCTGCTTATAGTCCTATGCGTCGTCAAGTAGCTAAAATGGCACTTGAACGTCTTATTCAAGATGGACGTATTCACCCAGCACGTATTGAAGAAATTGTTCGGAAATGTGAGGAAGATCTTGCAATTCAAGTTCGGGAAATAGGCGAGCAAGCTACATTTGATATTGGTGTTTATGGTATTCATCCTGAGCTTATACGTATTTTAGGCCAGTTGAACTATCGTACTAGTTATACGCAAAATGTGTTACGTCATTCTATAGAAGTTGCATCATTATGTGGTATGATGGCTGCAGAACTTGGTGTTGATATCAAAAAGGCAAAGAGAGCAGGTTTACTCCATGATATAGGAAAAGCTGTTGATCATGAAGTAGAAGGTTCTCATGCTATTATTGGTGCTGAGTTAGCAAAAAAATTCAATGAAACTGAAGAGATTGTTCATGCAATTGAAGCACACCATGAAGAGAAAGGGAAACCAGAAACTGCCCTTGCTATTCTTGTTCAAGCTTCAGACTGTCTTTCTGGTGCAAGGCCTGGCGCACGACTAGAGCTTCTTGAAAGCTATGTTAAACGTTTAGAGCATCTTGAAAATATTGCAGGTGAATTTGAAGGGGTATCTAAAGCGTATGCTATTCAAGCAGGACGAGAGGTCCGTGTAATGGTTGATGCAGATTCCATAGGTGATGATCAAACATACCTTTTGTGTAAAGATATTGCTGGAAGAATTGAAGAAAGTTTAACATACCCAGGTCAAATTAGAGTTACGGTAATTCGAGAACATCGTGCTGTTGGGTATGCAAAATAACTGAGATATATAGTTTGTTAATATTTATAGAGAGCGTTATTACAAACTAGGTAGTTAATTAGATGTAACTTATCTTGTTAAAATGAGATGTAGAACATTAATGCGTATTGCTACTATTATTTTACACTATGGGAATCCAAAGCTTACAGAAAAAGTATATAGAGCACTTTGTGAAAAAACTTCACAAAGTGATATTGTAGAATCTTCTATCTTTGTTTTTGATAATGCATCTCAAGTACCATATCCTAATGCATGGAAGCGTAGTAGTTCAAATTTGTATTGGGCTGGTGCTCTATCTTATTGTTTTCTTCTTGTAAAAGAAATGGGGTTTACACATTTATGGTTTCTTAATAATGATATTACATTTATAGGGAATGGCTCATATTTAGCAAAAGCGTATGCTTCTATTCAACGTATAGAGAGAGCAACAGGAAAGTTAGTTGGTATATGGAGTCCATCTTTAATGTATAATAGCTATCATCCACAAATGTGCAATAGGAAAGATTTTTCTTATAGTCAAGTGAAGCTGATAGATGGTGTAGCTGCACTATACAACCTTACATGTCTTGATTCTATAGGTGGCATAGATGCGTTGGATAACTTATATGGATATGGCGTAGATTTATGGATATCTATACGTTCTGATAGAAAAGGGTGGCTTCTTGTAGTAGATCACTCTATGGTTATACGTCATATTCAACATGGCTCCGCCAAAAATATTAAGGGCTTTATAGAGACTGCTGCTTTTTCTGAAGAAGTTTTTTTTAGAAAGAGGTTAGGAATAGAGTGGAAACAGCAAATTGAAAGTATGAAAGAACAATATTCATCATTTACTTTTTGATAATAAATATTTTTTAGTTTACTTTAAAGATTATTGATTAATATAGGAATAAGTATAGTTATTCACTAACTAGTTGTAATATCTTTAGTCCTAGTGAATAATAATGTATTTCATTGTGAGCATTCCCATGGCTGCATTCATTATGCTAATAAGAAATAATACCTTATAGTGTGAAGGTTCTATCCCGGCTACTGCAAGAATACGTCCCATATATTGGAGCTGTCCACCCATTAGAAATATCCCAGGAATAAGTATACTAATATGGGTGCTATTAAGGATACCTTCAGTGCAGAGACTAGCCGCTACGCCAACACCTCCCACAGCTGAAAGCCATGAAGTAAGCAAGACTGTCATAGCTTCACCAGGTAAACTAAATATTGACATAATAGGGGCAAATAGTTCTCCAATAATTTTTAGTAACCCTATTATATTTAATGCTTGTATAAGTACAAAAGCCATAATGACGTTTGGCAGGAGATTCATGGTTCCCATTTGCCAGCCTTTACGTAATCCAGCTATAAAGACATCATTAATATTTTGTTTAACCATGGGTTTGCTCTATAGTAACATTTTTTTGTGTAACTAGTATAAGGTAAAGACGTATGACGTTCATTCCCACCACTTTATAGAAAAGTATAACACACAGGGGAATAATAATTTTTACAGAAAGAAATGGGAATAAGGCTAAACCTGTAGTAAGATAATTTGTGACTGCTGCTCCTGCAGAAAATTGAAAAGCACCAAATATTGTTCTTTCATTATTAGAAATAAAGCCTTTATCATACAGCTCTCGAGTCATTACACTAGCAGAATCAGAGCTGTGTAGACTGCTAATAAGTGCAAGCCCTGAAATCCCAGGTAATCCAAACAAAGGTTTCATTAATGGCGTTAATAAGTGTTGTGCAGCATATAGTGCACCAAGGTGTTCAGCAAGTTCTACAATCCCAAGTGCTAACATAATCCCAGGGATAAGAGAAAGACTGAATAAAAATCCCTGACAAGCTCCAGAACCACCTAGTCCTACAAATGTAGTAGGTGTTGAGTCTCCTATTGTTCCAAACTTACCAATGAATCTACTGAAGTCCATGATACCAAGCCAGTTTTGAAATTTTGAGAAATATCCAGAAAAAAAGAGGATAACAAGTATAAGTATAATATATGAACTTATTTTTATTTTTTTACTTTGGTCAATTTGGGGTATATGGGTATTCTTTTCCATTGTTATTTTTGCCCCTTATTATAAGTTTGGTTGTATTATCAAAATATAATATTTTTATTTACTATTAAATTGTTGTGAAAAAATTTTATATGCTAGTTCTTTAGCTTTAGCTCTATTTACTTTATCTGTATCGGTTTTTGGTAATTTTTGAACCTGAATGACATGTTTAGGGCACCAGTATAAAGGTAGGTTGGCTTTACAAATAGCTAAGTAATCACATACTTTTTTTTCTACAAGGATAACAACAAGTTCTCCGAATTTATGATCAGGAATAGAGGTTATTATAAAAGGTTGTAATATAAATTTTTTTAGTAGATTTTCTACTAGTTCAATTTGTATTTTTATTCCTCCACTATTGATTATATTATCTTTTCGTCCAATTATTCGGAAATTACCACATTCATTTACTTCAGCAATATCATTTGTAACAAGTGGTTTTTTACATATGTTTGGAGCAGTTATAACAAGTGTTCCTTCTGGTGATAATGAGACTTTTATACTCTTAAAGGGTGTATACCACTCAGAAGCATTTACTCCATTGAGTTTCCTAAGGGCAATATGTGAAAGTGTTTCTGTCATCCCATACGTTGACCAAACAGCATGAGGGAAATCTGCTAATTTTTTTGATAGTGATGTATCAATAGATCCTCCACCAATAATAAGATGTTTGATATTTTTTAGATATGTTGTGTCTTTTTTATATTCAAGTGTTGTACAGACTTGCATAGGGGTCATAGCAGCGAAAGTAGGTGAACTTTTTATTTGTTTAAGAGGTCTACTTGATGGTGTAACATAGAGTAAGTTAAGTCCAGCAAGTAAGGAGCGAACTACAACCATTTTTGCACCAATATACTTTAGAGGCATGCATAGTAAAGCAGTATCGTTAGGCTTTAATCCTAAAAATGAACATGTTAAATAAGCACTTTGTAGCATACAAGTTTTTTTTACATGGAGAGTTTTTGGCTTCCCTGTAGAGCCAGATGTAGATACTTGAATTGTGATTGACTGATTAAACCATTCCTTAAGAAATTGAAAAAGTTCACTTTGAATTTTTTCATTCTTGTTGTTTTTTAATATATTTGTTTTAGAAAATTTTTCCCCATTGATAAGGATAGATTGTCTTTCTATATTAAATTCAAACATATGTTTATCTTTAATTTGAGAAATATCTTACTAAGATCGTGTAAAGGTATTATTACTAGCTAGTGGGGATTAATTTAATAATATTTTGTGTGGTTATATTAAGGTAATTTGGGGTATTGCTTAAAGTTAGGTTTACGTTTTTCTAAGAAAGCATTACTACCTTCTTGTGCTTCATCTGTTAGATAGTAAAGCATAGTCGCATCACCAGCAAGTTCTTGAATTCCAATTTGTCCATCAAGCTCAGCATTTAGACCAGCTTTAATCATTCTTAATGCTAATGGGCTATGTTGCATTATTATTTCTGACCATGCTACGGTTTCTTTTTCAAGATCTTTTAGTGGTACAACCTTATTTACAAGACCCATCGTAAGAGCTTCCTGTGCAGTATATTGACGGCATAAAAACCAAATTTCTCGTACTTTTTTTTGTCCTACAATACGTGCTAGATATGATGAGCCAAGTCCAGCATCAAAGCTCCCCACACGAGGTCCTGTTTGACCAAATATTGCATTTTCAGATGCAATTGTTAGATCACATACAATATGTAATACATGCCCCCCTCCTATTGCATAACCATTAACCATAGCAATAACTGGTTTAGGTAGAAAGCGAATTTGTTTCTGTACATCTAATATGTTAAGGCGTGGGACACCATTTTCATCAATATATCCACCACGACCTTTAACATTCATATCTCCTCCGCTACAGAAGGCTTTATCACCTGAACCTGTTATTATAACAACAGCAATATCTTGGCATTCTCGGCAATATAATAATGCATTACTGATTTCAAATGTTGTTGTAGGAGTGAATGCATTACGATAACGCTCTCTATTTATAGTTATTTTTGCTATTCCTTTGTAATATTGGAATAAAATTTCTTTATATGTTGTAATGGATTCCCATGCATAATTTGACATATAATTATACTAACCTTTATTTGAGTTACTTTTTATAATATGGTTTACAACACGTGCTGTTGAAACTATCTCTTCTTCCTCATTTACAATATCTATATGCCATAGATGTGTGGTATTTCCTTTATGTATAATTTGTCCTTTCCCTTTAACAAGTTTACCAATAGGAACATTTTTAATATGGTTCCCACTAACTTGAATTCCACATGGGAATTCATTTTCAAGACATAATAAATATGAGCCATGACCTGCAATACTTTCTGCTAATGCAAGGGATGCACCTCCACTTAAGTAACCAAATGGTTGAGATGTATGATTTGTCACAGGCATAGAGGCAATCACTGTACCTAGTTTACTCTCATGGAATAGGATACCAAGATGTCCAATAAGAGAATTTTTGTATTTAGTATTGTATGTTATTATGTTATGTTGTTGAGAGTTTTTCATAGGTATATTGGGAGAGGATAAAATATTTTAATAAGTTAGCTAATAATAGAGCTGGGCTATATAGAGTTATTATAATATACTGTTAATATTATTAGGTCTAGTTTTTCAATAACTGAAAAATTTTTTATTTGGAAATAAGTTTTAATATAGTAAAAAGCCTCTACAGTTAAAACTGTAAAGGCTTAAGATTTTCTGGAGCCAGCATGGAGAGTTGAACTCCAGACCTGCTGATTACGAATCAGCTGCTCTACCAACTGAGCTATGCTGGCAAGTATATATAATGCCCTAAGGCTACATATCTTGCCACTAACTGCAAGTCAAGCAATAGGAAATTAGTATTATGTACTATTTTATATTATTTTTTCATTACTTTTTTCATATTATCTATAGTCATATCTTTATCTGTAAGGTATTGTCCATCAGGAAGAAGTGTAACATCCCCTGCCTTATCTAATGGTAACCCAATCCAACTAGATTCATTCCCATTTTTATCTGTTACAGTAATATCCCATGCTTCAGCATTTTCTGTTCTACTGATTTCAACCATTGCTTTATCACCATTTTTAAGGGTCTCTTCTTGTAAAAGATTTTCTTCCCATTGATTAGCATTTGTTGGGGAAACTTTTAATGTATAAATGTCCATTTGGGAGCCATTCATGATATCAAGCTTTTTATTAAGAGCGAAAACTGATTCTGCAGCAGATAAAACACATACAATAGAAAGTACTATAACTAAACGTTTCATAATTCCTTTCTCCTTTTGTGTTTAGGGGAAATAACTTCTCCTTAATACTAATGGCTTTTAACATAATACAAGTGTATTACTAGTAACTCTGCTAGACTTTTACTATAAGCATTTGAAAAGAAGAGGCTATAGCTGTTATAATAAATATAACAGTAAATTTGGATTATAATTATTTATAAGTTATGTTATAGTTGTTATAAATCATATTAGATCTATGTATTGCTTTGACTAAATAAAGTGATTATATTATTTATACCTAGTCTTAATTTATATCTATAGAGATACAAATGAACTGACTCAGTATAGTTGAGTGGGTGCATTTTTGGAGGTTAAAATGGAGATTCTTCGTGATGGTACCAAAGGAGTTGCATCCTCTGTTACTTCTATATTTATGAGATATGTTTATTGGTGGATGACCATAGGCTTGTTAGTGACAGCAGGATCAGCTTTTTATGTTGCAAACTCACCAGCTTTACTTCAAACATTATTCAGTAATACGTTAAGCCTTGTTATTCTTGCTATAGCTGTTATTGCTCTTCCTCTTGTTTTAAGTACTATGATCTCACGTTTATCTTCTACTGCAGCAACATTGTTATTTATTTTATATAGCTTGTTAATGGGGGCTTTTTTATCCTCTGTTTTAGTTGTTTATACAGGAACATCTGTTGTACAAGCTTTTGTTACAACTGCAGGAACTTTTGCTGCAATGAGTATTTATGGTACAGTAACTAAGCGTGACTTAACAAGTATGGGAAGTTTTTTGACTATGGGGTTAATTGGTTTAATTATAGCTATGGTTGTTAATATATTTTTAAAAAGTCCAATGATGGAATTTATTATTAGTGCCATTGGTGTATTGATTTTTACAGGTCTTACAGCCTATGATACACAAAAAATTCGTACATTTGGTGAGAATGCCCCTTTAAATGATTCTTTAGCTATACGACGTGGGGCTCTTTTAGGAGCTTTAACACTTTATCTTGATTTTATTAATTTATTTTTAATGATGTTAAGACTTATGGGCGATCGTCGCTAATATTTTTATAATTTTTATTTATGTAAGGCTTTTATTAAGAATAATAAAAGCCTTATTTTTAGTTAGATAAACCTATAAAAGAGAAAAAGTAAAAAAAAGCAATACCTATAATCGCTGATGCAGGGATTGTAATCATCCATGCTTTCACAAGAGTTATTGCTACAAACCACCGAACCGCAGAAAGTCTTTTAGTAGAACCAACACCAAAGATACAAGCTGTAATAGTATGGGTAGTACTTATAGGAGCACCTAATATTGATGCAATTGTAATCACCGCTGATGCAGATGTTTCTGCAGCAAACCCATGTACTGGTTCTAATTTAAAGATGCTATTACCCATAGTTTTTATTATTTTCCATCCACCAACAGCTGTACCAGCAGCCATTGCTATAGCACAGACTACTTTTACCCAGAATGGTACTGTAATAGATTCAATTTTATTAAAAATAAAGAGGGCAAGAGTAATAACACCCATAGTTTTTTGAGCATCATTTAAAGCATGGCTTGTAGCCATAAAGGCAGCAGAAAGAATTTGTAGATGTGTAAATTTTTTAGTGAGTTTTTTCCTATGAGTTTTGGCAAATAGGAAACTAAGAAGAGTCATAAAGCTAAATCCAGTAAAAAAACCTAAGAGAGGTGCAAGGAATAAGGGTAAAATAATCTTTTGTAAGATGGATAAGATATTAAGACTAGTAAAGCCAGCAGATATGATAGAAGATCCAATAAGTCCACCAATAAGTGCATGAGAAGAAGATGATGGAATACCATAGTACCATGTAATAAAATTCCAAGTTATTGCACCAGATAGTGCTGCAAGAACTAGTATTTGATTTCCAGATACAACTTCTGTGTTAACAATTCCTTTTCCTAATGTTGAGGCAACCTCTGTGCCTAAAAATGCTCCAAGAAGGTTTAAAACAGCTGCCATTAATACAGCTGTCTGTGGTGTAAGAGCTTTTGTAGATATAACAGTTGCAATGGCATTAGCACAATCATGTGCACCATTGGTAAAATCAAAAATTAATGCTATTATTATAATAAGGATAAGAAGGAGGGGAATTTCAAACATATTTAATCATCGTTTTTTCTAATATATCAGCGAGATTCAATGTTTGTTCCATAGCTAGAGCTAATTTATCATAATATTTTGATAAAATAAAAAGTTCTTTAGTAGTACTAATGTCAGTAAAGTTAAAATCTTGTATTTTTTTTAACCCCATTACTAGAAGGATTGCTCCATTTTCTTTTTTTTCTCTAATTTCTCGAAGATTGGAACTAATATCTGTTTTTTTAGGAAGTTCTTTTATCATACTTAGAATATCATCTATCATATTTTGCTCGTTAGCAATTAGTAATTCTAGAGAAGATGGAATAGAATTAGGTATTCTGCAATAAAAAAATAGTGTTCCTAATTCATAACAGGTACAAGATAAATATAGTTGTCCTAAGTTAATAGCATGAATATCTTCTTTATCTATTGGTGTGATAAATGTTCGAGAGAGGTGTTCTGTAATAGTATTATAGAGTTGACTTATTTCTTCTTTTGTATTTTGAAGTGTTTGTATTTCTATGGGGTGATTGTTTTTTGCTTGTTCATTAATTATTATAAGTTGGTGAATTTGCTTTTGTAGAATAGTGCCTTGTTTAGCAAGTAATTCAAAAAATGGAACTGATTGGGGCATAAATCGTGCCAACATTAAAAGCTCCTTTGATTTAAAAAAGCACTAATAAGAGAGTAGAGATATATTGTAAATGCTATTCTGTTATATTCTTTAAATGGTCTAAATAGAAGATTCATTAGTTATTTTTTGAAATAGATACTATTTTAATTGTTATTTTTTTATTGTATTAAGAATTAATAAATAAAGAGTAATTACATTTGGTTCTTGATTCTACTTTGCTTTTTTATAAATAATTAAAAGATAGTATAGGTACATGACTTATTACCTATAATTCAGAAGAAGCAATTTATATTTATAAAATGCTAGTAGTATTATAAATTAACTATAATAATTTTGATCCATTAACTTACTATTTATTATACCCTATCATTATATTCTATCAATAGTAACAAGTATAAAATTCCCCTAGGTAGTTAAAAGCAGTATGATAAAAATAAACTGTAATTGCTTTACGCACTCCTTCACTATAAATTTAATAAGGAAATTTTAGTAAACTTAATTAAACTTCTATTATAAAGAATTTGTATATCAGTATGTTATTTTTTTGTCGAGTATAGAGCCTATATTTTTTTGATTAAAACATTAATATATCTATTTATAGTTATATGAATAGTTTTATTAATAACTATAGAAAGTTTTTAGAGTAATTAGTATTACTAATTTCTTATAGATAGATGTTAGTGATGACGAATAATAGGGTGATTAGACTTTTTTGATAAACGTAGTATTATGGCAGCAACTATAATAATAGCAAAAACAATGATGACTTCCCACATTTTTTATCCCCTTTGCAACATAGTTGTGTTAGGTTTTATTATTACTGTGCTAAATCATTATTTGTTCTTTTTATGAACTCATTGTTTTAAGTTACTAAATAATTGTTCCAAGTCATTTATTTAGGTTTGAATATTGTGTAGATATGTTAACATATTTGCTCTGTCCATTATGGGATATCCATCTGCAATAAGTGATCCTTGTTTGTTTTTTCTATATGAAATAGAATTATTATTATTATTATTATTTATGATATAAGATATTATTTATATAGTGAACGTTAACAGCAGCAACAGAATATCTTTTAGCAGATAAGTAGTATAATTATTGATAATAATGAATAATTTTTATGGAGTTTAGAAGGAAGAATTTTTAGATAAGAAGTTTTACATAACCTTGTTTAAAAACTTACTTGAATAGTCGTTATATAGTTAGCTATTTCCATGAGTTAAAAATAGAAATTTTGACATAAATTTTTGACAGGTTGTTTTAGTAAATAGAAGATTTATTAATTGGCATATTAGTGTAAGTTCATCTTTTTTTATTAAAATTTTTATTGATTTATTAGTAGCTAATTTTGAACGATAGTCGTTATATTATTACTTTTTGAGTTAAATGAGTAAGTAATAGTGGGAGCAAACAATTTCTTTTTTATAGTTTCAGAGGTAACCTTAGTTCGTTTAGATCAATTTTTATATAATAATTTATGTACACATGGAGTTTCTCGTGAAAGATTAAAAAAAGTTATTGTATCAGGAGGTTGTAAGATTGATGATAAGGTATGCTTTTCTCCAAGTACACGATTAAAAGTAGGAATGCATATTTTTATTCAGCTACCTGAAGTTGTTTCAGCATTGCTCCCGGAGGAAGGATTTTTAGAGATTCTTTTTTCTGATGAACATCTTGCTATAATAAATAAACCTCCCGGATTAACAGTGCATCCTGCACCAAGCTGTCAAGAGTCAACGTTGGTTCATAGATTGTTAAAGTATTTCCCAAAGCTTATAGAGCAAGGTGGCCTACGTCCAGGGATTGTACATAGAATTGATAAAGACACAAGTGGACTTCTTTGTATTGCTTTAACGGAAGACACACGTTTAAAGCTCTCAAAAATTTTTTTAGATAGAAAGATTAATAAAGAATACTTAGCGTTAGTCCATGGTGTTCCTTCTATGGAGGGATATATAGCAGTACCACTTGGAAGAGATCCAAAAACAAAAGTAAAGGTTGCTGTTAACCCAAAAGGGAAACCAGCTCATACAGAATGGCGTGTTTTGCATAGAGGTAAAAATGATGTTTATTCAATATTAGCATTGACAATTCAAACGGGAAGAACACACCAAATTCGTGTACATATGAAGCATATTGGTCATCCTTTAGTTGGAGATAAACTTTATGCTGGAGGACATGTTAATAAGACTTTTCAATGTAACAGACAGATGTTGCATGCTTGGAAATTGAGTTTTGAGCACCCCATTACAGGCAAAAAAATGAATTTTTTATGTCCTCCCCCAAAAGATTTTTTAGATACAGTATCACTTTTAGAACAAGAACCTATACGGATTGTTATTACTGGAGTCGCCGGGTCTGGAAAAACAACAGTATTAAAATATTTTGAACAACATAGTGATATTATTATATGGAGTGCTGATAAAGCTGTAGAAAAACTTTATTCTCCAGGAGGAGAGGTTTGGAGTATTCTTCAAGAAAGATATGGAGATAGATTTGTCCCAGATAAAAATCGTTCTGTGGATAAATTAAGGTTGTTATCTGCCCTAAATGGAGAAACAGAACCGCTTTTAGATATAAGAGATTTAAACTATATAGTACATCCCATTATGTTAGAACAGTTGTCAAAATTTTGGGGGGAAGCGTTTTATAAAAAATATAAATATGCTATAGCAGAGGTTCCACTATGGTTTGAAGTCGATCATATCATTAGTCAATTAGTAAAAGAAAATAGAGTTTCATCCAATATTAGACCCAATTTTGTTATAGGTGTTTCTTGTCCTGAGAATATTAGAGAAAAACGTTTAAAGGAGGCTCGTTGCTGGTCAACTGCACATAAAACTACTATTGATAATTGGCAATTTCATCAAGATATGAAGCTTAAACTATGTGACTATATTGTTGATAATTCAGGTTCTGAAGTTCAGTTAAAAAATAACATACAGGATATTATGATGCTAATAGAAGCAAAGGTTACATCTTTTCAAGATGACTTTCTTCAGTTTTTACAGAAAATTATTACATAATTACACATACACACACACACACACTCTCTCTCTCTCTCTCTCTCTCTCTCTCTCTGTTTCATGTGAAACATTTTTATTTTTACTAACATATTTTTTTTTTTTTTTTTTTTTTTTTTTTTTTTTAGTTGTTTGACATGGTTTACTCTGTTGTTTATGTATAAATTTTATATAGACAACTATTGTCCTTTGAGAAATGAAAGAAGGTTATTATGGCTAGGGTTATTGCTATTGCAAATCAAAAGGGTGGTGTGGGGAAAACAACAACAGCTATTAATTTAGCAGCATCACTTGCTATTATGGAAAAACGTGTTTTACTTGTAGACTGTGATCCTCAGGCAAATACAACAAGTGGTTTGGGTTTTTCTGTTAATATGTTGTCACATAGTTTATATTCTGTCCTTTTCCAAACAAAACCTGTTGAGTGTGCTATTATGTCTACTGTTTCTTCATTTCTTTTTCTTCTTCCCTCAGGGACGGAGCTTGTTGCAGCAGAGCTGGAATTGGTGGATAAAATAGGTCGAGAATATTATCTTTCAGAATTATTAGCTCCGCTGGAGAAAAAGTTTGAATATATAATTCTTGATTGTCCACCTTCTCTAGGACTTATTACGTTAAATGCTCTTTGTGCGGCAAAAGAAATCCTTGTTCCTCTACAGTGTGAATTTTTTGCACTTGAAGGAATTGTAAAACTACTTCAGACACATGATCAGGTGAAAAAAAGATTGAATCCTAAACTATCATTATTAGGAATTGTTTTAACTATGTATGATGGACGTAATAAAGTAACACGTCAGGTTCAACAAGAAGTTATACGTTGTTTCCCAAACCATATTTGTGAAACTGTAATTCCTAGAAACATTAGGTTATCTGAAGCCCCTAGTCATGGGAAATCTATTTTACATTACGATATAAAGTCTAAAGGGGCAGAAGCATACCTTGAACTTGCCCGTGAAATAGTAATGAGAAAAGTAAAAACTGACGTACTATCAATATAAATTTTTTCTTTTGTAGTAAGAAGTTTTATTGTATTTTGAAGTTCTTTTAGTATATTTTAACCAGTTATTAGGAACGATTATGGCAACTCAAGAACGTGGACTTGGTCGAGGGTTAGATATCCTTTTTGGTAATACTTCACCTGAAGTTGAGCAAGATCATATAAAAAAGCATAGTAAAGATGGATTAGTGCTACCTTCAATTACAAAACTTCCTATAGCTATTTTGCGTCCTAGTTCAAGTCAACCTAGGAAAAGTTTTGATAAAAATGCCTTGGAAGAACTTGTATTATCAATCAAAAACCAAGGTGTTGTCCAACCTATTTTAGTAAGACCGTATAGAGAGCAATCATCTATTCGTTATGAAATTGTTGCAGGAGAAAGGCGTTGGCGTGCTGCCAAGTTAGCTGGGCTTGTTGATGTTCCTGTTTATATTAAGGAGCTTAATGATGAAGATGTATTAACTATAGCCTTAATTGAGAACCTTCAAAGAGAGGATCTTAACCCTATTGAAGAAGCATTGGCTATAGAGTCATTAAGAAAAAAATTATCTCTTAGTCAAGATGAGCTTGCACATAGGCTTGGGAGAAGCAGATCTGCTATTGCAAATACCTTAAGGTTACTTCATCTTACACCTGAAGTTCAAGAGGGACTTTGTAATCATACCATTTCTTCTGGGCATGCTAGAGCACTATTAGCATTATCTGATATGGAGTTACAGCAAGTGCTTTATAAAGCTATTTGTTGTAATCAACTATCTGTACGTGATGTTGAAACATCTGTCACATACTGGAAAAAAAATGGAGTACTGCCACCTTCTATCAGTGGTATCACAAAGGATACAGTAAAAGTTAAGCAAAAAGAAAGATCAGAACGTCTTAAAAATGTTGTTAATACGTTACGTTTTAACTTACATCCTAAAGTAACTATCTCAGGTTCAGAGTGTATGGGTAGAATTACAATCCCTTATGATTCACAAGAGCAGTTTACAACTATTCTTTTAAAGCTTGGAATAAATGCTTCTGATACAATTGACACATAATTACTAGTTAGATAGTTAGACATCAATTAATTTATAATCTTTTTATTTGTAACAAGACAACCAATGTTCTTTCTTGTTATAACTAATATTAACAAGCTGATAAAAGGTATAAAGTATGGTTGATAGCCATTCTGCAGTGATGGTCAAATCTGATTTTGTACGATTATTAAATGATAAGCCTGTTCTTGTCGTTGGTGATATAATGTTAGATAATTATCTTATTGGTGTTTCAGATCGTATTTCTCCTGAGGCACCTGTCCCTATTGTAAAAATAGAGAATGAAAAGCAATCTCTTGGGGGTGCAGGGAATGTAGCAAGGAGTATTGCTGCTCTGGGTGGAAAGGTAACGATTATTGGGGCTGTAGGACAAGACCAAAGTGGAGAAAAAATTCAAGATCTTTTAAGTACAAGGGGAATTTTATCTTCAATTATAACATTTGCAAATCGTCAAACAACAGTAAAAACACGTGTGATGGCTCACAGACAACAGATGATACGACTTGATCATGAGGAAAGTACATCATATAATTCTAAAGAATTAGCTATGGTATTAAGTAATTTTGAAAAATATGTATCTCAACATGAGATTATTATTTTATCAGATTACAATAAGGGTCTTGTATCAAAAGAGTTTATGCTTGGTTTTCAGGATATACTGTTAGCTAAGAATCCTAATGCAAAAGTATTAATAGATCCTAGACCATGTAACATAATGTATTATGCATTATGTAAAAATATATTTGCTCTTACACCTAATACAAAAGAAACTGGAGAATGTGCAGGTGGTATGGCTACTTCTAGTCAGCCAGAATTGTTAGCTGCAGGTCATACTATAATGAAACTTCTTTCTACAAAGCATTTGTTAACAACTCTTGGTGATAGTGGTATGGCATTGTTTCTTTCTCCTAAAAAGATATGGCATATTCCTACAGTAGGCCGTGATGTCTTTGATGTTACTGGTGCAGGAGATACAGTAATTGCTACATTTGGCCTTGCATTAAGTGCAGGACTTGATCCACTTATCTCTGCGATATTAGCTAACTATGCTGCTGGCGTTGTTGTTAGTCAAGTAGGAACTGCAACAGTATCTCCTGATGAGTTAGAAGAAGCTATTACATCTTTACCTCAACCAAAATTAGCTTTTTGGAATTAACTATTATTCATATACTGTTAGCAACTTTAGATTTTTTTGTATTTAGTATTAATTGATACATAACAAAAAATTCTTTTATTATACTATTAGAAACTAATTGTCCTAATGGTGTAAGTTTTAGATAATTACTATCTATTTTTATAAGTTGTTCTTTTTCTAATTTGAAAATTAGATTTTTATAGCTATCTATAAAGTTATTTTTTGCTATAGTATTATATTCATTAATATTAAGTCCTTTTGTTGTTCTTAGGCGTAACATAAAAAGTTCTAGTACTTGAGTTTTATTATCAATATATTCTTTGGGGGGTTCCTTTTTCTTTTCTACTAATAAACTCCAAAGAGAAAGGTCTGCTGGATTTGTCCAACGATAGTGGTTTAGTGTTGAAGTTGCAGATGGTCCAACACCAAGATAATCTTTCCCTTCCCAATATCCATTGTTATGTTTACATTGATAGCCAGGCTGAGCAAAGTTTGATATTTCATATTGTAGTAGTCCTTTTTCTTCTAAGTATGTTTTTGTTTGAAAAAACATTGTTATTTGTTCTTCTTCTGATGGGAGAGTAAGTTTTTTATTAACATATTGTTTATTAAAAATAGTCCCTGGTTCTAGAGTTAAATTATAGCTAGAAATATGATTTGGTTTAAGTTCAGCAACATATTTTATTGTGGTTAACCATTTTTGTACAGTTTGATTAGGTAGTCCCCATATGAGGTCAATATTAATATTTGTACATAATGCATCTCTAAGCATATTATATGATTGTATAGCATCAATTATATTATGTGTCCTTCCTAAATGATGAAGTTGTTTATTGTTAATAGCTTGAAAACCTAAAGAAACTCGATTAATTCCAGCCATTAAATATTCTTTAATTAAAGATAAAGTGGTTAGGGACTCAGGGTTAGCTTCAAGAGTGATTTCTATTTTTGATGTTAGTCTGTAGTATTGAGAGATATGTTCTAATATTTTGTAAATATATTGGGGTGAGAGTAGACTTGGTGTCCCTCCACCAAAAAAAATAGTCTCTATCGTTGGTTTTTGAAGTTTATTCCCCCAGTATGAAAGTTCATTTTTTAACGTAACAAAATATGTTTGAAGTTTTTGTTGCCCATCTATACTTGATGTGTCTAGAGGTTTAGAAAAAAATGAACAATAATAACAACGAGTTTTACAGAAAGGGATATGTATATAAAGCAGCATATAATTAATTAAAAGAATAAATTATAGGTATAAAGTGGATTAGTTAATTTTTATAAGATAAAAAAGTTATGAATTTTTAGTGATAAAAATCTTTACATTCAATAATATAAGTATTATTTATTATTAATGTATTATATTATATATTATCTTGTACTTTCCATATATCGTCAATAATAATTTATATTTTTTTGATAAATAGTTTTTTATTGTATTATATTCTATAAATAAAAAAAGAAATGTATTACATATACCTTAATATAGTTTTATCCCCTTCCCTTTAGGGGTATTTTTTTTTTTAGCCTTTATCGATTTTATATCGTTTATACTAGGCATCCTATGCAAGAAAAAAATGTATTTAATTGGCTACATAAAGACTTACTGGATATTGATCAGCTTTCTCAGACAGATATCTTTAATATATTAAATACAGCAAGTAGCTTAGATGAAACAAATAGTAGAGTAATAAAAAAATTACCAACATTGCGTGGTAAAAATATTATACTATTTTTTGCTGAGCCAAGTACCAGAACAAAAGTTTCTTTTGAAATCGCAGGGAAAAGACTCTCTGCAGATACTATAGGGGTTAATGCTTCTTCTTCAAGTATTCAAAAGGGTGAAAGTTTAAAAGATACAGCTTTAACCTTACAAGCAATGTCCCCAGATGTTATTGTATTGCGTCATTCAAGTAGTGGTGCTGCATTGTTTCTTGCAGATCTTTTAGAGTGTAGTGTAATAAATGCTGGGGATGGTTGGCATGCACATCCTACCCAAGCACTTCTTGATGTATTTTCACTATGGAAAGTTTGGGGAAATCATTTTCATGGTAAAGAAGTTCTTATAGTTGGAGATACAGCACATAGTAGAGTTTGTCGTTCAAACGTTACATTACTTAATTTAATGGGGGTAAAGGTTAGGCTATGTTCTCCTAGAACATTACTTCCCTCAGGAGTAGAACATTGGCCTGTAGAAATATATACAGATTTGCATCAAGCTATTTGTGGTGTAGATGCTGTAATATGTCTAAGAGTCCAATTAGAAAGACATAAAAAGAGTTTTTTCCCTAGCATAGAAGAGTATGCAAAACGTTTTTGTTTAACTCCAAAACACTTAATGTCTGCAAAAACTGAAGCAAAAGTGTTACATCCTGGTCCATTTTTACGAGGTGTTGATCTTGCATCTTCTCTTATTGAAACCCCTCAGTCATTAATTTTTGATCAGGTTTCTGCTGGTATTGCTATACGCATGGCTATATTATTTCTTTTTTTAACTTGTAATGACTTATAAAGAGTTAACTTATGTCCTCCTTGTTTCTATATAATGCTTATTATGATGGAAAGCTTGTATCATTAGAAGTTAGAGATGGAAAGATTATTACATTAAAGGAGGGAGAACAAAATAGTACTTCTAGTCCAATAGATTTACATCCTGTAGATGCAAAACAGAAACATCTTTTCCCTAGCTTTATTGATGTTCATACTCATCTTAGGGAGCCAGGGTATGAATGGAAAGAAACTATAGCTACAGGACTAGCTGCAGCTGCTCATGGTGGATTTGGAAGTGTATTATGTATGGCTAATACAAATCCTGTTAATGATTCAGCTACAGTAACATGTAAAATCCTTGAAAGTGGGAAATATGCATTTCCTAATGGACCTTATGTTTATCCTATAGGTGCTGCAACTATAGGGCTTAAAGGTGAACAGCTTTCTCCTATGCATGAATTAGCAGAAGCAGGTTGTATAGCTATTTCAAATGATGGTCTTCCTATAAAGAATACTGAGCTGTTTCGAAGGATATTAGAGTATGCTTCAGATTTAGGACTTATTGTGATTGATCATTGTGAGGATCCTTATTTAGCTTGTGATACACATATGAATGAAGGTTTCATTAGTGGTAAGCTCGGGCTAAGTGGACAGCCAGATATTGCTGAAACATTACAGGCTATTAGAAGTATTTTGTTAGCAGAATACCTCAATGTTCCTGTGCATATAGCACATGTTTCAGCAAAGCGGACTGTTGAAGCCATAAGTTGGGGGAAATCTCGAGGGGTTAAAGTTACAGCTGAAACATGTCCACATTATTTGTTATTAGATGAGAGGGCTGTAATAGGGTATAATACAAATGCTAAGGTCAATCCACCGCTGAGAACACAAGAAGATATTATGGCTTTGAGAGAGGCTATTAAAACTGGAATAATTGATATGTTAGCTACAGATCATGCTCCTCATGCTGCTTATGAAAAAGAAGTTCCTTTTGATAAAGCTCCAAATGGTTTTACAGGCTTTGATGTAGCTATCCCTGTTATGTACTCTCTTGTTAGAGAAGGCGTCCTTTCTGAGTCTGATTTGATAAGATTGTGGTCTAACAATCCTGCTGGTGTATTTAATCTACCTATAAATAACTTTAAGCCAGGAGATCCTGCTAACTTTTTTTTATTTGATCCAGAGTTAGAATGGACTGTTTCTAAAGAAAATCTTTATTCTAAAAGTTGGAATACACCATGGTTAGGTGAAACACTAAAGGGTAGAGTCGTTATGCATTGGATTAATGGGGTAAAAGTTGTTTAGTTAGAAAAAATTTTATAACTAATTAGTGATAGGTAGATATAGTCAATAATAGTTTTATTTATACATATAACTAATTAGAAGTGAATAAATCTATTGTTATTTTATTACTGAACAATTGTCTCCATGGGTAAATATTCTTCTATAGGGTTAATCAATATTCCTACGTTTTCGATGCTTGTTTGAACTATATCCCCATCACTAATAAGTAATGAACCTTTAGGTGTTCCTGTTAAGATAAGGTCTCCAGGGTTTAGTGTCATAATGTTGGAAAGAAAACTAATAAGTTCCAATGGTGGGAATATCATATCAGCAGTAGTGCTTACCTGCCCTAGTTCACTATTAATGCTATTTCTAATTTGAAGATTTTCTATATTGGGGACATCTGTTTCAATCCATGGCCCTACAGGGCAAAATGTATTATATGCTTTGGCATGACTTGTAGTATATTCTTGCTGTTGAATGTCTTTTGCTGTTATATCATTAGCACATGTATATCCAAAAATATAATTAGATGCTGCTTCAGGAGTAACTTTATAGCAAGTTTGTCCTATAACTATACAAAGTTCTGCCTCAGAAACAACGCGGCCTATATTTGTTGGTAACAAAATAGGTTGTCCATTACCAACAATACTACTAGGTGGCTTGAAAAAAAACGTAGGATTAGTTGGAATTGGTTGTTGTAGCTCTTGAGCTTTTTCATGATAATTAATATCAATACAAATAATTTTTGTGGGAGAAACAAGAGGTAACACTTTTATTTTTGATAGTGGAATTGGTTCATTAAGTCCAAGGGGACTATGTAAACATTGAATAGTATTTTCAGCGCCAAGAGCTGCATAGAATGAGAACTCATTATATTGAACACGGATAATTCGCATAAAACATCTCCTAGATTGGAGCAACAGCTCATATACTTACTTGTTGATATGTCAAATTATTTTTTTATAAGTGTGGTATAAAAACCTTTTTTGTCAACTCTAAGTATAGCGCTTGTTAGTAGGTTGAAGTAGTAATTATTTTTATTTTATAGCTTTTTTGATTGATTATCAGTCGTTATATTATAGTATAGTAATATTTTTATATTTACTTCTTATTAAAGAAAAATAACTATGTTGTTAATGATAATATCTGGGAAGTAAGTATTAAAAGTAACAATGAGGTTAGAATGTTACAGCGTAATTTTCATATAATTACATTTGGTTGTCAAATGAATACAAATGATTCTTTTTGGCTTAGTTGTAGTCTTCAGAAAAAAGGATTTCAAGAAGTTTCATTAGAGGATGCTTCTATTATAATTATTAATACATGCTCTGTTAGGGAAAAACCAGAACAAAAGGTCTATAGTATACTTGGTAAAATTCGACATGCCACAAAAAATAATCCTGACTCATTTGTAGTTATAGCAGGTTGTGTAGCCCAACAGTTGGGGGCAACATTTTTTGAAAAATTTCCACAAGTACGACTTGTTAGTGGGAGTGATGGCATTGCTATGGCTCCTGATGCTATTGAACGTCTTTATGCTGAGCCAGATCTAAAATTAAATCTTACAGATTTTTCAGAATACTATCCTGAAAGAGAATATGCATTTTCAAAGTTAACTCTTTCAAATAACAACACGCTAGCATTAATGGCTTATGTAAATATTATGCAAGGCTGTGATAATTATTGTACATATTGTATTGTACCCTATACTCGTGGCAAGCAAAAGTCACGTTCAGTACAAGCTATTGTAGAAGAATGTCAACAGTTAATTGATAGTGGTGTTAAAGAAATTGTGCTTCTTGGACAAAATGTAAATGCTTATGGACTTGATAAGGATAAGAATTCTCCTGCAAATGGAGTAAACTTTGCAATGCTAGTCCATACTATAGCAAGTTTACCTGGGCTTGAGAGATTACGTTTTTTTAGTGCTCATCCTAAAGAGTTTTCTTCTGAACTTATTGATCTTTTTGGAGAATTTTCAACTTTATGTCCAAGGTTACATCTCCCTTTGCAATCAGGTTCAGATAAAATACTTAGACGTATGGGACGAAAATATTCTATGGACGAATACATATCTATTATTACAAAGTTAAAAAAAGTACGTCCTGATATAGCGTTATCTACTGATTTTATTGTAGGTTTCCCCGGGGAGACAGAGGAAGATTTTTTACAAACATTACAGTCAATAAATACTATTAAATTTATGTCTAGTTTTTCTTTTTGTTATTCTGATAGACCTGGGACACGTTCTTCTACTTTTTCTAATAAAGTTGACCATGAGGTAAAAATTAAGCGACTAGAGCAACTTCAAGCAACCCAGCTAGAACATTCAACAAGTTGGCTAAAAAGTAGAGTAGGGGTAGAAACTACAGTACTTTTAGAAAAAGTTAGTCGTAAAAAAGCAGAGGATAATAATAGTTGGCAAGGTCGAGATCCATGGGGAAATGTTGTAAATGTTATTTTACCTCAATCTACTAATATAAGTAATACTCTTCTTCCTGTTCGTATCATAGCATCAAAAAAACATTCATTGGTAGCAGAACCTTTAATTATTTAATATGGAAATTAGTCTTTAATAAGACCATATATTATTATGATATGTTTTTTGCAGTTAGGTTATAAAGTAGGAATAGGGTACTAATATATTTTTATGTAACTATTCAGTATAAGTAGTATAGCTAATGTATTTCCACTAATTATAGATAAAACTTATGATTGATTTTCATATTGAAGTTTCTTGTCTAGGAAAAGGGTTATTACCATCAGAAGCATTAGCTTTTGCTTCTTTTTCTGGATTTAATTCAGTAGGTCTTGTTATTAAATCTGATGCTATTAGTTATAAGTATGAGCTACCATTATTAATTAACACAATACAACAGAGTTTATTATATACAGAGTTAAATGTATTTCCTGGAGTAGTTTTTGCTCATGTCCCTCCAGAATTACTTAAAGACGTTGTATGTAGCGCTCGAGAACTAGGAGCACAGCTTATATTAGCACAAGGAGAGGGTAGTTTTTTGGGTTATTCATTATCGACTGCAATAGGAACTAACTTTGCAATAATTAACTCTGGAATTGATATATTGACATGTCCTGGATTGATTTCAAGTGAAGATGCAGCATTTGCTACAGAGAAAGGAATATCTATAGAGTTAACAGGAGGCTATCCCTGTAATTTGTTTAATGGACATATAGTATCTATGTTTTCTTTATTTAATTTTAATCTAACAATTTCTTGTGGAATTACAAAAAAAAGTTGTTTTTCTTCTCCAGAGATTACAAGAAACTTTTTCCAAGGAATTGCCTTTGGTGCTGGACTTGATAAAAAAAGTTTTGATTATATTCATTGTGAGTCAAGAAAAACTGTTCAAAGGTTATTATTAAGCACTAAATAGGACATAACTATTTTTTGTAAAAGGAGTTTAAACGTTGGATATACTACTTCCCTTTGAAAAAAGACGTGAACAGTTACATAAGGTTATGTCTGAAAGAAAACTGGATGGACTTTTAGTATATCATGCTGCTAATAGATACTATTTATCAGGTTTTGAATTACATAATCCTCAATGTAATGAAAGTGCAGGCTGTTTAATTATATTAGCTAATGGTAAAGACTGGTTATGTACAGACTCAAGGTACACTGAGGCAGCAAAACGTCTATGGGATGAGGATTTCATATATAGTTATGGACACAACATTCCAGAACAACTTGGATTACTTATAAATAAAATATTACCAAAAGGTAGCTGTATTGGTTTTGAGTCAAAAGTACTTTCAGTAAATTTTTTTGAAGCTTTTGTTGAACAATTACAAGATATTACACCTGTAAGTGCTGATGGTATAGTTGAAGATTTAAGAGTAATAAAAGACGAACAAGAAGTTCGATTAATGGAACAATCGTGTTTATTAAACCATCAACTTTTAACCTGGGTTCCATCAATATTGCGTCCTGGAGAGAGTGAAGCTTCTGTTTCTTGGGAAATAGAATTATTTTTTAGAAAACATGGTGCAAATGAATTAGCTTTCCCAAGTATTGTTGCATCTGGAGGTAATGCAGCATTACCTCATGCTATTCCAAGTTCAGATACACAAATTGAGAGTGAAGAGTTAGTACTTGTGGATGTTGGTGCTAGGCTATATGATTATTGTTCGGATCAAACACGGACATTTTGGGTTGGAGATAATCCCTCTAAACGTTTTCAGCAAACATTAGCATTAGTACAGGAGGCACAGCATAGAGCTATTAAAGCTATTCAGCCTGGAGTGTTAGCAAAAGATGTGTATAACACAGTTTATACATTTTTTATAGAATATGGGGTAGAAAAAGCTTTTAAGCATAATCTTGGACATGGAGTTGGTCTTGAAGTGCATGAAGCACCCTCATTAGGGCCACGTAGTGAAACAATCCTTAAACCTGGGATGGTTATTACTGTTGAGCCAGGCTTATATTATCCTGAGTGGGGAGGAGTCCGTTGGGAGCATATGGTGCTTGTTACAGAAGATGGTGCAAAAGTATTTTAAAGTTTGTTTTGAGGGAATTATAAATGCGTATTGCGTTTATCAACGCTACAAAGCGTTGGGGTGGTGTAAAAACATGGATGTTAGAATTTGCTAAAATTTTTTCTAAAAAAGGTCATCATGTTTATATTTATGGTCGTCAAGAAGCGTTTATTACAAGTGCACAAAAAGAAGTTGGCCACGGCCAACTAGTTTCATTTGGTTTAGATTTAAATCCTAAATCTATTTTGTATTTTTGGAGAGAGTTTCGATTACATCAAATTGATATTGTTATTGTTAATATAGAAAAAGATCTGTCCACAGCAGGCATTGCTGCAAAGCTTTCTGGTATTCCTGTAATACAACGGATTGGTTTACCACATGATATCCCTTATCGTTTAAAAACACGTCTTATCCATACATTTATTAACCCTTCATTTTTATGTCCATGTGAATATATTGCTTCTGGATTTAAAAAATCACTTTCTTATATACCTCCACAGCAGGTAAAAGTTATAATGAATGGTAGAAAGGCTACAAGTGAATTTTTAAAAGTACATAGTCCTCTTAAGTTTATTTGTACACAACAGTTAGAACCTAATAAGTGTCATTCTGTTTTATTAGAAGCTTTTGCAAGAGTTAAAGGAAGTTTTGAATTTCATATATGGGGCACAGGCTCTGAAGAGAAAACACTTAAGCAGATGGCTTCTGAGCTAGGATTAACTGGCCAAGTTTTTTTCCATGGATTTTCAGATAATATTATTAATAAGCTAGAAAAAGGAGATATTTTTTTGTTAGCTTCTGTTAGTGAGGGATTGCCAAATACTCTTATTGAAGCCATGTCTGTTGGATTATTACCTATTGTAAGATTGGTAGGTGGCGTAGATGAAGTTCTTACACCAGAACTTCGTGATTGGGTTTTACCTTATGAAGCAAGTTCAGAAGATTTTCAAAAGGTTATTTCTATGGCTCTTAGTCTTTCTGTAGATGAATTAACAGGCCTTCGAGAGAGTGCACGTGAAGCATGTAGACGTTTTTTTGATATAGATATACAAGCAACTAAACTTGAAGAGTGGTTTTATGAAGTTGTGAATAGAGAGGTATAGTCTTTTTTGAAGGTCATAGTTATTTATCATGAAAATATTTTTCTGTAATTGGCGGGGATTAGAATCTAATTCATCTAGACTTCGGTCAGTACTCTTTATTTTTTTTAGTTTGTCAATTTTATTATTTCCTCTTGGACAAGCATTAAGAGTTATTCTACCTATTCTTTGTTTACCTATAATTATTTTACTTTACATACAGGATTGGAATAACTCTACACTCCGTATATTACCCTTTCGCTGGCTATTTATTATTTTTATAGCAAGTTTTATAATACAACTAGTTACATCTGAGTGGTTAGCTGCAAGTTGGGCTTCAGTAAAACCAAATTTGTTAAGAGGGATTGTTTTAGCTTTTGTGGGAATGGAAGTTGTCCGTTCAGAGAAAGATTTGCGATGGCTTATTATTATTTTTGCGGTAACATTTTTTTATGAAGGGTTAGATGGTGTATGGCAGGTCTTAACAGGATTTGACTATATAAAGCATACAGCTATTATGTCAGGAAGGTTAACAGGTTCTTTAGGGACATATCGAGTAGGTAATTATATGGCAATAATAGCTCTACCTGCCTTTGGGATCTGGACTCTTCTTCCTATGAAAAATAATAGATTACGTATAGTTGCTGTAGCAGTATTGTTATCTCCAGGTTTATTTCTTTGGTTAGGTTCATTTACCCGTATAGGATATTTAGCCCTTTTAGGGGCTTTATATATTTTGTGGATTTGTATTTGGACAAAATTCTCATTATTAAAAGTTATTGTTCCTCCAATGTTATTGCTAGTAGTATTAAGTATGTTTGGAATTGCAAGATTAAGCTGGGAAACAATGCTTAATGATCCACGAATAGAGTTATGGATAAGAGCTATAGAGGTAGGAAAAGAGCATTTATGGCTTGGAACTGGTAGTAGTACTTTTATATTAGCTCTACAGAAACAGGGTATAATTTTACAGTCTGTCCCCTCTATGGATCTTGGTCATCCTCATAATATCTATATTCAATTTTTTATTGATGGGGGACTTATTGGATTTACTAGCTATATTTTATTTTTTGTTATTATAACTCTTTGGACATTGTTTCATATTCGAAGGGGTGTCCAAAAAGAAATACAAGGTTTATTCCCTGGATGTTATTGGCAGTTACTTTCATTTATTTGGGCTGGTTGGGTTGCATATTTAATTACAGGATTTTGTGGACATGATTTTTATCGAACATGGTGGCTATCTACTGCTGCCACATTGTTAGGAATTCTTATCGGAGGATGTCAGTGGGGCAAAAAAGATAGTAAAAAAGAGTTGGATAGTGTTTCCTTAGTTTGATATTGTGAATTTTATTATGAGCCTTTGTGGATAGAAGGTTTGGTCACATGGCCAGAGCGGATACAACGTGTACATATAGTAATAGTTTTTATTCTTCCATCAGGAAATTGATTACGCATATGTTGAAGATTGGGATTGAAAACTCTTTTAGTTTTAATATTTGAGTGGCTTACATAATTACCAACAAGGGGTTTTTTCCCACATATTTCACACTGTTTTGCCATTAACTTCTCCGTAACTATAAAGGATATTTTTAAGGGCTTTCTTATAACTTTAACATAAAAAAATAGCAAGTTTATTATGGAATATTTTTTAATAGTAATAGTAAGTTCTCTTACCTATAGTAACATATCGCTATTGTTTGTTTATTAGTTTTTTATGTTGAACTATTATTGAGTTGTTATGAAAATAAAGCTACTTCAAAAAATTTGTATCATATTATTCCTTATTAACTATAGTCTAATATCAGGATGTTCTTCAACTAAAATAGTAGTCCCAGAAGGTAATAGTTCTGATTTGTTAGAAAAAACACAGGATATAAAAAGTATAGAGGATCAGGATAGGAACATTTCTGCTCAGGCAGAAGAAGCTTGGAAGAATAACAATATGCTTGAGGCGCAAAGACTTTACAGGATTGTTGTGACACAGTCTAACTTAACAGCTTTTGAACGTAACTCCGCATGGGAAAGGTTAATCAAGTCATCAATTGCTAATAATCATTTCCATATAGCACTAGAATTTTTAACTCAATGGAAGCTTAGTGATCCAACAGCTAATATGCAACCAGTTTGGCAAGATTCATGGGGAATAGCTGTACTAAAATCTTCACGTGTACAAGCAATATCTCATGCACAACAGGTCTGGGAAGATGCTTCTTTACCTATTCCATTACGGGGAATAGCTGGAGGAGTATTGATGATTTTAAGCCCAAAAGAAAATAAAACATTGATAGCAAGTAAACTATCAGAGCTTTATAAGCACTCAGATCATGCAAATTGTATGATGCTAGAACAAAGATTATTTACGTTGCTTAGTAATAGTTCTAGTGAGGAATTGTTAGCACTTGAATTTCTTACAGGGCCTGAGAGAGATTTTATGTATCCTTGGTCAATTATTATTCTTGATGTATTACGTCGAGAGTGGCCTAGTAAAACTAATCGTACTGCAGAGTTGCTGGGGAAAATTAATTACCCAGGCGTATTTTCAGACTCTTCGTTGCTTGCTTCAGCTATTCATGTAGCTGAGCCTAAATCGTTGTTAGTTGATCATACTAATATATTATTTTCACCAGGTTGTTATGCGTTAGTACTTCCAATGAGTGGACCATATAGTTCTATTGGTTGGAATATTGCTAAAGGAGCTAATGCTGCCCAAGAGGAACTTATAAGCGCAGGGGTTGATGTTGAAGTTGTTATTATAAATTCTGAAGCAGTAGGTTGGTTAGAAAAACTAGAACAGTTACCACAGAAGTGTATTATTGTTGGTGGTCCATTACAGGCAGAGATATATGCAGCCATAAGAGAAAAGAATATCCTTTCAAATAAGATATTTTTTACATTTTTGCCTTCAATTGGAGAAGGTGATGAAGGTATAACTGCTTGGCGTTTTTTTTCAAGCCCAGAAGATCAAATTTTAGCTCTTCTTCGTTTTAGTCATGAACTTGATATTACCATGTGTGGAGTATTATATCCCGAAGATGGATATGGTAGAAAAATGACAGAATTATTTGTTAAATTAGCTGAGCAAAGTGGAATATCTGTTATGACAACTGGATACAATCCACATGACACATCTAGTTGGTCAAAATTATTAGCAAACGTTACAAAAACAAGAATGATAGGGAAAGTTCCTGTACCATCTACTCCTTTTCAAGCTGTTTTTCTTCCAGATAGCTGGAAAAATATTGAAGTATTATTGCCATATCTTTTTTTCCAAGGGGAAGATAGGCTTGTTTTAATGGGGACAAACTTGTGGGAGCAAGGTCTTTCTCATGGAGAAAAAAATTTTATAAGGAATATGGATCTTGCTGTATTCCCAGGAAGTTGGAATAAGTCTACACCTAATGCCACAGCTGCCATGCTAATAGAACGATTTACAATGGATAATCAAGAGGAACCTGACTTTTGGGTTGGGCTAGGGTATGACTTTATACGTTTTTCTTCAGCATTAAATATACATGAAGTTAATTGGCAAGCATCTCAGGTAAATAAAAGCATAGAGAAAGCTCAACAAATGGATTGGAGCATAGCTCCTATTTATTGGGAAAATGGGAAAGCTCAACAGAAGTTATTTCTTTTTTATCCAACATCTTCAGGGGGTAAGTTATTAAATACTAATTTATTTAAAAAGCGTCTTGATGCAATTAAAAAACGGCACTTAAAACGTGTTTCGGCTGCTGAAAGGGAGGTGTCTAAATAAGATTATTGTTTCTTAAACTATACTAAGGAATATCTGTCCATATAGGTTGAGTTTCGTCAAGGCTTTCATTTCTTAACTGTCTACATAAAAGTTTTTGTACGGCTTCATGAGGAGATATAACTCCTTCAAGAACATTATATACAGCTTTTGTTATAGGCATATCAACGTTCAGCTTACTGGCAAGAGTATTAACAGCATAAGTTGTTTTGATACCTTCAGCAATCATATTCATTGAGTTTGTTATATTTTTTAAAAGTTCTCCTTTCCCAAGACGTAATCCAACTTGCCTATTTCTAGACAGCTCCCCTGAGCAAGTTAGAAATAAATCTCCAAGCCCTGATAATCCTGAAAATGTAAGTGGTGAAGCTCCAAGAGCTTTCCCCAGGCGAGTTGTCTCTGCAAGACCACGAGTCATTAAGGCTACTCTAGTATTAATACCAAAACCTAGACCATCAGAGACTCCTGCTGCTATTGCAATTACGTTTTTAGTTGCCCCACCAAGTTCTACACCTGTAACATCTGTACTTGAATATGTTCTAAACCATGGAGTAGAGAAAATTTCTCGTAGATGTTCACCCAGTTGTTCATTGCGACATGCAAGGACGACAGCTGTAGGTTTTTCACACATAACTTCTTCTGCAAAAGAAGGTCCTGAAAGTACAGCATAGTGAGAAACACGATGAGCCATTTCATCTAATATCATTTGTTCAACTGTTTTTAATGTTTCTACTTCAATCCCTTTTGCTGTATTCACAAGTATACAATTTTTTGTCAAAAGTGGTTCAAGTTCTTGTAATACAGGCCGTAAAGATTGACAGGGGACAGAAAGAATTACAATTGTTGCTTTTGCTAACACATGAGCGGGTTCTTTAGTAAGAAAGCTAATTTTCCCTGTTACAGCGTGGATTGCAGGGTGAATAGAGAATCCAGGAAGGTATATATTATTCTCATGGTGCATATTGATATAGTCAGCTAACTTTTGACTACGTAATACTAAATGTACTTTATGTCCTCCTGTGGCTAATAGATGAGCTACAGCTGTACCCCAGCTTCCTCCTCCAAGAACGACAATAGATTGTGGGTTAGACATAAAGATCCCCTTGGATATTTACTAACATAAAATAGGTAAAAGGGTTATAAAATGGATAATAAGTAGAATATATAATTATGGACAAATAAATAGACTTCATTTTTATTAATAGTTATTTTTATAGTATAATATATAAATTTTTTGTTTTTTTTTTTCAAGGAAAGTATATTTACCTTATAACCTAAAGAACAATTTTTTATTTATTATATATTTAGATAAGATAACATAAAAAAATAACTAACAATTTAAAATTAGTTATTTTAAATATAGTAGTATATTTTTTGGATATCAGTAATCTGATGGAAGTCAATAAACTTTATGAAAAAAGAACGACAAGAAACTAAAAATGCATAATTTTCATTTTGTTAGTGAATATATTTGTTCTACTATTTGTATTTCTAATAACTTTAGAATCCCTTGACCCTTTATGAGGTGTGAGGTACACACTTGTTATAAGGATAAGACCAATAAAAGATATATATTATATACGTAAGTAGTAGAAACAATTTTTTATTTTTTACTATAGAATTTTACCTTTTTTTTATTTATAATGAGTTTTATTTTACTAATCACAGGGAGACTCGGAAAGAATGACCGGGAAAGGTTGTATCATTGAACTAAAAAACGTCAGCAAAATATTTGAAGATACCTGTGCCCTTGATAATATTAATCTACAGATTGCAAATGGTGAATTTTTAACTTTACTTGGTCCTTCTGGGTGTGGAAAGACTACTATCTTACGTATTATTTCTGGGTTTGAAACCCCAGATGTTGGAGAAATATTAATTGCAGGGGTTAATGTAAGTGGCTTCCCTCCGGAACGAAGACAAGTGAATACAGTCTTTCAGCATTATGCATTATTTCCTCATATGACTGTTCGTGATAATGTAGCATTTGGTTTGCGTATGCAAAAATGTCCTCGTGAAAAAGTGAATGAGTTGGTTTTTGAAGCATTACGAATGGTCCATCTTGAAAATTTTGCTGATAGACGCCCTTCTCAACTTTCTGGAGGACAACAACAACGAGTAGCTATTGCAAGAGCTGTAGTAAATAAACCATTACTTCTTTTACTAGATGAACCTTTTAGTGCTCTTGATCATAAGTTACGACAGATTATGCAGCTTGAAATTAAACATTTGCAACGTAAACTGGGCATTACTTTTGTTTTTGTAACACATGATCAAGAAGAAGCATTTGCTATGTCAGATAGGGTAGTTGTTATGAATCAAGGTAGGATAGAGCAAATTGGTACTCCACAATGTATTTATGAAGAGCCAGTTAATTTGTTTGTAGCTCGGTTTGTGGGAGAGATTAATAATTTGGCGGGAACTATTCTTTCTTGTAATGATGAGGGAATATATGAAGCTGCAATTGCAAATGAAGTTTTTCCATTAAGAACACCACATCGTTTTTCTCCAGGAGAAGCTGTGAATGTATTGTTACGCCCAGAAGATATACGGATATACTTATTAGATGAAGAAGTTTTGAAAGTCCCTCACCTTAGAGGTCGTATTGAAGAAACAGTATATAAAGGCGCAACAGTAGATATTATTATTGCATTAGACGTTGGTGGGACTTTACGTGTTGCTGAATTTTTTAATGAAGATGATGCAGAAATTAGCTATAATGAAGGAGAAAGAGTAGCTGTAACTTGGGTTGATGGTTGGGAAGTGGTATTGCCACATGAAATGGCTTAAAGGTTTTCAACTTGTTGTGATAGCACCAACTGTGATCTGGCTTGGTTTATTTGCTTTATTACCTAATGTTGGTCTTTTAGTTGTTACTTTTTTAACAAGAGGTGACCAAGAATTTGTTATTCCAGTATTAACCTTTTCTAATTATGCTAGACTGTTTGAACCTTCTTTTTTAAAAATTTTATGGGATTCTATTTGGTTAGCTCTTATGAGCACACTTTTTTGTTTATTGGTAGGATACCCATTTGCATATCGAAATGCTCGTTCAAAAGCAAAAATTAAACCATGGTTGCTTCTTCTCATTATTATCCCATTTTGGACTAACTCATTAATCCGTACTTATGCACTTGTTTTGATTCTTAAAGCAAATGGACTATTAAGTACTGTACTTATATGGTTAGGTATTATTAATGAACCTATATCATTTATGTATAGTGACTTTGCTGTTTTTATAGGTATTACTTATACGTTTTTACCATTTATGGTTCTTCCTTTATATACGACTATTGAAAAACTTGATCCACGTTTGTTAGATGCAGCAAAAGATTTGGGAGCAGGGGGATTTCGTGCTTTTTGGCATATAACGTTACCTCTTACCTTACCAGGTATTGTGGCTGGATCAATGTTTGTTTTTTTACCTTCTTTAGGCGCATTTTATATTCCTGAAATTTTAGGTGGCTCAAAAGATATCTTAGTAGGAACGTTTATTAAAAATCAATTTTTTGTAAATCGTGATTGGCCACTAGGTGCAGCCTCTAGTACTATTCTAACAATTTTGCTATTTATTTTACTTATACTTCACCATATTACAACACAGTCTTTCTCTATAAAAAATAGAGCTGAAAATGATCCACGATTTAGGAGGCCTGTCTAATGAAAAGATTAGGTCTTATATGGTTATGGATTGTTTATATCTTTTTATATTTGCCAATAATAGTTGTTATTGGCTACTCATTTAATATTGCTAAGTATACATCTGACTGGAAGGGATTTACATTACAATGGTATAGCCAACTTATGAATAATACTCCGTTGATAGATGCAGGGATTAACTCTTTAAGTGTAGCAGCATTGTCAGCTAGTTTTTCGACTTTTTTAGGTGTTCTTACAGCATTAGCTATAAGAAGGTATAGGTTTCCTGGTCGGAAAATTTTGTATGGTTCTATTTATGTTCTTACAGTATCACCAGATATCGTTATGGGTATATCTTTATTAATCTTTTTTATATTTTTTCATATCCCATTAGGTTTTCTTAGCCTTTTTATTGCTCATACTACTTTAAGCTTACCGTTTGTTGTTCTTACTGTTTTAACTAGATTAATGGAGTTTGATGAACAGCTTGTTGAGGCAGCTCGAGATCTTGGTGCAAATGAGTCTCAAGCCTTTCGCTATGTGATATTACCTCTTATAATGCCAGCTATTGTTGCAGGGTGGTTATTAGCGTTTACTTTATCTATGGATGATGTCTTAATTAGTTTTTTTGTCACTGGACCAACTTTTGAAATTTTACCTTTAAAAATTTATTCTATGGTACGCCTAGGAGTAAAGCCAGAAATCAATGCACTTTCAGCTATTATGTTTTGTATTACAGTCGTTTTTGTTTTTATTGCATGGCTGTTGCTTCCTAAGACTCGTCATACAGGAAACTAATATTATTATAAGGGTATTGGCTTTATTAATCTAGAGTGGGATAGCTATTGTATGATAATGGAGAAATACACTATGAAAAAATACGTTAGCTTAGCTCTAATTTTAGTAATATCTTGTTGTCCTCTTTTTGCTAATGATAAGGACACACTTAATGTGTTTACATGGTCTGAATATATTCCTTCAGATGTACTGGCTGATTTTACAAAAGAAACTGGTATTAAAGTGGTTGTGTCTACATTTGAGTCTAATGAAGCAATGTATGCAAAGCTAAAATTATTAGGTGGTAAAGGGTATGATATTGTTATGCCTTCAAGTTACTTTATAGAAAGATTATATAAAGATAACTTATTAGCACGTCTTGATAAATCAAAAATTATAGGGCTTAATAACCTTGCTCCTGAATCCCTTGGACATTCATTTGACCCCCATAATGACTATTCCATCCCTTATATGTGGGGTGCTTTAGGTTTATTGTTTAACAAAAAAGTTGTTGATCCTACAGTTATAACTAGCTTCAATGATTTAAATCGTCCTGAGTTTAAGGGAAGAGTTTTGCTATCTGACGATATGCGGGATACATTTGGTGTAGCACTTAAAGTAAGAGGGTATTCTGTTAATACGACAAATCCTGATGAAATCAAAGCAGGCTATGAATGGTTACAACAGTTAAAACCAGAAATTCGTGTGTTTGATATTACAGCAACAAAACAGGCATTTATTGGAGAAGAGGTATTAGCTGGTATAAGTTGGAATGGTGATGCATTTATAGCTATGAAAGAGAATCCTAACTTACAGTTTATTTTTCCAAAGGAAGGGTTTATTCTTTGGATTGATAATTTTTCAATTCTTAATCAATCTGAAAATAAAGAAAATGCATATGCATTTATTAATTTTTTACTTCGTCCAGAAATAGCCAAGCGATGTGTAGAAGAGTTTTTTTATACAACTCCTAATATAGCTGGTCGAAAACTTCTTGATCCTATTTATCAAGAAAATCCTATTATCTTTCCAAATGATGGTGTAATGTCAAAAGGAGAATTAATTAGTAATATTGGTAATGCAATTAATATTTATACTTCATATTGGGAAAAGTTAAAAATGAGCCATTGATAATCTATTTATTATAAATTCTTTAACCTAAAAAAGATGACTTCTCTAAGAGAAGTCATCTTTTTTAGGTTAAAGAGTGTTTGCAGCTAGAAGTAATAGTTATATTATTAGTAGATGTTATCTTTTAACTCAATAGGTTAAATAAATATATCACTATTTATTATTAATTATGTTTTTATCTTATATGGCTTCCTAAAATATCATCTTTAGATAAAGCTTTTGGTATTTTTAATTTATCATGTGCCCACTGAGCGGAAATATCCATAATTGGTGAAAGTTTTGGAAGTGCATCTGCATAAATACCTACTTCTACAGCTGCACGTGTATCAAATCTAAATGATGGTAGTAGAGTTGTATCTTCTACTTTGCAGTTTAGAGCAGCCATTGGCATAATTAATTGTTTTGAGATAGTTGAAGAAATTTGTAATGCATCTGTAACCATTAAGTCTCTTCTGACTTCATTATGAACTTTCCCAAGGGCATTTGTACTTGTTTGTCCATCAGCCTGAGTTGTTAATGTTCCTCCAAGGATAGCTTTACTCATTCCTAGTTCACAACGTGTGACAAGTTGCCCAGGAAGATCATGGGATGTATTTGTAGGGGATTGGAAAATGATTTCCATGCCAGAAGGTATAATCCCAGCAGCATCTTTCCCAAGTGTTTGAAGTGCCCTTAGAAGAGCTCTTTTGTCTGAACTACTACTTCCAATATGGTATTTCCCAATTCTAAATGGTAATCCATGTATTTGAACATAGTTGATACTGGCTTCAAGAGCATAAGAGCGTACTAAATATGCCCATGCTACTACGCGAAAGAGTCCAGCTCTTGGTAGCCATCCAGATCTAGATCGATGAGTACGAATAACCCAGCCCAGTGGCCAAAGAGGATCTCCTTCAGGATCTTTATTTCTTAACCGTAAGACATTTTTATTTTGTGGTAACATTTGGAACCAGGATTGAGGTCGATGATGAAATGCTTTTGGGATGTGGATATGACCGTCATATTCCCATTCAATTTCTATTGCACTGAAACCATGACCTATAGCATCTGCCATATCTAGTAGTAAATCTTCTATGGAGTAAATACTATTAAACTGTTCTCTTATAGCATCTGCTATTTTTATAGCAGTAGGATTATCTTTTCTTGCAGGAACTATTTCCCAATCTAATGTTAGTATAGCTCGTTTTCTTTTGGATATTTCAGCAGCAAGGTGTTCACAGCGATCTTCCATGTCAGAAAAGAGTTGATGCTGTTCAGTGATATTTCCTTCATCTGCAGCTTGAAGGATAGATCTAAGGCGGCCAGGGGTCAGACCAAAAGAAATATTTCCCCACTGTTCTAAGGTTAATAAAGATTGTGCAGTGTCTGATGTTGTTGTTTGAAGCATACCTGATACAGTTTCAGGTTTATTTTTTTTATTTTTAATGAATTGGAATAACTTCATGTCACTATCTACCTTTATTTTAACAATTTTTAAAAGCTGCTGGAATAGTATAAGATTTTTTTAAAATACGCCAAATATGTCTATCTGAAAGCTTATATCTTCTTGCAAGATCAGATACTAATTGCCTTTCAGAAATACCTTTGGCAGCAAGTTTATCTCTATCTTGAATTATTTTTGCATGTTGTTTTGCTGTAAGGAGTTTTTTACAGTTAGGTATGTATATACATGTTCCGCCAAATGTTTGAACAATATTATGTACTTCTTGCTTCCCAATTTTTTGTGCAAGCAGGTCAATTTTTGTCCTTCCTACTATAGTATCTCCTCTAGGGATGCGTAATGTGCTACCGCCATAATGCTGAATAAGTGAAAATGTACCATCTTCTCCAATAAGGTTGATAAGAAATTGTACTGCTTCTGGGAAGGCTTTTAAATCTAGTTCAGTATCTGAAAGTAATTTTTTCATAGTTGTTTCTCTCTTCTTTAGGAGCCAATTATGACAAACGGAGATTATAATGAGGACATTTCTAGTGAAATATTTTTAAGTTTTCCATCAGGCATCCGTTCATATATACGGATGTATGATTTCGTTTCTACTAAGTGGATACTATCAACTATAGCTTGCATTGCTTGTTCCCAGCGAGGATCTTTAATATTTAGTCTTCGTAGTGCAAGGATAGCATTAGTATTTATTTTCCCCTCCTTATCTATTTTAAATGCATGTTCTATTACTGCACGTAATTCTCCAGGGCTAGATTGGCTCCATATCCTAATACACTCATCAATAATTGCTTTAGCTACTTGTAGTCCTTCATCAAATGAGATGCGTTCCACCATTTGTTTTTTTATTTGGTAATTACCATCAAATGACATAAGTGTGATATTTCCTTTTACTCCACCCATATCTACTTTGTATTGTTTGGCTGTTTGTTGAATAAAGGTATTAAGATCTGTTGTAAGTTCTTTTTTTAATTCTTTGAGTTGTTTCTGTATTTTTTTTACTTTGTTAACACATTGCATAACAAAATTATTTCTTTCAATATCAATAGGCTTAATGTGTTCTTTAAGTATGAAATGCCCTTGAGTATTTTTCATGTATCTATCTTTTGGTAATGACATTGTTTTTACTGTTGATTTGTCCAGTAGCTGTGGCATAATATCCTCTTTTTAGTGCATATGGTAAAACGTTGAAGAATAATTTTCACATTGACCACCAAATAAATATTTGTTAATTTTATTGTGTTGATAGTTCATTGTTGTGTACGAAATATTGTAATTACACAATTTAGTGTAATAGTCAAACATTTTTTTGTAACTATTGCATATATATTACAAAAAATAAAAATTTTTATTAAAAATTTTTACTATAAAGAGTGCGTAGGTACCATGCATGGATATACAAAAAATAGGTGAAAAACTAAAAGCACTACGTGGTCAAGAAAGTAGAGACTCTTTTTCTGCACATTTTGGTATACATAGAAATACACTAGCTGCTTGGGAATCTGGTGAACGTTTACCGTCTCTTGAATTTCTTTCTTTACTTGCACAGCAAAAAAAACTTTCTGTAGCAGAAATTTTAGGAGAGGCTGGAGTAGTGAGTACAAAAGGGCTATCTTCACCTCAAAAAGTACAACAAGAGGCAGATACTACAGTTAATAGTGAATATAAATTAGAGAGGGAGAGGGCATGTTCTCAGTTTTCATGGAAAGGGAATGATTTTACATTGATTCCTCTTGTAAAAGCAGTTCTTTCAGCTGGTGGTGGATCTTTTGAAACTACAGATAAAATAGAAGGACATTATGCCTTTAGAAATGATTTTTTATATTATCGAGGAAATCCAAAAACAATGAAGCTTTTCCGGGTAGATGGTGACAGTATGGAACCTAGGGTTAGTGATGGTGATATAGCTCTTATTGATCAAGGCCAAGTTGCTCCTAGGGCTGGGAAAATATATGCAGTAAGACTTGAAGATGTAATTTATCTTAAAGTCCTTAATACACAGCCAGGAAAGCTGATACTTTCAAGCTATAATACTGACTATACACCTATTGAGTTTGATACACGAGGTGATATGGCGGATTGTTTTTCCATTATAGGGAGGGCTGTTTGGATTGGACGAGAACTTGATTAATACCTATATAGTAAAAGGTTAGATATAAAAAGGGGGAGGAGGATTAACTCCCTTTTTTAATAGTAATAAGTATAGAAAGAAATATATATATATATAATAGTAACAACTATAAGTTAATAATGTGATAAGCCTTATTACACTGTATGTTTTTAATACTAAATCATTTATTTAAATGTTATAGAAATATTATTAATAGTAATATAGTGTATTAAGCAAAGTATAATAACATTCTACCTTGTACTCTTTAGTATAACTAGCTTTAAACTATTTACTAATTAAAAAGAAGTAGGTTTGATAGTATGGCACTACTTTCTGAGCTAATCCAGCGTTTACCTTTAGTAAAAAATACTCATATGAGTTCACAGGGCTTTTCTCTATGGATATGCTGGGATGGTGAATTAGATAATGCTGTTCCACAAGCACTGCAAGATTATGGCGGAATGAGTGTTGTTATAGACAGGTCACAAGCTCTTTGGTTTTTTTTCTCTTCAGACGTATTTCTAGCCCTTGCAAAACTTACTGTATGGTCTAAATTTCATCCTTTGCCTATAAGTGTCCAGGTTTTCCCTAGTAAACTTCTTCTAAGTGTTCGACGTGAGATATCACTCTCCATTGATCCTTCATTAGCTACTCAAGAAGTGTTAGTTCCTCAATCACTAGAAATTTGGGTACATCCTAAAGCAAAAGAGATTGCAGGCATTATTCCTGGAATAACTTATACACTAAGTAAAGAGTTGCAGGGGATGGCGTCTGTTAAGTGGGAAAATCTTGAAGCAGACCCACGGTTACCTTATATGTCTTCTCAGGGCTGGTATGTCCTTATTCATCCTGTTGGGAATCCTTTAGATAAGCTTTTTCAGTCAGGTTGGAAAACAATGTATGAGGCAATAGAAAAAATTATTCAGGCTAATAAATTTAAGTATAATCTCCATAATAACTATCTTATGTTGTCTATTGATAATTTAAGACAACTTAGAATTTGGGTTCGAGACATCCTAAAGTGTATATCAGATGCTAAAGTGCAAGGAACTTATTGGCCTTGTGTCTGTATCTCTATTGATAAAAAGGGATTAAATTTTACAAATGATCTTCCAACAAAAGTGGGTATTAAGTGGGATAACCTTATTCCTGACGTCCCATATATTACATATCGCAATGCATTTTTATTAGGAGAAGGGTTCAAAATTACGGATTTAAATTTTTCTAGTTCACATGTTTCAATGGATAGTTGGTGTGCAGTTGAACTTACCGAAGATAGTTCTTTTGTTAGTGAAGTTATTCCAATTCTTATGCCTGAAAAACTTGTTTCAGGTGAGAATACAGGGTGTTTTTACTGTGGTTCTAAAAATCATGATAATTCTCAATGTGTTACAAGAGGTATGTCACTTTCTACACAAAATATTTGGAATGATTTAGCAGAAATGAGCGTAGAGGTGATGAGTGAAGGATTTCAACTTATTGAACAGGAACTGAATGGAGATGATGTTATTGTTGGATATGAAAATATCCTTTTTAAGGATAATACATTAGAACAAAGGTTATTAAAAGCAATTTTTGAAACTAACTTACCTTTACAAGTAAGAAGTATTAGGAACATTTGGTTAGCTACAGGAAGAGAGTTCCCAAAAAGTGGAGATGTATTTTCTAGTAAAAATAATGTAAAAGATGATAGTCTTGCTTGGGGGTTACTTGAACGATTCAAAAAGATACAAGCTTCAGAGCTGCTATCCTTTGAAAAAGATGTGTTATCTGCTAGTAGGAATGCTCCAAGGGACTTTCGACTTCGTACACTACTTGGATTTATTGCAGTTGAAAAAGGTGATCTATCCCGAGCACAACTTTTATGGAAAGAGGCAGAATCCCTTGCAAGCACAGGGCTACATCAAGTATGGCATATGTTTTTGCAAGCAAGACTTCTTGAAATACAAGGACGTTTTTCAGAAGCTATAGAGATATATCAGAATGTACTTCGTCTATATCCTTCTTGGTTAGATGCAGAATATCGTCAAATTGTCTGTCATGTAAAAATGGGTTTTGCTGAACAAGTACAGACTAAAATTTTTCAACTTATTGAGCAAGACTCCTCATTTTTTAATAGATTTTTTATTGATCCAGAACTTGACAGAGGGTATTTAAGTATCCTTAGTGAACTTCTTGTAGCTTTAGAAGAGAAAAGAAGATTAGCTAGTGATGAAAAAATAAAAGCAGAAAAGCTACTTATAGAGTTAGATGAATGGTTTCCAAAGGACCATGCTATTGCTAATACATTTCGTCAAAAACTTAAACTAGTTATTAATAACTTATCTTTGAATACGTATGTTGCATTTCTTTCTATAATTCAGATGCGTCCTATTATAGAAAATGATATTACAAAACAAATTAAATATGAAATTAAAAACCTTAAACAAATTTTTAAAATTTATTTGAAGCAGTTAGAAAAAATACGTGATGAAGCAGCATGGTTCCCTTTCCCTAATATCCTTATTGAGTTTAATAAAAATTTCAATGAATGTGCAAATATTTTTAATTGGGCATTTACTTCAAATTTTAATGATGCAGAAGTTTTTAAGAAAGCAAGGGGGTATGCACCACTTCTTCAAGAATATTTAGAAGGATTAACACAAAGGTTAAAATTTTTACGGATAGTACGTGACGTAACATTGTTTATTCTTATCTTAGGAAAGACATTTTTTTGGATAGAGGTTATAGGATTATTGCTTTGTGCAACTAGTGTCCCTTTGATTGCTGTTTTTGGAAGTAAAGTTGGACTTGGTTGGTTAAGTACATTGATAAAAGAAGAGCAATGGGGATTACAGCGAGTTTTATTACTTATTATTAGCAGTGTGGCAATAGGTATTTCTGCAATACATACAACATTAGTTTTTGAACGTAAGAGGGATCAATTGATTGCAGAGGCACGTGGACAGCGTGAGAAAATACAACACATAAGGCTTAAACATATTAATGAAGCTAAAAAAGAAAAACAAAAATCTATTGAAAAAATATAGTATTTTTTTTTACTACACTTGTAGTATTATTCTTAAGCCCTATTCGTTAGTACGTTGAATAGATGCTCCAACAGCATTAAGTTTTTTTTCAATAAATTCATAACCTCGATCTAAATGATAAGTTCTTTGTATTGTTGTGATTCCTTTTGCAGCAAGACCTGCAAGAACTAAAGATGCACTTGCACGTAAATCTGAGGCCATAACAGGTGCTCCTTTTAACTCTTTAACACCTGTAACAATAGCTGTGTGTCCGTTTAGGCGGATATTAGCTCCCATTCGAGCAAGTTCTTGTACATGCATGAACCTATTTTCAAAGATAGTTTCATTAACTGTACTAGTTCCATAAGCAATAGACATAAGGGCCATAATTTGTGCTTGCATGTCAGTTGGGAATCCTGGAAATGGCCTTGTTGTTACATCAGTAGCTTTGAGTGTTTTTATAGGGGCAACATAGATACCACATTCTCTTTTTTCAATGTGTATACCCATTTGCATAAATTTATTAATAATAGCTTCCAATTCTTTATAGGGACAACCTGATATAAGCAGTTCTCCCTTTGTAATAGCAGCAGCAGTAAGAAAAGTCCCAGCTTCAATACGATCTGGCATGATACTATATGTACAACCATTAAGAGAAGGGACTCCTTGGATATGAATGACATTTGTACCGTGTCCTTTAATTATTGCACCACAGGCAATAAGAAATCGTGCAAGATCTTCAATTTCAGGTTCTTGAGCAGCATTTTCAAGAATAGTTTCTCCTTCAGCAATTGAGGCTGCTATAAGAAGATTTTCTGTCCCACCAACCGTTGGGAAATCCAAGTAAATATGTGTACCTTTAAGTTTAGTACAGTCCCCTATAAGGTATCCATCTTTTAGGGTAAACTTAGCACCCATTTTTTCAAGTGCTTTGATGTGAAGATCTATAGGACGAGCACCAATAGCACATCCTCCTGGCATAGCTACCTTAGCTTTACCAAGCTTGGCGAGTAGTGGTCCCAGAACAAGAATTGATGCTCTCATTGTACAGACAAGTTCATAAGGCGCCTCATGTTGTAATGTTCCTGGTGTTAGTTCTATACATTGCTCTGTTTGCTGAATAGTGCATCCAAGGATTTCTAGAAGTTTTATTGTTGTCCTAATATCTCGTAACTGCGGAACATTATGTAACGTAACTTTTTTATTTGCTAAAATACTTGCTATTAGAATAGGTAGTGCAGCATTTTTTGAACCACTTACAGTTACTGTGCCTTTAAGTGGGTAACCACCTTCAATAATAAGTTTATCCATGTATTTTTTGCCCCATGATTTGTCCTAATAGCATATTAGATCCTTCTATCTTTTTATTTTATTAGTTATATAAAGTTATTCCATCCATTGTTGATGGATATTTTTTATCTGATTTTTTTGTTTAAAGAAATGGGAATCAAAGAGACTTGGCTTGACCTTATTATTTGTTTAAGATACACACCATCGTGCATATGGCGGATGTAGCTCAGTAGGTAGAGCACCTGGTTGTGGCCCAGGTGGCCGTGGGTTCAAGTCCCATCATTCGCCCCATTCTTATTAATGTTATATTTCCAACGTTAGTCCTACAGGGCAATGATCAGAGCCTTGAATATCCATTTCAATCCAAGCATCACGAATTGTAGGCATAAGTTCTATAGAAACAAAAAAATAGTCTATTCGCCATCCAACATTACGCTCTCGAGCACGCTGTTGATATGACCACCATGAATAATTGTTTGGTATATCCCCATGAACATAGCGAAATGTATCAATATAACCTGCAGCAATAAAACGATCCATCCAGGTTCTTTCTATTGGCAAAAACCCAGAGGTTTCCTCATTTGCTTTTGGGCGAGCAAGGTCTATAGGTCTATGGGCAGTATTAAAGTCTCCACATACGACAATAGGTTTTGTCTTTCTAGCTTCTTCTGCATAATTAAGAAAACTATCATAATAGCCAAGCTTATAGCTTAGACGGTGGTCTCCTTGAGTTCCGTTAGGAAAATAAATATTCATAAAGTGAAAAGATGGATATTCTAAATGGAGTAAACGGCCTTCACCTTGAAAGGTAGGATTAGGTAGTTCAGCTGTAACAGCAAGTGGTTTAGGCTTACTAAATACAGCCACTCCTGAATATCCTTTTTTCTTTATAGAGGCTGACCAGTAAGATAGCCAACCTTCTGGCTTTTGGAGGTTATCTTGGAGTTGTGAAGGATCTACCTTTGTTTCTTGTAAAGCAATAATATCGGATTGATTCTCATGAAACCAATTCCAATGTGGTTTTTTTATGATTGCCCTGAATCCATTGATATTCCATGATGTAAGTCGTAACAAGGAAGGCATAGTAGTCATCCATTTAATAGTCTATTGCTATGGTAAGTCAGCATCATAAGTATATTGCTTCTATAAAAAAATTTAGTAGAAGAATATAGATTATCTAAAAAACAATATTACATGTTAAAGTTATAGCTTTTTTAATATTAATTAATCTTATTAATAGAGAAGCCTAAAAGTATAAGAATTATCTCTTTGCTGTAAGAATCATATAGTTTAGTGGGATAGTAGTAAATATCTTTTCTTTTTTTAAAGTACTAACTGCATCCTTTTGTTTCAAAATTTGTTAAAAATTTTTGTTATCTTTTAATATGTTTTGTTAATCGTTTTAAATTAATGATGGCTTTATAGATGTGATAGGCTCAAGAATAGATGGTTTTCTAGTGAGAGTTGTAGGTTCTTTTTTAGTTGAGTTTATAGATGCTTGATTAGAATACTCTTTAGGTGTTTCTGGTTGTCCGTTAAGTTTAAGCTGAGCTTCTTTTTGTATACTAATATCTTTAGATAATTCTTGTTTTTTTATTGAATTTGAAGGCTTAATTCTAGCTTCCTTTATAGCAGCTTCTTTTTTATTAGAGATTTTTTTATCTTTAGATATAAATGGATTAGAGTTTTTTGGGCTATAGGAGGAAAAAGTTTGCTTGTGTGATACATAGGACTTCCATAGTTTATCAGATAGAAGAGTCCTACTTTCTTCGTGCTGTTCTAGTCCAGTATAGGTTGAAGTACTCCCCAAAAATGAGAGACTCATTTCTCCAAAGGCATACGGTGTATATATCAAAAGGGAGAGGCTTAGAATAGATAAAAATAGGCGAGTCATGTTGAGATCCTCCAACTAATTTATGTTTGTTACAGACTAGTATCGGTTGAAAGTAGAGAATGTTTAGGGACAGTTTTTATATAAAATCACCATTGATGATGAAATGAAGATATTTATCTGATCTTATAATATCGAAAAAATTATCCTTGATTAACAAGGAGTTACTAGGAGCCTATTAATTATAGGTATAGCTCAATGAGTACTTTGTCAGTTCATTGATGAATTTTCTGTTGGTGCAGAAATATTAAGAAATAGGTGTAGTCCCATTAGCCATACCTATTTATATGGGACTTACGACAATAGAGATGTTAGTAGTTATAGGTGGAGGTGGTTTATTATACAACATCTAAAAAGTTAACTATAACTTCACTCCTTCAGGTATCTATTCTTATAGTTATTATGTTTTTTTTTTTGCAGAACATATTCGGAAACTTTTGGAAGAAACAGAAATTGCTGCACACAAAGTTTTTTCAGGGGTAAAGAATTTTTTAAGAATTAATAACTAAGTCCAATAGGATCCTAGTAGTCAAAAATAAGGATCTTATTGGACTTAAAATGCTTAAATTACAATTTGAAGTTAGAATGTTAAACGTGCACTTAATATAATTTGATGCATAAATATTTCTTTTGTTTTTAAACTAGCATTAGCAGTTGCAGTAACAGGTCCTAATGGTAGGAGGTCAACTATTTGACTTTTATTCCAGCTTTTAGTTTCACCTTTACCAAATCCAGCAAAACGATATCCTAAATCAAGAGCAAAAGTTTCTGAAATTTCATATGAAGTACCTACTGTAGCCATCCAGGCAAAGTTCTTTTTTGTTTTATCATCAAGTTTTACTTTGATATCGTAGCCTAAGCTATCTATGATAGCATTAGACTTTGTTTTTACACCAGCAATGCCAAGTCCAACACCTATATATGGTGTAAATGGAGAATCAGTTTTTATATCAAAATATCCGTTTACTAGAAGAGCTCCAAGGGTAATATCCGTCTTTTGCCCATTGTGTTTTATATCCATTTTTTTAAAAAAACTAAATTCAAGCTCTGTACGTATAGGAGTTTGAAACATATGATTAAAATCATATCCAACAGCTAATGCTCCCCCAGGAAGTGATTCTGTTTTTTTATGGCTAACAGAGTCTGAGATAGTTTGTACGTTTACTATACCAATTGTTCCTGTTGTTTTGATATCAACAGGTGCAAATCCCCAAATGAACTTAGGAGCAATATATAATCCTGTTTGTTCAGCTGAAGCAATTGTAGGTGATATAGATAATAAACATGCTGAAAGTAAAATCCATAATTTTCTCATTGAATAATTTCTCCTTTATGTTAGGGCTTAAATTTTTTAATATACTAAACTATAAAAAAAGTAAATAGGATAATTTGTGAACTTATTTTATTTGTTACAATAGGATAAATTACCTTAATAAGGTAAAAGAATTATATTGACATAACATTGTTACAATGTGTAGAAGCATCATTAATTGGGGCTGTAGCTCAATTGGGAGAGCGCTTGAATGGCATTCAAGAGGTAGTCGGTTCAATCCCGACCAGCTCCACCATATTTTTTATAATATATAATAGCTTAATAGTTTAGGTAGCTTTATTATATTAGATTTCTCTTCTTTTTTAAGATACTTTTTATTGTATAATTTACAGTAGTATCATTGTAATTTTTATTTTAGTTAGATAGTAATAGTAAGAATCATCTTACATTACTATCTAACTGTAATTAGTTCTGTCATCTTAACTTCTTATCTACTAGCTAAAAATTAATCAGTCTAAAAGACATTATTATAATAATATTACCTAGTAATAGTTATTATAATATTCATTACCAGTGGATATAAAGTTTAATTTAGAAGGGTATTATGGCTAACAAGTATAAACTCAAAACGAATAATATGCTTAAGTGTGCTGCATGTGGAAACAATGAGTTTGAAGAACATCATAAAGAGAAAGAAGGAAAAGAAAAGTGGATCTATGTTTGCTCAAAGTGTGGATTGATGATGAAATTTATTAATCAGTTGAACGTTGAAAGTTAATAGCCAGGAAGGAGGGGAGTGAGCTCCCCTTTATTTATGCCTGTAATATTGTACCAGAGTATATTAATTTGGAATTAAACTAAGGATGAGCTATGTAACTTCATTTAACTTTGAGTATTGGAGGTCCTATGGGTAATAACAATAATGATAATGGAATATCAGTTAATTCTCTACCATTTAGAGATGGGAAGTCAGCAGAACCACACTATTCTAATACTATCCCCCAAAGTAAATATAAAATTTCTCAAAGACCAACACCACCTGGAGTTGAGCCTATGACTTCAGGTTCATTTAAAACTCCAGATAATACTACAGAAAAGATTAAGGCTATGGACTCAGTTCGTGTCAATGGTCATGATATGGCTATTACAACTAATCTTGGCGTAAAAATAGCTAATAATCAAAATACACTTAGGGCAGGAGTACGTGGTCCATCGTTACTAGAAGATTTTCATCTTCATGAGAAGTTAGCACACTTCCATCGTGAAAGAATTCCTGAGCGAGTTGTACATGCAAGGGGGTCAGGAGCTTATGGATATTTTCAAGTATATAAATCAATGAGGCAATATACAAAAGCTGCTTTTCTTCAGGATCCAGGAGTCAAAACGCCAGTTTTTGTTCGTTTTTCTACTGTACAAGGTTTTAGGGGTTCTCCTGATACTGCAAGAGATTTACGAGGCTGGGCAACAAAGTTTTATACTCAAGAAGGTAACTTTGACTTAGTAGGTAATAATACAGCTGTATTTTTTATACAAGATGCTATCAAATTCCCAGATTTTGTGCATGCTGTAAAACCTGAACCACATAATGAGGTTCCTCAAGGACAGTCTGCACATGATAATTTTTGGGATTATGTATCATTACAACCTGAAACATTGCATAATGTTATGTGGGCTATGTCTGATCGTGGTATTCCAAGGAGCTATCGCATGATGGAAGGGTTTGGCATACATACATTTAGACTTATTAATGAGCAGGATAAAAGTTGTTTTGTTCGTTTTCATTGGAAGCCAGTGTATGGTACTAGTTCTCTTCTTTGGGATGAAGCACAAATTCTTACAGGACGTGATCCTGATTTTCATCGTAAGGATCTTTGGCAAGCAATTGAAGCTGGGGATTATCCTGAGTATGAGTTAGGACTACAAATTATTCCAGAAGAAGATGAGCATAAATTTGACTTTGATATTTTAGACGCTACAAAGTTAATCCCAGAAGCATTAGTCCCTATAGAACTTGTAGGGAAAATGGTATTAAACCGTAATCCAGATAATTTTTTTGCAGAGACTGAACAAGCTGCATTCTGTCCTGCTAATATTGTACCTGGGATTGATTTTTCAGATGATCCACTCTTACAAGGCCGTATTTTTTCTTATTTTGATACTCAATTGCATAGATTAGGTGGGCCAAATTTTAATGAAATACCTATAAATAGGCCTATTTGTCCTGTTACTAATCAACAGCGTGATGGAAATCATCGTATGCAAATTGATTCTACTGTTGCTAATTATGAGCCAAATACTGTAAGTGGAAATTGGCCTCGTGAAGTACAACCATCAGAGCATGGTGGAGGGTTTACTACATATAAAAGTAAAGTTGAAGGGACTAAAGTACGTGAGCGTAGTCCATCTTTTTTTGACTATTACTCACAACCACGCTTATTTTGGTTAAGTCAAACAGCCCCAGAACAAAAGCATATAATTGATGCATTTAGTTTTGAGCTTAGCAAGGTAATGCGACCATATATACGGGAGCGTATAGTAGATTTACTTAGTTATATAGATCGTGATCTTGCTAAAGGTGTTGCTACTAATCTTGGTTTAACTTTAAGTCAAGAACAATTGTCATACGATCTTCCTAAGCCAGTAAATGGATTAACTAGTGATCCATCGCTTAGTTTATACGCTAAAAATAAACAAAATATAAAATCAAGACGAGTAGCACTACTTGTTGCAGATGGTGTAAGTAAGGAGTCAATAGAAACTATTAGCAATATGTTACATAAAGAAGGAGTATATCCACAGTTTTTTGCGCCACATATGGGAAGTATTAAGACGGAAGAGGGTAATGAAATAACAGTTGATGGTACTATTGAAGGGAATCCTTCAGTTGTTGTAGATGCTGTTATTGTTCCTCAAGGGAAACAAAGTCTAAATACATTATTAAATGATGGCAATGCAAAATATTATTTATGTCAAGCATATAAACACCTTAAGCCTATAGGGCTTCCTGGAAATACAAAAGAAATGCTTAGCTATATAGGGTTATCAGAAAATGATATTGATGAAGGATTAGTATTGGCTCCTGATAGTCCAAAAATGATAGGAAAATTTATAGATGCTATGAAACAACATAGGATATGGTCTAGAGAATCTAAGATAACAAGCTTCTCTGCATGAGTATGTAATTATTTATAAGTAACTGCTAAAGAGCTCTCTTTTTATAAGGGAGTTCTTGTATATTTTTTTATTTTTATACTAACCTAGTGTTTAACTTCATTATTTAATTTTGTTATATAAATTTTAATATATATATATTATCTATAAGACGAAAATAAATTAGATAGTTATACCTAAATATACTATATTAAATTTTGTTAATTACTAGTTATTTAATAAGTTTTACCTATTAAATAAACTATACAAAATTAGTAAAAATTTTTACTAATGATTAAATATTATAGTTTATTATATTACTTATGTTATTTAAAGAATATATTAATTAGTATGTATAAAATAAGATTTCTATTTCTAACAATATTAGAATTAATATATTTTATTATAAATTACTAAAAACAAAAGGGAAAAATATTTTTAATAATAGAATAATAGATAAATACTTTTATATTTAGATGAACTAAGTTGATATATTGAAATTTATCATAGTATTGATACATTTTAAATTATGTTAATTTAGTACATAAAATAATTTTTAAAATGTTACAAAAAGTTTTATTTTTACAATTATTATATCAGTAAATTGTAAGTCTCATAATATTTGAACTATAAAAATATTGTGAGACTTCTTAATATGTTAGAAGAAACATAAGCTTTTTATATTAATTTAATAACATATTTTATTATATGCTTAACTAGACATATTCAACCATGTAGCTATATTCAAATACTATAATAAATTTTAATAATTTTTACTTATTATATATACATTATATAAAATAATTTTGTATGGTTAATTTTATTAAAATTAATATAATTATATATGCTTAAAATTATAGTAAATTCTTATTTATAATATCAAATATAACCTATTACTATTTTTAGAATAAAGATTAACTTAGTTACAGTGAAGTGTAATGTTTATATATAGATACAATATATTTTTCCACCATATTAAAAAAAGTTATATTATATAACTAAATTTGATTATTATTGATGATGCATGGCCTTCAAGCAATTGTGATTTTACTTTGTGTAGAATTAATATGGAGGATTCCAATATGCGCTGGAAAGATATTTCTATTTTTAAAAAGTTATTAATAGGCTTTTCTATAGTTATTCTTGCAGGGGTTATTGGGCTTGCAAATGATTATTTTGAAGTGACTAGGATTCGAAATATTACAGATCAAGTCTTATTAGCTGTTAATTATAGAAAAGCTATTTTGAATGCTGAAGTTGCACACCTTACATGGGTAAATAAAGTTGCTAACTATCTTATTGAAAGGGGGAAAAATGAATTACATGTTGAGTTAAATGATCATCTATGTACATTTGGTAAGTTACTTTATGGGGAGCAACGGAAAGAAATAGAAGAACGTATACCAGAAACTAAGTCTTTATTTCTTTTTATAGAGGGACCACACAACCGTCTTCATCAATCTGTTATTGGCATCACAGCTGCTATGGGAGAAGGTAAAATAAATGAAGCATCACAAATTTTTCAGAATGTTACTTTAAAAGAACTTGATCTTATTCGAACAACTCTTAATAAGCTTGTTGTCGTTTTTGATGCTAGGTCTACAGTTCTTGAAGATTCACTTATAAATACAATCCATTTTGCATTAGTCGTTATATTATTATGTGTAGCTGTGATGCTAATTGGTGGTTTACTTTTATCTTTATTCCTTGGAAGAAGTATTGTTAGACCAATATGGAAGCTAGTAGCTTATGCTCATGAAGTAAGTGAAGGAAATTTAAAAGATCCAACATTAAATCAAAAAGATGAAGTTGGTCAGCTTGCAGGAACATTAGGAATAATGGTTAATAAACTTAAGAAAACTATTGAAGAAGCAAATATGAAGGCAGATGAGGCCTATAGAAAGGAAGAAGAAGCAAATGCAGCACGTGTAAATACAGAGTCTGCTATCCAGGAAGTAAAAAAGAAACAGCAAGAGCTACAAGATGTTACAGTTCAATTAAAAGGTGTTGTAGATGTTCTTAGTAGTGCATCAAAAGAAATGTCTACACAAATTGAAACATCTGAAAGGGGAGCAATTTTACAAGCAAAACGTATTAATGAAACTGCAACAGCTATGTCAGAAATGAGTTCATCTGTTTTAGAAGTTGCTCGAAATGCAAATGTAGCAGCAGAACTTTCTGCAGAAGCACGTACTCGAGCTGAAGAAGGATCTGGCATTATGAATAATGCAGTAGAAAGTATTTATGAAGTCCAAAAGCATTCTTTGATGCTTAAAGAAGATATGCAGATTTTAACACAACATGCACAGAATATTGATCAAATTATGAGTGTTATTTCAGACATTGCTGATCAGACAAATTTATTGGCACTTAATGCTGCAATAGAGGCGGCTAGAGCAGGAGAAGCTGGGCGAGGATTTGCTGTTGTAGCTGATGAAGTTCGTAAGTTAGCTGAAAAAACAATTACTTCTACTGCAGATGTAGGTAAAGCTATTGGTGCTATTCAGCATAGTGTTGAGAAAAACATGGGACAGGTTGATAAAACCGTTCAGTCTATTGAGTCAACTACAGATTTATCAACTAAGGCAGGAGAGTTATTGAGAAATATTCAAGAGATGGTAGAATCCACAGCAAGTCAGGTACGTTCAATTGCTACAGCTTCTGAAAAACAGTCTGCTACAAGTGAAGAGATTAGTTCTTCTATTGAAGAAGTAAATCAAGTTGCAAAAGAAACTGCTTCTGCAATGGTTTCTTTAAATAAAGCTATGGTAGATCTTGCTGCTCAAAGTCGGGGATTACAAGAACTCATTAGAAAGTTGGAACAAGAGACAATAGGATAATGATATACAAAAGTTTATCCTAGTATTAGATAGAGATGTTTTTACTTCTTTATCTAAGACTAGGGACTTTTATTTTTAGTAACTAATAGAACTTAATAATTAATTATTCTAGATAATTACTTTTCACTCCAAAAAACTCTACCATTTTTTACTTTAAGCCTTCCAAGTGGAAGTTCTTTCCAAAATAGTGGGACTTCTTTACCTTTAAAATCTGTCATTATGCTTTGTCCTTGTGTAATTTTTTCAAGTTGTTGAACGTTATCAATATGTAAACAATAAGCTAGGTCTGTTGTTGATTGTAATAGACGTAGCCGTGGTGAAGGTAAGATATTTGTCTTTGATGTTTTACCAATAATAGGGCCTTGCCAATATAGAGTATAGGGTAAATAAGTTAAGGCAGCATGAGGAATAAAATGGAGATTAGAGTTGAAGTCAACAAGATTTCCTTGTGGTAATTTAGTTATATCAATGCCAAAAGGTCCAAGGGTATCTAATGAATAGTGAGGATATGAAGATATATCTATTTTTTCATTAGTAGTATCAATTTTGGTTGTATTTTTACCAGGCTTTTGAAGACAAGCAATAAAAAATCCTTGAGAGTCATGGGTATTAGGTAAACGGATTACCCCTTCATAAGAGGGTGATATAGGTTTTATAACAGAGAATCCTAAAGGGAGTTCAAGCGGGATTAATTTTAATCCAAGGTTAGTTATAGCAAATTGTATTTGTGCTTCATTTTCATCTATATTAGTTGTACATGTGGAGTAAACAATTTTCCCCCCGGGGATTAATAGACGTGTTGCCTCTGTAAGAAGTTTTTTTTGTAAAATAATAAGTGGATTAATTCGTTCTCCCTGCCAAATTTTTGTAACTTGAGGATTTTTTTTTATAGTTCCCCATCCAGAACATGGAGGATCAAGCAAAATTTTCCCCCAGGTAGCATCTGGCATAGGTAGTTTTTCAGCTGGCCATGAACATGTAACTGTATTAAAACAATTAAGTCTACCAAGATTATTACGTAATGTTAGTAGACGACTTTTGGTAGGATCATTTCCTACAATAAGTCCAGTGTTACCTACAAGTTGTGATAGTAAAGTTGTTTTACTACCAGGGCTTGCACACATATCTAATATAATATCTCCAACATTAGCTTGTAAAGCTAATACTGGCAACATAGACGATCGATCTTGAATATAAATTAAACCAAAAAATGCAGCTAAACTTTTTCCAAGGGGGAATGGCTCATATATAATTTTTCTTGCTAAATATAAGAAAGGATCAGGTTCAAAGATAAATCCTTGTTCAGAAAGTAAGTTTTCTACTAAAGAAATTTCATTAGGATAACATATAATCCTAAAGGATCGATGGCTAGATTTGTTTATAGACATAAGATTAGTAAGTAATTATGGTTATTTTTTGAGTGATACTAAAATGTTTCATAGTCTTATTTGGAATTTGGACAAAAATAGATAAAGGCCCTTATGGGGTATGTTAAAGAAGCTTTGGTAATAGTTTCTAAGGAGTTATTTAATGCATCAAAAAAGTTGTTTAGTTGCTTTATGTATTATGTTTATTATTATGGTGCAAGTTCTTCAGGCAAATGCAGCTAGCTATGTGGTTTTGCCATTTAAAGTAAATGCTCCTCCAAGCTATACTTATTTGGAAAAAGCTATCCCATCTATGTTAACTTCTAGACTTTATTGGGAAGAACGTTTTCAACCTATCCCGGATGCTAATGCTATTAAAGCAGGAAAGGTAGAAGATATAAAGGAAATGGATAAGGCAAGGATAGCTACAGGTGCAGACTATCTTATATGGGGACAGGTAAATATTGTAGGTGATGAAGCTACGCTTGATGTACAAGTTTGTGATATAGAAGGATCAATTTGGAGGAAAAGTAAAAATACAAAAGTTGATAATTTAATTACTGCCCTTCAAGATACAGCAGATGCAATTAATAGTGAGTTGTTTGGGCGTGCAACTACAAAACCATCATCAAAAGCTACTATTGTAGCTCAAATGAACTCTGGATTGATTAAGGGAAAAGGAAATGAAAATCAGTCATATCTTAATCCAGAATTTCGTTATCAAGGAAGCAATCTTTCCCGTGGCCGAAGTCAAGCTCTTCCCTTTGCTTCAGTTGGTATAGTTGTTGGTGACTTTATAGGAGATAATAAAAATGAAGTTGCCATATTAAGTGAGTATAAAGTCCATATTTATCGATGGGAAGAAGAAAGGTTAGCTCTTCTTGGAGAATATAAATTCCCTCGCTCACTACAGTCTTTACATATTCGTGCTTTTGATGTGGATCATGATGGTGTACAGGAAATCATTGTTTCTTGCTTTGATCCTTCATATGCAAAGCCATATTCGTTTATTCTTAGTTTTAAAAATAGAGTGTTTAAAGAGTTAGCCACAAACTTACCATTTTATTTAAATGTGGTTAAACTTCCACCAGATTTTTCTCCTATGTTAATTGGTCAAAAGAGTGACAATTCAAGGATTTTTTCTCCCTCTGGGGTTTATGAAATAGAAAAACATGGACGTAACTATATAATGGGAAATCGTCTTAGTCTTCCAAAGGAAGCTAATATTTTTAATTTTTCTTGGTTACCATCAGATTCATTAAAAGATGAAGAAGCTAAGTTAGTACTTGTAACCAATAATGAAAGATTAGTTGTATATAATACAAAAGGTACAAGACTTTTTATGACTGAAGAAGTGTATTATGGTTCTTCTGTTGGTATAGACGAGCCCAGTAATATGCCTGGTCTTGGAAAGTCAAAAGAGCTTATCCCTTCTAAATATTTTATCCCAGGACGGATGATTCCTATTAATCTTGATTCAATGGGGAAATGGGAGTTGCTTGTAAGCAAGCCAATTTCTGTTGCAGCAAAATTTTTTGAAAATTATAGATCTTTTGCTGAAGGCGAAATTCAGGCTTTAACATGGGACGGCTTAGGATTAGGTCTTGTATGGAATACACGTCGTATTAAGGGAACTATTACAGATTTTGCCTTAGCTGATATGAATAATGATGGGAAGTTAGACTTAGTTGTTTCCGTTAATAGCCATACAGGGATTCTTGGACTAGAAAAACGAAAGACAATTATAGTATTTTATCCTTTAGAGGTAGATAAACAAGGTATCCCTAAGGCTGTTGAAGATAACTAATTTTTTCCTATTAATTATTTTTTTATTCTGATAGTTAACACTACTATAGTTATATTATTTACTATCTGTTTTAATTTGGTACAGGTTGATATAATAAAACTATTAGATTTATAAGTAGATTTCAATTTTATAAAAGGAAAGTAAGTAGATTCATCATAAATAAACGCTTAAGTAAGGTATAAGGATGGCTTCTATTGCCCTTATGTTACCACGGTTTGGACTATATGGCGGTGTTGAGCAGTTTGCTTATCGTTTAGCAGAAGCGCTTGCAGAAGAGCATAGTGTAGATTTTATTTGTGCTAGGGCAGAAGCTTCTCCTCCATTGGGTGTTCGAGTTATTATTGTAGGTAGATTGGGTTGGTTTAAATGGTTAAAAATAGCTTGGTTTGCTATTTGTGCTGAGCAAGTTCGTAAAAAAGGTTCATATGATCTTGTTATTGGTCTTGGGAAAACATGGAATCAGGATATAGTCCGTATAGGTGGTGGTCCACAATCTAAGTTTTGGTCTCTTTCTGAGCAAGCATGGTCTCCAGGCTTTCATCGTTATAGTAAAAAGTTTCGTAGATATGTTAATCCTGCAAGTTGGCTAAATTTTATTATAGAAAAACATCAAATTTATAGTCAGAGTACTTTAATTTGTGTTTCTGAAACTGTTCGGCAATGGGTACTTGAAGCATACCCTAGTATTCAATCTCCAGAGGTTATTTATAACTTACCAGATTTTAGTCGATTTACACCTACTACTTATGAGCAAAGAGTAGTGGCAAGAGCTAAGTTTGATCTAGACATGGGACACATTGCTATTGCTACAGCAACAAGTAATTTTATGTTGAAGGGAACTAGAAGTTTAATCAAAGCAATGAAGCTTCTTCCCTTAAATTTTAAGTTATTTATTGCAGGGGGTAGGGATATATCCTCTTATAAAAAGCTTGTTCATTTATTAAAAGTTCAGGATAGAGTTGTATTTATGGGGAAAGTAGAAGATATGCTTTCATTGTATAGAGCAATAGATTTATTTGCTCTTCCCACTTATTATGATGCTTGTTCAAATGCTGTATTAGAAGCAAGGGCATGTGGATTAAAAGTTCTTAGTAGTAAATATGATGGTTCTAGCTCATTTTTACCCCAACATTGGTTAATTAATAACCCTAGTAATTCTCAAGAAATAGCAAATAAACTTTTGTCTATGAGCCAAGAACCACCTCCTAGTCCTATGTATATACCAAGTACTATAAAAGCAGGTCTTAGTTCTTGGGTGAATTTTATTGAATTTATGCTTCAAAAGAAGTCTTTAATGAAGATGTAATATAGGAGTTTAATTGTGCTAAATTTGATATAGCTAGCTAAGAATCAAATAGTATGATAAAAAATAATGCTGTATTTATTATAAGTTATTGACTACATCATATTACTTTTTTAAAATAAGTAACACATAGTAATACTATAATTTTTTGAGGTAAGGAAAAGCAAATGAAATTAAAAATATTTTTTGTAGTAACTATTCTCTTAACTTCATTTTATACAGCTACAGCACATGAATTCCTTATAAAGTCTGATAAAGATAATGTAGTAAAAGAAGAGAAAATAACAATTGATGTTGTTGAAACTCATGTTTTTATAAAACCTGAAGAGCTTCCTGTACTTAAGGATGTTTTACTTTCTTTTATACAAGGTAAAAAATCATCAGAAACAATAAAGCTTGAATCAATTTCAAAAGAGAATTTATTGCGTGGCATTATTGATCCTACTACTAGTGAAGATATTGTTGTTTTTGCTAAAAGATTACCTCAATATTGGAGTGAAACTACAGAAGGTATATTAGAAGGTGATAGAGAAATTTTAGAAGCACAGGGGAAAAAAGTTTTAAGTGTTGGAAGTTATGAAAAGTATGCCCTTCTTTTTATCCCTGGGGAAGATTCAAAAACTATTTCAAACTATGTTGTTCCAGGTGAACATCCACCATTATTTCTTGCTCCAATGTTTAATCCTTATGCTGTGAAAGTGGGACAAAAAATTAAATTTATGGTGACAAGCGAAGGAAAGCCTGTTGCAAATGCTTCTATTTCAGCTACCTATGATGGATTCAGTGATAAAGAAAATGTTTATGCTATAACTACAAAAACCTGTAAAAAAGGTTTAGTCCAGATTAGTCCAGATTCTCCTGGGTTATGGTTAATTACAACAGAAGTAAAAGATAAACTTGTTGACTCTATTGCTGATGAAAAGAGCATTCGTTCAACAACACTATTTTGGGTAACACCCTAACAAAGTATATAGTAATTTAATTGAAGAAAGACATTAATATTCACTAATGTCTTTCTTTTTTACTATCTGATTTACATTATATGTATTAATTCATTATTTAACCAGTGATAAAAATCTATTCTTGCCCTTTGTGCATACCATTCTTTACGCTCTTTCTTTTTAATTTTTTCTGTGGGTTCTGGAACAAGGCCAAAATGAATGTTAGATGGTTGAAATTGTTTTGATGGACATGATATATGTTCAAGTAATCCTCCAAGGGCACATGTTTTGGGAGGTCTTAGAATTTTTTTATCTTTAGAAAGTGCAAGCAAAAGTATACTTACCCAGAGACCACAGGCAATAGATTCTACATAGCCTTCAACACCTGTTATTTGGCCTGCAAGATGTATACATGGAAAATTACGGAGTGCTAATTGATCTGTAAGTATTTTGGGTGAATTGATATATGTATTGCGATGCATACTTCCAAATCTAACAAACTCAACATTTGAAAGGCCGGGTACAAGTCTAAATATGGTATCTTGTGCTGGATATGTAAGTTTTGTTTGGCAACCAACAAGATTTAACATACTTTTATTAAGATTTTCAGGGCGTAACTGTAGGACAGCGTAGGGGCGTAACCCTGTATGAGGATTAATAAGACCGACAGGTTTAAATGGACCAAAAAGAAGTGTTTTTTCCCCACGTTCAGCAAGGGCTTCTATAGGCATACAACCTTCAAAGTGTATTTCTTTTTCCACCTTTGAGTTGGTTACTTTTTCTCCTTTTAATAGTGAAGAATAAAATATTTGATATTCTTCATAAGACATAGGACAGTTAAGATAATCCCCTTCTCCTTGTTCTTCATAGCGTGATCCCCAGAAAGCAATGGACATATCTATTGAATCTGCAGTAACAATAGGGGCTATAGCATCATAAAAATAAAGATATTTATCCCCAATAAGGGTTGATAGTGAGTTAGAAATGTTTGGACTAGCTAATGGACCAGTTGCAACTATAATACGATCATATTTTTCAAGGAATGATGTACTCAAAGAAGAAACTTCTTCTCTGATAAGGTGAATTTTGGGGTGAGATTCAATAAGTTGTGTAACTTGTTTAGAAAAAAGTTCGCGATCAACTGCAAGAGCTTTTCCTGCAGGGACACGGCATGTATCTGCTATGGCCATAAGAGGACTATTAAGTTCTCTAAGTTCTTGTTTGAGTAAACCAATACCTGTAGTAAGCTCATTAGATCTTAATGAATTAGAACAAACTAATTCTGCAAGTAGAGGTGTATTATGGGCTGGAGAGAATAGCTGAGGTTTTTGTTCAAATAGTGTGACTGAGAAACCGAATTTAGCTAGGGTTAGAGCACATTCACATCCAGAAAGTCCTCCACCAATAATAGCAATGTTATGTATATTCATATCTTATTATTAATTATTGTTAGGGATAGGGGAGAGCAGGATAATATTTATAAGGTAGTAAAAAGAAGTTTATAAAAATAGATTAAGTTATTATAGAGAGAGATAGTAATATATTATGCCACATTATTAGTTCGTTATTGTTATTATTATTATTATTATTAGGTTTTATTATAAAAGTAGTTATTTACTTTTTGTGACTATCATCTTTTTTTAACTCTCTGGTTTCCCACCAACGTTTATTTTTTTGTTTATACCACCAGTCAGTATGATCAGATATAAGAATAACATGATAAAGTTCTTTTGCTAGACTACTTTTTAATCGACTAAAAAGGTTTTCTAACCAGTTTTTAGCATAAGGATTTCCTAAATTTTGTTCAACTTTGAGATTAAGGGCAAGATCAAGTTGGTCTGCATCATGAGCAAAGATAGCCTCTAGTGTTTGACAGTTAGAATATTCATCCCATAATGAAAGAATACTTTCTCCAATATTTATACCTGAAATAGAATCTTTTAAAGCTTTTCTGGTATTAGCTTTGACATATATATGATTTATGTAGTTAAGATCCCCTATACGTACTTCTGGAAAATCATGAAATAAGCAGAGTAAGCTTGTATGTTCAGGGTTTGCACCACATTCTTTTGCAAGGATATAGCCTATAATTGCTGTTCGATAAGAATGTTCTGCTACATTTTCTTTTCCTGTCCCAAGAAAAGGATAACCACTTCGAGGGATATATCGAAGCATTCCTGCTTCAAAGAAAAATTGGACTATGTTTTTGATAGTGTCACTATTTAATGAAGTATAATTATAATTATTCATAGTAACTATATTTATTTTTAAATAATTCTAATAGTATTTAATATTAATAGGTTAACGTTGAATTGTTTTCCCAACAACATAGCCGCTTGCCCAAGCCCAATGTAGATTATATCCTCCCAAAAGGCCTGTAATGTCAAGAATTTCTCCAGAAAAATAAAGGCCTGGTATTATATTGCTTTCAAGGGTATGAGGGTTAACTTCATAGGTATTAACACCACCAGCCATAGCTTCAGCTTTTTTTATACCCTCTGTTTCAAGAGGGCTCTCAACATAAGCATGAAGTTTGTTACTAAGCCATATACGGTTTTTTTTACTTATTTCAGCGACTTTTTGTGACTGGAGATTAATAGGAATAAAATTATCAATAAATCGAGTAGGAAAAAAGTTTTTTAATAAGCTTTTTACTGTTTGCTTTGTATTACTAAAGGAATGCATATAATCAATAAGAGAAATATGAGGTAAGAAATTTATAGTAATAGTTTGTCCTTTTTCCCAAAAACATGAAGCCTGCAAAGCAGCAGGACCACTAATACCTTTATGTGTAAAAAGAAGTGGATAATGAAATGTGCGTTTTTTATTATCTGCTCCTATAGTGATACTAACATTAAGGCTAATTCCTGCTAAATCTTGTAATGGAGAGTTTTTTTGAAGAATAAATGGAACAAGAATTGGCCGAGTTGGAATAATAGTATGACAGCATTGTTTTGCTATATGTATTCCTAAGTCTGTTGCTCCTGTGGCAGGCCACGCTTGACTTCCTAAGGCTAGCACTAAATTAGAGGTTTTTAGAAGTTGAGTAGAAGTTTTTATTACAAATGATTTTGGGTTAGCAGATACTTTTTGTATACTATTTTTTAATAAAAATTGGACATTATTTTTTTTACATTCATCTATAAGACATTTTACAAAGTGAGCAACTTTTACTTTACAGAAGACTTGATCATGGGATCGTATTTCCCAAGGGATATTATATTTTTTTAGGAGATCGATGATATCATGGGGTGAATATTGTAATAAGACATCTTTACAGAATATAGGATTTTCTCCTACATACCATTTTGGGCTTAAATTTAAGTTAGTTATATTACCTTTTCCTCCACCTGCTAGGCATAGTTTACGCGCTATAGTAGGTGAATGATCTATTATTATACAAGATAAACCTTTTTGAGCTACTGTGAGCCCACACATGAGTCCAGATGCACCTGCTCCAAGAATGACGACATCATAATCATGTTCATAATCATATTTTGGAGATAAGTTGTTTGTCATAAATAATACTATCTTTTTTATATAACCTTAGTTTTATGTTTTATAAAATAATTTGTTTTGAGTATAGATTAACTAGTTTTTTGTAGTATATTGATATACTTATTTACTCTATAAATTTTGTTTTATTATATTATTTAACAATAGTGAGCAACAATATAGCGGAGGGGAAAAAGTTATGAATCCTACTAGTGAAGCATTAATGGCAGCATGGGAGTTTCGTTATGCTTGTAAAGAGTTTGATCCTGTAAAGAAAATTAGTGAAGAAGACTTTCATATAATTCTTGAAGGTGGTCGTCTTTCTCCAAGTTCTTTTGGTTTTGAACCATGGGAGTTTCTTGTTGTACAAAATGTTGAGTTGAGATCTGTAATTCGTGCTTTTTCTTGGGGTGGACAAACACAAATTCCTACAGCTAGTCATTTGGTAATCATCCTAGCACGGAAGCCAGAAACTATGGGGCCAAACTCTTCATATGTTCGAAAAACAATTATGGAAGATACTTAACATTTACCTGAAAATGTTGCTAATGCTAGAGCAGAGAAATATGGAATTTTTTTGAAACATGATTTTAATTTACTAGGTAATGAAAGAGCTTGTTTTGAATGGGTAGCAAGACAATGTTATATTCCATTAGCTAATATGATGACGGCAGCAGCATTTTTAGGAATAGATTCTTGTGCAATAGAAGGCTTTATAAAAGCAGATTTAGAAAAATTACTATCAGATAAAGGATACATAGATCCAAATGAGTTTGGGGCAGCATGTATAGTCACTTTTGGTTATCGTAAAGAGTCATCTCCACCTTTTTTAAAAACACGCCGTCCAGAAAAAGAGGTTGTTCATTGGATAAATTAAATTTACGACCAATGAAATAAAATCAAAAGTTCTAATGCTGGATGAAGACTATGGCAAAGGGGACAGTCTTTAGCAATAGTTTCAAGAGCTATTTTATCTTTCTCTGTAATGTTTATTGTAGATATATTTAATATGATTTCTATTGTTTTGATTCTTTTAGGCTCATGGGTAACTATTGTTTTCGTCTCTGCTTCTAATTTAATGAGCTTAATATTATGTAGTAATGCATGAATATGCATTGCTGTTATAATACAGGTTGTAATAGATGTAACAAACAAGTCCATTGAAGAAAAGGAAGAACTTTGGCCATAATTATTTAATGGAGGATCTGTTATGATTTTTGTTCCACTACTTACATGAAGACATTCTACTTGAAAATTACCAATATATTTTGCTAGAATTACAGACACACTTCTTCATCCTATTTTTTGTTAAAGGTTATATACAATTACTATGAAGAAAAATATATTGTTTCATCTAAACAAAAAAAATTTAGTTATTAAAATTTTTTTTGTTAGAGTATTATAATACATTTTTTATTATATTGTGTAATATTTTTTTATTAATATATAATAAAACTATCTAAAATTTTTAAAAAAGATAGACTGTATAAAATACAGTCTATCTTTTTTAATTAATATATAGAAAATACAGAAATTTTAGAGTTGATATTGTAAGTAACAAGAAAAATATATTCTTTCTTTTACTTAAAGTTATATAGATGTCTAAATCCTGTAAAGTCAAATTTCTATATTTCTATTAGTTTTGTTTTATATAGAAACTCAGTTTTAGTTGTAATATATTTGTTTAGAATTATGGTTTGTTATAAAACAACTGAAGATAATAAAAAAGGAATATATAATGAAGAGGTTACATATTCGTTTTTTTTTTTTTTTTACTCTATTAACATTAAATTGATAAAATAGGAGATCATAATGAATTAGAAGTCTGTTTAGGTAGATCATATAGTCCATATCATGAGTTGATTTATGAATACAACTAATATTGTTATACAACAGTGATTATACTACACTCTAAACCTATTCTAAGGTAAATACTAAAAACTAAACAACAGATAAACCTGCTGGCTCTATATCTGCAGGAGACTAAAGAAGGTATTCAGCAGGGCTTAAAATCAGCTGTAACCAATTTCTGCACTACATCCACCAGTACTATAGTAGCCTACTTCTGATTGACTACAACATGAAGTTTTACAGTTATTAGAGTGATTGGGAGTAGGAGATATTGCAAGAGGTTGGTTAGGAAAATATACTAATAATACTACGATAATATAATATAGTTATTATTTTTTGAATAATCTGAAGATAAGAAATTATATAGTTAATAAGAAATTTTTAATTATTACTACAAGTAAAAAGCGAAAATGTTGTATATAGATATATAATAGTGCTTCCAATGTATTTAATATATTACAGTATAATATCATAATTAAATAAAATTATGTACCGTATTTTAATATAAGTTTATTATATATTAGTGAACCAAATTTTTATTTAGTTATTAAAAGCTAGTAGTAGCTATATAAGGTATAAAAAGATATATAAACTTTTTAATAATAAGTTATAGTTAAATTTTTTTATGAAAAAGATCTAACTATAATAGATAGATGTAGAGAATAAGAAAGAGAACTAGTTGATTTAGATAAAATTAATTAATAAATTATTGGGAATAATGGTGTGCCCGGCAAGAATCGAACTTGCGGCCTACAGCTTAGGAGGCTGTCGCTCTATCCTACTGAGCTACGAGCACATGTTTGATAGTAGATTTAGGTATACTTCACTATATCTGTCAAGTTTATTTGTTTAATTATCTTGAAGTTAGTTACTACAGTTTATTTTATAACACATTAGTTTTATTATAACTATTTTCTTTTGTTGGTTGATGAAGTATTTCCCTTTGCTAATCCTATATTGCAATGATTTTTATAGATATGTAGGAAAACTTTTTGCCTAGCTTTGTGTTTACGATGTTGTGTTTTATATTTTTCTATTTTTTTTATAAGTAATTCTGAGAGACCAATCGATATTATACATGCTACTATTCGTCCTGTTGTGATAACAAGCCTTTTACATTTAGACCAATAGTCATCCCAAGGGTCAAATATTTTTTTTGTTTGCCTATGGTTATCATTAGTTAATAATTGTTGTTTACCCTTGTAGTAATTTTCATAGCTTTCTCCTTATGAAAGCACTACGAGGACTACCTATGAGCAAGATCATGTAATAAACGAAAGGAATCTTCTAATGTAGAACGATCACTAATATTTTGTTTTAGAAATGATTCTATAGGACCATGCATTGTTATAGCTTTATCTATTTCTTCATTAGAGCCTTGAATATATGCTCCAATATTAATCATATCTTCAGCTTTACGAAATGTTGCCATATATCTCCCCACAATACGCCCATCTTGAACCTGTTCTGGAGTGCAAATATCAGATCGTAAACGGCTAATAGAGCGTAATACATCAATAGCTGGGAAATGATCTTGATCTGCCAGGTCACGTGTAAGAACAATATGTCCATCAAGTATAGAGCGAACAGCATCAGCAATAGGTTCATTAAAATCATCTCCATCTACAAGAACAGTATATATTCCTGTGATTGTACCAGTATTACTACGACCTGTTCTTTCAAGAAGTTTAGGTAGTTGTGCAAAAACTGTGGGTGTATATCCTTTTGTAGTAGGAGGTTCACCAACAGCAAGTCCAATTTCACGCGCTGCCATAGCAAATCGGGTTACTGAATCCATCATAAGCAGAACATCTTTCCCTTGATCTCGAAAATATTCTGCTACTGCTGTTGCAGCATAAGCGGCACGCATACGTACAAGAGGAGATTGATCAGATGTAGCTATAATAAGAACAGATCGTGTCATTCCTTCTGGACCAAGCTCTTTTTCCATAAACTCAACAACTTCTCGACCACGTTCTCCTATCAACCCTATTACATTAACATCTGCAGAAGTGTACCGAGCCATCATTCCCATAAGAGTTGACTTTCCAACACCAGATCCTGCCATAATACCTACTCGTTGTCCTTTACCAAGGGTAATCATGGAGTTAATAGCACGTACCCCTACATCAAGAGGATCTTTAATACGTGGTCGTTCAAGTGGTGATGGAGGATTTGAATAAAGAGGGATTAATTTTTCTGGTATAATTGGATTTCCGCCACTAAGAGGTTCTCCAAAAGCATTGAATGCATGTCCAAGAATCTCTTTACCTACGGGGAACACAGGAGGTAAACTAGTATTTCTAATAAGACTTCCAGGTTGGATACCTCTCATTTCTCCATAAGGCATAAATAACAGATTCCCTTCACGGAAACCTACCACTTCTGCAGCAATAGCCTCTCCATGTTCATCATTCCCAGAGAGCATATGACATACAGCACCTAGAGGCGACTTTAACCCTGTTCCTTCAGCAACCAACCCAACTACTTTATTTACTTTACCATAAACACGTAATGGATTGCTTTCTTTTAGCAGTTTTTGGCATTCTTTTGGTGTAAGTCCCATAACCGTACTATACCTTTATTTTATTTATTCACTGGGGGTAAAATTTGTTAAGGTTACTTGAGATGGAGTATTATCCATATTTAATTCATGATTACTACCTTGCTCTACCATAGCAGAAGAGAATTCTTCCATTTGCAAATTTTTTGGTAGTTCAGAAAATATATCCCGTTCTATATTGTCATTTATATCAGTATGATGAGATGTTAGTATGGAGTTGTTATCAGTAGATATATCAGAAGTAAAAGAATCAGTGAGTGATGTTGAAAGAGAAGGATTAGTTATAGTAGATTCATCAGTGGAAGATAGACCAGAAGAAAGTTCTTTATTAATTTCATATTGTGGAATATCAGGAGGCAATTCTATTCCTTCAAGTTCAGGAAATGTGAATTCTACCTCTTCTGATGGTGGGTTTATTAAGTCTATTTCAGCTGGAGAGATAGGTTTTTTATCATTGGGAGATAATGTTTCCTTACTGGAAGGAGTTTTTTCAGAAGAGTCATTTTGTACAGGAGTATGTTGCAGTATTGCTGCCTCTTTTGATAATGCTGTAATTCCTGTTATATCTGCAATATCTGCTATAGATTGAGCTGCAACAATGTCAATTTCACTTTCAGGTATAATTAATTGTTGGAGTATGGCTCTAACTTCTTCTTTTCGAAGTTGGCTGTTACTATCTACCATCCCTGAACGACTTTCTACAATTACATCATTTTCGCCCATTGTTACATCTATTTTTATTTCCCAGTTTTTTAATTCTGGAAATTGATTTTTGATGTTAGTAATGAGGTCGATAATAGTATTTTTATTATTTGGATTAACACGGATAGTAACACGTTGTCGTTCTTCAAGCTGTTGAACAGCCTTGTTAAGAACGCTATCTAGTATCGCCGTGTGTTCTTTGGATAATATCCAATCAGTTGCAACTTCTGTAGCTGTATGTAATAGTTTTACTAAATCTGAACGCCAGTTATCAAAAATGACAGTGTATTGTCTTTCAATAGTCTTCAGTATAGAAGCAGCAGTCATGTGGATAGATTTTATTTGTTCTTTTATCTCTTCTTGAGCTTGCTCAATGCCTAATCGGTATCCTTCTTCATGAGCTAATTCTCTAATATGATCAGCTTCTTCACGAATACGTTCAGCTTCTTTCAATGCTTGTTGAGCTTGCTTATGAAGCTTATCGCTTTCTTTCTTGGTTTTTTCTGCCCATTGTTTAGCTGTTTTTCTAATTGTTTCTGCATTGGCACGTGCTTTATCAAGCATTGCTTGTACATGTATTGTTGCACGCTCTCTCACACGTGTCATGTATTCTGAAACAGTCCGACGGTTCCATACTTCTTGTTCATGTGTACCTATGACTTGTTTTAATGAAGATTCTTTATCAGGAGAAGGTCCCATAAAAACTGTCCCAGTATTCAGTTTATTTTTGGGATGGTTTTTTTCATCTGTAGAGAACTTTTTATTATTCATAAGTTTTGTTACCTGATACTACATTGATAGTATCTTATATATACTATTATAAAAAGACATCTCCACTACCATGGTTAATAGTAACTTTGCCTTCTCCTTCAAGTCGTCGTACAATTTTAACAATATTTTGTTGGGCTTGCTCAACATCAGATAGCTTTGTTGGTCCCATGAACTCAAGTTCTTCACGTACCATATTTGCTCCACGTTCAGACATATTTCTGAAAATGTATTCTTTAAGCTCATCTGAAGCTCCACGTAAGGCCAATGTTAGTTCTTCATTAGAAGTTTCTTTAAGAACTTCTCTAATTGATCGATCGTCAAGTCCTTTTATATCTTCAAATACAAACATGAGATTACGAATATCTTCAGCCATCTGTGCAGAATCCTCTTCAATCTCAGCAAGAACTTCTTCTTCTGTAGCACGGTCAACTGCGTTAAGGATTTCAGCTACAGATTGAACACCACCAACTTTTTTCCCTTCTTTACTACCCATTGCAATGAGTTGGCTTTGTAAAACCCTATCGACTTCTACTAACATATCTTCTGGAACTGATTCTAGTTTAGCAAGTCTAATAAGTACTTCAGCTCGAACTCCAGCAGGAAGCATAATAAGTAAGCTTGCTGCTTGTTCTGGGCTAAGGTGTCCAAGGATTAGCGCAAGAGTTTGAGGATGTTCATTACGTAACATTTGGGAAAGAAGTTTTGGGCTTACTTTTTCAAGTTCTTTAAAAGGAGCAGGTCCGGACTCAACGTTAAGTGAATCCATAATATATTTAGCTGTTTCACCATCAAGGTTTTTCATAAGCATACGTTTTAGACTATCTTGACCACCAATAATGAGATCTTTTCCTGTAACTAAATCTTGGTGAAATGTACGTAATACATCTTCTACAGTATCTTTAGAAACTGTATCTAAGTCTATAACAGCTTTAGATATAGCAGCAATTTCTCTGCGTTCCATACGTTTGAACACTTCAGCAGTGAATTTATCACCCAACACAAGTAATAAAACTGCTGCTTTTTGTGTTCCAGTTAATTCCATATAGTTGACTCCTTGACATAGGTATATGGTATTTATTTAACTAGGATATATGGTTTTTATGTGGATAGATGGCATACTATCTTTTATAAATGCAATCTGCATGCCTATAAAGTTTTTGCTAGGAGTTAAAATTATAGATTAGGAGAACAACAACTTAATTTATACTATATCTAATGTATCAATATGGATAAAAAATAGTATAGGTACTAAAAATGTTAATTAAGATTCATTCATCCATCTACGAAGAATACGAATTGTAGAATCCATTTGACTTTCAGCAAGATTAAGAACATGCTTTTTAAGCTCTTCTACACGCTTTCTTTTTTTTGAACGAGATTCTTGCATACTATGTTTTTCACTAGGCTGAACATCAGGTGCTATGTTTTGGTTAAGAGAACCAACTGTATTAAGAGGAGATTGCTGTTTTTGTATCATCTTTCATCCATCCTCGAAGAACTAAAATAGATTGTTCTATATTATTTTCTGCAAGTTGTAATGTATAATTTTTTATATCTTCTAAGTGCTTAAGAGATTCAAATTCTTCTTCTTCCTCAGAGGCTATTCGTACAGCCTCCATTGCGGCTGCTTTAGCAGCTTCTTCTTGTGTTTCATATAATGCTAATTGTTCTTCTGCAGAAGGTAACCCTTCAAGGCCTTCTACAATGGCTTCTGATTCTACTTTTGGACGTATAAGAGCAAGGATAACAGGTCGTACAACTAACATGAGAAATAGAAATGCTAATAGGGCATTCAAAAGTGGTTTCCCAAGTCGTTCAGCATACTTAGCAATGACTTCTGCTGCAGGTGGTTCTATAGGTAAGTCTGCTTCATCAAAAGGAATAGAACTTACTTCTATTGTATCTCCTCTTGCACGATCAAAGCCTATAGCATGTGAGACAAGAAGACGTATACGATTAAGTTCTTCTTGGGAACGTGGTACAAATTTATATTCACCATTTGGTTCTTTAACATAAGTCCCATCTACAACAACAGCAACAGTCATTCGATTTATTTGTCCAACTTCTCCAACAATATTTTGTTCTTCACGGTTAATTTCGTAATTTGTGGTACGGGTTTCTCTTGTTCCTTCTTGTGTACTCATAGCTCCATTTGGACCATCTCCTCGAAAGTTTACGTCGGGTGAGCCAGATTCAAGATTTGATTGTCCTCGGTTTGTTTCTTCACTTCTTTGTTCAGAACGTATAACAGAACTATTAGGATCATAAATTTCACGACGGATAGTTTTTTGGTTAAAATCTAAGTCTACATTGACTTTAGCAATAACTTTTCCCTGCCCCATAAGTGGGATAAGTAGTTCATCAATACGACGTTCAAGCCCTTGTTCTACTTTTAATTTATATTCACGTTGGGTGACACTAAGCCCTGCTAAATTATCTTCATTTGGGAAATAAAGAGGTTTCCCAAGACTATCTGTTATAGAGACATGCTCTTTATCTAATCCTTCTACAGCCATAACAAGCATATTAACCATCCCTTGAACTTCTTTTTGGTCCATTTTTCGAGATGGGTTTTTAAGTTTTAATACAACAGAAGCTGATGGTTTTTGTTGTTCTTCAATGAACAGGCTGCGTTGAGGGATAACAAGATGTACTCGTGCACTTTCTACATTTGGGAATTCACTAATGGTGCGAGAAAGTTCGCCTTGTAATGCTCGTTGGTAGTTGATTCTTTGTACAAAATCTGTTTGTCCAACATTAACAGCATCAAAAATTTCGAATCCAATACCAGAGCCTACCATCCCACCTTCGCCAGCAATTTTTATTCGTAAGTCATATACACTGGAAGCAGGAACAAGGATTGTTTTTCCATTATCTGCTAATTGGTAACTTACTTTGTCTGCTTGTAATGTTTTGATAATATGATTTGCATCTTCAGGACCAAGGTTAGAATATAATACTTTATAATCAGTACGATTAATCCAAAACATGAGTCCTATAAATATGAGGGTAACAAATACTGCTGAGCCACCAATAAAAAGTTTTTGTGTGAGGTTACTATTATTCCAAAATTCAGTAATTCGGGCGATAATTTGACTAATAAAGTTTTGCATGCATCATTTCCTAGTGGAATTATGTCAAAAATATATCTAACACTAATTAACAGATATCTAATTCTAGATATCTAATTTTTCTTTTATAGAGATAAGTGTCAGAAAAATTACACTAGAATTGTAATCTACTAAGTTCCTTATATGCTTCTAGTACCTTATTCCGAACAGCCGATGTCATGTTTATAGCTAACCCAGCTTTTTGTAATGTAATCATAAGTTCATGAACGTTTTGTGTCTCCCCAGAAGCAAATGATTGAATCATTTGACTTTTTGTTGTTTGCATTTCGTTAACATTTGAAAGAGAATCTTTAAAAGTATCAGCAAAACTTTTTTCAACAGGTTTACTTTGGGGTATAGCTGCAGACTTTTCTTTAAAAGTATCTTGTACCTTTTTAAAGTCACTCATTACATTTGTGTAAGCTTTAAGCCCTGTTGACTGGATACTCATAGTTTTCCCCATAATATATATATATATTAGTTAGATTACATTAAAATATTCAATTATTCTTTATCCTCTACCTATATCAAGTGCCCTCATATACATATTTTTGACGGTATCTATAGTTGTTGAATTTGCTTCATAATTACGACTAGCTGTCATCAGATTTGCCATTTCTTCAACAACATTAATATCAGGGTAAGAGACCATTCCATTTTCGTCAGCATCAGGATGGCCTGGTTCATATATTTGTTTAGGTGGTCTATTATCTGGTAATACATTTAAAATACGTACACCTTTTAGTTCACGATCAAGAGCAGATTGCATTTGTTTACTGAATGGTTCATCTACATCTGTTGCTGCACGGATGACCGTTTTACGTCTATAAGGACCACCTTCTGGTGTACGTGTTGTTTTAGCATTTGCAAGGTTCATTGCAGTAACGTTAATGGTCGTTCTGTCAGCGCTTAGTGCTGAGGCACCAATATCAAAAGCTGTCATGAAGTCCATAATTATACCTTTGATCCTTCCATAATAATATTTTTTACCCCATCAAGGTTACCTTTAATCACTTGTGTTAATGCATTATATTGTAAAGAGTTTTTGGCCATATTTGCCATTTCTTTATCAAGATTTACTCTATCTTCACCATGGACTACGGTTGGTTTTATTGCTTTATCCCACTCAGCATTGAATCCTTCAGGATTAAATACAGCTGGCAAATGATTTTCTTCAGTACGTGACATACGGCCACGCATGTCTAGACCCAAAGCTTTTTGGAGTTGATCTTCAAATTCTATTGTTCTGGGTCTATATCGTGGCGTATTAACGTTAGCAATGTTACTCATGATAACATTCTGACGTTGTAGCTGCATGTCCATAACCTTAGCAACAAGGTTTACATGTGGTTCATACAAGCTTTTCATGCATACGCCTCCTTACTTTCAAAGCTCAATGCTGGGTGATAAAAGTAATAAGCAAAACATATGCCATAGGTGAGTTATCTAAGCTTCTGATATAGGAGGATTATTATATATTGTTATTTGTCAAAAAATGAACGTCATAACTAGTCCTTTTAGTTTAGTTACCTAACTTAGGTTTATATGTTATTTTTATCTTTTTAAAGTTAACATATTTTAATAGTTATCTTTTTACTAGTTATTTGTTCACCTTTAACTATGTATAGTTGAATAATTTTTTGTAATGATAATAAGCTAAGTCAGAGACATGCAGGATTGTAATGATAATGGTAACTCAAGATCATATTTTTTGAGTAGTTGTTCGTTAGATAGAAGTTCTGCTGATGGTCCATCAGCTTTAATTTCTCCTTTACTAAGAATTAACACTCGATTTGCAAAATGAAGGGCCATATCAAGATCATGAGTTGCAATTAAGATTGCAGTATCAATTTGTTGTAATAAATGGATAAAATTTTTCCTTGATTTAGGATCTAGTGCTGCAGTAGGTTCATCAAGCAGAAGTAATTGAGGATGGCTAATAAGTAATACAGCTAACGCAACACGTTGTTTTTCTCCTAATGATAGTCGTTGTGGGGGGAAGTCTAATAAATGAAAACAGTCATATTGTTTAGCTATTGCTTCAATAAGCATTTCTTTATTTTTTTGGTAGATAGAAGATTGGGTTAGTGCAAAAAGAAATTCTTCTCGTACAGAAGGAAAAAGCAGTTGTACATCAGGGTGCTGAAAAAGGAGGCTTGTATATTTTCCTGCCTTTTTAGGACTCCCTGTAATATCATTATTCATAATTTGAACGGTTCCTGCTAGAGGTTTTAGGCAGCCAGCAATAGTTAGAAGTAATGTAGATTTACCAGAACCATTAGCTCCAATTAATGCTACTTTTTCATTGTTATCTAATGAAAATGAAATATAGTTTAGTGTGTTATAACTAGTAGGTAATATAAAAGAATTATGTAAGTTATATTTAAAGAGAATATTTTCTACTTTAAGCAACATTACTCCCCTCAAGTATTAAAATAATATGTTACAGTGACTGTCATAAGCAGTATAAGAATACAGACTGAAATATCTTTATATGTTGTTTTTGGATAAGAGTTAGAATTATACATAATTGGGGAATTTTTTTGCAATAGTACCATTCGGATATTATTTGCACGGTCTATATTATGCACTAAAAGTGTTCCTACAAGGTAAGCATATGCTTTTAGTTTTGGAATACCTTTTAGTTTTGGTGCCCGTAGTGAAAGACTTTGTAAAGCAGAGATAATATCTTTATGTAATAAGCAAATATGTTGATAGAATAAAATAAAAAGAACAATAAGTTTATTGGAAATTTTTAGTGACTGTAGCGTTTTACCAAACTCATGTGGGTTATTGGTTACAAAGCTTATCAAAAAAAGTGCAGTAGCATTTGTTTTTAGTGTGAGAATAAAAGCTAGTTTAATACCAACTAAAGAAATAGAGAAATGTGGGAATATTGTGATAGGGGTAGGATCATATATCGTTAAGGGGAAAGTAATCCATACAATGATTATAAAAATATTGATAGGTAAAAGTATTGATAATACTTTTTTAATACTTTTACTCCATAGAGCAATAATTACAGCCATGGAAAAAAGTATTCCTATGCTAATTAATGAATGGTTAAGAATAGTTCCTATTATAAGAATGATTGCACAAAATAAGCCAGCTCTTGGAGTTAAGATATCTAAAAGTGGATGATTTGGTTTACCATATAAATCAAACTTCATTACAATAATTATTGGTAGTACAATTAGTAGAAGACAAGAGCTCTGGTGCAACTTTCTGTAAAAATACAATAGCTAGTATAGTAATAATTCCTTCTAATATAGCAAGTGGGACATTTGCTGTAAGTAAAGTTAATGCAACATATTTAAATTGTTGATTACTTAAAATAAGTGCAAGGTACAATAAGCATGTTGCTAGAAAAATAGCTCCAAAGCCTGCTATAAAAGAAAAAAGTTTTATTTTATTAGGAGATTGGCAGTGTAGTTTTTGTCTAAATATTAGTGCAATAAGAAGAGCAGGTAGCCCCATAACAATACAATTTACACCTAATGCAACAATCCCTCCAAACTGGAATAATATTGCTTGTAACATTAGTGAAATACAAATAGCTGGGAAAGTCCCCCAACCTAAAATAAGACCAAGAAGACCTAGTAAAGCAAAATGTGCTGAGGTAGGTCCAATAGGTACTCTTATTAGAGAGGTAAGGAAAAATATACTTGAAAATACAGCCATAGTTGGTAAGCATGAATAAGTAATACGGCGTAATGATATTACTAGTAATATAATAGTACAGGTCCAACCACCTGCTAGTACAGGTACGGATAATACTCCCTCACTTATGTGCATGACAGGATTTCCTATATTTAAAGATAATAAATAATCCGATAAATATGTTAAATAAGAGACTTACGCCTAAAAGAGCTCTTAACCATAAAGGCATTGCCATAATAGGACATACTTGTGTTGTGGAATTTAAGGATGACACTGTAGTAGATGTTTGGGTAAGGATATCATCTTCTGTAAGTGTGATTGGTAACTCTGCACGATGACCAACATTATCACTCATGATAATAGTCCAAGTCCCTTGAGTATTGGGTATAAAAGCAAATCGACCAAATTTATCTGTTCTAGCGTTTTGATATTCAATATTTTTATTTTCAGGGCTGTAGACTTCTATTTTTGCATAAGGAACAGGTTCACCTGTAGAATATAGAAACTCAACACCAATAGGCTGTTGTGTTGTAATAATTTGTCCTGAAACGCCATGTGCTAATGCTTCATGGACAAAAGAACATAGTAGTAGGAATATAATAAGAAAAAAATATTTCATAGTTGATATACAGCCTTAGAAGTAATTAAGTTAGTTAACTAGTGTAACAAGATTTAATTCAATATCATTAAGTAATACATTTTTAAAAAAAATGATACGCTAATGTCAATCTCTTTATTTTATCTAGTCCAGTATCTTATTTATATTTCATTAGTTAGAAAGAAGTATAAAATAATTATGAGGAGGAACTATGTTAATTGGGTAACTAATTTTTTGAAATAGTTTTGTATAATATTGGATATTGGTGGGAAAAAATAGAATGCAAGTATGAAATAAAAAATACTAAATGTTATTGTATTAATAGCAATTGTGAGAAGATATAAAATGAAGGGTGAAAAAGATGTTAAAAAAGAAGAAGTTAAAGTTGTAATTATCCAAGCTGATAATCCTGATGGAATGACTATAAAGCAAGATCTCATGAGAATTGTTTTTAGCCCAGTAAATGCTGTAATACCAAAAGTTTTGTACCATTTATAACTAATGAGGAACGTATATGTAATAATAGATATGGCGGTAAGAGAAGCTATCCCTATACTACCCCATGATTTAACAGCAATAGAGAAAAATGGTATAAAAATTACTGTAGAAAAAGTTCCTATTAATGCTGGGGTTAAAGTATTTTGTCGAGCATAAAAGGCTCTTCCAATTACTTGTTGGACTACCCAAAATGGTACTGAGAAGAGCATAATTTGTAGTAATGGTGCAGTAAGCACTGTTTGTATATGACTGAATCGACCCCCTTCAAAAATAATTCCTAATGTTGGTAGGGCAATACCAATCATCCATCCGGTTATAGGTAGTGCAATTATTAAACTACCTTTTAGAGCTTTATTAAGTGTTTCATTGAATTTTGTATTATTATTTTTAGCAGCTAGTGTAGCTAAAAAGGGGAATGAGGCTACACTAATAGATTGAGCTACGACTCCTACTGGGACAAGCATAATGCGTCGTGCATAGTTTAAGAGGCTAACAGCACCTTCTCCTGCAAGAGAACCAAATATACGTATTAATTGTTCGTCAAGTATAATAATGGATTGTCCAAGCATAAGAGGTAGTGCTAGCCAAAGAAAATGTTTCATGAGTGGATGTCGTAGCGAAAAGTAGAAGTGGATACCATTTATTAATCCTACTCCAAATGGTAGGAGGAAAGCACCTAATGCAGCTCCTATAAGGACCCCCCAACAAAATCCTTCCATTCCATTAGAAGAAGAAATTAGTCCACCTAAAATAATACAGCTGTTATAAATAATTGGCATAAGCGCTGGAACAAGAAATTGTTTTCGAATATAAAGTAAAGCAGAGATACATGCTCCAGAAATAAAAAATATTTGACCAGGAAGTATAATGCGTAGGAAGAATCCAAGACGTTCCTGATTAGAGGCTGTAAATCCTGGTGCAGTTATTTTAGCAAGGTCATAAGCAAAAAACCATGCTATGAATGTTGTAACACTGATAGCTATTGTTGCCCAATAAAAGACTGTGGAAAAGAATTTCCAACCATTTTGCTCGTCTTCTTGGAATGACTTGGAAAGAAGAGGAATTAATGTGATGGAAATATACCCACCAGCAAGGAGGTAATTAATAAAGTCTGGGATAACAAATGCTGCAAAATAAATATCTGCTTCAGACGTAGCTCCAAACTCCCATGATATTACTTTATCGCGAATAAGCCCCATGACCCTAGAAAGTATAACACTTCCTGCCATAATAAGAGCTGCCATTCCCATTTTATAAGATGTTGTTAGCCACATGTGGATAGTCTCTTTTATCCTTTTTTATTTGGTTATGCTAAAAATAGTATAGTAGGTTCAGAGTGATAAAAAGATTGCTATAAATTTAATGTAACTTATCAAGATCCCACTCAAAGGTAAGTTCACCTTCTTCTGCTGTTGTTCTTAATGGTATATCGTATTGTAATAATGCATTATGAACTTTAGTAGAAGGAAAGTCATTAGTGTTTAAAGTTCCTGTACTGGCAACAGCAACAGTAGGATGGATTTTTTTATATAATTCAGGAAGAAAACTTGATTTAGAGCCATGGTGAGGCAATACAAGGACTTCTGATTGAACTTCAAGGTTTGTTTTGAGTAGTTCTTTGAGGTCGTTATGTTCTGCATCTCCAGGAAGAAAAGCAAGACCATGGTTTTTAGCAACTAAACGCAAGATAAGTCCTGTGTTTCCTTTTGGAATTACACCTTTTGGTGGTGATAAGACTTCTAAGTAGATATCGTTACTTAATGGAATTTGTTCTCCACGAATAAGAGCTTTTCTTGGTATACGTTTATTTTTAAGTATTGTATCAAGTTGTAGCAAAAGAGGTGAGGCATTCCCTTTGGGAGAATCAATTGCTGGTAAGATAGCAGAGTAGACCTGATCAACATTAAATACATTTGCAAGAAAAAGAAAGCCCTTAATATGATCTCTATGAGGATGGCTTATAGCAAAAAAGTCTAAATGGAGAGAATGAGTTGTAGATAATATAGGTGCCAAAATATCTCTTCCTGTATCTAAGCGATTAGAATAAAATCCACCAGCATCAATGAGTGCTCTTTTATTTTTCCCCCACTCTATAAGAATAGCTTGTCCTTGTCCTACATCCATAATACGTAATCTAATTTTATTAGAATTATCTTTTGATAAGATAAAAAAGAGTGGGGTAACAACTAGTATCATACCAGCAATTAATATACGTTTTGCTGGTGTAGTAAAACCTGTTCTACCTAGCTTTATCCCAATGCTTAACAAGATAAGATAACAACCAAGGAGCATAGTCCAAGATGGTCTAGGTAGCCAAATAGGACTTATTATTTCTGTATTTTTTAAGCTAAGTAATAAACGGATAAGAATTTCACAAGGTATTTGTGCTAGATTAATACATAATATCCCAATAGATGTACATTGAAGAGAACAAAAAAGTAGACTAACAAAGGCAAGGGGTAAGACAAATATCCCCAATATAGGTAGCCAAATAATGTTTAATGGAAACCAAATAGGAATATAGCCAAAGACATATAGGCATAGAGGAAGGGTGCATATCTGTACAATAAGTGTTGTACCTATAGTAAAAATAATAATTTTTATACTTGTTGTTATAGTTGAATAAAGTATCTCTGAGGTTATAGTTGTAGATATCCTTTTGTGGATTGCTTTCCAACATTTTTGTAACAATGGGTTAAAAAATGAAATACTTAATACGGCTAAAAAAGAAAGCTGAATCCCTATATGGTATATCCCTTGAGGATCAAATAAGATAAGGCAGATTAGAGCTATAATTGCAATATCTAAAAAGCATATTGGTTTATTTTGTATAAGATAAATAGACCATATAAATAACATAATTGTTGCACGAAGTAATGAAGGTGGTGCACCTCCAATCCATAGATATAGAAGTGCAAAGGGCAAACTAAATAATGGGATAGCCTTGTATCGTGGTAACGAAAGGAAAAAACAAGGTAAAATTTTTATAAGAATTATGATAATAGTTATAGATGCTATACTTATTACAGCTAGGTGTTGTCCAGATAAAGCTAAGCTATGTGCCAGTCCTGTGTAGCATGTAACTGCATTAAGTGTATGTGAAAGAAAAAATCGATCTCCAAATAATAAGGCTGGGATAAAACTTTTTTCTGGTGGTATATGAAGAGTTGTAGACTTTTGTGTAGTAATAGATTGTTGATTGATATTGCTTGTTTGCTGAATACATTGGATAAACTGATGATAAAGTTTCCCACGTAACCATGAACTAAAATAAGGTGTCCCAGAAATAATAGGATGGACTGCTGCATCTTTTGACCATGCTTGGAAATAAACGTTTTGTCTATACCAGTAGTTAGCTATATTATAACCACCTTTATTACGGAAGCCTTTTATCGGTCGAACTATAACTCCTATAGTAACTTTTTGGCCTGGAAGGATCATATCTCTATTTATTGTGGGGTTTTCCCAGGTCCAAAGAAGTTGACTTGGTAAGCTTACAATTTTTGAAATATTATTTATTTCATTTTGTTGAGAAAATGAAGCAGGATAAACATTTTTTAAAATAAATTGTAAGCGATTACCTGGAATGCCTTGAACTTTTTCTATTGTCCCTGTGATCTGAATAGGCTTATGCTTTTCTAAACATCGAGCTAACCAGATTGGCGTATATTGTGGTTCTTTTGGTTTGGATAGTATCCCAATAATTGAACCAACCGTAATACATATAATAAAAAGGCTGAACGTGTTCCATTTCCAATATCGGCTATCAATCCAAAGAAATATGAGAGATGCAACAAAAGCATATAATGGGAATTCAATAGCAATGATCCCAATGAGAGATACTAAAACAAGTGATTGCCAAAAAAGAAGTGGCTGTATTACCGGATAATAATAACTATTTGTTTTAGTTGGCCTTAAAAATATATTTCTTACTAATAAAGATGGTAAGATAGTTGAGCATGGATAAAAGTATAAAACACAATTGTCTCATATAAAAAATATAGAAGATAATTTTAATGTATATTAATAGAGCAGTGAAGTTTTTTGTATAAAAATAAAAAAGGTTTAAAGTAAACTAGGTTATATTAGATACATATTAATACTTATTTATAACTTAATATAAATAAGTTACTTTTTAAAAGTGTTATATTGTTTAAGCTAACTTAGCTATAAATTTTATATAACTTAATGAATAGAATGATTATCTACTAAGAATAGTTAGAGTAATATTCTTTGGTTTCAGATAGAGACAGTAGCATATTAATAAATTCATATTAAAAAATGAAAGATTCTTCACAGAGAAATAGTTTAAAAATACATTCTATGAGGCATAAAATTTTATCTTGTTATCTAATATAATATAGTGTTATTTAGGTAAGGAGTTATAATTTGAAACTAGTGATACATTTATATTGTTAGAGAATACTTTTAAATTTATATAGTTATGATAAATAGTTGGGTTGTACATTAGTCATATGTAAGTCAACAACTTCTATTTTATCTTCTTGTATGGATGTATTTAAGAATAAACTTCCTATCCTAGCAAATCGAACTTTATCGTCAGTTGTAAGAAAAATAGTAGAACCAATTAGGTTTGTGTTTGGATTTACCATATTATGTTGAATGATACATGCTTGAACAAGTTTTGCTGTTGCTACTGTGGAGTCTACAATAGTTATGTCATTTCCAATAATTTTTTGTATAGTTTCTGATAATAGAGGATAGTGTGTGCACCCTAAGACAAGACAGTCGGGTTGGTCTTTAATTGAGCGATTAAAAAATAAAGAGGAAAGATAGTGTATAATGATTGATTCAACAATAGGGCCACTAAACCAACCCTCTTCCACAATAGGAACAAATAATGGACATGCTTTACTCTCTACAAGAATCTCTGGTCGATATCGAAGGATAGTTTCTTCATAACATTTCCCTTGAATAGTAGACTCTGTCGCAATAACAGCTACATGTCCTTTTAGTGAAGTTTTACAAGCAATTTGGGCGCTTGGCTCAATAACACCGATTATTGGAATAAATGGAAAAGTTTCTTGAAGTAAAGGTAAAGCTGCTGCTGTAGCTGTATTACATGCAATAATTAAGAGTTTTATTTGTCGTTCTATAAGAGTAGAGGCTGATTGTATGGCATAATGCAATACTGTTTTTGGACTTTTTGTTCCATAGGGTAAACGTGCTGTATCACCTAAATAAAGATAGTTCTCGTTTGGCATAAGATTCTGTAAAGCCTGTAGTACTGTTAGCCCTCCTACACCAGAATCAAATAAACCAATAGGAGAAGATTTATTCATTATTTCCCCCAGTAAATTATATCTATGATTATAGAGATAGATGTAATATATAGAATTTCAAATGTATCTTCAATAATTATCCTGCATTATGGAGAATAACATATAGGTATATCTATAAAGCTATATAGCAATAAAATAAAATAGAGGATTATCCACTGTAATAGTGCAGCTCTTATTATAGATAAAAGTTTTTTATTATAGTAATAATATAAATTAATTTGACTATACTCATAAGACGTAATTACTTGCAAGTAAAGGTTATTCACTTAGTTATATAAGGTAACTTAGATTAATTGTACATTTTTTTTTAATAACTTAATTTCGTCATTTTTAAGAGGTCGTACTTCACCTGGTTGAAGATTAGATAGATTAATATTTCCTTGTTTAACTCTAATAAGTTTAAGAATAGTAAGGCCTAACTCTTTACACATACGACGAATTTGACGATTAATTCCTTGCTGTAAGGTTATTTCAAGCCATGTTGTATTAGTTTCAGTTATGCTAGATAGAACACGAACTTTAGCGGGTGGAAGCTTTGTTCCATCAGAAAGCGTTATCCCTTTGGATATATTTTTTAATGTTGTATTTAAAATACGTTCACGAATAAGAACATGGTAAACTTTAGATATATGATAACGAGGATGTGTTAACCGTTGTGTGAGTTCACCATCATTTGTTATAAGTAAGAGGCCCTCAGAAAAAAAGTCTAGTCTACCAACAGGATAAAGGCGATAGTTTTTCCATGGGAATGGAATAAAGTCTAAGACAGTAAGACGATTTTGAGGATCTTTGACTGAAGAAATAACTTTAATGGGTTTATACATTGATAGATAGTAATATTTTTTATTTTTTAGTTGAATATCTACTCGACGTCCATGGAGTGCTATAATATCTTTATCTGGATGAATGTATATTCCTGGTTGTGTGACAGATTTCCCATTAATAGTTACCTCTCCATTTAGGATATATTTATCAACATTACGGCGTGAGCAGACTCCAGCATTAGCTAATGCTTTATTTATACGGATGCTAGTTGTGGTAGAAGATTGTGTATGGTTTCTTAGAAGTTGTGGTATCTGTTTTTGTTTTGTTTGCATATACTAATAGTTGTGTAAGGGTTCTCTTTTATAAGAGATGTTGTCGTGGTCTTCTTTTATTATAATACATAACTAGTTATTAGTCATAAAAAGAAATGAGTCTATATTTAGGACTTAGAGTTATTTTTATTATAGTTTTATTAATTTCTTAGATGTGTCAAGGAAGAATGAATGATAAAAAAATTATTCCCTTTTTTTTTCTTAAAGAATCAAAATCAAGAAAAACAAACTATTATAAGGGTTCTTCAATATTTTTATCCATATAAGTGGGCTGTTATAACAGCTTTTATTGCTTCAGGTATTGTTTCTTTGTCAACAGCAGGTATTGCTTGGCTTATCAAACCAGCTCTTGATGATATTTTTATTCGTAAGGATGTTGAGGCTATTGTATATATCCCTATTATTTTTATTATTTTGACTCTTCTAAAGGGTATTGGTCGGTATGTGCAAAACTGGTGTATGAGCTATAGCTCTTTTGGGGTTCTTGAAAAACTACGTCAGGAATTATTTCATAAGATTATAAGGTTACCTTTATCTTTTTATGAAACATCACAGACTGGTTCTCTTATGTCCTATGTTATTAACGATGTAGGAATGATTCGTCAGAGTTTACCAGCAATTATCCAAGCTGTAAGACAGTTTTTAACAATAGGTGGACTACTATATGTTGTTTTTACACAAAATTTTAGTTTAGCTTGTTGGGCATTAATTGTTTTACCTATTGCAGCTTTCCCCTTTGTTATGTTTAGTGTAGCATTAAGACGATATGGTCGTCGAAGTGCTGAAATTATAGCAAAGACTTCTAGTTTACTCCAGGAATTATTAAGTGGCATTAGAACTATCAAAGCTTTTGCTACTGAAAAAGAAGAGATAGAGCGTTTTGATATAGAAAATAGCTATATTTCTAAACTTAGTTTACGCCAATCAACCATTTCTGAGTTATCCTCTCCGGTTATGGAACTTATTGGTTCTATTGGTGTAGCTATAGCTATTTGGTATGGTGGAACTGAAGTTCTTGAAGATAAAATGACACCAGGAACTTTTTTTTCTTTTGTAGCTGCATTAATTATGCTTTATGAGCCAGTAAAGGCGCTAAGCAATGCCAATATGTCTTTACAAAATGCTTTAGCAGGAGCAGAGCGTATTTTTAGTATACTAGATGATTCAAAGCTGCATATAGAAACTGGAGGGAGTGTATTATGTGGAAAAGAGTTTTATGAATTAACGTTTGACCATGTAACATTACGTTATGACAGTGTTAGTGAACCTGCATTAAATGACGTAAGTCTTACTGTAAGGACTGGAGAAAAAATTGCTCTAGTTGGTCCTTCAGGAGCAGGTAAAAGTACTTTTGTAAGTTTGATACCAAGATTTTATAATCCACAGGCTGGTTCTATTTTTTTTAACGGAAGATTGTTAACAGAATATGATCTTGTCTCATTACGTCAAGCTATGGCTATAGTTTCACAAGAACCATTTTTATTTAATATGAGTATAAGAGATAACATTGCTTATGGTCAACCTTTGGAAGTTAGAGATAATATTATAAAAATTCAGGCTGCAGCAGTAGCAGCATTTGCTGATGAATTTATTGATTTACTACCTGATGGTTACAATACTAAGGTTGGTGAAAGGGGTGTGAAACTTTCAGGAGGTCAAAAACAACGTATTACGATTGCAAGAGCATTGCTTAAGGATCCTTCTTTGTTGATTCTTGATGAAGCTACAAGTTCTCTTGATTCAGAGTCTGAAAGGATGGTCCAAGGTGCATTGGAAAATCTTATGAGAAATAGAACAAGTTTAATTATAGCACATCGGCTTTCTACTATTTTAGAATCTGACCGTATTATTGTATTTGAAGATGGAAAAATTGTATCTTCTGGAAAACATAAAGAGTTGTTAGGAAGTTGTGAGTTATATACTCGTTTATATATGATGCAATTTAGAACTGGTGAGTTTCAGGATGCGCCTATCGAAAAAGGTTGTTAAACCACTATGTAAAATATTAGAGTGGCCTCTTTATGGATTATATTGTCTATGGTGTGGGACACTTCAATATAATGCGATTAATAGGCAAAGCGTTGACTCTAGAACAGATGCTGGACTTCCGGTTATATTATGTTTATGGCATGATGAGTTATTTCCTCTCATTTATTTTAGGGGGAAATTAAAAATCATTACTGTTGTGAGTAAAAGTAAGGATGGAGATATACTAGCTAATGTTATTCAACGGATAGGGTTAGAAACAGCTCGTGGTTCTAGTTCTCGAGGTGGCTCAGAAGCATTGCGTAATGTAATTAAACGGATGAAGGATGGGTTTTGTGCTTGTATCACTGTAGATGGCCCTAAAGGACCACGGCATAAAGTTAAAAAAGGTGTAATTTTTTTGGCACAACAGACAAATGCACCTATAGTACCTATTCGAATATTTATGGAAAAGTCTAAAAAGATAAGTAGTTGGGATAGATTTCAGCTACCTATACCTTTTAGCAAAATTCACGTTATATGTGGGGATGCATATTATGTATCTCCTTCCTTAACAACTCAAGAAGAACTTACTGATCAATGTAGGTTATTAGAAGAACGTCTTAATAACCTGAGGTTATAATGCATGGGGGATATTTCTACACTTACTTCTTTAACATATAAATATTTCCCTCTGCTATTTCATAAATTAGGTTTGTCTAAGTTACGTCTTATTGCTAGTATACTAAGTACATTATCATGGTGGTGCCTACCTTTTAGGAGAGGGTTAGCTTTAAGAGCAATAGAAAAACACTTAGATGTTTCTTTACCAACAGCAAAGCGGTTAGCAAAAGAGAGTTTTACTGAAAATTTTTTATCATTTCTTGAGAGTATGCTAATTCCTTCTTTTGGTTTTGAATGTTCTTCATTAATAATGGCTCAAGGAGATCTTTTAAAAAAAATACAAATGTTGCAAAGACCTATTGTGGCAACTACAGCACATTTGGGAGCCTGGGAGCTTTTAGCAGGTCTCCTTGGGGACTTTTCAACAGTAACCCCTAGTGCTGTTGTTGTAAGAAATTATAAAAATACATTTATACATGAGATAACAACAAAACTGCGTTCAAGTCGTGGAGCTATAGTTTTAGGACATCGTCAAGCTACACGTTCTATTTTACGTATACTGCATAAAAATGGTACAGTAGCTTTCTTAGTTGATCATAATACCAGTCAAAAGGAAGCAATTTTTTTACCTTTCTTAGGAGAGCTAGCAGCTATAAACATAGGTCCAGCATTACTTGCTATAAGGTCAAAAGCCCTTGTCCTCCCTTTGTTTCTTGTAAGAGAAAATAATAAGTATATTTTTTGGGTTGATGATCCTTTAGATACCTGTCTTCTTAAAGGGAATAATACTGAAAAAGTAGAAACAGTAGCCAGTTTTTATACAGAAGCTGTGGAAAAAGCCATTCTTCGTACTCCTAATCAATGGTTTTGGATGCATAATCGTTGGAAAACACGTCCATCTATCTAGTGTTATATATTTTGGAAAAATTAAACAGTTAAGTCTATCACTTTAGTGGTATGCTTAACAACTAATATTATATTTCTAACAACTAACAGAAAACTTAATTAGATATAGTTATAAGTTACAACTCTTCACTGGTTAGTATTAATATATAATTAGTTAGAGTAGTTAAAAGTGAATAACTAATTAAAATAATTAGATGTATAACATTAAAGTTAATAACAAGCTAATAGAACAGTAGAGTCTAATAACTAACTGTTAATAAAAGATATAGGGATATTTATAGTTGTAGAGTAACATTTTTAGATCTCTCAAGGCTTTTTGCTATATTTTATAAAGCTACTTTTTTAAGTTTATAGGTAGCTTTTTTATTTTAATTTTAGAAAGTTATAATAATTAAGAACAAATTAGTTACAGAGTTACTAACAAAATAAGAACATATTTTGTGCTCAATAAGCTTAAAAAACTTAATAAATTAAAGTAATTAAATATATTATGTACAATGCTAGATAAATATTATTCTAATTTTTCGTAGTTAAGAACAATTTAGGAACAATAATTATTCTTTTTTAAGAAAAAATAGTATATCTATTCTAGTTAAGAACAATTTTAGTAACAATAGAAGTAATGATATGAAAGATTGATGAGATACTATATGCAACTCATCTATTGTTTTGTTGGATGACTAATATGGTTCTAAAAAAGGACAAAAAGTGAACTATAATAATTAGAATAAATAAGATATTTTTTAACTAGTTATGGTTTTAGTTATATAACTTTGTTGATAAAGAAATTAAGTATATTATTAGTTTCTCAAGCTAGAGAGGGGTGCTGGTATACATCCTCCATGTTTAATAAAGGTTGTTGCATTACCTTTAGGGACAGGAGTAATAGTAGCCTCGCCAAGTAATCCACCAAAAAAAGCTTTTTCACCAACTTTTTTCCCTGGGACAGGAATTATACGAACAGCTGTTGTTTTTTTATTGATTACTCCAATAGCCATTTCATCAGCAATAATTCCTGAAATAGTTGATGCAGGTGTATCTCCAGGGATGGCAATCATATCAAGTCCTACAGAACAGACACTTGTCATAGCTTCCAGTTTTTCTAGGGATAATATATTTGATTGGACTGCAGCAGCAATGCTAGCATCTTCTGAAACAGGAATAAAGGCAGAAGATAATCCTCCAAGTTGTGAAGAGGCAAAAGCACCACCTTTTTTTATAGCATCATTTAACATAGCAAGAGCAGCTGTGGATCCTGGAGCACCAATAGAGGATAATCCCATACTTTGAAAGATTTCTCCAACTGAATCTCCAATAGAAGGAGTTGGTGCTAATGATAGATCTACAATACCAAAAGGGATTTTTAATCTGGAAGCAACCTCTTTCCCAACGATTTCTCCAACTCGAGTTATTTTATATGCTGTTTGTTTAATAATATCATATAATTCAGTAAAAGTACATGTATCACAAGTAGACAAAGCTCTATCAATAGCTTTTTTTATTACTCCAGGCCCAGAAACACCAACATTAATAACAACATCAGGTTCTCCTATTCCTAAGTATGCACCAGCCATAAAAGGTATATCTTGAGGAATGTTTGAAAAAACAACAAGTTTTGCACAACCAATACCATTAGCTGTACTTGTAGCTGATGCAACATCAAGAATTTTTTGTCCCATAAGAGCAACTGCATCCATATTGATGCCTGCAAGAGAGGAAGCAACATTTATAGAAGAACATACTCGATTAGTTACTGCAAGTGCTTCAGGTAGTGATTCAATAAGGTTTTTCTCTCCAGGAGTCATTCCTTTTTCTATAAGAGCACTATAACCTCCAATAAAATCAACACCTACACTTTCTGCTGTTTCATCAATGAGTTGACAGGTTTTGATAAATTGCTCTGTAGAAAAAGATGCCCCAAGTACTCCAATAGGACTAACACTAATACGTTTATTTATAATGGGAATACCAAAATGTTCTTCTACCTGTTTACAAATAGGTACAAGTTCAGTTGCATAACGAATAATTTTAGAGCTAACTCGATAAGCAAAAATATCAAAATCATGACTAGCACAGTCGAAAAGGTTTATACCAATTGTTATAGTACGAATATCAAGGTTTTCATTTTGTATCATATTCAGGGTACTAATAATTTCATGTCCTGTTATCATAATATCTCCAGTTAAGCTAATTTTCTTATTGCTATTTAATTAATATAGATAATAAAGAATAGAACATTTTAGTTTTATTTTTTTGTCTATGATATAATGGTACTATAAATAGTGAAAGTTTTTCTCTTAGAAAAGAATTATAGTATTGGTATACGATGCATAGCTTCAAAAATTTGAGAATGTTGGATAGTTATATTACTACTATGTGGTTGTAATTGAAGTTTGAGGTCATTATATAAAGCGTCTTTATTTATTAAAGATGATAATGTAATTTCACAACTAACAAAAGAAGTTTGAGACCTATCATCTGTATCAACAACAAGTTTTTCAATATTAATCTTATATTGTGTTATTACTTTTGATAATATGGTAATAAGATTGATAGAGTCTTTACCCTTAACAGTCACTATAAATTTCGAATTATTTGTACTAAGATGTAAAGGTATAGGATCATGAAATGGATGAATTGTTATGTGAAGGTCCATATTTTTTTGTAAAAAGGTGTTAGATAATTGTTGATGAATAATATGATTATCTAATCTGTCAGGCTTTATTATAATAAAAATAGCTGCAAATTGATTTTTAATAACTGTTTGACTGACGGTATCAAACATACAGTTAAGTTTTAACAATGTATCAGAGACGGTATAAATAACTCCAGGAGAGTCCATTCCAATAATAGAAATAACACTTTTATTCATAGGTTCCTTAACTCATAATAATTTTTTATTTTATTATATCATATTCTCTTTTTTCTTTAGGTACAATTAAAGACATTTCCAGTTTTCTCATGAGAAAAGTAAAAAGTTAGTATTTGATTCTATAGTAAAGTGTACAAGAATATCATAAGATATTTTTATATAAAAAATACTAACTAAGCATCATTTTTTTTTGAGGAGGGTTTTATGTCATTAAGCCCATTGAATTATGCTGATTGGGAAATAGCCCAGGCAGCAGAAAAACATATGAAAACAGTATATGATCTTGGTAAAGATCTTGGATTGGACCATAAGGAAATATTTCCTTATGGTCATTATATGGGGAAAGTAGACTATAAGTCTGTACTTTCAAGGTTGGAGCAATCATCTGATGGAAAATATATTGATGTAACAGCTATTACCCCAACTCCTTTAGGAGAGGGAAAATCCACTACTACAATTGGATTAGTCCAAGGCCTTGCAAAACGTGGGAAGCGATCTTCTGCAGCTATACGACAGCCATCAGGAGGACCAACCATGGGGGTTAAAGGTTCTGCTGCTGGAGGCGGTCTTTCACAATGTATTCCACTTACACAATATTCTCTTGGTTTTACTGGTGATATTAATGCTGTTATGAATGCTCATAATTTATCAATGGTGGCGTTAACTTCACGTATGCAACATGAACGTAATTATAGTGATGAAAAATTGTATGCTTTATCTAATATGAAACGATTAGATATTGATCCTACAAATATACCTATGGGATGGGTAATGGATTTTTGTTGTCAATCATTACGTAATATTATTATAGGAATAGATGGGGTGAGCGGGAAATCAGACGGATATATGATGCGTTCGCATTTTGATATTGCTGTTTCGTCAGAGGTAATGGCGATTCTTGCTATTGCTAAAGATTTAAAAGATTTTAGACAACGAATTAGTAAAATTATTGTTGCATATGATAAGCAAGGAAAAGCTATTACAACAGCAGATCTTGAAGTGGATGGGGCTATGACTGCTTGGATGGTTGAAGCTATTAATCCCAATTTGATCCAATCTATAGAAGGACAACCAATTTTTGTTCATGCAGGCCCTTTTGCTAATATTGCTATTGGACAAAGCTCAGTTATTGCTGATCGTTTAGGTTTAAAATTAAGTGAATACCATGTTACTGAGTCAGGCTTTGGTGTTGATATTGGTTATGAAAAATTTTGGAATTTGAAGTGTCATTATAGTGGCCTTACTCCAGATGCTGCAGTTATTGTTACAACGGTTAGGGCATTAAAAAGTCATGGAGGCGCACCAATTCCTATTCCAGGACGTCCTCTCCCAAAAGAATATACAGAAGAAAACGTAGGGTATGTGGAAGTTGGCTCTGCAAATTTAATACACCATATTAACACAGTAAAAAAATCTGGTGTACCACCAGTAGTATGTATTAATGCATTTACAACTGATACTCCATCTGAAATTGCTAAAATTAGACAGTTATGTGAATTGGTTGGAGCAAGAGTTGCTGTTTCTAAGCATTGGGAATATGGAGGAGACGGTGCTTTAGAATTAGCGGATGCTGTGATAGATGCTTGTAATGAAGAAAAGAATTTTTTGCCATTATATGATTGGTCTCTTCCATTGAAAGAGCGTATTGAGAAAATTGCATTTGAAGTATATGGGGCTGAAGGAGTGGAGTTTTCTGAAGAAGCAATCTATAAACTAAATAAATTACAAGCAGATAACAATAGTTCCGACTTGGGTGTATGTATGGTAAAAACACACCTTTCTTTGTCTGATGATCCTAAACAAAAGGGTGTCCCTGATCATTGGAAGTTACATGTAAGAGATATCATGTTCTTTGGTGGTGCAGGATTTGTTGTACCTATTGCAGGTTCAATTACACTTATGCCAGGAACAGGTTCTAATCCATCTTTTCGTCGTATTGATGTGGATACAGATACAGGGAAAGTAAAAGGAATATTTTAAAAAATTTTTTAGAGAAAAAGTATAAAACTAGGAGTATTATGGCTGCAGATATTATTAATGGGATGGAAATTAGAGAATCTATTCTTGAGGAGTTACGTGGAGAGGTAGCTAATCTTAAAAGGGATTATAATGTTGTCCCAGGACTTGTTACAATCTTAGTTGGGAATCATCCAGCATCATTAAGTTATGTCACTCTTAAAATAAAAACAGCTATTGAGTTAGGTTTTCATGAAATTCAAGATAACCAGTCTGAGACAATTACAGAGGAAGAACTCATTGGTATTATTAAAAAGTATAATGAAGATCCTCTTATTCATGGGATTTTAGTTCAACTTCCTTTACCTAGTCACATTAATGAGGGGAAAGTATTACATGCGATTGATCCAAATAAGGATGTAGATGGATTTCATCCTATGAATCTTGGAAGGTTAGTTATAGGTGGTAATGCTATTACTTTTTTACCATGTACTCCTGCAGGAATCCAAGAACTTCTTATACGTTCTTCTGTAGAAACGTTAGGAGCAGAAGTTGTTGTCATTGGTAGATCAAATATTGTTGGTAGACCAATATCAATTATGCTTACTCAAAAAGGAGTAGGTGGCGATGCAACTGTAACATTGGTTCATACAAAGTCAAAAAATATTGTTAGACATTGTCAACAGGCAGATATTGTGATTGCTGCAGTAGGTGTTCCTAATTTTGTAAAAGCTGAATGGATTAAACCTGGAGCTACTGTTATTGACGTAGGTGTAAATCGTATTGGTTTTAATGAAGATACAGGGAAACCAATACTTTCAGGAGATGTGGATTTTGTTAATGTAAGTCAGGTGGCAGGAAAAATTACACCTGTACCGGGAGGGGTTGGTCCTATGACTATTGCTATGCTTATGAGGAATACTGTACGTTCAGCATTTTTCCATCTTTCTTTATGAATAGCTATGCCCTATTTTTTCTGTATGATTGCTCCAAACATAATATCTGTTCCAAAACGATCAGGTATTCCTTCCCATTGTTTTTTTAGAGAAGCTTGTGGATAGTCTTTTAGAAATTGTATGACTTGCTGTTCATTTTCGGATGGATTTACTGTACATGTTATATAAATAAGTTCCCCCTGTGGTGGAAGAAACTCCCAAGCAGTATTAAGTATTTTTTTTTGTAGTTGGATAAGTTTATCAACATCTTTTGGTGTACGAAATTTTTTTATATCAGGGTGACGAGAAAGTGTTCCTAGGCCACTACATGGTACATCTAATAAGATAGTTTTAAGTTGAGAGCAGAGGACATTTTTTAGTGCAGGCTGGGTAGAAGAACTACAGAAGATAGATGGAGTTAAAAGTTTAAGACGTTTAGTCTCAGCTATTAACCCTTGTAATTTACTAAGAGAAATATCACTTGCTGCAAAAATTGGTATACCCCATTCTAATAATAATGATGTTTTCCCACCTCTACCTGCACAGGCGTCCCATATAGGTATCTTCCATGTTTGGATATCAAGGGCATCCATAACAATCTGGCTACCTGCTCCTTGGATAGAGATGTATCCTTGTTCAAGATAATATTGTAGCTCCTTTGGTTTTCTATTTGGTTTGAAATATATTCCTGAACGACCTATAGGGATTCCACCATTTTGACAAAGATTTTCATATAGTTCCCTCCAGTTGTCATATATTGGGTTTACTCGAATGCAAAAATATGGTCTTTGTAAAGAGGATGCTGCAAGTTTTAATGTTTTTTGTGTTCCATAATTAGAAATCCATAGTTTAATAATCCAAAGTGGGATGCTATACCAAATAGAAAGATAATGGATATCTTCTGGTAGTCTTTGTTTATAAAAGGTATTATATTTAGGTCCATCATTATGTTTACTTTTTCTAAATATTGTTTGAAGGCTAGCATTAGCTACTCCTGCAAGGATTTTACCAAATTTAGATTTAATAGTTGAAACAGCTGTATGTATAGTAGCATAAGGAGGAATTTTATCGAGAAATAGTAACTCATAGGTAGCAAGACCTATGATAAGTTTTACTTCATAAGGAAGATGTTCAGATTTTTTTAAAAATTGCTCTAGAATCCATACTATACGTATTTCTAATCGTAAGTATCCATAAACAAGCTCAGTAACTAAAGCAATATCTTGTTTGGATAATGGATATGTCAAAAGTATATTATTCAATAATACTTGGATAGGTTGGCCTTCTTTAATTTTTTGCAGTGCTATTGTTGCTATTTCACGAGCTGTTTTTGTTTTTTTTCTATTAGTATATTTTTTTTCTGGTGATTTAATCATTTATATATTTAAAGAAGATAGTAATAGTGATAGTGGATAAAAAAAGTAGTTATGAATGTTAATGTCCAGTAATATTATATTTTTTTAGTTTATATTGTAGTAAGCTTTTTGATAATCCTAATAATTCTGCTGCTTTGACTTGTGTAAAGTTTGTCCTAGCAAGGGCTCGGCGAATAAGTGTTGCTTCAATTTTTTCAAGTGTAGCTGCTAAATCAATTTCTACAGGGAGTAAATCTACAGCACTTTTAAATTGAGCTTCTTCATCTTTAATTTCAGATGGGAGATCATCAATAGAAATTATGTCATTAGGAACAAGGACTAGGCATCGTTCTATAACATTTTGTAATTGTCGGATATTTCCTGGCCATTCATATCCAGTAAGATAGTTGAGAGCTTCATCTGTAAAATTTTTAGATTTAATATCATTTTCTGATGCAATTTTTTCAATAAAATGTGCAACTAATAAAGGGATATCTTCTCGTCGTTCTCGTAGAGGGGGTAGGGGAATATGGACAACATTAAGTCGATAATAGAGATCTTCACGAAAAGTCCCATTTTGTACCATAGACTGTAAGTTTTGATTAGTTGCGGTTACAATACGTATGTCTATATCTAACTCTTCTGTTCCACCTACTCGTTCAAATTTTCTTTCTTGTAATACACGAAGTAACTTGACTTGTAATTCAGGTGTAAGCTCCCCTACTTCATCTAAAAAGAGTGTTCCTTTATTTGCTTGTTCAAAGCGGCCTCGACGCATAGCAACAGCACCAGTAAATGAACCTTTTTCATGGCCAAATAGTTCACTTTCAAGTAGTGTAGGGCTTAATGCCATACAGTTAACAGAAATAAAAGGTTGTTGACTTCGTGGGGAAGAAAAATGAATAGCTCTTGCAACAAGTTCTTTCCCTGTCCCAGATTCACCTGTAATAAGTACTGTTGCTCTGCTTGGAGCTGCTCTTGTTACAAGTTTCATCATATCTTTTATTGCATTACTGCGTCCAATAATTTGATGCTTTCCAAAACGTTCTTCAAGACTTTCATGAAGTATACGATATTGTCTGTGAATTTTTGCAAGTTCTGCAGCATTTTTTATGGAAAGAAGAAGCTCATCATTAGCAAATGGTTTAGTGATATAATTAAAGGCTCCATACCTCATTGTCGCTACCGCATTCTCAATAGAGCCAAAAGCGGTCATTATAAGAATTGGGATATGTGGCCAACGTTGTTTTACATATTCTAGTACTTCTTGGCCACTTATTTTTGGCATTTTCATGTCTGTAACAATAATATCTACTTCTGACTCCTCAAGAAATGCTAATGCTGTTTCAGGATCATTGAGGGCTGTAACTTGGTACCCTTCATCTTTTAAGAGGGTTTCCAAAACTAATAAGTAATTTTTTTCATCATCAATAAGTAAAATATGTTCAGGCATTGTGAGTCCAATAGCTACTTTTAAAATACTGGTAAGAATGATTAGTCATAGTTTCTATATTATGATTATTTTGAAGTAGGAAGTAAAATTTGTATTAGTGCACCACCATTGGAATCATTTTTTAGTATAAGCTTCCCATGATGGCTTTGAATAATACTATTTGCAATAGGTAGCCCTAAACCTGTGCCATTATCTTTAGTTGTATAAAATGGGCTAGTAACATGTTGGATTTGATCCTGAGGGAAGCCTGCCCCACTGTCTTTGAAAGTAAGTTCAATAAAGCCATCTTTATTTTTTTCTCCATTAATATGTATGAAACCATCTTTATTAATAGACTGAAAAGCATTAATGAGTATATTATATAATGCTCTATAGAGTAAAGATGTATCTCCATAAAGTTGGAGTTCTGATGAAATATCTTTTGAAATTGTGATATGTCTTTTTGTTGCTTCTCCTTGTAAGAATCCTAGTACTTGTTCAAGGACTGAATTAAGATTAAGAAGTTCTTGTTTAGGTATTTTAGGGCGTGCATAATCTAGAAAGTCATTAACAGTTTGACTTAGACGGCAGGATTCATCATATATTGCAGTTAATATTTGTTTATTATCAGGATTTATATCCACAGCACGACGTAATAATAGTTCTGCACTAGAGCGAATAATCCCAAGGGGATTACGGATTTCATGTGCAATACTAGCAGTGATTCTTCCCATACTTGCAAGTTTTTCATTTTGATGTAGTTCCATTTCAAGACGATGATTTTTTGTCATACGTTCTGAGAGGATCCGTTCTGCTTTAACAATAAAAAATTGTAGAAGGATAAAGAGTATAATTGAAGAACTTAGGCAAGTAGCAAGTATAAGCCATTGGAATCGAATGATATAACCATAATCATCTGTGATATCTTGTGTTATTTCAAGAAGTCCTGTTACAATGGATTCAGAAGGTTGTGTTTCTTCATTTCCAGTAAAAGGAATTGTAAGAGGGAAAATAGTACGTAATATAAAGCTATTAGGTGGTAGTTTTAAGGTAAACATTGCAGATAGTAGACTTAACGTAGAAAGAATTTCAAAAGAGGGTGAAATTGTTTCTATAGCAGGTTCTGCTGTTGGAGGAATATGACCATCTTGTCCAAGTTCATCTTTATTTATAGAATAAGTAACAATTTTATCCATTCCATAAATACGTAAGCTATTTATATGAAGTCCATGAATAGTAGATAAAATAACTTCATCAAGTTGTTTATATTGAATAGGTTGCCGTAATGCTATTCTACCAAATGTTAAGAAGGTTGGTAGAGTAAATCGACGATAAATTTGATGATTTAAATTTCCAACGATAAGTAACGCATACTGTTGCTGTCTTAATAATAAAGTATGTCGAGCAGAGTTACCAATAAATAATGCAAGTACAATACTTGAGATAAGAATAAGGACTAAAGATATCCATGAGAGAAATCGTGTAAGGCCAAAAGGGAGTTTTGTTTTTATAGCAGGTTTTTGGGACACTTTAGGTGGGATCCTCCAGAGAGGTAGTATTAAGAAATGACTGAAGGATAGCTGCCTCTTTAGGATAATGGTTATCTCCTAATTTGACTCGAGCAAGACGTTTACCAAGTTCAACGGCAGGTTGATCAAGAGGATTAATATGTAATAACCAGCCGGTAAAGAGTGTTGTGGTCATTAAAAGTCCCATCAGTTCCCCCGCAGCATAACAGTTTGTGTTGTCAAATTGAAGTTGTAATAATGGTACATCATGTGTAACAAGAGCAGCTGCGGTTCCTATTTTTTCTGCTTCAATAAGTTCATTAAGTTGTCTATGTTTTAACCAAGACCAGTTTTCAGGGATAGTTGGTGGAAAGACAGGTCCAGGTATATAGTTTTTTGTTGATAATAAGATACAACCTTTATCCTTTGGGCCATCAAGAAACATTTGTTGGGTAGAATGTTGGTCTGTAACTCCTATTGCAGAGAGAGGCATACTTCCTTGTCCAGACTTACCAAGACTTTCCGCCCAAAGTTGGATAAACCATTGTCCAAACATTGACCATGTAGCAATATAATTAAAGAAAATAAGTTGAGTATATCCATTTTTTAAAAGAGTATAACACCATTTTGCTATTGTCCAGGCAGGATGTTTTTGGAGACTTTGGATTGTTACATGACGTAATGGGAGCATTATTTGATTGGCTCCATTAAGAAGCTCTTCCCATTCTATACCTAAAAATGCAGAAGGAATGAGACCAACCGCAGATAGTACAGAGTATCGTCCTCCTAAGTTTTTAGGAACTGGTAATGTTTGAATGTTTTCTTTTTGAGCTTCTTGTCTTAAGAATCCAGAATCCGGATCAGTAATAAATAAGCAATGTTTTTGCCAAGAATCCTTTAAAGTAGTTTGTAACCATGTTTTTATAAGGAAATATTGTGCCATGGTTTCAATAGTTTCTCCTGATTTACTGATAGTAACTACTAATGTTTTTTTAGGGTTTAAAGATGTAAGTAGTGCATTCATGCTTTCACTATCAATATTATCCATAATCCAAAGCCAGTTACCACTATGATTAGGTCTATCTTGTTCAGGTGCAAAAGCTTTTTGTAGTGCTTTAGCTCCTAATGCAGAACCTCCAATCCCTAAAACAACCATATATTTAAATTTATGTAATAATGGGGTAATATGATTAATTTGTTGTTTAAGTTTTTCTTGATAACTCATAGAAATAAAAGGAAGAATGTCATCAGATAGATCTTGGTTTAGCCGAGTTATGTATTCTTCAATTGGAAGTGGTGATTGTAAAGATTGGGTTAGACGGCCTTCCCATGCGTGATTCCAATTAATGTAATACATAATATTTCCTTAGTTATTATTTTGTTACTATTTATTTACTACTTTACTGTTCTAAGGCTAACTATTTTTCTATTTACTATAGATTACTACATAGCACATATTGGTAACTTATTGGATAATAATCTGATTATATATTTGATGAAATAATGTATATATGTTATTTTAGAATATTAATTTCTTTTATTTTAGTACATTAGTATCTTATAGTTAGTTATGTTGAAGTTAACTACTATACTCCAATTCTATAAAAAGATTTAAGAATCGTAGTAGGTTATGGGAACTTCATATGATGTGTTATAATTCTGAATGAATTAGTTTTCTACTAAAAGCTATATAGTTCTAATAAGCAATCTTAATGTTATTCTAGTAGAATATAAATAGATATAGACAGTTATGAATGGTATAGATATTATTACTAATAGACTGATATTGAATAAAGAGATATTAATTTGAATAGGAATAGTTAATGGAAAAAACAATTATTTATTTCCCGAAAGGTTGTGTTATTGGGAGGTTTGTTAAAAGATATAAACGTTTTTTTGTTAATGTCCTTGTGGACGGTGAAGAAGTAGTAGCACATACAAATAATACTGGTTCAATGTTAGGATTACTTAATTCTGGGACTCCAGTATTATTATCTCCTGCATTAAATCCAACACGTAAGCTTCAATGGACATTAGAACTTGTTTGGACAGGAGGGACATATCCTGATGAAAACAAACTTCCTTCATTTCCAAATAAAGAAGGAGGGGTAACTCCATTCCATTCTGGTTTAGGTTTTTGGGTTGGAGTCAATACATTAATCCCTCATAAATTTTTTAAATTAGCTTTTGAAGCAGGTTTATTTCCTTGGACTAAAGGTTATTCTATCTGTAATACTGAAACTAAGATAGGTATGAGTCGTTTAGATATTTGTTTACATGGAAATGGAGTTCCACGATTATGGGTTGAATGTAAAAATGTTACATTAGTTGAAAACAATGTTGCTTTATTTCCAGATGCTGTTTCACTAAGAGGTCTTAAACATCTTCAAGAGTTGAAAAAGATTATAGATAGTGGTGAACGAGCAGCAACTTTTTATTGTGTGCAACGTAAAGATGGTAAGTTTTTTGGTCCTGCCGCTTCTATTGATCCTCAATATACAGAAATGTTTTGGAAAGTAAAAAAGAGAGGGGTTGAAATATACCCTTATCATATAGATATTACAACTAAAGGTCTTAGTCTTGGCCCTATATTGCCATTATTATCCGAATAAAGAATAATACGTTAGTTAGCAGAATGTATTTTTAAAAGAAAATTTTTTATGGGGGTAATAAAAAAGAGTTTCCATATAGTAACACTCATTATTACTAGGTTTGCAATCCAAGCACCTATAATAGGCGATATAATACCTTTATTCCCAAGAGATATTCCTATTGTATTTAATGCATTATATATAAAAGTATAAAGAAGAGAAAAAGCTATAGCAATATAAATATTATTTTTCCATGCTACAATAGTTGTAGCTAATAATGCCATTACTACAAGGGAGAATGAATATGAAAGCTTGGTGTGCCAACTAGTTTTTAATAGTTCTACATTAGATCCTGAACGTTCTAATTTATGAATAGTTTCTCTTAATTCCCAAAAAGAAAGTTGTTGAGGTGCATTATTATTTTGGATGAATTTTAACGTTTCTGATGATTGGTTAAAAGTAAGTGTTAACTCTTGCAACATTTCTTGTGAATATAAAGCTGGTTCTGAGACTGCAACTTTTTTTAATATCCATTCATTATTGTGAATAGAAAAAGATAATGCCCAGATGATTTTTTCTATTGTAAGACCATTTTTATCTAAAAGATATGCGCTAAATCCACTACCTGTATCATCAGGCTTGAGTGTATTTATGGATACTATCCAATTTTTATCTGTAAACCAGATATCTTTTAGAATAGTTTTTGATTTATGTTGGTTATGGACATATTCTTGCCATATTTGAAGTGATTTTCGACCACAAGCTGTTCCTATATATTCTGAAAAAATAAACTGTATTGTCCCCCAAAATAAACTTGCTATAATTATAATAGAGGCTATTCGAGTGAAAGATATGCCTCCAGCTTGAAGTGCTATTAATTCTTTTTTTTTTGCCATAATGCATAATTGAATTACCGTAGAAATTAAAAATATAAATGGTAATATTTGTGCAATAGCAAAAGGTGTTTTATATATAAAATATGTTAGAATAATTTTAGTTGAAGTATGAGCTTCTATAAAATTATCTAAACGTTCAAAAAGATCTGTTAAAATATATACACCAATACCGATAGTTAGAGTCAATAGTAAAATTTTTGTATTATTTTTTATTAGATAACGAAATAGAAGACTCATCTTATACCTTTTATTTTCCTTAGTATATTTGGGATAAGGTATACAATATTTGCAGTTTTTTCACGTGATGTAAGATAGATACCATAGAGTCCAAGTAAGAAGAAGAGTATATTTGGAAGCCATAAGCCAATGGCAGGAGGGATAGTACCAGATTCGCCTGTGCTAAATCCAAAAGACATTAATCCATAATAAATAAAAAACATGATAAGCGCCAGAATAAGTCCAAACTGTCTATGTATCCCTTCAAACATGATTGCTAAAGGTAGTGCAAAAATTGTAAGAGCAATACATGCTGCTGGGTAAGCCCAACGTTTATGAAGTTCAACAGAAATTTTGTTTTGGTATTGCATAGTATTTGTTATATTATACTCTTTTATAAGCCTTTCCCAAGACATTTCTTTAGGGCGTAACTCGTTGAAGTTTATATTTTTAAGAAGAGTAGTAAGTGGGATTCGAACAAGATATTGATCAAAAGAAAGAAATGATGTTTTATTTAGACTCATTGTGTAGATATTACCATTTGTTAGGTTAAAGATTAATTCTCCTTTTGTAGGATTTGTTTCAATTGTTCCTGTTGGAGCAAGGATAACAAGATGGCGATCTTTTTGAGAGCGATCTTCTAGTAAGATTTGATGTAGTTCTCCTGAAAGAGGGTCTACCTGTCGAGCAAAAAGAACAAAACCTGGGAAGTTGTTATTAAAAACTCCAGGTTGTATGGAAATTTTTACTTTTGTTCTAGCTATATCTAAAAGTGTTGTCTTAAATTGTTCCATTCCCCATGCTATCCAAAAGAGTGATATCCATAATGTAAGTAATGTACAAAAAAAACTAAATGCTAGAGGTGCAGGAAGCATTTGATATATACTTATACCAGAAGCTTTTAATGCAATAAGCTCTTTATCTAAATTCATTCTAAGAAAGGTTAGAAATACACCTAACATACAAGCAATAGGTATAACTAATATAAGAAATAATGGTACCATGTAGCTAAAAAGAATTAGAACATCTAAAATTTCTAATTTAAGACCTATAAAAAGGTCTCTCATTTGTATAGCACGATTTATAATAATAAGTGTTAATAAGGCTCCTACTACTAGGAAGAATATGTATGTGCTTTCACGGAATATTTGACGTTGAAGGAGGGGGATCATAATAAAAGTATGTTATATTTTTTGGGTAGTATTGTTGTTTTGTATTAGTTGAGGAGAAAAAATTTTTGTAAGATGCATTGCATCTAGTGGGGTAAGATTAAAACGCATACTAGCTTCGTCTATTAGTTCTACTATTGATATTGATGGACGACTTTTGTGTGCTTCTATCAGAAAGTTTAGAGCATTTTGAATAAGCTGATTATGTTTTATAATAGACATAATTTAGAGCTCTTTTGATGTATTTGGCTCCATAGCAATATACTTACATTCAGGGGCCATTGCCTTAAGATAATTTTTAAACCGTTCAGGAGTTTGTTCAAGGACTGGAAACGTTCCCCAGTGCATGGGGATAACCATTTTACATTTAAGCATTTTTGCAGCATATGCCGCTTGATAAGAATCCATTGTAAAGAATCCTCCAATAGGCAAAAGTGATAAATGAAGGTTATATAGTTTCCCGAACGTTTTCATAGTTTGGAAAATTCCTGTGTCTCCTGGGTGGTATAGTGTAAAATTGTTAGGCATAGTGATAATATATCCTGCAGGAGAACCAGACTCAGATGTATGAAAAGATTGTGTCATAGTGATACGTACACCTTTTCTCTCTATTGTTCCACCAATGTTGAAGCCAATTTCACCAATAATGAGGTGTTGTGGCATACCTTGTTGTATAAGTTTATCTGCAGTACCAACAATACAACCACAAAGTGCACCTGTAGATTTACAGATTGCAATGGCATCACCAAGATGGTCCGAATGATCATGTGTTATAAGAACAATATCAGGTTTTTGAATTTCATTCCAATTTTTTGTACATCTTGGATTGTTTGTAAAAAAGGGATCAATAAGAACAGATATTCCATTAGCATTAATTTGAAAGTTAGAGTGTCCATGCCAAATAATAGTTGTATTCATTGGTTAAACCCTCCACTAATGATCATTAAGTTAATAGACAGAGCTTATACCTTGACACAGTATGTTACAAGGGCTAGTTTCCCCATCTATGCGCTCGTAGCTCAGCTGGATAGAGCGTTAGCCTCCGGAGCTAAAGGTCACAAGTTCGAATCTTGTCGGGCGCACCAGTTAGTTTTTTGTAGCCCTCTGTGTTAAAAGAAAAAATATACTTAATGTATAACTTGTAAAACTACAATCTGGCTATGATTGTTTTTCTGCTTAGGTTGATAGGATTATTAATGAGTTCGTATTTTTTGTAGTAAAGTTATAAGGTTAAACTAAGGATTCCTGAGTTGTCTTTTATCACCTATTCTAATGGTTAATTTTTCTTTATCAAAATACTCTAGTAATGGAATACTATACTTTCTGGGAAGTCCTCCAGATAACTCTTTAAATGTTGCAATATCAAGTTCTTTATGGGAATTAAACCAATTCTGAAGTATAGATTTTAGTTTTTTTATTGCTTGTGTAGAGTAATACATATCTTCTGTTATATGAGTAAGAGCTTTTCTTTCTAAAAGTAATGTAATAATAGGAGTGGCTTGTTTGATAGTACTATTTAATGTCGTAAGAATATTGCTCAATTTTGGAGGGGTATAACCAGCTTCTATATATAATTTTAATATGTTGTCGTAGAGATGTTGTTGTTCAAAAGAAAGAGAAATAGTATGTGAAGGTAAATAGATATAATTCCCTTCAGAGGTTAAATTTCCTTTTTGAATTAGTTGGTTGATAATAAAACCAATAAGTTTATGAGGAAGAATTTTACCCCATATTTTATAATTTGTAAAAAAGGTTCCTTGTTCTATTCCTTGCTTAATTGGGTTTTTTTTATGAAAATTTGTTATAGCAACTAAACATTGTTCAACTAATGTTTTCATTGTGTTAACAGACAGATATCCATAGTTTTCTTTATCAAAACATATAATTATACCTCTTTCTATAAAAGAAGTTAATATAGATAGAAGACGATTATGTTCAATATTGGTTACTATAGATAATGTTGTTAAATATATTCCTGTGGCATCTAAAAATTCTATTTGTTTTTTGACAAGTTCTTCTTCTGTTGCAGATGGAAGAGAAAGAAGAGTATCTATAGTGTGATCAGTAATAGTATGGCGTGAGATAGGTGACGCTATAGGGTTAACTATACTCCCACCAGCAACAGTTTGTAATGGTGAAAAGGTTCGAATAACAACATGGTCACCAAATATTCCAACTAATGGTTTTTTTAATCTGATTTCACATAGGATAGTTTCCCCAGGGGCAAGAGAGTTTTTATTAAAAAAATATAGCTGTGCTAGAATTTCCTGTGTTCCATGATGTAAGTGGACTTCTGAACAATGTTTTAGTGGACGAGGTGAAGATGGTAGGCAGGTTAGGGATATCAGCCAACGTGTTGAAAGCACTAAAGTGTCAGGATGAGCAAGTATATCACCACGTTTGACTTCTGAAGTATTTATTCCATGTAAATTAATAGCAGTACGTTGGCCAGCATATGCTGTTTCTACTATATTACCATGATATTGGATTTGTTTAACTTTTGTTTTTTTGTTTGAAGGAAGAATAGTAATAGCTTCTCCTGTAGCTATAGAACCAGATGCAATAGTCCCTGTGACAACAGTCCCATGTCCTTTAATAGTAAAGACTCTATCAATAGGTAGACGAAAAATATCTGTTTTTTGTTTGGAGTGAGGTATAGAAAGATAATGATTAAGATGAGTTTTAAGGTTTTTGATTCCTTCTCCTGTAGTAGAAGATACTTGTAATATTGGTGTATTATGAAGAAAAGTGTTTTTAAGGAATAGTTTAATATCTTCCTTTATAACTTCTAACCATTCTTTATCAACTATATCAGTTTTGGTAAGGACAATGAACCCATGTTTTATCCCTAACAATGAACAAATTTCTATATGTTCTTTTGTTTGTGGCATAACTCCTTCGTCTGCTGCAATAACAAGCATAACAACGTCAATTCCTGAGGCACCAGCTACCATATTTTTGATAAATTTTTCATGACCAGGGACATCTATAATGCTTAGTTTTTCCCCTGTAGGAGAAACATAGTATGCAAATCCAAGGTCAATTGTAATGCCTCGCCGTTTTTCTTCAGATAGTTTATCGCAATTGATACCTGTAAGTATTTGGACAAGGGATGTCTTACCATGGTCAATATGTCCTGCTGTTCCAATTACTATAGACATTTGTGCTACTTTATAACGCCTTTGAAAGAATTAACACATAATTACAATGTAATTTTTATTACTAATCAAAAATAATAAGCTATTATATTATATACTAGTTAGAAATAACTAAAGGTTAGGTTGTGAAGTTGGCCCTAAGTATTTATGTAGTATATTCCCAATAGATAAAAGAGTAGATTCGTCAAAGGCTTGCCCTATTAGTTGTATCCCTACAGGGAGTCCTTTTACAAGTCCTGCAGGAATGCTCAGGCCAGGTAATCCAGCAAGGTTTAAAGAAACAGTAAAAATATCTTTATGATATATTGTAATAGGTTTTTTTATAGTAGAACCTATTTCCCAAGCTGTTATTGGAGAAACAGGTGTTAATAATATATCACACTTTTTAAATACTGATAAAAAATCTTGGAGGATGAGGTAGCGTACTTGAGCAGCTTTATGATAATAATTTTCATAATAGTCAGTTGAAAGAACATGTGTTCCAAGTAAGATACGTCGTTTAACTTCTTCTCCAAACCCTTTTGTTCGAGAGTTTATATATAATTCTTCTAATGTATGACTATTTTTTGCACGATATCCATATCGTACACCATCAAAACGTGCAAGATTTGATGAAGCTTCTGCTGTGGCAATAATATAATAAGTGGCAATCGCATGATCTGTGGCATGAGGAAGTGAAAGATCAATAGTTTTTGCACCAAGTTCTTTTGCTTGTTCTATAGCCTGTTGGTAGATATCAAGTATAGGGGGGTCAATATGTTCAGAAATAAATTCTTTTGGGATACCAATGGTTATACCTGTTAAGTCTTGTTTTTTTAGGTTAATATAATAGTTATCTGTTGCTTTAAAGGATGATGTAGTATCTTGAGGATCATGTTTAGCCAAGACAGAAAGCATTATAGCTGCATCTTCTACTGTGCGAGTTATTGGTCCAGCTTGGTCTAAAGAAGAAGCATAAGCAATAATACCATATCTAGAAACTCTTCCATAGGTTGGCTTTAAACCTATACATCCACATAGTGCTGCCGGTTGTCTAATAGATCCACCTGTATCTGTCCCAATAGCCGAAAAGCATTGAAAAGCTGCTACGCTAGCTGCAGAGCCTCCACTTGATCCCCCAGGGACACATTTTGTATTCCAAGGGTTATATGTTGGACCAAAAAAAGAGGTTTCTGTAGAAGAACCCATTGCAAACTCATCCAGGTTTGTTTTTCCTATAATAATAGCACCAGCATTTTTGAGTTGCTGTATAATAAAAGCATCATACTGAGGTATAAAGTGTTTCAACATGCAAGAAGCTGCTGTAGTAGGGATATTCTTTGTAAGAATATTATCTTTAACCGCAATAGGTATACCCCAAAGGGGTTTTTTAGGATCAGGAGTAGACTGATCTAGTTTTTTTGCTTCACTTAGTGCTTCTTCTGCACAGATTGTTATAAAAGCATTGATAGTAGGCTCTGTAGCAATAATACGATCAAGACAAGCTTGTGTAACTTCTTCAACACTTTTTTCTCTTGAGATAAGTAAATTATGAATTTGTGCAAGAGAAAGGTGTATATCACTTGTCATAATTTCCCTTATAGTTAGATTTTATTATACAATTCGTGGAACAACAAAAAATTTTTCGTTTGCCTCTGGTGAATTTGTAAGGAATTCCCTTGGGTTAGGGGTTGGTATAGGAATATCATTTCTTTTATTATCTTGCATAATTGTTGATGGGTTATAAAGGGCAGGTATATTTGTTGTTTCTACTTGAACTAATTTTTCTATATCATGTAATATATCTTTATATTCATCATTAAATTTTTTAAGTGTTTCACTGGATGTGTTAAGTTTTGCCAGTTGTGCAAGATAAGTTAAATGTTCTATTGTTAACATAAAATTTTTATTTGAAATTTAAGGAATCTTAGAGAGCAATATATACACTAATTATGTCATGAGTGGTAAATAGAATCAAGTGTTATTAGTGACTGATGACAATTTTTGAAAGATGTAAGTCAGTTTTATTGGACATCAATAAAATTGCCTGGAACTGATTTCCCAGGCAATTCAATATGTGTAGGATAAGCCATAAGGATAGAATGTTTATTGGAGGCGTTTTTTTATTATAGCATATAATCACCACGGTTAATTTTAGCTTTTTCTACGACAGCCATGATACTTAGCTCATTAACCATAGATTCTAAATCAGAATTAGGAGGTTGTATGTTTGCAAGATTTCCTTGTAAATTTTTAGTATGATTTTCTATAGTGGTAAGTTTTTCCCAAGCTCCACGTGTTGTTATTCCTTCTTCTAGTGCTGAGCTATATTCATCCCATGAATTTAAGAGTATACTTGCTTGTTCTGTAATAGAAGTTAATGTAGCATCTTTAACAAATTTTGCTGCTTTTGGCTTAGCAAGTCCCATTAGAAGCATTTGCTCAACATTGCTACTTTTCCCACTAAGGACCTTAGAGGGATTTATAGTACTTGTTGCTGTTAGTTCTTCTGAAAGGAGATTTTCAAAAGAACTCCCTTGGATAGGCTTAGATATTTTTTTAGTTTCTTCTTGTCGTTGTAATTCATTAGCATAATTAATACGGATACTCATATCGCCTCCAAAGCAATCTTATATCTAAAAATTTAAGCAAAAAGCTTGCCAAGAGTAAAGTTAAAATAACCTAGTGAAATATAAATTAATAATGATTAAAAAGATACAGGCAAAAAATTCCAACTTATGATTTTTAATCTGTTAAAACTAGCTTTATACTTGTTTCTTTGCTAGAAAGAGACTATTTTTTAATGAAGTTAGAAGTAAGTGGAATTTTAATTTTTAGCTTAGAGGAATTGATGGATAAATAAGGAGAAAAGAGATGCCTGTATTAAATAAAATTGTTTGTGCGATTGATTTATCGGAGCAAAGTAGAACTATTGCTGACTATGCTGTAATGCTTGCTAAAATGTCTAATGCTTCTATTATAGTTGTATATGTAGCTCCAACACTTACTCAATATACAGGATTTCATATCCCGCCAAATACTATTGATAGTTTTGTTGGTGAAATTGTTTCTGGTGCTGAACAAGCTATAAAAAGTTTTGTGGATACACATTTTCAAGGAGTTAATGCACAAGGAACAGTTGTTGTTGGTTATGCAGCTGAAGAAATATTATCTTTGGCTGAGATTGAAAAAGCAGATATGATAGTTATGGGTACAAGAGGAAGAAAAGGGCTTGATCGTATTTTATTTGGATCTGTTGCTGAAAAGGTTGTAAAAAGTTCAACATGTCCAGTACTTACAGTACATCCTGTAGAGGAAAGTGTATAGAAGTACTAAGCTAGTATGTATCTACAGTTTAACTATTTATCTATTACCTTTTTTTATTAAAAGAATATATTTTTTTATGTTGAAGAGTCCATATTGCAAATCTATATTTAATTAAAAACTTTATATAGTAGGTTTAATATATATTTTCATTAAAATTTTCTATAGATATGATAATAAAAAGCATTTTTTATGTACTATGAGTTATACTTACTGTTATGAAGTTTTACTGTAATATAAGTATGATAATTATATATTTTATATAATAAATAGATTTATTAAAGATGTATGTATTTTCCTATAAAATAATAAAAATAAAAGTGTATAATTATCAATAAAAAGATGTACAAAATTTAGTTAAAGTTTTTAATTTAGTAATACATAATGATATAAAGTATAAAGTCAATATAAAAAATAATATTGTATATAAACAATATATATATATATTCATTTTTGAATAAATTTTACTGTTGATTCATATATATATATATAATAAGTAATAAGCTTTTTATTAAATCTATTACTTAATAAAAGTTCTTTTTAATTAGTTGTTGACCTTATAGTGATATGATACCACATAGTTCTGCTGCTTTTTCTTTGACTTTATTACTTTTAATAATACCTTCACGGAGTATACTTATTGTATTATTTGGATGTAACTCAATGAGTGTTGATGGTAATCCGCCAGTAGGGATAGGAGGTATATCTATAATTCCTTCTATATAGGGATAAAGTCTTATATCAAGTTGAGTAATTTTTGTAACAGGAGGATTTTTATTTATATTTGCACTGGTAGCTATAATAGGTTCTCCAACAAGATCTGCAATTTCCTTTGCAATAGGATGTGAAGAAAGACGAACAGCAACTTTTTGTGTACTAGCTGTAATATATGGTGAAATATTTTTTTTAGCATTAAGTACGATAGAAAGTGCCCCAGGCCAGAAGTGTTGCAGTAAAGGATAGATAATTTGAGGAACTTCTGCTGTTATAGTAAGTTGTTCCCAGTTACCTATAATAAGTGGAAGAGGCATATTAATAGCACGTTGTTTAGCTATAAAAATTTGTTGTATTGTATCCTCATTATTAAAAATTTTGCATCCAAGTCCAAAGAATGTTTCTGTAGGAAAAATAATAAGTTTCCCTTGATTGATGAAATTTACAGCTTCTTTTAAAGAAATTATTTTTAACATATTAAGAATAAGTTGTAATTTTTTTGACTAACCTTTTTTTGATAAGCATTAACGACATTTTTTTATTAAAAGAATATTTTTTTATGTTGAAGAGTCCATATTACTTGAATGTGCTATAATATAAAAGCGATATTACAATACTTAAGTAATTAAGGTAGTTACTTGAGTAAAGTTTATAAAAGTTTCCATTATAAAAGTTATTAACTGCAAAAAGAGATGTACATAAGTGTATTGTAGTAAATGTGATGGGGGTACAGCTAAAAATATATAAGGTAGAAAGTGAATGTGGCTGTATTATGTATTATGTATTTAGTAAGAGAGGTGTATTCCTAGGAATACACCTCTCTTACTTTTTATAGAATGAGTTAAAAAATTAATTAATAGTAATAGTTGAAATGAAAGGAAATATGTTGTTTCTTTTCAATTTTTTTTCTTTTTTCAAAAGAAAGTATCCCATCTATATCAAGAGTTAATGTTGGTGAGAGTTGTACTTCATATGATAAGCCACCTTCTGCCTTTGTATATTTTTTCTTATAACTAGGAGCCGAAATAGTATATTTAAATAGAGGCGTTATCATTGAGTTTGAACTCAAACTATTTGTTTGTTTTAAACCAGAGCTTCCAACTATCCATGTTTGTAGTTGAGAATATTCTGTCAATTCCCATTTAGTTTTCAGACCAATACTTTTTTCTAAAAGGTTTTCCCTATTCTCACTAATTTTACAAACAACAGGAGATTGTTCTTCAGTGTATGGACTCCATCTAACATTGGAGACAAGGCATCCAATATATGGTGTAAGTATTAAAGTTTTTATTGCAGGTATGTTATAGCCAAGATGGATTAATCCACCAGTTAAGGTTATGTCAGGGCTGCCTTTTGTAACAATATGCTTCTCTCCATGGGTAACCCGACGAGAATTTGTAACTTTCCCCCAACTATAGAAACCTATCATAGTACCTGTAATCCCTTTTTTTTCAGGGTTTAAAGTAAAAATAGCAGCTAAACCATCAGTTGTTGATTTAGACTTCACAGAACCATTACTAGAATTAAGTTGTGTTCCTGAATATTCTTTGTATTCTTTTTTGTTAAAGTTATAAGCTAAGCCAATATTAGTTGTAGGAGAGAAGTTAAGCATAATACCTGCTTGTGCTGAACGGAGTTTGTTTTCTAAGTTAGTGGTATACTTATTTATAGAAGTAAATACAGTGTAAGATTTAGTAGGCTGTAGTGCCTCTATAATATTAGTATTTTCAATAGTAGATTTATTGAGGGAGCCAGAAGTTTTTCTATTATTTAAGCAAAGTTGTAATTTTTTATGTGTAGTAGTGGAGAGATGTTTACTAGAGAAGTGGGCCTTTAGAGCAAGAGACTTTAAGGTTTCTGAGATAAACTCAGAGGTGTCAGATAGAGCAAATTGTAAACTTTGTAAAGAACTAAATTGTCCTTCAGGTAAGAGTTCTGCGATTAAGGAGTTAGTGGAGGGATGTTTTTTTGTAAGCAGTTGTGTTTGCCTAGTTTGTTGTCTTCTAGCTCTTCTTCCATTCCCTGGGAGTGGAGTAGGCTGTGCAGGAGTTTGTGCAACAATTGGATGTTGAGGAGTATTTTGTCCTAATGGGCTTGTCCCTGTATTATTTGTACATTGAGGTTGTTGTTGTTGTTGAGCTTGAGATTGTTCACTTTCTCTTACAGCTACTTGGATTTCTTCATTTTCACCAACATTTTTTTGGGGGTCTTCGTTATCTTCTTCCCCTTCTCCTAGGGGGCTATTATAGATATCAAGAGTTTCTAATGTTTCAGTTGTAATACTAGTAACATCTCCTATAATATTAGGAAGATAGGTATGTGGTTTTTTAGGTCTAGGACTCTCCAGATCTAAATTATTACCACAGAAAACTCCTGGGATATACATTGGTCCAGAATCTTCTTTAGTATTATCATCATCTGAGAATTCATCTGGTGGACTTAATGGACAGTTTTTTAATGCTTCTTTTTTGTCTTTATGGTCTTGATTGATAAAGCCAGAAGGTGGTTGTATAGGTGTGGTGTCAGATGTACTAGTTGTTCTTCCTTCAGAAAGCAGAGAATCTCCAACAAGTGTACCGAGTCCAGGTTTCTTTTTTTTCTTTGGTTTTTTCTTTGGAGTATCTGGAATTTTTAGTTCTTCAAATTCAGGTCTATTTAGGGTTGGATAGGGAATGGTAGAATCTTCATTACTAGTAGAAGTTTTTTCTTCTTCACAACAAGTTGGGATGGAACTTGAGGGGTTTTTAGGTGTATGTTTCAGATGCTTTTTCTTTTCTTTTTTTTTCCTTGGGATATCTGGAGTGCATTCATTTTCTATAGCCTCTTTTGTTTTAAGAGGCATAGCATTAGATTGCTGAGAGGTTGATTCTATAGATGGCGAGGGACTATTTGCATGTATAGAAAGTAGTGATTGGTTGCTAGATAGCGTTGAAGTCTGTGTTTGTTTCTTTTTCTGTTTATGATGAGAGCTAGAAGAAGGTTGTTGTTTGTCCCCTGTAGCAACAAGAGTTTTAGCTTCTAATGGCATTTGTACTGTTGTTTGTTCAGAGCTTATAGAGGTTGTAGTTATAACTTCTTCTGATGGAATGTTTGCTGAAAATGTATGTGTTTTAACAGGACTTGTTTTTTTCTCTTTTTTCTTTTTTTTAGTGCTATTAGAGCTAGAAGAAGATTGTTGCTCAGATGAATGTGGTGGTTCGATATCTGTCTCTAAAAGTGAAGAAGACTTGTCTAATGTAGCTATTAGATTCTTTTTTTTTGTTTTTTCCTTTGTATTTGTGGTTTGAATTCCTTGTTGGTTTATTCTAACTGTTGTTTTAGATGTTTCACTTCTTCTATCATCTTTTTTTTCTAATATGATAAATTGTATATTGTTGCCATCTTCACTTTTGGGGGAGGGAGGAATTTTTTCTTTCAGAAGTTGAGTTATTGCTTTTACCTCTTGTAATCTATATGCAAGTCCACTGGTTGGTGGTAATTGAGACAGTTTTTCTTCTGAGAAATTTTTAGTAGCCATTAGTACATCTGTTTGCAGAGTAACTAGGTATTGATATTTTTGTTGTAATGTTGGATCAACTTGTTTTCCTTCTTTAATTTGTTGTCTTATTTGGTCTTCCAGCGTGCGTCTTTTGCTTTCTACAGGTTCAAAAATATTTTTTAATGTAGTTAAATCAAGTTGACTTAGTTGATCAACAGGTAAGCTTAGTAGATCAAAATTTATTTGTTCGGGTGTAGAGGTAGAGCAGGATATATTTTTCTTTAGCATTTCTAATAAGTCTTGAACGTTTTCATGTCTTTTCATTACTTGTTTGATTTGTTGTTGTTCTTCTTCTTCTTCTTTTTCTTTAATAAACTTTGCAAGTTCTACTTGTTGTTCAAGCATGCTACGATATTTTTCTGTTAATTCTTTATCAGCCTGCCCTTCTCTATGTAAATCTTTAATGGTTTGTAGTAGTATATGTAGGGTACTTTGTCCTTCCTCATAGATTGCTTTAATTTTTTGTAATCCAAGATTTTCTAGTAATTGCAGATTAAGAGAGAATACAGATCTTTTAGAAGCTGTCACTAGAGTTTGGGGTTTATCTAAGGGAGCTTTGTTTTTCCCCTGTTTAGTTGATGGAATTTTAGGTCGTACAACAGGTTCTTCTAGGTTTGAAGTTGTTATTATAGAGCTTGAAGCTGATTGAGTAGACTGTGGTATACTACTAGTTTCTATAGAGCTTGAGGTTCTAGTGGTAAGCGTTTCAGTTGATGACACTGGAGCGTATTTTCTCTTAGAGCCTAATGGTGAAGTTAACTGTGCAGCCGTTTGTAATTTATTACTGCTTTCTGCACCTGATAGTCCTAGTTGTGCCAGTTGTCTAATTGTTATCGGTTGTTGAACTAGTGTTTTTAATAATTCAAGCTCACTTTGATTTACCTGAGTATAGCTACCAAATATTAATGGTTCTCTGAGTTGTGGATGTATTATAGTGCAGTTAATAATAATTGATTTTTGACTTGGATTTTTAGTTTTTTGACTTTCTTTTATAGCTGTAACGTTAATATCAAGCTCTGTCTGTTCATCATCAAGGTAGCAGTGAAGTTTTTTTGGTACTAATCCCTTGAGAAAGTTTGAAATATTTGGAGTAGAAGCCTCCTTATCATTCATATCACTATTTTTATCCATAGCAAAAGTTATAGTTACTTTAATACACACTATAGAAAAAAGTAGTATCAGAATACATGGTATACTTTTTATATTAATTTTTGTTAAATATTTAGAGTTATTATTTATATTATTAATATATTTTACTAATCTATATCTATTTAAAAATTTTATTATATATAATAGTTTAATATAATTTATTAGACTTAGTACACATGTATTATTCATTATAAAATTCCTGTAAATATAAATAGTAGAAGGTTGTTTGTTTTATATAAAAACAATAATTTTTCTCTTAATAGAGAATATTTTATTATAAAACTTCATTTTAGAATGAAGTTTTATAATATTTAACTATATAATAAAAAATTATATAACTAAATATTCATAAGTTACAGTAATTATGCAAAGCTATTGCAATAGTATTTGTAAATAGTATGACTATATAATAGTCAAAAAAGCAGTATAATATTTAGCCAAGATTTTTAACTACGGTGATATATAAGGGGAAAATATAAAAAGTCAAGGTAAGAAAAGAAGATTAGACGTAGGTTGAATATAGCTATTTGTGAATATTACATTTTTATAAATAAAATTTTTATAGAATTTTTAACAGCCAGTAGTTGTAACTTATTTCTAATCTTATTCTTATTATATTTTTTTAATAAAAGAGATTAAGTTATAAATTTTTATGTTTATAGCGTTTTTTATGTATGAAGTAACGTTTTACATTAAACTAAGTAGTAAATATGAAGTTTTTGTGTATTTTATTACTAGCTGTAATAGTCTTTCTATATAAGACTTGCAGTTTTTTACAGGTTGTGAAAAGAAGCCTAGTAACTTATATATTAGTTATAATATATAAAGTGAGAAGTTTTTACTTAGCATTAATTATGGTAGTAGTGCATTATACCAGAAGTAATACAATAAAAGATAGACAATCTAAGAGATTTCTGTTTGTATAGGCAGCTTTTTTAGTCCTAAGAAAGATAAAAAATATAAGTAACTACTAGTAAAAAAATTGTGGTATTATATTCTTGTTGTTAAAGGTGTTATATCCAATACTAAAGTATATTGTTGTAAAGGTAATATAAGTTTTGTGAGCTATAAAGTATGTAGTTTCTTTTAAAGAAATTGTATTTAATCTTGCTAAATGAGAGTAATCTCCTATTTGTTAGTTTCTTGTGCTGAGTATAATTATGTCTTCAAAATCATTACGATTAATTGTTGTAGGTCGGTTACGTATACCTTTTTGGAGAGCAGCTGCAGAACATTATTATAAACGTATTTCTTGTTGGAGAGCAATTTATGAAACTATCATTAAAGATGGAAACTCTTCATTATCTGTTTCTCAACGCAAAGCAATGGAAGGAAAAAATATACTTGCAGCCCTTGAACCTATAGATATACCTATTTGTTTAGATGAAAAAGGTAAATCTATCTCTTCACAAGAGTTTGCAAATTTTCTTAGAAATTATTTTGAAAATACAACAAAGCGACCATGTTTTATTATTGGTGGTGCCTTTGGTCTTGATAGTAGTGTATGTAACATTGCTAATGACTGTTTATCGTTAGGGAATATAACATTCCCACATGAACTAGCAAGAGTTATATTTCTTGAACAGGTTTATCGTGCAGAGACTTTATTACGTAATATACCTTATCATCATTAGTACTAGAGAATGTATAGGTATCTTTTTTGAATTGAAGAGGGGAATAAAATTGTTTGTTACTAATAATTAGTTTTAATATAGTATTGTTATGAAGATACATAGTAGTGCATGGATCATTATTGGAGCTTTAGGCCTATGGTTTGGTGTAGAAAATCCTATATGTTATATCCCAGGTCTTATTTTTTTCTATCCTTTATCTTTAATTATATTAGGACATAATGCACCAGGAAAAGTTGATGCATTAAGAGCTGGCTGGATTCTAGGATTACTAGGATCATCTTTAAGTCTTTATTGGCTAGCTGTTCCCATACATACTATAGGTGGTTTACCATGGTTGCTTGCTTGCCCTTGTGTTGTCCTTGTTGGTGGTTCTTTAGGATTTTTTTCTGGTTTGTTTTCATTCTTTGTTTTTTGTTTTCATCATATACAATTTTGGCAGAAAAGCTTAATGCTAGGATTGGTATGGTATTTAATTGAGTGGATAAAAAGTTGGTTTTTTACAGGGTTCCCTTGGCTTCCTTTTACAATGGGATTTGCACGATATCCTGTTATGTTACAATGTGCATCTATTATTGGTTCATATGCTTTGAGTGGACTATATGTAGCTATTCTTTGTTTAGTTTTCTATAGTATTCTCTATTCTCAGTCCAAAGATATTCATAAGTGTAGTATTAAGTGGCCCTTAATAAGGGCTCTATCTGTAGCCTGTATTCTTTTTATAAGTATTGTACTTTTTGGATACATAACTTTAAAGACAAATCCCATTGATATGAATATACAAGATGGAGTTACTATAGCTATTATACAGGGGAATGATGATCAGATTGTTAAATGGAATCCTCAAACAAAATATCGATCTGCTCAAAAATATGTTAGGGCTAGTGAGGAGTTGTTAAAAAATATTTTTCGACTTCATGAAGGTGGGAATACATATTATCCTGACGTTTTTTTGTGGCCTGAAACAGTCATTTTATTTGATTTTAAAGCTGAAGTTGAAAAAGGCATACATAATCCTTTAACATATTTTGTAAATAAATATCAGATTCCTGTTATTTTTGGAGCACCTGGAATAGAAACAGCAGGGAAAGACATAACTATTTTTAATAGATTATATTATTATAGTCCAGGTAACTATAGATTAGATTGCAGTGAATCAAATAAAATAAATAAATCTCTTCAGTGGTATGATAAAGAGCATTTAGTCCCATTTGGAGAATATACACCTCTTTTTTTCAATTTTCCTTTTTTAAGTCAACTATTGCAGGAGGTAGGTACATATACTCCAGGTGAAAAGGTGGCTCCACTTCTTTTTGAAATAAAAGAAACAGTAAAGAAAGGAAGTATAGCATGCTATAGAACTATTTCAATGGGTATACTTATTTGTTATGAGGTAATTTTCCCTGAGTTAGCAAGAAAGCGTGTAGCTGAGGGGGCACAAGTATTTATTACTGTAAGCAATGATTCATGGTTTGGCCATACTATTGCACCAGTTCAGCATTTACAAATTGCCCAGATGCGATCAATAGAGTTTGGACGGTGGATGGCTCGAGCTGCTGTAACAGGGATATCTGCTTTTATAGATCCTTATGGCCGTATTATAGATTCAACAAAAATTTTTATCCCTACATACCTTGTTGGAACTATAAGACCTATTATAGATAATACGGTCTTCTTTTGGATAGAGCCATGGCTTCCAACTTTTGCTATCTTAGTATTATGTATTATGTTGTGGAAAAATAACTTAATAACCCATTCTTGTGGACATAAAAGTAGAGGGTGTTCATGATTCAGTTTCCTGAGTTAAAGGCATGTATCCTATCTTTATCAGAGCAGTTTGAAATTTTTTGGAGGCGTCTTTGACCAACCATCTTATAAAAATCGTCTTTCTGAAATAGAGAAAATTCTTTCAGCACCAGATGCATGGAGTAACCCAGAAGCATTAACGCCTATACTTAAAGAGAAGAGTCAACTTGAAGCAGATAATCTTCGATTTGAAAAATTACATCTTTGTCATACAGAAATGATAGACTGGTTTGAGCTTGTTCAAGAATTTTTAACAACTAATGAGTCCAGTACTGAATTTTTAGAAGCATTAACTGCACTAGAATTACAGGTAAAAAAATTTCAAGATGCTATGGAAGAAGCAGAGATGTATCTTCTTCTTGGAGCAGAAGAAGATAAAATGGATGCTATATTAGAAATTCATCCTGGAGCTGGAGGTACAGAAGCTCAGGATTGGGCAGAAATGTTAGAGCGTATGTATTTACGCTGGGCAGATTTACATGGTTTTTCTAAAGAAGAGATGGATTACCTCCCTGGTGATGAGGCTGGTATTAAATCAGTAACATTGAGAATTTCTGGTGAGAATGCTTATGGGTTGCTTAAAGGAGAAAGAGGAATACATAGGCTTATTCGCATTTCTCCATTTGACTCGTCTGGAAGGCGTCATACGTCTTTTGCATCTGTTGACGTTATTCCTGACGCAGGTGAAGAAGTTGTTATAGATATAAAAGATTCTGATTTACGTATTGATGTTTTTCGCTCAAGTGGTCCTGGAGGACAGAGCGTAAATACAACAAGTTCTGCTGTTCGTATAACACATATCCCCACAGGAATTGTTGCTCAATGTCAAAATGAAAAGTCACAACACCATAATAAAGAGTCTGCAATGCGTATTCTTAGAGCTAGGCTTTATGAGCAAGAAATTAAATTACGTGATGCTGCAAAACAAGCTCAATATATGGGGAAAGAAGCAATTAGCTTTGGAAGCCAAATACGTACATATACAATGCAGCCTTATAGGCTAGTCAAAGATCATAGAACAAACTGTGAGTCTAGTGATGTTGAGGCTGTTTTAGGTGGACAGATTGATAAATTTATTAACTCTTATTTATTATCAACATATAGAAATAATAGCTTATAAGAAATATTAGTAGTTATGATAACTTTTATAAATGAATAGATAAGTATAATCTTTGAAATATGATGAACTAAATTTTAATAAATAATATGTTATTAAGATAGAAAGTGTTGAAGTATTTTTTAAAACTGTAAATAAGTGTAAATATTATTTATAGTTAGTTACATAACAAATGTATATTCATTCTATTTATAGAATAGTATTCTTTATTTAAAAGTAGATATACTAAAACTAAAAATAGTATATAGTTATTTTAAAAGTAGAATTAAATTATGTCATGATTTTTTGATAATATAATAGAAATAATAGAGTAAATTATGGTGATAATGTGATACAATAAATTCTTATGATAGATAATATGATAATTTGATATCTTGATTTATGGTGGAGTATAGATTATATTGCTGTTTCTCTTACACATGTAAAGATTCCTTATGGAGTTGCCATGAACAAAAGTGAACTTGTGAAGTCTTTATCTGAACAGGCAAATATTTCTTTAGATGAAGCTACATTGGTTGTTAATACGTTTGTAGATAGCATGAAAGAATCTCTTCTCAAAGGTGGTCGAGTTGAGGTTCGTGGATTTGGTAGTTTTAAAGTAAAAGAGTATGAAGGATATGCTGGCCGTAATCCTCGTACAGGCGAAAAGGTTGTTGTACAACCAAAACGTCTTCCATTTTTTCGTGCAGGTAAAGAGCTGAAGGAATATCTTAATAGCTAGATTTACCTCTTTGTTAGTAAATATAATTTTTCTTTATTATAGTATAATTCTTTTCTAGAGGGAGTAAAAATTTTTAATAAAGATATTTATTAAACTATTATTAAATAACTGGCTATAGAATTATATTATATTCTATACTTAATTAAGACTACTTAAAAGAGAACTATCTTTTAGTAGTCTTTTTTATTAGTTATTGATTATGCCAAATTGATTAACTATGCTATAATTGTATGCTATCTAACTATTTTTTACTTTTATTTATATAATAACCTTACATTATAATTAATGATTGTAACTAAGAGCAATAATTAATATTGGAAAATTACTATGTTTAGCAGAGAAGATATACCTAGTATAGAATTTTTTAAACTTCATGGTTGTGGAAATGATTTTGTTTTTATTGACAATAGATCTCTTTTTATTCCTAAAGAAAAAATGTCTAGTTGGGCAGAGGTAATTTGTAGACGTAAGAGAGGCGTTGGAGCTGACGGTATTGCATTTTTTGAGCTATCTACAATAGCTGGTGCTGATTATATGTGGCATTTTTTTAACTCTGATGGTTCAAGAGCTGAAATGTGTGGGAATGCTAGTCGTTGTATGGGGGTATTAGCTGTTAAGATAGGTCTTGCTAATATGCAGCATACATTAAGTACGGATGCTGGGTTAATAAGTATTACTGTTGGTGATGAGTTACAGGATGCAACTGTAACTATGACAGATCCAACAAATATTTTGTTGAATGTATCTCTAGAAGTAGAAAAAGAAACACAACAAGTACATTTTGTTAACACAGGGGTACCACATCTTGTTGTATTTCATGATAATCTTATTGATTATGATATTATACCTAAAGGAAAGTTATTACGAGGACACTCTCATTTTTCTCCTGAGGGAGTAAATGTAAATTTTGTTAAGATTGAAAGTCCAAATTCTATGTTTGTAAGAACTTATGAGCGTGGTGTGGAAGATGAAACTCTAGCTTGTGGTACAGGTGTATGTGCATCTGTTATTATTGCAAATCAACTTGGGTTAGTTGGAACTAACGTCAAAGTCATGACGGCAAGTAAAGAGATAATAGAGCTTAATTTGAATAATGGAAAAGTATTAATGAAAGGACCTGTTGTTCATGTTTACACAGGACAACTGCAATTGTCAGAGCTAGGTCTTTTTTGACAATAAAAAATAAAAAAATTATTATTTTGGTAGGTTATATCTTTTAATGGAGTATGTTATGGGGCAAATACAATTTCAAGGAGCAATCACAGCACTAGTCACACCTTTTAAAAAAGGAGAGATAGATCTTGAGTGTTATCGAGAAATCATTGAATGGCAGATTGAGCAAGGTATTAATGGATTAGTTTCTTGTGGTACTACAGGAGAAAGTGCAACATTAACATATGAGGAATATAAGTTATTAATTAAAGCATGTGTTGAACAAACAAAAAGCCGCGTCCCTGTAATTGCAGGTGCTGGTTCGAATGATACAGCTAAAGCAATTCAGCTTACAAAAATTGCAAAAGAGTTAGGGGCGGATGGAGTATTACATGTTACTCCATATTATAATAAACCAACTCAAGAGGGTTTATTCCAACATTTTAAGACAATAGCAAGTCAGGAATCTATTCCTATCTTATTATACAATGTCCCAGGGCGTACTGGTTGTAACTTACTGCCTGAAACAGTTGCACGTATTGTCCAAGATATACCAGAAGTTGTTGGCATAAAAGATGCTACAGGAAATTTAGAACAATTTTCTGAAATTATTGAATTTTGTCCTATTGGGTTCCAAGTATTAACTGGTGATGATTTTACTATATTACCATCTATGATCCTAGGAGGATGTGGCGTTATTTCTGTAATATCTAATATTGTTCCAGCTATGGTTGTTGAGCTATGTTCATTAATTGAAAAAAATAAATTAGAGGAAGCACGTCAAATCCATTATAATTTAGCGCCACTATGTAGGTTAATGTTTGTTGAAACAAATCCTATCCCTGTAAAAACGGCTCTTTCTTTAATGGAGAAGTTAGAGCTTGAATTTAGGTTACCTTTAACAGAGCTTAGCCCTATAAATTTTACTAAGCTAGAGTCTACACTAAAAAATATAGGGATTATAAGTAAATAGTAATCTTTCTTTGTAGATAAGTATAGTTAAAGTAAAATAAATAGATTAGATTTGGATGTTAGTTGAGTTCTTAGTATAAGAAACTAACTATATCTAATAGCAAATTATAATAATGTACTATTAGTAACTAATGTTGTTTTATGAGATTATTAATCTATACTATTTATTATAATAAATGATACTTTATTAACTAACTTATTTATGTTATATATTAAAAAAAGTCTTATAGCATTATCTTTTGGTACCCTTGGACTGGGTATTGCAGAATTTATAATAATAGGCATATTACCTTATATTGCTACTGATTTTGGTATAACTATACCTACTGCAGGACATCTCATTTCAGCATATGCTTCTGGTGTATTTATTGGTGCTCCTTTTTTAATATTTGTTCGTCGTTATCCCCTAAAAAATATTCTATTGGCTTTAATAGTTATTATTATGTTAGGCAACCTGATAGCATCCATTGCTTTTAACTATGAGACAATGATGTTAGCTCGTTTTATTTCTGGACTTCCTCATGGATCCTATTTTGGAGTTGGTTCTATTATTGCTGAGAAGTTATCAGATAAGGGAAAATCTACAGAAGCTATTTCTATAATGATATCTGGGATGACGGTTGCTAACTTATTTGGTGTCCCATTAGGAACATTCTTAGGTGTTACGCTCTCTTGGAGAATAGGTTTTTTGATTGTTGTTGGCTGGGGACTAGTCACATTTTTTTATGTATGGCGATGGGTTCCTCAGATAGAGAATGTACCAGATACAGGCCTTAAAGGACAATTTTATTTTCTTAAAAGACTTGCACCTTGGTTACTAATTATTGCTACTATATTAGGTAATGGAGCTGTTTTTTGTTGGTATAGTTATATTATACCATTATTAACAAATGTATCAGGTTTTTCTCCTCATAGCGCAACATTGCTTATTGTTTTTGCAGGTGTGGGGATGGTAATAGGTAATTTTTTTGGTGGAGTATTGTCTGATCGTTTGATGCCAATTCGTATAGCAATTTTTATACAAGGGTTGCTCAGTATTGTCCTTATTTGTATCTTTTTTTTCTCTTATATCCCATGGGTTTCCATCTTATTGATGATATTAGGTACTGCTTGTTTATTTGCTTTAAGTAGTCCACAACAGTTATTATTAATTAAGTTTTCCAAAGGCGGAGAATTGTTAGGAACATCAAGTGCACAAATGGCTTTTAACTTGGGGAATGCTATTGGGGCATATTGTGGTGGGTTACCTATTCAAATGGGGTTAGGATATCAGTATTCAGCATTAGTTGGTGTTCCATTTTCAGTAATAGGTTGTTTTATATTATATTTCTTTTACCAAAAATTTGGTATGATAAAAGTAAATTGAGTAATGAGTATTCTGAGTTATTAATAGTATCTTCTTATTAATTATTACTATATTAGTAGTATTGGGACATTAATAAGAAAGATAGGATAAGTAGAGCTATAATTATAATTAAAAATGTATTTTTGTAATTCTATATATGTCTAAAAAATCTGTAATTAGACCTAATCCTGAAGATTTAAAGTTGCCCTTAATTGGTGCAGATTCTCATGCACATTTAGTGTTTCCTGAGTTATTTACTAGACTCTCTGAAGTTATTAAGAGAGCAGCCTCTGCAGGTGTTGCTTTTTTAGGGAACGTTTTTTTAAGTATTCAAGAGTATCAAGAGTATAATGAAGTTTTAAAAACTATTCCTGGAATATTTTTTCTTTTAGGCATTCACCCTTGTGATGCTATGAAGTTTAATAAAAATATCCTTAAAATTATGTATGATCTCTTTCGTTGTGATGAACAATTAAAAGCAGTTGGTGAGATAGGGTTAGATTTTTATCATAAAGATTGTACTGCTACTCTCCAAGAAGAAGTTTTTAGAGCTCAGCTTAACTTTGCAAGAGAGATGAGAAAACCCATAGTAATACATTCACGTGATGCTGCAAGGGATACGATTAGGATTCTTGAGTCTGAAGGATGTATAGCTTACCCTGTACTTTGGCATTGCTTTAGTGGTGATGCAGTATCTTTTCTAGATAGAATTTTAAGTAATGGTTGGAATATTTCTGTTGCAGGGCCTGTTACATATCCTGGGAACAAAGAACTACAAGAAGTAATCCCTATGATTCCAGAAGACAAGTTATTAATTGAAACAGATTGTCCATACCTTTCTCCAGTTCCATGGAGAGGAAAGTGCAATGAACCAGCTTTGGTTGTTTTTACTGCAGCATATATAGCTTCTTTAAAGAAGATAGATATTATAGAACTTTGGACACAATGCGGAGAAAATACTAAAAAATTTTTTATGTTATCATAACTTAAGCGTATCATTACTCTATTGTTACTTATACATGTTTATTAATTCCACTGAAAAAAGAAGTTTGTCCTCCCGAGAAATCCATAATAGAACTAATGCCCCCTCCTCCAGAGCCTGAATACCATGCCATCATAGATTCAACTTGAACACGTTGTCTAATAGCATTAACATCAATTCGTTGTTGTTTTCGTGATTCTTCAACATTGTTAAGAGCTTGTATTTTTTCAAATTGTTTAACAAGATCAGGGTTGTCTTCAAAAAATTTTTCTACTTTTTCTTTCTCTGGTGAGTCTGCAATAACTTTTATTCCTCCTTCATCTCCTGAAACAAGTTGAAATTTAACATTTTCATCTAATCCTGCTTCTTTTAATCCTTCTTTTACTTTAGTATCAAATTCATTTTGGAGTTGATCTCTGTAAGAAATAATAGTTGAAAAAGATATTTTATCAGTAGGCCCAAGTCCCATACCATCCATGGTGGCACTTACAGCTTGTTGTAACCAACTTATAGGATTACTTGAAAGATAGTTGTTGTTTTTTTGTGTTCTTTGAGAATTATTTTTTACTGCTTCTGTATTTTTTGTCTCAGTATTTGAATGTAGGTTTTCAGTAGATGATTTTTTTTCATAATTAGTTGAAACGTAACTATTTTTGAGTGGTGTAATAGACATATTTAATTCCTTATTGTAAATAAATATTTTTTGTATTTATAATGCAATATTCATACTATTAATGTATAATGCTTTTGTTTATGATTATGTTAGTGATAAAGAATAGTTTAAGAAATTAGTAATATTGTAGAGATAGTTAAATTTTTATTGTGTGTTATTTAAATAACGATATAATAAAGTTTAATATTCAACATAGTAGTAGAATAAGAAATATGAAGAATTTTAAATAGTAAGAAGAAAGGATTAAAAAATTAATATGGCTGTAATTTTGTTAGGTAATGAACATATATGGAAGTTACCTTTTTGTCGTTTAGAATTTGTTGCTATTCTTGAGAAAATGTTATCTTTTGCAAAGTTACAAACAATAGAAGTTTATTTAGTATCAGATACAACAATTGCGTTTTTTAATCTTCATTATATGAATTGTTTAGGGATAACAAACGTCCTTTCTTTTCCCATGGATGACGAAGATCTTGCTGGAAGTATTATTTTATCTGTTGATGCTGTTTGTCGAGAATCATTATTATATCGTCAGCCTATTTTAGATTATTGTTTATCATTATTATCTCATGGAATTGCACATATTGCTGGATATACTCATGGAGTAGAGATGGATAAATTTTGTAGTAACTTATTATTACCTTTTAAGTTAGCTTAGGTATGCTAGCAGAAATGTAACGTAAGTTATTATACCTCCTCATTTTCTCTTGCTATTTTTTTGTATATGTAGTATTAATTATTGTATAGTGAGTGATGTTTTTTATTTTTTGATAATAACTTGTTATATTTTTTTATATAATTTAATTGTTAAATATATCCATAATAGTATCATTTTACTAGGATATAAGGGTTGTCCAAGGAGGACATGCAGATGGCTGAAGTTATATACAAAGGAAAAAACTTCGAAGTCGATGAAGATGGTTTTTTATTAAATTTTGAAAATTGGGGCCCAGAGTGGGTTGATTATGTAAAAGAATCTGAGGGTATTAGTGAAGTAACAGATGCTCATAGAAAGATTATAGAATTTTTGCAAGATTATTATAAAAAAAATGGAATTGCACCTATGGTGAGAATTATTTCTAAAAATACTGGTTATAAACTTAAAGAAATTTATGAATTTTTCCCATCAGGTCCTGGGAAGGGCGCTTGTAGAATGGCTGGATTACCAAAGCCAACAGGCTGTGTTTAACTAATTTTATTCATATATTATAAATAATGTTAAATCTATTATGATTTTTTATTTTTATGCATTAACTATATTGTAATAATTTTACTAATAATTAGATTATTTTTATTTTTTTCAAAAAATATACTTTTCAAAATACAACATTTTAGGTTAGTTATCTTATCAGCATAAAATAATGTACTATGAAAATAATACAATTAGAATAAATAATGATTATTAATTTTATAATAAAAAATACTTAATGAACTTCTTTACCTTATTTGTTATGGACCGGTATACTAGAGGCCAGGACTAAAACAAAATAGTCTTTGTTAGGGAAGGGATTGTACCTGAGAAAGGGAGGCGTACATGAAAATTATCCATTCTGCAATTTTTGCTGTTACATTATTAACAGCATGGTCAACAGTTTGCTTTGCTGCAGAAGTTACAGCTAGTTGTACTAAACGTGTTGAAAGCTATAATTATCTTGTGGATTATTCAGGCTCTATGATGATGAAACATGTTGCTGTTAGAGAGCCTAAAATAGAATTAGCAAAAGAAGCTATATTAAAAATTAATGCGGCAATGCCTAAAATGTCATATCAAGGTGGATTATATACTTTTGCACCTTATTCTGTAATTATTCCCCAAGGTTCTTGGAATTCATGTGTTGCCGAATGTGCGGTTAATACAATTAAGTCTGATTTAGAAATTTTTGGTCGTCTTACTCCTATGGGAGACGGCATAAAAATGCATGAAACAGTCATTAATCAAATGCCCCCTCAGGCAGCCGTTATTCTTCTCACTGATGGTCATAATAATTTAGGGATGAATCCTGTTGAGGAAGTAAAATCTATATATCAAACAAATCCTAATGTTTGTTTTCATGTAGTTTCATTTGCAGATGATGCTGAAGGCAAAGCAATAATTGATCAAATTGTTGCACTTAATAGTGGAAGTGTTCTTGTTGATGGTTTACAGCTTCTACAAAATCCTGCTGTTTGCCAAGAATTTGTTAATAGTGTTTTTTGTCAAGAGCAAATTCTTGTTACAGAAGAAGTTGTTGTACTTCGTGGTGTAAACTTTGCTTTTGATTCTTTTGCATTAGATGATACTGCTAAAGCTATTTTAGAAGAAACAGTTCGTCTTATCAGAGCAAATCCAGATTTTAATGTTCGTTTGCTTGGGTGGACAGATAGTACTGGTCCTGATGCATATAACTTGCGTTTATCACAAGAACGTGCTGATGCAGTTAAAAACTTCTTGGTTAAAATGGGTATACCTTCAAATCGTTTATTTGCTAAAGGAATGGGTAAATCCTATCAGTATAATAATGCTACAAAAGAAGGACGATATATGAATCGTCGTACAGAACTTGTCTTTTTTGATTAGTATATAAAAATTAATTACTAAATAAGAAGGGCTTGGATTCAAGCCCTTTTTTTGTGAAGGGGTTTTATATGAAAAAATTTTTTTTCTTTTTAGTTATGCTTATACCTTTTTTAAGTATAATTCCTCAGGTAGAAGTGTTAGCTAAAGTTAATATACAATCAGAACAAGAGGTAAAAGAAAAATTAGAACATTTTGCAAAAGAATATCTATGTCAAGCTAATAAAAATTTAAAATGTAATAGAGATGCAAAATTTATTACTAAAGTTGGGGATGAATTTATAGCTAAATTCCATGAAGTTGACATAGATAGCCTTTCAATAGAGTTATATCCTAGTTCTTCTTCAAAAAGTATATTGTATGTTGGCTATGTGATATATATAGAGAAATGTTATGAGTGTAGGGCAAAAACAAAAGTTGAAGCTGAACAAGGGAACTTTAAAGTTACAGCAGGAAGAAGAGTTCGTGAGTTAGCAAGATTTACAAATGGGAAATGGATAATATAGTTTTGCTATTTATATGAAATGAATATTTAGATATATCTAATATAAAGCAAAAGAAGGTATGCAAGGCATACCTTCTTTTGCTTTATATTAGATATATCTAAAACTAAGAATCTATCTCTATTAAAACAGGACGTTCTTCAAGTTCTTCAAGAAATTTGTTTGGACGTTCTTTTTGTTCAGGAACAACAATATCTAACTCCATATATTCCCTATAACCTGTCCCTGCAGGAATAAGTCGACCAACAATAACGTTTTCTTTTAGTCCTCTCAGGTAATCCATTTTTCCTTTTAGAGAAGCTTCTGTAAGAACTTTTGTCGTTTCTTGGAATGAAGCTGCTGAAATAAATGATGAAGTTGTTAGTGAGGCTTGAGTAATTCCTAATACCAATGGTTCTGCTGTAGCGGGTTCTAATCCTTCTTCCACAATTTTTTGGTTTTCTTCTTTAAAGTCACCTTTATCTACTTGTTCTCCAACAAGGAACGTTGTTCCTCCAGGATTTGTTACAGTGATTTTACGTAACATTTGTCGAACAATGACTTCAATATGTTTATCGTCAATTCCTACACCTTGAAAGCGGTAAACTTCTTGAATTTCATCAACAAGATATGCAGCAAGATACTTTTCACCTCTTGTTTTAAGGATATCATGAAGTTCAGGATGTCCTTCTGTTAAGAGATCTCCTGCTTCAACAAAGTCACCATCAGAAACGTTAATGTGTTTACCTTTTGGAATAAGATATTCTTTAGGATCACCTATTTCAGGAGTAACAATAAGTTTACGTTTTCCTTTGGATTCACCTGCATAAGTAACTATACCTGCAATTTCGGAAACAACAGCCATATCTTTTGGTTTACGGACTTCAAACAATTCAGCAACTCGAGGAAGCCCGCCAACAATATCACGTGTTTTTGAAGTTTCACGAGGTTTACGAGCTATAATGTCCCCAGCTTGTACTTCTTGACCATCTTTGACCATTATAATAGCTCCTGCAGGGAGACTATATATTGCAGGTGTTGTACTTGTGATACGTTGTTTTGTTTGGCCTTCTGCATCACATATTGATATTGAAGGACGGAAGCTAGTAGTTCTGTATTCAATTATTGTCATGGATGATTGATGAGTAGCTTCATCAAGTTTTTCTTGGTATGTTTTCCCATCAATAAGATCGGTAAATTTGATAAATCCATTTACTTCAGAGACAAAAGGTTCGTTAAAAGGATCCCATTCTGCAAGAAAAGTACCTTTTGTGACTTCTTGTCCTTCTTTTACATAAAGTCTAGCTCCATTAGGTAAAGAATATCTTTCTCTTTCTCGTCCTTGTTCATCTACGATAGAAAGTTGACCACTTTTACCTATTACAAGATGGACGCCATCACGATTTTCAACTGACTTAACACGAGTAAGAACAATTCTTCCAGAATGAAGAGCTTCAAAATTAGAGCGTTCAATTTCGCGTGAGGCAGTTCCACCAATATGGAAAGTACGCATGGTAAGTTGTGTCCCAGGTTCACCAATAGATTGAGCTGCAATTATACCAACAGTTTCACCTATGTTGACAAGATGGCCACGAGCAAGATCACGTCCATAACATAATGCACATACCCCACGTTCAGACTGACAAGTTAATGCAGATCTAATAGTGACAGAAGCAATACCAATTTCTTCAAGTTTTTTAACAACATATTCGTCTATAAGAGTATTTTCAGGGAAGATGATTTCATTAGTAACAGGATGATAGATAGGATAGAGAAGAACTCGGCCTAGAATTCTTTCACTAAGGTTTTGTTTGATTTCTCCACCATCTTGAACTTGTTTAACTTCAATACCATCTACAGTCCCACAGTCATTTTTATAAACAATAACATCTTGGACAACATCTACAAGACGACGAGTAAGATATCCAGAGTTAGCAGTTTTTAGAGCAGTGTCTGCAAGACCTTTTCGGGCACCATGTGTAGATGTAAAATATTGGAGTACCGTTAATCCTTCACGGAAGTTAGAAGTGATTGGTGTTTCAATAATTTCACCTGAAGGTTTAGCCATTAACCCACGCATTCCTGCTAACTGTCGCATTTGATCCTGGTTTCCTCGAGCACCAGAGTTGGACATCATAAAAATAGGATTAAAGCTTTGGTTGACTTCTGTTCTTTCTGTCTTTGGATCTTTAACAACTTCTGTAGAAATTTCTTTGGTCATTTCTGAAGAAATATCTTGTGTAGCTTTAGTCCAAACGTCAACAACTTTATTATATTTTTCTGTACGGGTGATAATACCATCACGGTATTGACGTTCAATATCGTCAACTTCAGAAGTAGCTGTATCAATGATTGTTTTTTTGGTAGCAGGAATAATGAGATCTTTCACACCAATTGTGATGCCTGCTCTTGTAGCATATTCATATCCAATGTCTTTTAGGCGGTCACAGAGAATAACAGTTGCTTTGATTCCAGCATCACGATAAGCATTTCCAACAAGAGTAGCAATATTTTTTTTAGTAAGAACACAATTAACGTATTCGAATTTAAGCCCTTTGGGCAGACCTTCCCAAACAAGAATACGTCCTGCTGTAGTATTATATATATTCCCATCTTCCATGCGGACTTTAATTTTTGCATGGATGTTGACTTGGTTATTATCAATAGCTGAAATAACTTCCCATGGGGCACAGAAAACCATTCCTTCACCTTTTTCAAAAGAGCGTTCTACAGTCATATAATAAAGACCTAGAACAATATCTTGTGATGGTACAATAACAGGTGAGCCATTTGCAGGAGAGAGAATATTGTTTGTACTCATCATAAGCACACGACACTCTACCTGTGCTTCTACTGATAAAGGTATATGTACAGCCATTTGGTCGCCATCAAAGTCTGCATTATATGCTGCACAAACAAGAGGATGGAGTTGAATTGCTTTTCCTTCAACAAGGAGAGGTTCAAAGGCTTGAATTCCTAGCCTGTGAAGGGTAGGGGCACGATTAAGTAGTATTGGGTATTCACGAACAACATCAGAAAGGATATCCCATACAACAAGTTCTTCACGTTCAACAATTTTTTTGGCACTTTTGATAGTAGATGCATGCCCTCTTTTTTCAAGTTCAGAGTAAATAAAAGGTTTAAACAGTTCTAGTGCCATTTTTTTAGGTAATCCACATTGATGTAGTTTTAACTTGGGACCTACAACAATGACTGAACGTCCAGAATAATCTACTCGTTTACCAAGTAAGTTTTGACGGAATCGACCTTGTTTTCCTTTAATCATGTCAGAGAGTGATTTTAAAGGTCGACCATTTGTGCCTGCAATAGCACGTCCACGACGTCCGTTATCAAAAAGAGCGTCAACGGCTTCTTGAAGCATTCGTTTTTCATTACGAATAATAATTTCTGGAGCACCAAGCTCCATAAGTCGTTTTAAACGATTATTTCTATTAATAACTCTACGATATAGATCGTTTAAGTCAGATGTTGCAAAACGTCCTCCATCAAGAGGAACAAGGGGACGTAATTCTGGTGGAATAACAGGTATAACCTCCATAATCATCCATTCAGGTCGGTTTCCGGACTCAATAAAGGCTTCTACAACTTTAAGACGTTTGGTAAGTTTTTTCTTTTTTGTTTGTGATTTAGTTGACTGAGATTCTTCACGTAGGGAGTTACGCAGTGTTTCAAGATTTAATTCTTCTAAAAGTCCACGTATAGCTTCAGCACCCATTCCTACAACAAAAGATTCTTCATTAATATGCTCTATGACTTGTAAGTATTGATCTTCAGAAATAACTTGCATTTTTGTTAAGTTAGTAGAGCCTGGATCAAGTACAATATATGAGTCAAAATATAAAACTTTTTCAAGATCTGCCATAGCCATATCAAGAAGGGTACCAATTTTAGATGGTAGAGTTTTGAGAAACCATATATGTGCAACTGGAGCTGCAAGTTCTATGTGACCCATTCGCTCACGCCTTACTTTAGAAGCAATAACTTCAACACCGCATTTTTCACAGACAATACCACGGTGTTTCATTCTTTTATATTTACCACAGTTGCATTCGTAATCTTTAACAGGTCCAAAAATTTTAGCACAAAATAAACCATCGCGTTCTGGTTTAAATGTACGATAATTAATAGTCTCTGGTTTTTTAACTTCACCATATGACCATTCTCTAATATTCTCAGGAGAAGCAATAGAAATTTGAATAGCTTTAAGATTACGAATTTGTGTAGCATTTGCAGTTGCTGTACTACGAACAGTAAAAAGTTCATCAAGGCTCATGTATATGTCCCCCCCCCCCTTCCTGAATTAGGCCAATGGGTTATCTTAAATAGTTATTAATAATTATTGATTATCTTATTCTTTATCTATTAATCCAGTTCTCTTGGGTTTTTTCTTACCCTCTTCTTGATGGAGAGTTACATTAAGTCCAAGGGACATAAGCTCTTTAACTAAAACATTAAATGATTCAGGTAAGCCAGCTTCAAGGAAATTATCACCTTTGACAATTTTTTCATACATTTTTACACGACCTGAAACATCATCAGATTTAACTGTAAGAAATTCTTGCAATAAATAAGAAGCACCATAAGCTTCTAATGCCCATACCTCCATTTCTCCTAGTCGTTGACCGCCGAATTGCGCTTTCCCTCCAAGAGGTTGTTGCGTTACTAGGGAGTATGGCCCTGTTGAGCGAGCATGAATTTTTTCATCAACAAGATGGTGAAGTTTAAGTATGTACATTACTCCAGTTGTAACTCTATTTTTAAATGCTTCACCTGTACGACCATCATATAAGATGGCTTTTCCGTCACTAGGAAGTCCTGCTTTTGCTAACCAGTCCCATACTTCGCTTTCTCCAGCACCATCAAAAACTGGAGTCATTGTGATAATGCCTTTTTTGAGTTTTTGTACAGAAGTACGAAATGTATCATCATCCATTGCATCTATTTCTGCAGAGATTTCTGGTGATTCAAAGACACTTTTAACTTGTTCACGAAGTGATTGTATTGCAACACCTTGTTCAACCATATTATTTAACTGCTGTCCAAGCTCTTTAGCGGCCCAGCCTAAATGTGTTTCCATAATTTGCCCAATATTCATTCGTGATGGAACGCCAAGAGGGTTTAGTACAATGTCTACAGGTGAACCATCAGCAAAAAATGGCATATCTTCTTCAGGTAAAATACAAGAAACAACACCCTTGTTACCATGGCGTCCAGCCATTTTGTCTCCAACAGCAAGCTTACGTTTCACCGCAATATGTACTTTAACCATACGAATGACTCCAGGAGGTAAATCGTCACCCTCTGTAACTTTCCCTCTTTTAGAATCATAAATTGTTTTTATATAGTTGATTTGCTTTTCATATTGTGAAAGCATTTCTGTGATAGTTTCATTAAGTTCTTTGCTTTTAAATGCACCCTCCAGTTTTTTTAAGGGTAGTGAATCTAACAGTTCTGGAGTTATGGCACTATTTTCTTCTGCAAGTACTTCTCCTTTCCCTTTACCAAGTATAGTTGTTCCTAGTTGTTTTCCATTTATAAGGGGAAGGATTTTTTCCTTCATGCGTTGGGTAATGGATTTAATATAGTTTTGCTCTTTGCTATCCATAAGACTTATTTCATAGTCTTCTATAAGGCGGGTACGGTCATCTTTTTCTCCTGAACGACGATTAAATACTTTTACATCAATAACCGTTCCTTCTATTCCTGGAGGTACTTTTAAAGATGTATTTTTTACATCACGTGCTTTATCACCAAAGATTGCTCGCAATAACTTTTCTTCAGGAGTAAGTTGTGTCTCACCTTTAGGTGTAATTTTCCCAACTAGAATGTCTTCTGGCTTAACAGCTGCACCAATACGGATAATACCGTTTTCATCAAGATTTGAAAGCATTTCCTCCCCAACATTGGGGATATCTCTTGTGATTTCTTCAGGACCAAGCTTTGTGTCTCTTGCCACAATTTCAAATTCTTCAATATGTACAGATGTATATGTATCTTCTTTAACGACTCGTTCTGAAATAAGAATAGAGTCTTCAAAGTTATATCCACACCAAGGCATAAAAGCTACAACAAGATTTTTTCCTAAAGCAAGACCTCCGTCACGGATAGCTGGGCCATCAGCAAGTACTTCTCCTTTTTTGACGATTTGTCCTGGGATACAGGATGGTCGTTGTCCAAAACAGAAGTTTTGATTTGACTTGTGGTATTTCAGTAAATCATATGCACGGACACCGCCGAATTCAGGATAAAGGTTGGGATCGTCATAAGAAACAATAATTCTGTTAGCATCAGCATAACGAATAATACCATCACCTTCAGCTAAAATACATGAGCCAGAGTCATGAGCAACATCTACTTCCATTCCTGTTCCTACCAAAGGGCGTTCAGAACGTAATAATGGTACAGCCTGACGTTGCATGTTTGAACCCATTAATGCACGATTTGCATCATCATGTTCAAGGAATGGGATAAGCGCTGCAGAAATAGAAACCATTTGGCTAGGAGAAATGTCCATAAGGGTAACTTCTTCCCTTGCAGACATCAAAACATCACCTCGTGCACGAGTAGTTACATAGTCATCTATAAGACGTCCTTCACTATCGATGGATGCATTTGCTTGAGCAATAACTTCACTAAACTCACAAGAAGCATCTAGATGTATGATTTCATCAGTAACATAACCGTTACGGACTACCCTATATGGAGTTTCAATGAATCCATAATCGTTTACTTTTGCATATGTTGTTAGTGAGACAATAAGCCCAATATTAGGTCCTTCAGGTGTTTCAATAGGACAAATTCTTCCATAGTGAGATACATGGACGTCACGGACTTCAAAACCAGCACGCTCACGTGTTAATCCCCCAGGACCTAAAGCAGAGAGACGACGTTTATGGGTTACTTCAGATAAAGAGTTTGTTTGATCCATAAATTGCGATAACTGTGATGTCCCAAAGAATTCTTTAAGGAGAGCTGCTACTGGTTTAGGATTAATAAGATCATGTGGCATGAGTGTGGCAACCTCTTGGATACTCATGCGTTCTTTTATGGCACGTTCCATACGAACAAGGCCTATACGATATTGATTTTCTACAAGTTCTCCTACTAAGCGGACACGTCGATTTCCTAAGTGGTCAATATCATCAGCTGGGCCATGGCTATCTTTTAGATGTGTAAGTAACTTAATCGCCTCAAGAATATCGTTATCAGAAAGCGTACGAAGAGTTGCATTTTCATAGTTATCTAATCTCTGATTAAGCTTATAACGTCCTACAGGAGAGAGATCATAATAACTATTATTTCTAAAGAGATTATCAAAGAAAGAAGCAGCAATTTCAGGCGTAGGAGGTGAACTTGGTCTCAAGCGACGATAAATTTCTTCTTGAGCTTTTTCTGTTGTAGGTATTTTGTCTTGGACTAATGTATCACGGATAGATGACGAGGTATCATTACCTCTTGTGTGTAATACAGTAAAGGTAGTAATCCCAGCATCACGAAATGTTTGTATGAGACCTTCTGTAATTTCTTCAGCAGATTCAGCAAGGATTTCACCTGTTGAAGTATCAATAATGTCTTCAGCAAGGAATTGTCCTATAACTGTTGAGGGATCTACTTCAAAGGCTTCAAGTCCAGATGCCTCCATTTGTCTCCATACTCGTTTTGTAATAGTTTTTCCTGCTGCTACAAGGAGGTTATTGTCATTATCAAGTATATCAGTATAAGCAATATCTTTTCGGAACAAGCTAGGATCAAACTTCCATTTTATACGTCCATCATTATCTAAAATATATGTTTCTTTTTTATAAAAAAAGTTAAGAATATCTTGTTTTCCCATGCCCATAGCTTTAAGTAAAATAGTGGCAGGCATTTTGCGACGACGGTCAATACGAACATAAAGGATGTCTTTATGATCAAAGTCAAAGTCAAGCCAAGAGCCACGCATAGGAATAATTCGGCATGAATAAAGGACCTTTCGACTGGCATGGGTTTTACCACTATCATGTTCAAAAATAATTCCAGGAGAGCGTTGTAACTGATTTACAATAACTCTCTCTGTTCCATTAATAATGAATGTTCCTTTTTCAGTCATGAGAGGCAAAGTGCCAAAGTAAATATCTTGTTCTTTAATGTCATGAACAGTTCTACTTTCAGTATCACTATCTACATCGTATATAATTAGTCGCACTTTAATTCTTATTGGTGCTTCATAAGTAAGGCCTTTGGCTATACATTCTGCTTGGTCATACTTTGGTTCACCAATTTTGTAGTTAACAAACTCAAGACTTGATGTGCGATTAAAGTCTTCAATAGGAAAGACAGAACGGAAAACACTTTCTAATCCTTCTTCTGGGAGAGGCTCTAAGAGTCCTTCTTGTAGGAATTTTTTATATGAATCTACTTGGAGATTAAGAAGGTGCGGAATTGGCACTTCAACTTTAATTTTTCCAAACTGTTTTGTAAGTTGAACCATTGTTTCACCTCTAAATAAGGTTGGCCGAATAGCTATGAATAAAATTCAAGAAGCCCATAATAGTACTTATCCAAAAGTACAACAAAACTAAATAACTTATCCAAAATTTTGGAAAAGCTATTATAAACAATAGTGTCTAAGTATATTAGGGAATACTTGAGTATAACTACCTCGTTGATGCAATGCTTGAATAGATAGATATTAAAAAAAAGACAAAAAAGTAGCAAGTATTTTTGTAATGTCAAGGTTAAAATTATTTTTATTTTAGTTAAATAAAAGTATCATTCATTTTTTTAATGGTTGTGTATGACATAACAAAAAGCTAGACTTATCTAAATTAATTAACATCAGTTATATTAAACATTATTTTTTTGGCTGCAATAAGAGCTTTTTCAAATTCTTTTTCTTTATGTGCAAAAGATACCATATTTGTTTCAAATGGTGAAGGAACAAGAAAAATATTATTTTTTTGCATTGAACGAAAAAGAATACTATATAATTGTGTATTAGTTGTTTTTACGTCATCAAAACTTTTTAATTCATTATTTGTAAAAAAAACTGTAAACATAGATGCAAAATTTGATACTTGTACAGGGACACCTTTGTCTTTGAGGATTACTTCAAGCTCGTTAGCAAAAGTAGCAACCTGTTTTTCAAGTATTGTATAATTTATATCTTTAAGAAGTTGTAATGTTTCAAATCCTGCAGTCATGACAAGAGGATTTCCTGATAATGTTCCTGCTTGGTAGATTTCTCCTAATGGTGCAATATGCTCCATATATTTTGCTTTTCCTCCGTATGCACCTATAGGTAGTCCCCCACCAATAATTTTTCCTAATGTTGTGAGATCTGGAGTTATATCAAAACGAGTTTGTGCTCCTCCATATGCAACACGAAAACCTGTAATTACTTCATCCATAATGAGGAGTGTTCCATGAGCATCACATAATGCACGAAGGCCTTTTAGAAAACCTTCTTTGGGAGGTATAAGCCCCATATTTGCAGCTATAGGTTCTACAAATACAGCAGCAAGATCTTTACCATACATAACAAATAAGTCTTTTACTGTACTTAAGTCATTATATGGAGCTAAGAGAGTGTCTCGAACAGTGACTTCAGGAACTCCTGGAGTCCCAGGGATAGATAGTGTCGCAACTCCAGAGCCTGCGCTAGCTAAAAAAGGATCTGCATGACCATGGTAACAACCAATAAATTTTAATACCTTATTACGTCCTGTAACACCTCTCGCAAGACGTAGAGCACTCATAGTAGCTTCTGTCCCAGAGCTTACCATACGAATCATATCCATTCCAGGGAATGCATCAATAATTTCTTTAGCTAATAGTACTTCAGCTTTACATGGTGCACCAAAGGTTGTTCCATTTGAAGCTGCTTTTTTTATAGCATTTGTTACAGTAGAATTAGTATGACCAAGAATAATTGCTCCCCAAGAAAGAACAAAGTCTAATAATTCTTGACCATCTACTGTAGTGAGATATGCTCCTTTAGCGGACTCTATAAAGACAGGTTCACATCCTACATTTCGGCAAGCTCTTACAGGACTATTTACTCCTCCAGGTATAAGTTTTACAGCTTTGGAATAAAGTTCTTTTGAAGATTCTTCTTGCACTATATGTTCCTCTCATTAACTAATTGAAAATATTTCATAGATGTTTTTTTTAATTCTTTAATACTTTCAAGGATAGCATAGTCTTTAAGTACTGTTTTGTTTTTTAACTGCTCAATAACTTTTTCACAATCCCCTTTATTGCGTCCATGAATCATCGTATATAATGTATATGGCCAATCTTCGGCAGTTGAGGGCCTGTGGTAACAATGGGAAATAGAAGGATGTTGAGCTGCTTGTTCTCCTGCTTCATCTATTAATGTATCATCTATTTTCCAAGCTACCATAGCATTGTGTTCCCATCCAGTTTGTTGGTGTTTTATGCTTGCACCAAATCGGCGAATTACACTATCATCTTTCATCTGTTGTAATAGTTCAAGTACAAAATGTTCTTCTGTACCAACAGCATTAGCAATATCTGCATAAGGTGTCATAGAGTCAGGGATGTTGTTTTGAACCATTCTAAGGATAGCACATTCTATTTCTGAGAAAGAGTAGCTCATGTATAAGATATCCTGTGTTTCAGAATAATATATTTATTAACTTAATATGTTAGTATAACTAAATAATTTTTATCTATACTCTAAAAATAGATGACTACAGTTTTTTTATTCATAGAATTAATACACTATAATAGCATAGCTCATTTACTTCTTATATGGAAGTCTTTATTTTAGTAGTCATTATAGGAGGAGTAACTAGTTTAAATAGTAAATATATTGTTTTTATTTAAGTAAAAAGATAAGATTTTTTATGATAATGTTTATAAATTTATAGCTTTTTTGAAGAAGAGGTAGGATTAAATTAGTAAAAAAATAAGTATGATATATTAAGATAGTTAAAAGTTAAGTTATAGTTTTTATATAGCGGCATGATATATTATCTTAGTAAAATTATAATAAAAATTTTTTATAGTAACTTGTTAAGATGAAGTAGAGTTAGCATAATAGTGACTATCATTATAATTACAGTTGGTAATATAGTGAAATATTATAACGACTATTAGAAAATGTTCATTACTTTTAATTTAAATATGTTAACTACTTCTTTTATGAAGACAAGTTAATATATTTTTAAAGGTAGAAAAGGTATGTTAGCTACACAAAAGCTGAGTGATCCAGTTCTATGTAAGGTTTTACTTAATAAATTAAATAACCTTTTAGATCGTCCTTTAAGATTTATGGAGGTTTGTGGAACACACACAGTATCTATTTTTAAAAGTGGTATAACAACCCTTCTCCCAAAAGGGATAGATCATCTTTCGGGACCTGGATGTCCTGTATGTGTAACACATGATAGTGAAATTGAACTTTTTTTAAGGTTTGCAGCTAAACCAAATGTAATTATTGCTACTTTTGGTGATCTTATGCGAGTACCTGGTCCTAATAGGAAATCACTTAAGCATGCACAAGCAGAGGGTGCAAGGATTTCTATTATCTATTCTCCTATGGATATTTTAAAAATTGCTATTGATAATCCAAAAGATATAGTAATTTTACCAGGGATTGGTTTTGAAACAACAGCTCCTACTATAGCAGCAACAATCCTTATGGCAGAAAAAGAAGGTATTAATAATATTGCTGTTATTCCATGCCATAAACTAGTTCCACCAGCACTTGAAATGTTACTAGCAGATCCAGATTGCCAAATTGATGGGTTTCTTTTGCCTGGTCATGTATCTATGGTATTAGGTTTAGAGCCATATGCATTTGTTGTTGAGAAGTGGGGGAAGCCTGCTATAGTTGCTGGTTTTGAACCAGCGGATATTTTAGATGCGTTATGCCGTATGGCAAAACAACTACAAACAGGAAAGTACAAAGTAGAAAATGCCTATCCACGGGCTGTTTATCAAGATGGTAATCCACAAGCACGTAATATTTTATATAAGGTGTTTCAAGTAGGAGACTCTCAATGGAGAGGATTAGAGTTTCTCCCAATGAGTGGCCTTACTTTTAGAGATCATTATAAAAAATTTGATGCGTTAGAACGATTTGATATAACAGGAGTCAATGTACATCCTAACACTGGTTGTATTTGCGGAGAAATTCTTAAAGGTAAAGTTACACCTTCTGCATGTTTATTATTTGGGAAAGAGTGTACTCCAGAAGAACCGATAGGTCCCTGTATGGTATCAACAGAAGGAAGTTGTGCAGCATACTTTAAATATCATATGATAAGATAAGCATACTTTTTATAAGCAAGATTTTAGTAATAGATAACTTAGAGTGCAATATAGATTAAGTTATTACTATCTTAGTGCTATGTATTTATGAGAGGTAAAGAATACCACTTTTAAATGAAATAAAAATTGTTAGGCCAGTATACCTTTTTAAGGTATTAATTAGAGGAATAAGCGTATATTATGACTCTAATTTATTAATTATTCTGCTTTTTAATTAGAAATATATCTCTATATGTTAATAAGTAACAATATAGATTATGTTTTTTAGCATAATATTACTATCTAGATGAAATAACATAAAAAGTTTTGATATTAGGTCAAATTTTGTATATTGATTAAACTTTTTGTATAGTAATGTATCATTTTTATAATTATTGATTAAATTATCCATAGACATAAAAATTTATGTTGGATATAAGCTAGAAATACAAAATTATTATTTCATGCGGTAGATAATACGACCACGTGTTAAGTCATAAGGAGATAGTTCTACTTTAACTCGATCTCCAGGAAGAATGCGGATGTAAAATTTACGCATTTTCCCTGAGATATGCGCAAGGACAGGGTGTCCATTATCAAGCTCAACACGAAACATTGCGTTAGGAAGAGCTTCTTGTACAACACCGTCTACTTCAATGGCATCTTCTTTTGCCATGGAGCCTCCTAAAAAATAAATGGGCCTTAAGTATCCCCTAAAAAAAGAGGTATGTCAATAGTTATAAGATAATCTGTTTAAATATAGTATAACTAAATACAGTAAGGGAGATTTTATGAATAAAACGTTAAGTATGAGTTTGTCTGTGTCTTGTAATAAGCCAGAAGCCAATAATAATTAATGGTACACATAATAATTGTCCCATTGTAAGCCAACCAAAGGCAAGATAACCAATATGTGCATCAGGTTGTCGAATAAATTCTATTCCAAAACGAAATAATCCATAACATAACATAAATAGTCCAGATGGATTACCTTCAGGTCGAGGTTTAGAGGTATAACTCCACATGATTATAAAAAGAATAATACCTTCAAAAAATGCTTCATAGAGTTGAGAGGGATGTCGTGGATATGGACCTCCACTTGGAAAAACTATTCCCCAGGACTTATCTGTAATAGCTCCCCAAAGTTCACCATTAATGAAATTTCCAATACGTCCAAAAAAAAGTCCTGGTGATATTAATGGTGATAGAAAGTCTAATACAGCTAAGCAGTGAAGTTGTCTTTTATATCCCCAAATACAGGCAGCAACAGTAGCACCTAGAAATCCACCGTGAAATGACATTCCACCATTCCAAATTTTGAAAACCTCTAGTGGGTCTGTATATAATATATTAAAGTCATAAAAAAGAATATAACCAAAACGACCACCAACTATGACACCAATCATACCCCAAGTCAGTAGATCTCCAACATCATTAGTAGTTAGAATAGAATATGATTTTTTTGCTCTATATCTTCCAAGTATCCAGGCACAAAGGAATCCAATTAAATACATAATGCCATACCAATGAACATCAAATGAGCCAAAAGAAAAAGCAATGGGATCAATTAAAACATATTTCATATTTGTTAGCTTTCTTTTTGTTGTTACAGGTTAGTAGATAATAACAACAATAGAGTGAGTAAGTGACACTAAAAAAATTATTATATATTAGGTTAAACTAGCTAATTACATTTACAGTAAAAATATGTTATATAAGGATAACTTATTATTATAATAATAAAAGAGTAATGGATATGTAGTCTCTTTGCAAGATGTAATCTTTTATTGTGACAGATGTGGTATAGTAATATAGTTAAGCATTATTTTTAGTATACTATCAATATCCATTATTGAGCTATCAATGAGTATAGCATCTTTTGCGGGTTCTAATGGCGCAATTGTTCTATTTTTATCAAGTTTATCTCTATAATTAATAGAATGAAGAATATCATTATAGTCTTGAAATATTCCTTCTTTTTTTAGTTGATTAAAGCGTCGTTGCGCACGAATTATTGGGTTTGCATCTATAAAAAATTTAAATTGTGCTTTAGGAAAAACTTCTGTACCTAAATCACGACCTTCAGCAATAATTGACATAGTATTTCCTATTTGTTGTTCAATATTTTTAAGATATTCTCTTATTATGGTTCGTTCTCCTAGTTGTGCAGCTAGTATTCCAGCTGTTTCACTACGAATTTCATGTCCTATAGATTCCCCGTTACACATGAGTAAAGAATTTTTACCAACCCCTTGGAGTTGAAAGGTAACCTTTTTACATTGTTCTTGCAGTATAGAGTCTGGCAGTGTTTCTGCTTTGTTTCCTAATTGGAGGGCAAGCTTACGGAACATAGCCCCTGTATCTAGATATGGTAAATTTAGTATTGTTCCAAGTTTTTTTGCAAGAGTAGATTTACCAACACCAGCTGGTCCATCAATTGTGATGATGGTATGTTGTTCCATCATAAAAATAGCCTCAAAATAGAATGTGTTTATATTTTAAACTAATATCATAAAATAGTTTAAATTAAAATAATAGGCTGGATGATAATACAATAGAGTTAGTTTGATTACTTTAGATTATATATGCTATGCGTAAGGGTTAACATACGGCTATGTTAGATTTAACTTGTAAAAATTATAGTAAGGATTAGAGGTTAGTAAGATCAATGGAGACTAAATAGAAGCTATGTTATTGAAAATAATCTAGTGTATATTTTACAGCAACACTAAAGATAACTAGAATCATGAAGAGTTTTAACCAAATCCCAGGGATAAATTTTTGACAGTATGCGCCTAAATACATACCAATGATACCTCCAATTCCAAATAATAATGCTAATAGTAAGTCTGGAGCAACTGATATATTAGGATATAGTAATGCTAAAAAAGAGTAAAATAAAACACTTATTACAGATATGACTCCACTACCCATGAGAGCAGCGCCTGCAATTGTATGAATTGGTAATCCAAATATAGAAGTAAGGAATGGTACTATGATAGCACTACCACCAATACCATAAATACCTCCAATAATTCCAACAAGAAGGCTTAATAAGAAAGTTTTAATTACAGAAAATGTATAGCTATTATTAGCATAGGTATAACTTATTTGGCGTAATGATTTTTGTATAACTTTAGTAGAAGAAGATTTAATATTTATAAGTGGATGGATACTTTTTTTAGGGAAAAAGGAACTAAGTAAACTTTGGGTTAATTTTGCCCCAATAATTAAAAGAACTGTAGCTACAAATATTTTAAAGCTTTGACTATCAGAAAGATAGGTAATACGAATAAGCGCACCTACCATAACACCTGGTATACCCCCAAAAATAATAATCCAAGCAAGAGGCCAAATCATACGATGTTCTCTTGCATATTGGAGTGCTCCTACGGGGTTAGAAATGACATTATAAAGTTGTGTAGTAGAGCTTACCGATGGGTTTGTATAACCAAGAAAAGAAATTTGGAATGGTATAAGAAGAAATGCTCCAGAAAGACCAAGCATTGACATAAAAAATGATACAATAAATGAAGCTAACGGAGGGATAAAAAAAGAGGTTTCTACTCCTGCGGTAGGGAAATACATAGTATAATCCTTATTTATTAAGCTATATTTTAACTTCAAGTAAAATATGCATTATTATACTGTAATCTTTATGGCAAGCATACACTTCATATATGAAATGAAAATGTATTTTTTCATATTATTTTCTTCAAAGCTTAGATATATACAGAAATAGAGCGCATTGAAGAAGTATTTTTAGAGAATTCTAATGAAAATATAGGGGTTAAAAAAAAAAAATTGTCTTTTACCCCTAGACGACTTCACAGCATGCTTTATTTTTCACATCAGAGTTTGAAGTTAAGCATCCTTATTCTAACATAGGGAGAAATAATTACATTTTAACTTAATCAATACATGTTACTTGTATTTGTAATCTCTAGGTATTAGATTAAGGTTTGCGAGGAGGTACTATACATGGGTAAAATTATAGGTATTGACCTTGGCACAACAAATTCTTGTGTCTATGTCATGGAAGGTAAAGAACCAAAATGTATTACAAATCCTAACGGTGGAAGAACAACACCTTCTGTGGTTGCTTTTACTGATAAAGATAGGCTTGTAGGTGATGCAGCAAAACGTCAAGCAATTACAAATTCTGCTCGAACAATTTTTGCTGTAAAACGTCTTATGGGTCGTAGGGCAGACTCTCCAGAGGTTGTACACTGGAAAGAACATGCTCCATATAAGATTGTAGCTGCTTCTAATGGAGATGCTGCTGTAGAAATTGATGGAAGAGAATATAGTCCACAAGAAATTTCAGCAATTATTTTAAGCAAACTCAAAGCAGATGCAGAAGCATATCTTGGAGAATCTGTTAGTGAAGCCGTTATTACTGTTCCTGCATATTTTAATGATGCTCAACGTCAAGCAACAAAAGATGCTGGTCGTATTGCAGGATTAGATGTTAAACGTATTATTAATGAGCCAACAGCAGCTTCATTAGCATATGGTTTTGACAAAAAAGCAAATGAGAAAATTGCAGTTTTTGACCTTGGTGGTGGAACCTTTGATGTTTCCATACTTGAAGTTGGGGATAGCGTTGTTGAAGTACTAGCTACCAATGGAGATACATTTCTTGGTGGTGAAGATTTTGATCAACGTATTATTAATTATCTTGTGGAAGAGTTTAAGAAAGAACAAGGGATAGATCTTTCAAAAGATAATATGGCATTACAGCGTTTGAAAGATTCTGCTGAAAATGCAAAAAAAGAGCTTTCAACAGCAATGGAAACGGAAATTAACCTTCCATTCATTACAGCTGATCAGTCAGGACCTAAGCATCTATTAATTAAACTCACTCGTGCTAAGCTTGAACAGCTTGTTATGGATCTTGTAGGAAGAACAATAGAGCCTTGTAGTAAAGCTTTAGAAGATGCGGGGTTACAGACATCTAACATTGATGAGGTCATTCTTGTCGGTGGGATGACTCGTATGCCTTTAGTGCAGAAGAAGGTAGCAGAGTTTTTTGGTAAAGAGCCAAATCGTTCTGTAAATCCTGATGAAGTTGTTGCTATGGGTGCTGCTATCCAGGGTGGGATTTTAGCAGGAGATGTAAAAGATGTCTTATTGCTAGATGTAACACCTCTTTCCCTTGGGATTGAAACTATGGGAGGCGTTTTTACCAAACTTATTGATCGTAATACGACTATCCCTACTAGAAAAAGTCAAACGTTTACAACAGCTGCAGATAATCAGCCTTCGGTGTCTATTCATGTCTTGCAAGGTGAACGCCCAATGGCAAGTGATAATATGACCCTTGCACGTTTTGATCTGACAGGGATTCCTCCAGCACCTCGTGGAGTTCCTCAGATTGAAGTTGCTTTTAACATTGATGCAAATGGGATTGTAAATGTTTCTGCTAAAGATTTAGGTACAGGGAAAGAGCAGTCTATTCAAATTACAGCATCTTCCGGACTTTCTGAAGCAGATATTGAAAAGCTTATTCGTGAAGCTGAATCTCATGCTTCTGAAGATAAAAAGAAGCAAGAAATTATTGAAGTTCGTAACCATGCAGATGGATTAATTTATAGTACTGAAAAATCTATTAAAGATTTGGAAGGTAAAATTGATGCTGAGTTACAAGCAGATATTACATCTAAAATTGAAGCATTGAAAAAAGTTATGGAAGGCGAAGATAGTGCAGCTATCAAAAAAGCAACTGATGAGTTAGCCTCTGCTTCTCATAAGCTTGCTGAGCAGTTATATAAACAAACACAAGAAACTTCTGGAGCATCGGGTGACCCAACAGACACTAGTGCAAGCTCCAGTAAGAGTGGAGACGATGTAGTGGATGCAGACTTTACAGAAGTAAAATAACCTGTAGATTTCCACTACCCCCACTTATCCAACAAAAGGGCTGCAAGGCCCTTTTGTTGTTTTTTATCTATCAAATAGTAAAAAATAATTTTTACAATAAGACAGGTATGTTTTACTATAAATTACTTAAAGTTACATGACTTTCATTTTGAAAGGAATAGGGTGTATCATATTTTCTGGCTTTAACATTTCATCTAATTCATTTTGCGTAATATGACCTTGCTCTAATAGAATAGTTCTTACAGATTTTCCAGTTTCAAATGCTTGTTTTGCTATTGTTGAGCATACTTCATAGCCAAGAAAAGGCACAAGTACTGTAATAATACCAATAGAGTTATCAACAAATTCTCGGCATTTTTCAATATTTGCTATAATACCGTTGAAACATTTATCTGCAAGTGTATAGCATCCGTTAGAAATGATATTTATTGATTGGAACAAACTATATGCAATTATTGGTTCCATTACGTTTAATTCAAGTTGACCAGCCTCTGCTGCCATTGTGACTGTTATATCATTCCCAATCACTTTAAAAGCTATTTGATTTACAACTTCTGGAATAACCGGGTTAATTTTGCCAGGCATAATTGAGGAACCAGGTGCCCTTGGAGGTAAATTGATTTCTCCCAATCCACAGCGAGGACCACTTGAGAGTAGTCGTAAGTCATTACAGATTTTAGAAAGTTTAACTGTAACTCTTTTAAGAACACCAGAAAGCTGAACATAAGCACCCGTATCTTGTGTAGCTTCTATTAAATCTGGAGAACTAGTGAGGGTTAATTCTGTAATTTCTGTAAGATATGTTGTAGCAAGTTCTTTATACTGGGGGACTGTATTAATACCTGTACCAATAGCTGTAGCCCCAAGGTTAATTTCTTGCATAAGTTTTGATGTTTCTTTTATTCGTTCAATATCTTCTCTCATCATTATTGACCAAGCACGAAATTCTTGACCTAATGTCATGGGAACAGCATCTTGTAGTTGTGTTCTACCTATTTTTATAATGTTTTTGAATTCATCGGCTTTTTTATCTATTGTATCACAAAGATATGAAATACTAGTAATAAGACTTTTTAATTCTTTAATAAGTGCAATACGTAAAGCTGTAGGATAGACGTCATTTGTTGATTGGGACATATTTATATCATTATTAGGATGAAGGTATTGGTATTCTCCTTTCTCATGTCCCATAAGCTCAAGAGCACGATTACAAATTACTTCATTAGCATTCATATTTGTACTTGTCCCTGCACCTCCTTGAATACAATCCACAACAAATTGATCAAGGAGTTCTCCATTTATGATTTCATTACATGCAGCAGAGATAGCATCTTTTTTTTTATCAGAAAGAAGACCAAGTTTATTGTTTGCAAGTGCTGCAGCTTGTTTAACTTGAGCTAATGAAGTAATTAATGAGGGATATTTCCCAATAACTTCACCTGTAATTTGAAAGTTTTCAACAGCACGGAGTGTTTGACAGCCATAATAAGCTTCTATAGGAACAAGCACTTCTCCTAAGCTATCATGTTCTTTACGGAATTCATGCATGACACTTCCTTGTTTTTATTTTTAAGTTTAATTAAATTTTTAAGGTAGTATATAACAGTGAGTTTTGTTTTTGATAAATTAGTGAGGGCGATATATACTTTTTCTATAATGTAGTAAAGGACTTTAGTTATTTTGTTATAGGTTATAATATGATAAAGTTATCAACTTTGCCTTTAAAGTTAATAAGATATATCATGATGAGTGAACTTTGACATGCCATGGTTCAAAACGTACACCGAGAAAATTATCTTTAGGATAACGTAACGAAAGATAACCACTAACTGAAAGTTGTTTATATACAGATGTTGTGGTAAAATCAGCTGTGAAATTACGGTAACCAAAACCACGTTGGCCTACATCAAAATCACCAATTCCATGAAATGAATACCCAGGAGGAGCTAGTGATCTAGAGGCTAGTGATAAATTCCCATTATGCTTTTGTGCTTTTGCAAGAAAAAGATAAAACTGTTTTATAATACCACGGACTCCACTAGTAAGAACAACATCCTTACCAATAATTTTTTGTATTTCTGCCCATTTTTTTTGAGCTAACCCCTTATATATAAAATTCCCCATTCCAGGAACTTTATAAACATTATGTTGGGGAATAGTTGCTGTGAAGGAGTTTAAAGGTTTTTTATCCATAAAACCATAATTAGATGCATCAACATAGAATAACTCCTCTAGAAAAAGAATTTCTTTTTTTGAAAAATTTTCTATAGAAGAACGTTTTGCTACATTAATTGCTTCGTCTACACTGAGTAAGTAAAACCTTCCATGTCCTACTATATCCTGAATTGCAGTTAGCTTAGCCATGCTACTATCAAGTAATGCTTTTTCTTTCGCTTGAAGAATGATATCTGTGGGGAATGGCTTATCAAAGTTACGCATTTTTAGAAAATAGTCTCTAATTTCTTCTTCTGTAAGAGTTGTAATATTTTCTTGACGTTGTGAAGATTTTAGTTTGCCATGTCGATTGTTTTTTTGAAATGGAGCACGAGAAAGTGATTCTTTTTTCTTTAGTTTTCGTGGTGCTGCATAAATATTATGTATCCATGTAAAACACGCAATGACAGCCATTAGTCCTATAGAAAGAAATTTGCGTCTGGTTAACACAAGTTACTCCAATGGTGTAAAGGATGACATTGTCAAAGCCATGTTTAACACTAAACTAATTATATAAGATACAATAGATACCACAAAGTCCTTTTTATGAGAAACTAAAGGTAGTTTCAAGGATATTTTTAAAAATTCTGCTAAAATACAAGCTAACTAAAGGAGTATATCAGAGCAAGTTTAAACAATATAGTTATTTTATACAATAAAATATGATGGTTACATGTTATATGTGTTTATTCTTATTTAAAGCTTCTTGACCGAAAATTTCATTTCACTTAGCGTTATATTTTGTGATATAATAGAATAAATTTTGGTGGGGTGTTTGGATGGTTCAAAAAACAGAGTATATTTGGTTTGATGGGGAATTTATTCCTTGGGATCAGGCAAAAATTCATGTACTTTCACATGCGTTACACTATGGTACAGGAGCCTTTGAAGGGATTCGTGCATACCGTTGTATAGATGGCACATCTGCTATTTTTCGTCTTTCAGACCATGTTAAACGATTATTCCACTCCATAAAAATTCTTGGATTACGTATTCCTCACTTAGAAGAAGATATCTCCTCAGCTATTATTGATACACTAAAAATCAATAAACTTACAGAGGGATATATTAGACCATTATCTTTTGTTGGTGAAGGTATTATGGGTGTACATCCTGGAGATAATCCTATTAAGACTATTATTGCTGTATGGCCATGGGGAGCATACCTTGGAGAAGAAGGTCTTAAAAATGGAATAAATGTAAAAACAAGTTCTTTTGTTCGTCATCATGTTAATGCAATGATGACAAAAGCTAAGCTTTCAGGAAATTATGTTAATTCTGTCCTTGCAAAGATGGAAGCTAAGTCTAGTGGATATGATGAAGCGCTTATGTTGGATTCAGCAGGCTTTGTTTCTGAAGCTTCAGGAGAGAATATTTTTATTATACGTGATGGGGTTATTAAGACAACACCCTTAACCTCTATTTTAGGTGGAATTACACGTAATTCAGTTATAAGCATTGCAAGTGACCTAGGTTATACAGTTATTGAGCAGCAGTTTACTAGAGATGAACTTTATATATCTGATGAAGCTTTTTTTACTGGAACAGCTGCGGAAGTTACACCAATTCAATCAGTAGATAATCGTATCATTGGTGAAGGTAAAATAGGTAGTATAACACATGCTATTCAAAAAAAATATTTTAGTATTGTTAAAGGAGAAGATCCTTTTTATAAAAATTGGTTAACCTTTTTTACCATTTAGTTATTTTTGTTGGAGTAAATAGTTACTTATATGAAGCAGGTATCATTGGCTATCAGATATAGGCCACAGTCTTTTAAGGAGGTTGTGGGGCAAGAAATTGTTAAAAAAATTTTATCTCGTGCTGCTGCTGAAAGTAAAGTTGTTCCTGCGTATTTGTTGAGTGGTACAAGAGGGGTAGGGAAAACAACTATTGCTAGAATTTTTGCAAAAGCCTTAAATTGTCAACAGGCGCCTACAGCTGAACCTTGTAATACTTGTGAGCAGTGTAAACGTATTACTAAAGGTATACATGTAGATGTAGTGGAAATAGATGGAGCTTCTAATCGAGGTGTAGATGATGCTCGTCGATTACGGGAATCTATTGCTTATGCTCCAATGGAAGGGCGCTATAAAGTTTTTATTATTGATGAAGCACATATGCTTACACGAGAGTCATTTAATGCATTATTAAAGACATTAGAAGAACCACCTCCTTTTTCTACTTTTGTTTTTGCTACGACAGAACCTCATAAATTCCCTGTAACTATTATAAGCCGATGTCAACATTTTGTTTTAAAACCACTTACTAAAGAAGAGCTTATTTATAACCTTATTCATGTACTTAAACAGGAAAATATTTGTTATGAAGATAATGCTATTCAGTTAATAGCTCGAAGAGCATCTGGGAGTATACGTGATAGTATGTCATTACTTGGACAAACATTAATGTTTAGTAATGGCATATTAACTGAAAATGTTGTTCGAAATGTATTAGGGTTAGCAGAGCAAGAATTCTATGAAAAGCTTCTTAGAGCATTCAAAGATCAAAATTACGAAGAGGTAGTAAAACTTAACCAAATATTATTAGAGAAAGGAGTTGATTTAGGGTTTTTTCTTAGAGAATTTGCTACGTTGTGGAGAAATCTATTTTTATTGAGAAAAGTTTCTAAGTTAGATGCTAATATGCTGGGTATGCTTCCTGATGAAATACCACGTTTAACTTCATTAGCGAATTTATTTGAGCCTATATACCTTCATGCTGCTTGGCAGATGGTTCTTGAAAATCAACGCCAAATACTTATGAGTCTTGAACCTCCAGTAGCTTTAGAACTTTTATTTCTTAACCTTACATTATTACCTCATCTTGTATCTCTTGAGCAAATTTCTAATGGGTTAGCTGCATTATCTTCAACATCTTTAGAAACAGAGATATCTAATAAACTTAGAGATAACTCTATGAAGAAAGATGTCATCTCTGCTAGTACAGAAAGTGAATCTATTTCTAATACAAAATTTCAAAATGAGTACCAAGAAGTTGTTGAGGGAGATTTGCAATTTATCAGTGTTAAAGATGTAAAAAGTAAGAGAGATACTATTTCCTCTTCTATGAATGAAGGGGAGATTATTGAAGAACCAACATGGGAGGGCTTTTTACAATACTGTAGCAAAAATGGTTCAACTATAAATACATATTTTTTAAATAAACTTACAGGTATATTTCAACAAAATACCTTAGTTATAACAGTAGATTCACAATTTTTATATGAAAAACTTATATCTGATAAACTTGAAAAATTATATGAGCTTGTCCATAACTATGCTGGGGAAAAATATACTGTTCAACTTATAGAGCCTAAAAATACCTTTAAATTAGAAACAGAAATTAAAAAAGATATTGTTTCTCATCCTGTTATTCAAATTTTACAACAAACTTTTGATGCAGAACTATTACGGTGTACTCCAACTACAAATTTACATATTAAACCTAATAAATGAAAGTAAAGGAATACAGTTATGCAAAATATGAATGAATTAGTACGTCAAGCTGGTCTTATGCAGAATAAAATTGCCAATTTACAAAGAGAAATGGGTGATCGTACTATAGAAGCTACAAGTGGTGGGGGGATGGTAAAAGTTATTGCAAACTGTAAACAGGACATTAAATCAATAGAGATTGATCCTAAAGTTATAGAGTCAGGAGATATTGAAATGATACAAGATCTTATTCTTACTGCTGTAAATGAGGCTATACGTATTAGTCGGAATACAATGGAAAAAGAAATTAGTGCTATAACTGGTGGTATGCAACTTCCTGGTATATTATAATACTTTTTTATCTAAAGTTAGACAAAATTTAAATAATAATACATAAAAACTAGTAGGATGTGTTGTGGATCAGCATATACCAGAAATATTAAGGACTGTTATAGGTCAATTAACTAAACTTCCTGGATTAGGGCCAAAATCTGCTATGCGTATTGCTATGACGTTTTTAAAGTGGCCTGAAAGCGAAACTCGTAGTCTTGGGAAATCTATTTATGAATTACGAGATAAACTAGGACTATGTTCTTCTTGTGGTGCACTGTCAGATAGTAACCTTTGTTTTGTATGTGCAGATAGTGAAAGATTAGATAATCTTCTTTGTATTGTTTCTGAGTGGGATAGTATGGTGACATTAGAAGAAGTTGGTTTTTTTCAAGGGCGTTATATGATTTTAGGAGGATTACTAGCACCTCTTGATAATATGGGCTTAGACAAATTAGAGATTGATCGGTTAATAGATCGTTTAAACAAGGGAGAGGTAAAAGAAGTAATTCTTGCATTAGGCTCAACAATTGAGGCAGAAACCACAGCTACAATGATTTATAGTTTAATTAGTAAACGTTTCCCTTATATTCGAGTTACAAGATTAGCTCAGGGTATCCCTCTTGGAGCAGAAGTTAAATTTATGGATAGAGAAACACTGAGGCAGTCATTACAATATAGGCAAGAGTTATCTTAATTTTTTTGTTTTCTAACTTCATTAAAAGCCAATAGATTGGTATTACCTAAGTATATTAGAATATATTCAAGTCATTTATATAAATAAAATTTTTTGAGAGCTATATAAAAAGACTAATATGTTTAGCATGATAAATGGGTAAGTATTTTTTACAAATATCTTACCAATCAACAGGAATTCTTATGCATTGGTTATCATTATTTATAAATTGAACATATTGATTTGAATGCCCAAAAAGAAATAATTTATTAGTGATAGAAACATCATTTTTGCAATATTCAATAATATTTTCTAGATTGCCTTCTTTCCACCACTGTAATGCTTGTAATCCATTTGCTGTTTTTTTTATATTTAATGTAGCTTGTGCTAGATTATCTAGTGATATTCTGTGGGATAGGCTTTTTTTTATTTCTTTGAGTAAATCAAGTGAAGGAAGGTTCTGTAAATTATAGGGGGCAAACGGCTGTAATACAGCATAATCAAATGTTGTATGGTTAAACCCTATAATCAAATCAGCTTTTTTTAAACGTTGAAATAAGGGAAAAATAGTTTCTTGTGTATAGCTAGTAAAAGTATCTGTAGTAGAGTCGTAAGTAACAGCAATACTAATTTCCATTTTTTCTGCAAATTGCCAACCACCGACTTCTTCCGCAGAATAACGACTTTCTATGTCTAATACTAAGTAGTGATTAGGGATTGTTTTATTAGAAAATGTACTGTTGGAAGATGAGATAGTTTGAACTTGTTCCATATTGTTTTCTAATTAATTATAGTAGTATGTAGTTTAATTATAGGTTTATGCTATATATATATATTTAGCATTTTATAGTAAACATTACCCTAGAGTTAGTTTAACTCTATTAGTATTAATAATATAATTAATATATATTAACTAGTTATTGATAATAGTTGAGGTTAATCAAGAATATAACGTAATGGGTCTACATTCATACCATTTACTTTAACTTCATAGTGAAGGTGAGGTCCTGAACTCCGTCCTGTACTCCCAACGTATCCAATAATTTGACCTCGACGGACATTTTGTCCTACTTTGACATCTACTGTGCTCATATGTGCATATCGAGATGTTAGCCCTGAGCCATGTTGTAATACAACACAGTTTCCATATGCACCATCACAGCCAGCAAGGATAACACGTCCATTCCCAGAAGCTTGTATAGGAGTCCCAATTGCTGCACTAATATCTAAACCTTTATGATATTCAATTCGGCCAGTAAAGGGAGATGGTCTATTTCCAAAGTGAGAAGTAATAAAACCAGAAATAGGCCAAATAGATGGGATAGAAGCTAAAGCTTCTTTCTTGTCACGTAAAGTTTGGAGAAGCTCTTGTTGACGAACTTCTTCAAGTCTTACTTCTTCTGATAGTTGTTTAAGGAAATTATTGAGCTTTCGAACCATTAATTCTTGTCTATGTAAGGGAAGATAGGTTCGAGAAAATTCTTCTGTTCTGGAACCACCAATGGATGTAGCTTCAATATCTTTTTCAATATTGACAATAACTCTAAGTTTTGAGTCAAGACGTTGTACTCTTGAAAGGTCTTCTTGGAGTGAACTAATTTTTCCTACTAAACCCATTAGTTGAGTATTTTGTGTTTCAATTGTACGTTCAGATTCAGAAAGTTGTCTTTGGAGTATATTAGTATTTTGGTATTGTTGCCATAATAAGATATTACTAATAATCACTACTCCAAGAAAAATACAAAGTGAACTACCAAGCCAGCCTTTAATATAAAGGTTTTTACTAGTACCGTTTTTTTCTTTAAGTAGTATAATATGATAGTTACCAAAAAACATGTATAACTCATCAAATACTAGGTATGAGGTTTTTAATATAACTAATACTACTACCAAATATTAAGCATTGTAGTATAGTCATAGCCTATTAACTTTTTTAACTAAAACTCTACTATCCAAACTTGTTGCTAAAATTTTATTAGATGTACAATAGTCGTTTCCCCTAGCATTTGTCAATCGTTGTTTATGGGCTAGTTATAGGCAGTAACAAGATTTTTTATAAATTTATAATCATATTTTAGTAGGTTTTTTTTGTTTATTATTTAACTACAGCTGGTTATAAACTGTAGTGACGTAATTTAGTTAGTAAAAATTTTTTATTTTTTTAAATTTATATTTAATTTTACTGTACTAGATATTTTAAAATAATATTTATATCTACTATATAGATATACTAATTATATTTAGTAATACGATAATATATCAATAATAAATATTATAGATTAATTATTAATATATAGATACATACTTAATTTTAACCTTATATTATTTATTACTAAATAGACTAAATAAAATATTCGTTTTAAATTTACTTTAACTATCAATAAATATATAGGTAACTATTTGATATAATTTACTATAATAAATAAGCTACAATATAGCTTATGAAGAATTATACTATTTCTCTGTTTAAGTAATTTATTACTATCTCTTACATTTATTTTCATACTTATATATGCTGTTTATTTTTTATGAATCTTATTCATATTTTTTATTTTTCAGTTTTATTTATTTTAGTTGTTTTTTTATTTATAAGCAGCTACTTCATCTAGAAATATCTTTAAAGTAATATGGAGGGATAGTTTTTTTATTATGAGAGTATTAGTAATAGGTTCTGGAGGACGTGAGCATGCACTGACATGGAAGCTAAAAAAAAGTGAAAAGGTTTCAGAAATTTTTGTGGCTCCTGGTAATGGGGGGACAGCAAAATGTGCTACTAATATTCCTATAAAGGAAGATAATATTCAAGAACTAGTAAAGTTTGTAAAAGAATATTGTATAGATTTAGTGATCCCTGGGCCTGAATTACCATTAACACTAGGTATTTCTGATGCAATGAAAGCTATAGGAGTAGCCTGTTTTGGTCCTTCACGGTGGTGTTCTCAACTTGAAGGAAGTAAGGCTTTTGCAAAGCAACTTATGGTTCAACTTGGTATACCTACGGCTAATTATGGTATTTTTCATCATATTGACGACGCTAGAGATTTTATAAAAAATACTGGTACACCTGTTGTTATAAAAGTTGATGGGCTAGCTTCAGGAAAGGGTGTTTTTGTCAGCCATACAGAAGAAGATGCTCTAAAAGCTTTAGAATATATCATGGATAAAAAAGTATTTGGAGAGTCAGGTGCTACTATTGTAATTGAAGAATTTCTTGAAGGAGAAGAAGTATCATTATTAGCTTTTTGTTCTGGTGATGTAGTATTACCTCTTCCTTCTGTGCAAGATCATAAAGCTGCTTTTGATGGAGATGTTGGTCCTAATACAGGGGGAATGGGGGTATACAGTCCTGCTCCTTGTTTGCCAAAAGATATGCTAGAAGAAATGGCTAATCTTACGATCCTTCCTATAGTCAAAGAAATGTCTAAGCAAGGCCATCCATATGTTGGTATATTATATGCTGGTTTGATGATGACAAAAGATGGGCCTAAGGTTCTTGAATACAACATACGTTTTGGCGATCCAGAATGTCAGGTATTAATGATGAGACTTGAAAATGATCTCATAACATTAATAGAGAGTTGTCTTACAGGCTCACTTTCAGGTATAAATTTGAAGATACATTCAAGTAGTGCTTTGGGCGTTGTTATTGTTGCTGATGGATATCCTGATACTTACCCTAAAGGTATGCTTATTGAAGGGATAGAAAAAGTAAAAGAGCAAAAAGGGATAGAAGTATTCCATTCAGGTACTCAACTAGATAATGGCCAATTTTATTCTAATGGCGGTCGTATTCTTTGTGTTACCTCATTTTCTTCTACTTTATTAAAAGCTCAGCAAGATGTATACCAAGCACTTAAAATGATTCATATAGAGAAGACAAGATATCGTACAGATATAGGTTTGAAAGGATTAAGGTATAAGAATGAAACATGTTAAAGTTGCAATATTTATAGGTTCTCCTTCTGATGAGTCGATTGTAAGCCCTTGTACAGAAATTTTAACGCAGTTAAATATTCCCTATATATTTACAGTAAGTTCCGCACACCGAACTCCAGAGCGTACAGCTGAACTTATAGATAGCCTAGAGGCAAATGGATGTGAAGTTTTTATTTGTGCTGCAGGAATGGCGGCTCATTTAGCTGGTGCTGTAGCTGCCCGTACTTTAAAGCCTGTTATTGGTATTCCTATTACCTCTTCTTCTTTAGGCGGAATGGATGCACTACTTGCTACAGTACAAATGCCTTCAGGCTATCCTGTAGCAACAGTTGCATTGGATACTGCAGGTGCGCGTAATGCTGCATGGTTAGCTGCTCAAATTTTAGCATTACATGATTCAAAAATAAAAAAACAGTTAGATGCTGCTCGTAAAAAATTTAAAGATGATGTACTTTCAGTAAGTAAAAGTATAGAAGATAAATATACTAGTATTATTAGTTAATAAAAATCTTTTTATATTATAAAGTGGTCCTAATGAGATTAGAAGGGGAAATTATTTTTCATGGGTAGTATAGTAAAAATGTTTCAGTGGTTACGTAAAACAGTTTTTTGGGAATATTTAGAAGCTATATTTTGGGCTGGATGTATGGCTATTATTCTCACAACGTTTGTTATCCAAGCTTTTAAAATTCCCTCAGGTTCTATGTTGGAAACATTACAAATAGGTGATCATTTATTAGTAAATAAGTTTCTTTATGGATTAAAAAATCCATTTTCTGATAGTTATTTAATTAAGGGGATTGATCCAAAAGTTGGAGATGTCATTGTCTTTCGTTACCCAAAGGATACCTCTGTTGATTATATAAAAAGAATAGTTGGTGTCCCTGGTGACATTCTCGAAATGAAAGATAAGATTTTATATCGAAATGGTGAAAAAGTAGTAGAACCCTATGTACAACATTCCCAAGAAGATATTATTGTTCCTGTAAGAGATAATTGGGGACCTATAGTTGTTCCTTCTGAAAGTTATTTTGTCTTAGGGGATAATCGGGATGATTCTTTAGATTCTCGTTTCTGGGGATTTGTTAATCAGAAGAATATTTGTGGTAAAGCATGGATAATTTATTGGTCTTCACAAGGACTACATAATATACGTTTTGATCGGATTGGAAAGTTTATCCATGAGGATAATTAAAATATATAATAGATTATGCTAGATTTAGAGATACAATTCCCCCAATAAGTATAATAATACCAATCCATGCAGAAGGTTTAAGCTTTTGTCCAAATAGAAACCAACCACCAAGAGATGTACCTAAAATGCCAAAACCACCCCACATAGCATAAGCAACAGCAAGATCTAAACCTTGAGTTGCATAAGCTAAAGCTAAGAAGGCTAGTCCTACACATATAAGAGAGAGAATACCATAATAGATTTTTTTAAAGCCTTGAGAACGAGCTAACATTAGATTAGCAATAATGTCTAACCCTGCTGCTATAAGAATAGCTCCTATGTAACTATTAAACATTGTTGATAATCTCTCCATATACATTTTGTTTTAGTTATTTGATGAAATATTTACTGTTCCATGGTGAATGAGTATTGCTCCACTAAGTAGGGCAAATAAAGATATTAGCCGAGTAATAGTCATTTTTTCATCTATAACAAAGATACTAACAAGTGTAATAAGTATAAGTCCAAGTCCTTCCCAGAATGCATAAGCTACTCCGATTGGTAACCCTGTAGCAGCAAGTGCTAACATATAATAAGAAAGTCCTATACAGATAAGCATAAGGAGATAGCCAATATTTGGTTCAAATATCCAAGTTCCTAGTTGTGAAAGCTTCATAACAGAAGTGCCTATAACTTCAAGGAGAATCGCTATAATTAAGTATATCCAGTGCTTAACTTGTGAAGTATATTGACGGGGTTGCATAATACCTTCTTTACCTTGATGTTAAAAAATTCACTAAATTGTTAATTCTCTTTATTAGGACGTTTATTATTATAAAGCATATATTTTGCAATAGCAAAGAAGTCTGTAGCAGCTTGTCTCATAGATTGCGTACGTTCAGATTCCTTTTCAATTAAGTTATTGCACTCTGTATCTGCAAGAAAATAGAGCCCTTCTGTTTCTTCTTTTATATAACAATACCCATCTTGTACAAGTCGGATAAACGCTTCAGTTTCACCTGCAATAAACTGTTTAGAGTCATGGTGTGTTGCTGGATCTAAAAGATTTCTTCCCATTGTTTGATTATGATAAGTAATTCCTGCAAGAGAAGCTAGGGTTGGGAATATATCAGGTTGTCCACATGGGTATGGATATTCACCTGGTTGAATTCTTCCTGGAGCATAAAGTAATAGGGGAATATGATTACTTTGTAATCGACAAGCTAGATATCCAGGTGTCATGTTTAAGGATGGATCATTAAGTCCATGATCTCCAAAAATAGCAAATATGGTATTTTGGAACCATGGTTGAGTCTTTGCAAGAGCAAAGAATTCACCTAATGCATGATCAGCAAAGCGCATAGAATTATATTCTTCGTCACTTGTATATCCGTAATTTGCTAATAATTCTGGTGTAGGGTTTAATTTTATAAACCCTGCATTATCGCTAGGTATGGTGTATGGTTTATGAAAGCTTGAAGTTTGGATAACACCAATGAAAGGTAGTGGAGAATTATTAAAAATTTTGATTGCTTCACGAAAGAGATCTAAGTCAGAAATTCCCCAAACATCTACGCTAGGTGAATTCCACTTGCCTTCTTCAAAAAGTTGAAGGTGTTCTATGTTATGATCTAATAGACCTCTTATATTAGCCCAGCTTGCACTTCCACCAAGCATATAATATTTTTCATATCCTTTAAACTCATTCATGATAAGGTGTTGCTCAATAAGTTTTTGATTTCTTGAACTTGTTCCTCCAGATCGATTTACATCAGGAATTCCTGTCATGGTTGTAAAAATTGCTCGAGCAGTAGTTCTTGCTGGGGCAAAAAAGAATGGGAAAAGAAGAGATTCTTTAGCAAGTTTTTTTAGATTTGGAGTAGGATTATCTTCTCCTGGAGCTAGTGATGTGCGAGGCCATGCTAATGATTCCATGATGATAATCACAATGTTTATGGGAGTTGATTGCTTATGACCTTTTATTACACGAATAAAGTTTAGGTTTTTTTCATTAGGGTTAGTGACGTTAAGCCACTCTGCTATTCGAGGATAACTTGTATGTGTTGCAGCAATATCAGGGGGAATCGCAGACATTATTTTATAGGTATCATAAAGGTTTTGAATGGGATTTAATCCTAATATAGCAAGATCTTTGTTGATACTGAAATATGCATTACTCCATCGAAGTGGAAAAAGAGTTGTATTAATTTGGCCATAAGCAAATAAAAATAGTATAATCAATGTTATTATTGTCCAACATCCTCGGGGAAAGGATGATAACATTGTTATCTTATTACTTTTTAGTATTAAATAAATGAAGAAAAGGCATAAAGATAGGGTAAGACAAAAAGCAATACTTATCCAAAAGATAGGGTAGCTTTCCCATACCATATGTAATGAAATTATAGGAGTTGTAAGAAAATCAAAGAGAGTGGCGTCAAGACGTTGTCTTAAATAGAAGAAATATCCAAAATCTGTAATATAAAGAATAAGAACTAAACTAATAATCAGGCCATATAAACTAAGAATATATGGTATGTATTTGGGTAGCCGTTTTTCTAAATATGGGCTTAAAAGAAGTAAACACAGTGGAATAGATATGATGACAGCAATACGTATATCAAATTTACTTCCTATATAAAAAGCATACAAAATTTGTGAAAATGGTATGTTAGAGAGTGCATCATATAATAAAATAAACATACTTATTCTTGCAAGTATGAGTATGCCCCATATTAAAAATAAGAATTTTGTTATAGTATAAATAAAGGGTGGGAGATGTAATTTGATATTCATAGGTAATATAAAATCTTTAGATTAAGATAGTAAGTAGTTATGTATGTACATGAGAAAACTAATTATATTGACGTCGGGTATCTAATATTTTTTATTATTTGGATAAGTTGTTTTTTATCAAGTAAGTATAATGAGGCAACATAACTTATGATACCAATAGGTACAACTAAACATATTGTAATTACTGGAACCCCATCAGATAAAAAATATACTGTAGTGTAACATAAAATAAAAGTACAACAGGCTGCAAGAAGTTGTAGCGATACTTTTTTAAAAGGAAAGTGAACAGGAATAAAGCAATGTAATTTTTTCCATAGTAACCAGCAGTAAAACCATAAACTAAGAGAAGCAGCTAGTGGAGGACCAATAATATTAAAGAAATAAAGGAGTAATGCTCCCAATAGAAAGCTTAGTGTAATGGTTAACATACCTACGTAGAAAGGTACTGTTTGATTATTAATAGCATAATATGTTGAAAGTAGTGTTTTACTTAATGCTATGGCTGGTAGCCCAGGAGCATAGGCACAAAGAGCAAAGGTTGTTATATTAACAGCTTGAAAATTAAATTCACCATGATAAAATATTGCTTGAACTAATGGCATCGAGATAGCTATAAGTCCTAATGCAGCAGGAAAATTTATTGCTAGGATAAGGCTGACGTTTTTTGATACTTCATCTCCAAATATAGATAGTTTATTTTGTCTATATATAGTAGTTAACACAGGTAGAGCTACTATCCCAATAGCGCTACTAAGAATACCAATAGGAAATTCTATGAGTCGCTCTGCATAAAAAAGTGATGCTACATGTCCTGTTGGTAAAAAAGAAGTAAGCGCAGTTGCTAAAATAAATGTGAGTTGTGGGATAGATGCTATAAAAATATTTTTTGGAATTTTTAAAACGTTTTTTGTTAGGATTGATATATTATAGTCTACTTTTGGTTCTGCTTTTTTTAAGTATAAGGCTAATGGTAGTTGTGACATCCATTGAAAGATTCCGCCACAGAGTACACCATAAGAAAGGAATACTCCCCTATCTATTGGGGTATAACCTATTGAAATTAATGCAAATATAATGACTGAACTATTAAAGAGTACAGGAGAGAGGGCAGGTAAAAGAAAATGTCTTTCACTATGTAATACAGCTATACAACCAGACGTCAGAATAGCAAAAATAATATAAGGAAGACAAATACGAAAGAGTTGTATTGTCTCGCTATGTACAGTATGTTCCCAGTTAAATCCAGGTGCTAAGATATCAAGAGCAATAGTAGGGATAAACCATACTACACTACTAATAGTACCTATAATAAGTGCAAATATTACAGCAATACGAAGAGTTAGTTGTATGCCACTATTGGAACATATAGATTCATGTCGGCAAATACTGGTTAAACCTATAGAAAGTGAACCTTCGCCAAGTAGTCTTCGGAAAAAAAAAGGTAAGCGTAAAGCTATAGTTAAAGCATCTGCTGTTGTTGTGCTACCTAAAAGCCAAGCTATTGAAACATCCCTCATTAATCCAAGAAGTTTTGAAAAAAAGGCTCCAATAGTTATAATGAGTGTATGATAGAACATTTTTGCAACATAATAGAAGTTATATTAGATTTAGTTATAAGAATGGAATATATTGAGTAATCATAAAAGGTCAATCATCGTATTGTAACAAATTAACAACATAATAGATTAAAAGGAATATATTATTGAATCCACCAGGAACATTTCATATTACTGCCACAGATGGGAGTGCACGTACAGGTGTACTTTATACAGCACATGGAATTGTAAATACACCTATTTTTATGCCAGTAGGTACAGTTGGTAGTGTCAAAGCAATTGCTCCAGATGATCTTGAGGCTATATCTGCTGAAATTATTTTAGGTAACACATATCATTTATATCTAAGGCCAGGAGATGAACTTATTGCTCGTAGGGGTGGTTTACATGTGTTTAATGCATGGGAAAAACCAATACTTACAGATAGTGGAGGGTTTCAAATTTTTAGTCTTTCTTCTTTAAGAAAGTTACATAAGGATGGCGTAATATTTCGCTCCCATATAGATGGCTCAAAGCATGTTTTTACTCCAGAACGAGTTATTACTATTCAGCGTAATCTTAATTCTGATATAATGATGGTTCTTGATGAGTGTGTTGCTGCAAATGCAGATTACACATATACAGCCCAGTCTCTTGATTTAACTATACATTGGGCAAAGCGATCTCGTGATGTATACCCAAAAGGGGAGGGAGATAATCTTTTATTTGGTATTGTGCAAGGAGGAATGTTTAAATCTCTTAGACATAGTTCAGTCTCACAACTTATAGACCTTGATTTTGATGGGTATGCTATTGGAGGGTTATCTGTAGGTGAACCAAAAGAAATTATGATGGAATTGTTATATGATACAGCACCATTGCTACCTAAGACAAAACCACGGTATCTTATGGGTGTGGGGACTCCATTAGATATACTTAAAGGTATTGAGGCAGGAGTAGATATGTTTGATTGTGTTTTACCTACTCGTAATGCCCGAAATGGAACATTGTATACTTCTCAAGGGAAGTTAAACATAAAACGTAAAGAATATGCAGAAGATGACTTACCTCTTGACGAGAACTGTAGTTGCTATACTTGTCAGACCTTTTCACGGGCATATTTAAGACATCTTTTCCATTCACAAGAGTTATTGGCATTTCGATTGAATAGTATCCATAATCTTACATATTTTTTAAATATAATATTTGGAGCACGAAAAGCTATACATGGTGGATATTTTTTTAATTATAAGCAACAGGTTGAACAGCTTTATTGTAATTAATATTCTGTTTTTCTGTTACTATCTATTAGTTATCCTTTATAAATTATTATGATACCCTTTTGGAACAAATTACTAAAAAAATTAGTATGATTTTCTAGAAAAATTATAAACTATTTGTTATTATACGATTACTTACAAGTTTTTCAAGAGCTTGAAGATAGTTTTTAGTTCTTTTTGAGCGATTATAAAATAATGATTGAATTTCACTACGAAGTGTTTGGAATATTCCTTGACTATTATTGGGTTGTGGAGAGGATGTTACTAATGGGAGAAGGAGTTGTATAACTTTTTTTCTTTCTTTATTAATACAAGCTTCTGCAAAAGGTAAAAGATCTGGCTCGGCATCAACTTCTGGATGTAAGTAATCATCAGAGAACCATTTTATATTTAAATCCGCAAATAGTTCAAAGCTAATTTCAATAATGCGATTTAGCCAACGTATATTTTGTGTATTCATATATGGTAATGTCATTTTTAGATCATTCCAATAGTTTTTATTAAGATAATTAATAAATGGTTTGATAGCATTTGCATCTAATAAGATAGATTTTACTTCTAAATAGTGAACTAATTTTTGTTCAACAAGTAGTTCGGGCGATGGAAGAAGATATTTATGTTCTTGTCTAATGAAGTATAGTTCATCAATACATTGAGAAAAAGGTACATTTGAACTTAGTACATCAAATATAAAGCATGTAGATCCTAAACTAAGTTTAAAGTTTGGATGTAAAAAAGGTCTTCCTGCTTTGCCATTATTCAGAAATGGAAGAGAAAAAATCCAGCGTCCTATTGTGTTACATTCCCAATAATCAGGATTTTCACAAAAAGTTGTATGGTGGATTTCATCATGTGGATTATTGGCTCTAGTATTAAGTGTTTTATCAGAAAATGTTACAGCATTACCACATACCAAAGGAACATTATCTTGAATTGCTATTTTTAAAAGTTGTTCTGCTGCCATTGGAGCTAAAAAATCATCAGCATCAATCCATGTAATAAAATCACCTTTAGCAAGGTTTTGTCCAACTTGTCTGGCAATTCCAGAGCCTTTGTTTGGTTGTGTATGATATCTAATAGTATTCGTAATAGAAGAATAGTGTTCGATAACTTCTTGGGTATTATCTGTGGAGCCATCATTTACAATAATAACTTCAATTTTTTTATGTGATTGCCATAAGCAGGATTCAATAGCAATGGGAAGCCAATAACCCATATTATAAACAGGGATAACAATAGAAAGAGTGGGCATAATCACTCCAATAAGTAATTAGAGAGTTATTCAAATGATTATTATGGTTAAAAGAAAAAAGCGCAATTAAATATATTAATTGCGCTAAATTTTATAATATAAAGCTTGTTTTATTTTACTTCAACAGTAGCCCCAGCTTCAGTAAGTTGTTTTTTGGCTTCTTCAGCATCTTCTTTAGATACACCTTCTTTTAGGGTAGAAGGTGCTCCGTCTACTTTATCTTTTGCTTCTTTTAATCCAAGACCTGTAAGTGCTCGTACTACTTTAATAACTGCAATCTTGTTAGCTCCAGCTTCTTTAAGAATAACATCAAATTCAGTTTTTTCTTCAGCTTCAGCTTCAGCTGATGCAGCAGTAGGCGCTGCCATCATCATCCCAACAGCAGGAGCTGCTGCAGAAACACCAAATTTTTCTTCAAGTTCCTTAATAAATTGGGAAAGTTCTAATACTGTCATATTAGATATAAATTCAATAACTTGTTCTTTGGTTACAGACATGGAATTACTCCTCTAAAATATGTTTGCAATTAATTTAAGTTGTTTGCCTATGCAGCTTTTTTTGCCTCAATAGCTTGAAGAGCATAAAAAAGTGGCCGAATTATATTAGCAAACAGGGATACAAAATTGGTAGGCACAGCATTTAATGTTCCAAGTGTTTGAGCAATAAGCTCAGGTTTACTTGGTAGTTTGGCAAGATCTTCTATATCTTTTGTTGTAAGAAGAGTTCCTTCAAGACTACCATGACGAACAGTAATAAACTTACTAGTTTTTACAAAGTCGTTGATAGTTTTTGCTATTGCCACAGGTTCATTATAGCCAAATGCAATAGCACAATTGTCTTTGAACTGATCTTTTATAATGCTATGGATACCATCGGTGAATGCTATTCGTGCCAGTGTATTTTTTACAACAAGATATTCACCACCGCTTTCACGGAGTTTTGCTCTCAGGCACGTTAGCTCTTCCACCGATATCCCCTTAAAATCTGTGACTACTACAAAAGATGCAGTATCAGCTTTTGCTTTGATTTGAGAAATCAGAGCAGCTTTTTCAGATCTATTCACGTGAATCTCCTTCACGTTATGGGGTTACTATGGTGGAATAGCAAGCCAAAGGTGTTGTCTAGACAGGTTATTTAAGGAAGTTTCCACCTGTTGTCTTCGACTCGAATTCCAGTCCTTAGCCAACCATCTTAGTTGTAAGATGGTACTTTTTCATGAAAGGTTAACTTTCAAGAAATTTTTTTACAAGATTGGTATCTATTTTAAATCCTGGTCCCATTGTTGTAGATATAGCCATACTTTTTATATAAGTGCCTTTTGCTGAGGATGGCTTAAGACGATTCACTGTTTCTACAAGAGACTTTAGATTACCAAGAATTTTTTCTGAACCAAATGAAACTTTACCTAGTGGTGCATGCAAAACACCTGCTTTATCAACTTTGAAATCAATACGCCCTGCTTTAAGTTCTTTAATGGCATTAGTAACGTTGAAAGTTACAGTTCCTGTTTTTGCATTAGGCATAAGGCCACGAGGTCCAAGTTGACGTCCAACTTGTCCTACAAGAGCCATAACATCAGGGGTTGCAACAGCTGCATCAAAATCAAGCCAGCCATCTTTAATTTTTGCTACAAGTTCTTCTGCACCAGCATAGTCAGCACCAGCTTCTTTTGCTTCAGCTTCTTTTTCACCTTTACAAAAAACAGCTACTCGTACTGTCTTTCCTAACCCATAGGGTAAAGTAACAGCACCACGAACCATTTGATCAGAATACTTAGGATCTACTCCTAGGCCAATAGCAATATCTACAGTTTCATCAAAATTTGCAAAAGAAGTTTGTATTGATTGAGTTACAGCATCTTCAAAAGAAAGGTGTAGTGATAAGTCTACTCCTTTTACTGCATTACGATATTTTTTCCCTAGCTTGGGCATTACTATATTCCTTTTATAAAAGAGGTCTTACTATCATCTATTCCCTATATTGGGATGAAATGTTGATGTGTTAAGAAAAATAGTCAGTTAACTTTAACTTTAATTTATTTTATTTCAATTCCCATACTACGAGCTGTTCCTATGATTGAACGTTTAGCTGAATCAAGATCTTTTGCTGTAAGATCTGGTAGTTTGAGTTTTGCAATTTCTTCAACCTGTTCTATAGATATTTTCCCTACTTTATTACGATTAGGTTCACCAGATCCTTTATCTATTTTAGCTGCTTTCATAATGAGAACAGCTGCAGGAGGTGTTTTTGTAATAAAAGTAAAAGAACGATCAGCATAAGCAGTTATAACTACAGGAATAATCATGCCTTTTTGATCTTGTGTTCGAGCATTAAATTCTTTACAAAATTGCATAATATTTAACCCATGTTGGCCTAAGGCTGGACCAACAGGAGGTGATGGATTTGCTACACCTGCTGGAATTTGTAGTTTTATTTTAGCAAGTTCTTTTTTAGCCATTGTTTTTATAACCTCTAATTTGACTAGAGTGTTATAGAACCTATGCTAATTGCATAAGTTCTATCTATATATTTTATCTTTACCCCTTAGAAACTTGGATAAAATCAAGCTCAACAGGGGTTTGTCTACCAAAAATTGATACAGAAACTCGAAGTTTCCCTTTATCGTAATTGACATCTTCAACAATACCGTTGAAACCACCAAATGGTCCATCAATAACACGTATTTCATCACCACGTTCAAAGCTAAATTTAGGCCGTGGTTGTTCTTGGCGTGTTTCCATGAGTGAAAGGATCTTTGAAGCCTCTTCATCTTTCATTGGTGCAGGGCGATTTTTCCCTCCAACAAACCCAGTTACCTTGGGTATAGTTTGAATAAGGTGCCAAGAATAATCAGTCATAGTCATTCGAAGCATGATGTATCCTGGATAGAATTTACGTGTAGTCGTACGTTTTAGACCACCTTTACCTAACTCAACGACTCGTTCAGTTGGTAGGACAACCTCATGAATAAGACCTTCATCTTGTCCACTACGCATCATTTCTTTTATAGTGGCTTCCACACGTTGTTCAAATCCTGAATAAGTATGAACAATATACCATCGAGACTTTCCTGGATCAGCTGTTTTATTAGCTTGAGCAAGAGGTTCATTATGTTCAGTCATGGGAAGTCCTAAAATTTAAGGATATATGCAATAGTTTTTGATAGGCCTAGATCTACTAATCCAAGGAATATTGACATGATAGAAACAAAAACCAATACAATAAGGCTTGTTGTTTTTGTCTCTTTAAATGTCGGCCAAGTAACTTTTTTTAATTCAAAATAAGAAAGTTCAAGATAGTTTTTGAACCAAATAATGTTTCTAAAAAAATTTTTGTGTGTTTCTTCTTGAGTAGACTCTTTCTTTTTCATACAGTTATCCTAGAAAAATAAAAAACCAAATGGCAGGGCAGGAGGGATTCGAACCCACAACATCCGGTTTTGGAGACCGGCGCTCTAGCCGTTAGAGCTACTGCCCTGCAAACTAAATAATACATTATTTGGTTTCACGGTGAACTGTATGTTTTTTATCCCAAGGGCAATATTTTTTCAGTTCAACACGGGCAGTATTGGTCCGCTTATTTTTTGTTGTAGCATAATTACGGCGTTTACATTCAGTACAAGCAAGTAATATATTAATACGCATGAGTTTTGTTTACTCCACAATTTCAGTCACTACACCAGCACCAACAGTTCGACCACCCTCACGAATAGCAAAACGTAAACCTTGCTCCATAGCTATTGGGTATATAAGTTCAACATTAAAAGTTGCATTATCACCAGGCATAACCATTTCAACTCCTTCATTAAGAGTAATAACGCCTGTTACGTCAGTTGTACGACAATAAAATTGTGGACGATAACCTGAGAAAAATGGTGTATGTCTACCACCTTCTTCTTTTGAAAGTACATAAACTTCAGCTTTAAACTTACGATGAGGTGTAATGGATTTTAATGCAGAGAGTACTTGACCTCGTTCTACTTCATCACGTTTTACACTTCTTAGAAGAACTCCAATGTTGTCACCTGCTTCTCCCTGGTCAAGAAGTTTGCGGAACATTTCAACACCTGTGCAAGTAGTTTTTATAGTGGGTTTAATGCCTACAATTTCTATTTCTTCTCCAACTTTAATGACACCTCTTTCTACTCGTCCAGTAACTACTGTACCACGGCCAGAAATAGAAAAAACATCTTCAATAGGCATAAGGAATGGTTTATCGATATCACGTTGAGGATCAGGGATATAGCTATCACATGCATCAAGGAGTTCAAGGATTGGTTTAGCATCATCGCTATCTGCGCTATCTGAGTTTAGCGCCTTCAGTGCTGAGCCACGTATAACAGGGACGTCGTCTCCAGGGTATCCATATGTACTTAGTAGTTCACGAATTTCTAGTTCAACAAGTTCTAGAAGTTCAGGATCATCAACCATGTCACATTTATTCATAAAGACAACAAGATAAGGAACGCCAACTTGACGGGCAAGCAAAATATGTTCACGTGTTTGTGGCATAGGTCCATCAGTTGCAGCAACAACTATAATAGCGCCATCCATTTGTGCGGCACCAGTAATCATATTTTTGATATAATCAGCATGGCCAGGGCAGTCGACATGAGCATAATGGCGTTTTGGAGTTTCATATTCAACATGAGCTGTAGCAATAGTAATCCCACGCTCTTTTTCTTCAGGGGCTTTGTCAATCTCGTCATATCCTACAAATTTTCCACCCATTTTCATAGAAGCTACTTTTGTAATAGCAGCTGTAAGCGTAGTTTTACCATGGTCAATATGACCAATTGTACCAACATTAACATGTGGTTTATTACGTGTAAATTTTTCCTTGGCCATAACTGTCTCCCTTCATTAGTTGCGTCTTAAATCTAGCTAATATTAGAGTAAAAAGTAAAAAACATTGTTATAGTTTTGTATAATATATAGTGGACATTTTGTCATCCAGTATTAATGAATACGGCCAAAAGGAGCAGAGTCATATTTGGAGCGGGAAACGAGATTCGAACTCGCAACCCTCAGCTTGGAAGGCTGATGCTCTAGCCAATTGAGCTATTCCCGCTTAATGTGCCGTAGTCCCCTGGCAGATATTGTGTCTCCTACAGCCGTGTATCTAACTCTATTACATAGTTCTTGTGGTGGAGGGAGAAGGATTTGAACCTACGAAGTCTTACGACGACAGATTTACAGTCTGTTCCCTTTAGCCACTTGGGTATCCCTCCATATGGAGCTGGTGATGGGACTTGAACCCGCAACCTGCTGATTACAAATCAGCTGCTCTGCCAATTGAGCTACACCAGCAACAGGATAAGCTATTTACCTATTCTTTTTGAGATTGGCAAGTAAAAAATATGTTAATTAGCAATCTACTATTTAATTTTTATATTTTTCTCCTAAACAATAATAGTATATTTTTAATATTAAGGCAATATTTTAACGATATAAGGTTTTTCGCTAAGGAGATATCGTTGAGCTAATTCTTTTATCTGTTGGGCAGTTACATGTGTTGCTTTTTTTACTTGTTCCATAGCATAGTTAAGTGGTCTGTTTTCTAATGTAAGCATAGCAGCTTCACTTGCACGACTTCCAAGACTTTGTCTTTCTCTATAGTATTCGCCTTCAATTTGATTTTTTGCTCTATTAAGTTCAGTTTCTGGAAGAAGTTTGTCTATAAGAGATTGTTGTATGGTATCTTTGAATCCTTTTTCAGCAACAGATATTTTGTTTGGTTCTGTACCAATATAGAGGCCTAAATAGCCAGTTTCTGTCGTTTGTCTATTAAATGCTGTAACAGTATATCCAAGTGCTTGTTCATCACGTAGATCACGGAAGAGGAGTCCTCCTTGACCACTAAGAATTGTCTCCATAACATTAAATATAGGTGTTTCAGGATTTGTATCAGGGACTGTTTTATAAATAAGTAATAAGTGAGCTTGATTTCTTCCTGGGATATTAATATCAAGCTCTCTTTCTTTTCCCCAACTAGGTTCAGGTACTACTATTTTGTCTTCGATAGGTTCAGGTAAGTCTCTTACAAATTGTAAAACTTTTTCACGATCAAATTGTCCTGCAATAGCAAGTACCCATGGTTGAGCTATTTGTTTTTCCCAAAATTTTTTAATGTCTTGTTGTGTAAATTTTTTTATTACTTCCGGATTTCCAAGTTGCATATAGCCATATACGCTATGGGGAAAGAGAAATGGAGGAGTTTTTCTAAACGCTAAACCTAGTGGTTGATCTTCTTGTGATTTAATAGCAGCAAGTTGATCTTGAATCCCACGAGATACTTCTGGTTGAAAAAAAACTGGATTTTTAATTATATCTAATACTAGAGGAAATAGTTCATTGTTAAATTTTGATGGTCCTGTAAAGGTAACAGAAAATGTCTTTCTACCAGCTGATGCAGAGAGATCAGCTGCTCTATCAGCTAGAAAATTTTGAATTTCTATTACAGTTTTGTTAGATGTTCCTTTTGTTAGAATTGTTGCTGTAAGAGATGGTAATCCTTGTTGTTCATCAGAGACAAGAGCATCTCCTCCTGAAAAAAGGAGTGTAACAGAACAGTATGGTAATGTATTATCTGGAATAAGAACAACTGTCTTTTTTCCTAATTTAACAATTTCTTCTTTATTGTTAGATTGATTTACTACAGTTGCTTCTTCATGTTTTTTAGGCCAGTTTTTTTCTAATGTTGCTTGTAGATTAGGCATAGGAACGTCTTTAGGAGGAAGAACTACAGCAGCAAATCTTTCTGGACGAATCCATTTAGAAATAGCTTCATCAAGCATATCTATATCTACACTCTGAATAGCTTCAATTGTATTTTTTTCTCCTTCTTCACCATTTAAGAAAAATTCAAAATAACCAAGTTTTGAAGCAAGGCCTGGGAGTGTTTCTTTTGTACGATAAAGATTATCTTCTAAGTTAAGTTTAGCACGATCAAGTTCTTGTTGAGAAAACTTTTTAGCACTAAGATTAGCAAGATCTTTTGTCAATGTATCCCAAAATGGTCTTATTTTGCTAATTTCTACTTCAGCTGTGATTAAGAATACTCCTGTGCGTTCAAAAGAATAATTTGTAACTTGGATATCTTCAACTAATTGTTTTTCATGTTTGTATGTACGATAAAATAAGCTAGTTTTATCACCACCAAGAAGTTGTGCAAGGACATCAAGTGTATTGGATTCAATATTAAGTGCGTTTGAAACAGGAACAGCAGCTGTAAGATAGATTTTATTCCATGTCCCAGGAATAATAGTTACAGTCCCTTGTCCTTCTTTAAGAGGAAGTTCTTCTGCATAATATGGTAAAGGTAATATAATATTTTGTGTATTATTATACTTACTAAATAGATGATTTGCTTCTTGCAGTACTTCATTTGCCTTAACATCTCCAACAACGACAAGAAGCATGTCTTGTGGCTGATAGTGTGTAGCAATATAATCCTTTAAGTCTTGAGAAGTCACAGCATTAATTGTTTCAGGATAACCAATGATTGGTCTAGAATATGGCGTTCCTGCAAGACTTTTTGCAAGAAGTTTTTTAAAGGCAAATGAATGAGGATTATCTTCTCCTCGTGCAAGTTCAGCTAAGATAACTTTTTTTTCAGATTCAAGATCTTGAGGATCAAGCATAGGATGAAATGCCATATCTCTCACAACATCCATACCTAACTTCCATTGGCTAGATGGCATATCAGTTTTATATACAGTATAATCATAACTTGTTGCTGCATTCAGATAGCCACCAACTGCTTCAACTTCTTGACTAATTGTTGCATTTGGACGAGATTCTGTTCCTTTAAAAACCATATGTTCTAATATATGACTGATCCCAGATTGTTCTGGTTTTTCATATGCTGAACCAGTATGAACATAAAGTCTTGTAGAGACAAGAGGAAAGCGATTATCTTCAAGTACAAGAACTGTAAGTCCATTACATAATCGTGTAACAATAGGATGTTTTTTTGTAAGATTTTCAGGTAAAATATCATTTGTCTTTATGATTGATGAGGTTGCCTCTAAAGGTTGAACCATATAAGTGGCCATAAATACTCCTAATAGGAAAATAGAGAAGATAAAAAATAGTCGTTTTTTCATGAATTGAGTTTTCTTTTTATTATTAGAAGCATAAATTGAATTTTGTGGCATAGATGGTTCCTTTCCAGGATAAAAATTTTTTATAAAATAACGCATAACGATTATAATGACAAGTTACATCTAAAATATATACTTAAAAAGTAATTAAAAAACAGTACGTTGTACTAAAACATAATTGTTGAAAAAATAAGGAAGAGCAGCCGTGTTTAGCTTAGAAAAAAATAAGGTGTTGTCTGAGTTAATTAGTAAACATATAGATAAAATTGCATTAGAAGAGAGATTAACCTCTGAGCAAATTAATTTAGGAATTTGTTCTGGTACAATGGTTTTATTAGGTAACCTAAAACATAGTGATGTTAAGCCAACACTTATAGGACAGCCTGCACGTATTAAGGTGAATGCAAATATTGGAACCTCTCCATTAGAAAGTTCTTTTAACAAGGAAATGGATAAACTTAAAGTAGCCTATGAAGCAGGTGCCGATACTGTTATGGATTTATCAACAGGTGGTGATTTATATAAGATAAGAGAAGAAATGCTTGCAGGAACTTCATTACCCCTTGGGACAGTCCCTTTGTATGCAGTTGCCCAAAAATATATCAAAAAACATTCTGATCCAGCAAAGATGGATCCAGAAGAGCTTTTTGAAGAAATTGAGAGACAAGCAGATCAGGGGGTAGACTTTATGACACTTCATTGTGGAGTGACATATAAGGCTGCAGAGTTAGGTTCTCAAAATAATCGTGTATTAGGAATTGTCTCTAGAGGTGGAGCCCTTTTAGCTCGTTGGATGTTTAAAAATAAAAAAGAGAATCCACTATATACAGAATATGATCGACTATTAAAAATTGCTTCTAAATATAATGTAACTATTTCTCTTGGTGATGGACTTCGACCTGGAGGGGGGTGTGACGCTGGTGATTCTGCCCAATGGGAAGAACTTATGGTTCTTGGAGAACTCACAAGACGTGGACAACAAGCAGGTGTTCAATGTATGATTGAAGGCCCTGGTCACGTTCGTTTACATGAAGTTGAAGCACAAGTGATAAGTATAAAAAAGCTTACACATGGTGCCCCATTATATGTATTAGGACCGTTAGTTATTGATTCGTCTCCAGGATATGATCATATCTCAGGTGCAATTGGTGCTGCTGTTTCTGTTCGTGCTGGTGTTGACTTTTTGTGTTATCTGACACCAGCTGAACATCTCTCACTTCCTAACAAAGATGATGTTTATCAAGGAGTTATGGCTTCACGGATTGCAGCACAGGCTGGTGAAGTGTCTTTAGGGCGTCCTTTAGCTTTGGAAAGAGAAGCTTGTATAAGCGAAAGTCGTAAGAAACTTGATTGGGATGGTATGCGGAACGCAGCCCTTGATGCTAATGCTGTAGATTTACGTCGAGAACCTCATAAGAAAGAAAAAGTATGTTCTATGTGTGGAGATTTTTGTTCAATGGATATGTTAAATGATAAATGGTAATAGGTTACTATTATAATTTATTATTATGTTAAATTAATATAACAAGATAAAGTTATTATGTAATTTCTATAAATAAATTCTTTCTGCCAGACTATGCTATATTTCTGGCAGATTTTTTATGTATATTTTGATTTTTCTAACAATATTTTTTTATTATTTATTTAGTACTATCTTTTGTTTTGGGACAACCTGAGCATACACTTTTTTGTTCATATGGAACAGGATATTCTCCATTTAGACATGCAAGGCAGTAGTTATTAGAAGTAGATACAGATTTCAGAAGACCTTCAAGGCTTAAATAATAAAGTGTATCTAGGTGAAGTAAGTTGGGAAGATCTTCAATAGGATGTTTTGCTGCAATGAGTTCTCCTTTTGATGAAAAGTTAATCCCATAAAAACAAGGAAAACGTAATGGAGGACAGCTTACACGGAAATGGATTTCAGAAGCTTTTAATTCACGTAGTTTTTTTACTCTTGTACTTACAGTGGTTCCTCTTACAATGGAATCGTCTATAATACACAATCGTTTATTAGCAATCATTGAGCGAACAGGGTTAAGTTTTATACGTACACCAAAATCCCTAATATTTTGAGAAGGTTGAATAAAAGTTCTTCCAACATAATGATTGCGAATATAAGCTTGCTCATATGGGATTCCAGATGCTTGAGAAAATCCTAGAGCTGCATACACTCCAGAGTCAGGAAAAGGCATAACAAGATCAGCGTGTGTTTTACATTCATTAGAGAGCTCAATACCCATGTTTTTTCTGCAATGATAGACATCTTCTCCAAAGACAATAGAGTCAGGCCTAGCAAAGTAAATAAGTTCAAAAATACATTGACGAGTAGGTACGTTTTTTGAGTGTAGAAGGGGTACAGATGTAACATGTCCTTCATCAATAATAACCATTTCTCCTGGCTTAATATCTCTTATAAGTGTAATATCTAAAAGATCAAAAGCACAACTTTCTGAAGCAAGAGCATATGAATCTTCTATTTTCCCTAAAGTAAGTGGTCTAAATCCATGAGGATCTCGTATACCTACAAGCTTATTTCCTACAAGAATAACTAGTGAATAAGCTCCTTTTACTTGTGTGCAGGAATATAATATAGCTTCTTCTATACTTCTGTTTGTAAGGTTGTGTGCAATAAGGTGGAGAAAAATTTCACTATCACTATTTGTCTGAAAAATAGCACCATCATTTTCAAGTTGTTTTCTTAACTGCATTGCATTAGTAAGATTTCCATTATGTGCAAGTGCTAGTTCTATATCACAAATACGTACAGATATTGGTTGGGCATTTCTTCTGGATGAAATACCAGTAGTAGAGTATCTTACATGCCCAATAGCATAGTGGCCTTTTAATTCTTTACTTAGAATATCTTCACTAAATACATCTGGTACAAGTCCCATATCTACATATGATGTAATATTATTACCATTATATGATGCAATCCCTGCACTTTCTTGTCCTCTATGTTGAAGAGAGTAAAGGCCAAAATATGCCATACGGGCTGCTTCTTCATGATTAGTTATACCAAATACTCCACACATTTTTTTACCTTAATAAACAGAGTTAGGGGAATGAGATAGGGGTAACATCCATTATTAACTGATATAGTTATTATATTACAAATTATAATATTCTTGAATACTTTTTACCTGAATAGGAGTATCTCTTGAAGCTTGGATAGCTCGTGCGATAGCTTTTGCTCCGGCAAGTGTTGTGCTATATGGGATATTATATTGTAATGTGGCTTGTCTGATAGTTCTAGAGTCATTAGTTGTTTGTTTTCCTGATGGTGTGTTTATAACTAAAGCAATATCGCCATTTTTTATAAGATCTATAATATTAGGTCGTCCTTCATATACCTTAAGAACATGTTGTACAGGAATGTTATTTTTACTGAGTAGTACAGCGGTTCCTGATGTTGCAATAAGTTCAAAGCCTAGTTGGAGATATTGTTTAGCTATATCTATAAGAAGAGGCTTATCTCTATCATTAACAGAAAAAAATACTTTACCTGTACTTGGTAGGTACTGTCCTACACCTTGCTGTCCTTTTAAAAAAGCTTCTTCAAAGGTTGAAGCTATTCCCATAACTTCTCCTGTAGATTTCATTTCAGGCCCTAATACAATATCTACTCCAGGGAAGCGGTGAAAAGGGAAAACAGATTCTTTTACAGAAACATATCCTGTTTTTTCTATAGCCCAAGGATTGAGCTCTTTAAGACTTACTCCAAGCATAACTTGCATTGCTAGGTAAGGAAGGGGTACTCCTGTTGCTTTGGAGACAAATGGAGTTGTTCTTGATGCTCTAGGGTTAACTTCCAATATATAAATAACATTATCTTTTATGGCAAATTGGATATTCATGAGTCCAATAACTTGAAGTTCTTTGGCAAGAGCTGTTGTTTGACTTTTTATGTCTTCTATTAATTCTTGGGATAATGAGTGGGGAGGGATAACACAAGATGAATCCCCAGAGTGAATGCCTGCTTCTTCGATATGCTCCATTACTCCAGCAATATATACATTAGTTCCATCAGAGAGAGCATCAACATCCACCTCAATAGCATATTCAAGGAATTGATCAATAAGTATTGGTCGGTCTAAATTACAGTCTTTTCCATATAGAGAAAAGTAGTGTATAAGCTCTTTTTCTTCGTAAATAATTTGCATAGCTCTACCGCCAAGGACATAGCTTGGGCGGACAACTATGGGATATCCAATAGTTTTGGCAATAGAAGCTGCTTCATTTATAGAAGTTGCTGTACCATTTGCAGGTTGTTGTAGTTTTAATTTTTGGAGTAATGCTTGGAATCTTGATCGATTTTCTGCTCTATCTATAGCCTCAGGGCTTGTTCCTAGAATTGGTACGCCAGCACGAACAAGTGGTAATGCAAGATTAAGAGGAGTTTGGCCTCCAAACTGGACAACAACACCATCTGGTTGCTCCTGAGCAATAATATTCATTACATCTTCAAATGTTAGAGGTTCAAAGTAGAGTCTATCAGAAGTATCATAATCAGTAGATACTGTCTCCGGATTGGAGTTAATCATAATTGCTTCTATATTACTATCTTTGAGAGCATATGCTGCATGACAACAACAATAATCAAACTCTATTCCTTGACCAATTCGATTGGGTCCACCACCAATTATAATAACTTTTTTCTTTTTTTCTAAAGAGAGTTCTTTTGCTGACTCATAGGTAGAATAATAATAAGGAGTGAATGCTTCAAATTCTGCAGCACATGTATCTACAAGATAGTATGTTGGAACTATATCTAGTTCTTTTCGTAAGTTACGGATGTCAGATTCTGGTCGTTCCCAGGCTATAGCAAGCTGTTTATCAGAAAATCCAAACTGTTTAGCTTTAAGTAATAAAGGCCTTAGTTCAGGATTAGAAGCAGTTATTGTATTAGATAGTGCAAAGTTATGAAGTATCAACTCCATTTCTATGAGTTCTTTGAATTGATACAAAAACCATGGATCAATATGTGTAAGAGTATGAATATGGTTTAAACTCATTCCAGAAGATAATGCTTGATGAATAGCAACAATACGTAATGAATTAGGGTTTCTTAAAAGTATAGGAAGTTCTTCTTCTGTAAATGTATAGTTAGAGCTATTAAATCCAGGAAGACCAGTTTCAAGTGATCGTAGTCCTTTTTGAAAAGCTTCTTTAAAAGTACGACCAATGGCCATTACTTCTCCGATACTTTTCATGGACGTTGTTAATTCATCTTTTGCACCAGGAAACTTTTCAAAAGTAAATCTAGGGATTTTAACAACACAATAATCTATTGCTGGTTCAAAAGCTGCTGAGGTTTTATATGTAATATCATTTCTTAGCTCATCAAGAGTATAACCTACTGCAAGTTTTGCTGCAATTTTGGCAATAGGAAAACCTGTTGCTTTTGAAGCAAGAGCAGAAGATCGTGATACACGTGGGTTCATTTCTATAACAACAAGTTCTCCATTTTTAGGATTAACACCAAATTGGATATTTGATCCTCCTGTTTTTACACCAATTTCACGCATAATAGCTATGGAGGCATTACGCATTTTTTGGTATTCTATATCTGAAAGCGTTTGTGCTGGTGCAACAGTAATAGAGTCGCCTGTGTGAATACCCATAGGGTCAAGGTTTTCAATGGAACAAATAATGATACAATTGTCAGCTGCATCCCGAACAACTTCCATTTCAAACTCTTTCCATCCTATGACAGATTGTTCTATCATTACTTCATTTGTGGGACTAGCAGTAAGTCCTTGTATTGCAATTAGTTCAAGATCTTCCATGTTATAAGCAATTCCTCCACCTGTACCTCCAAGTGTAAATGCAGGGCGAACAATAACAGGAAATGGGATATTTAATGCAATTTGATGGACTTCTTCGATAGTTTTTGCAATAGCACTAGATGGAACTTTAAGGCCAATATTTTCCATTGATTGTCTGAATTTTTCACGACTTTCTGCTTTTTCTATGACATCTGCGCTTGCTCCAATGAGTTCTGTTCCACACTCATGAAGTATTCCAGATTTAGCCAAATTAAGTGCTATATTTAATGCCGTTTGTCCTCCTAGTGTAGGAAGTAATGCACATGGGCGTTCTTTCCGAATAATTGCAGTAACTGTTTCTAATTCAAGAGGTTCAATATAAGTATGATTTGCAAGGGTTGGATCTGTCATTATAGTTGCTGGATTAGAGTTGACAAGGACAACATTATATCCCTCCTCCTTGAGGGCTTTAATGCCTTGTGTCCCAGAGTAGTCAAACTCACATGCTTGACCAATAATGATGGGGCCAGAACCAATAACCATAATTTTTTTTATATCCGAACGCTTAGGCATTATAGGATTCCTTACTTTAGTAAAATATAGATAAGGCCTTTTCTACTACACATCATTTTTCCCCCTTGCAAGAAGGTTTTCGTTCAGATGAATTTGAGATAGAAAGGTATAGTTAATTGATATATGAGCTAAGGAGTAGAGCAATGGCTGATCAATGTAAGTGTCCTCATTGTGGTAATTATATAAAAGAATACAAAAATCCTCTTCCAGCTGTAGATATTATTATTTATAGTCCTGATCATGGCGTGATAGTTATATCAAGAAAAAATGAGCCATTAGGTTTTGCTTTTCCTGGAGGCTTTATAGAGTATGGAGAAACTGTGGAGCATGCTGCCATAAGAGAATCATATGAAGAAACAGGACTGCAAATTATTTTACAGGGTGTTTTAGGGGTATACTCTAAGAAAGATAGAGATCCTAGACATCACACACTATCAGTTGTATTTGTAGCATGCCCTTTAGATATTGAAAAGCTTAAGGCAGGTGATGATGCAGCTAGTGCAAAGTTTTTCCTTTTAAATGATATGCCAGAGCTTGTTTTTGATCATAAAAAAATTTTTGAAGATTTCAATTGTTTTTTACAAGGGAAGAGACCACTAGCACCTCTTGTAGAACCAACAGAATAGATACTTTTTAGTAATTTAATTATTATTAATAAAAAGTGAAGAGAATTTTTTTACATGTATTTTATAATACTGTATTGCCAGAGTTACCTGATACATTATCATTTAGAATGAATATATGTTTGATTTTAGGTGATTGCATATAATTTTGAGAGAGTATATGTATTAAATTAATTGAGTAAATTTAAGGTTCCTTTAACAGTTAGGGATTATTAACTAGTCTTTGTTTGTGAAAATATAACCAAGGGGTTTGAGTTTGGATCGAAGTACAGAGAAAAATTTATGGTCACGCCTTTTAAGTTTTTTTCATGGACGATCTAATGATTCTCTTGAACAAGCCATTTTAGAAGCTCGAGATGATGGAGAGTTAGATACAGAAGAAGGAAGTATGATTCTTAGCATCCTAAAGTTTGATGAGTTACAAGTGCAGGATGTTATGATCCCAAGAACAGATTTTGATTGTATGCCTTCAGGCTCGCCAGTAAGCGAAGTAGCAAGTTGTATTGTTGAAACAGGTCATTCACGAATACCAATATATAAAGATACAAGAGATAATATAGTTGGTATTGCTTATGCAAAAGATCTCATAGAATTACTTTTAGACCCTTCAAAACATCATACACCTATAGACACAACAATGCGTGAACCTTTTTTTGTTCCAGAAACAAAGCCTGTTAGGGAATTATTACAGGAGTTTCGTACAAGGAAAAATCATCTTGCTATTGCCATTGATGAATATGGAGGTACTTCTGGTTTATTAACTATTGAAGATGTTCTTGAAGAAATTGTTGGGGATATTGAGGATGAACATGATGCTCCAAAAGAAGAAGATATCCATGTAATTGGAGATAATTGTTATGAGCTATCTGGTAGAGCATATCTAGATGATCTTCTAAAATTAGGTATTAACCTTGAAGCAGATGAGGTTGATACAATTGGTGGCTATCTTTCACTTGAAGCAGGACACGTTCCAGAGCAGGGCGAAACTTTTGAATTTGATGGTTGGAAGTTTGAAGTTACAGAAGCTGATGCAAAACAAATTCGTAAAGTGCGAGTGGAAAAATTACTTGATGAATTTAGTAGTAAAGAAGAAAATAATTAAAAAAATTGATACCTGCTTAACTATACTATTTAATAAGATTTTATATATAAAGTAGAATAATGGCTTTTAGTAAGATACTTGACTTTAGATTTGAAGAGGGTTATTGGCAAACTCTTTCTCTGTTAGTTATTTCATAATTTTTATTTTAATTTTGTTGTGGAGGAATTCTATGCCAACTATCAACCAACTTATTCGCCATGAGCGAAAGAAGGTTGTAAAACGTAAAAAAACACCTGCACTTCAAGGGTGTCCTCAACGCAGAGGTGTTTGTACTCGTGTATATACAACAACACCTAAAAAGCCTAACTCAGCACTAAGGAAAGTTGCACGTGTTCGTTTAACTAATGGGCTAGAAGTTACAGCTTATATCCCTGGTGAAGGTCATAATCTTCAAGAGCACTCTGTAGTGCTTATTCGTGGCGGCCGTGTTAAAGACTTACCTGGTGTACGTTATCATATTATTCGTGGTACACTTGATACCTCTGGTGTGCAAGATCGCCGTCAGCGTCGCTCAAAGTATGGTGCAAAGCGTCCAAAGTAATATAGAGCTATTTGTTTTGTATCCCAATGGGAATATTATTATTTAATAGTTTAATACTACCTAATATGATTAAAAAATCATGTTTATAAAACTTATAACTAGTTAAAAAACATTTTACTGCCTTGTGGAGAATATAAATGCCTCGTAAAGGTCCTGTCCCTAGAAGAGAAGTTTTACCTGACCCTATTTATAATAGTCGACTTGCTAGTCGTTTTGTAAATCGCCTTATGTATGATGGTAAGAAAGGTGTTGCTGAAAAAATTTTTTATGGTGCTCTTGAAAATCTTTCTGAGAAAACGGGGGAAGAACCCCTTCGTGCCTTTGAGCGTGCTCTAGACAATGTTAAACCACAATTTGAAGTGAAAGCCCGTCGTGTTGGTGGTGCAACATATCAAGTCCCTATGGAAGTGAGATCTGATAGGCAAATTTCTCTCTCTATCCGTTGGTTAATTACTTATGCTCGCTCACGTGGTGAAAAAGGTATGGTTAATAAGCTTGCAGCAGAATTTCTTGATGCTTTTAATAATCGTGGTGGTGCTGTTAAGAAAAAAGAAGATACTCACCGTATGGCTGAAGCAAACAAAGCCTTTGCACATTATCGTTGGTAAGTTAGGAGAGATATAGTGTCACGAACAGTCCCTATAGAGAAGCAGCGTAACATTGGCATTATGGCACATATTGACGCAGGTAAAACAACAACAACTGAGCGTATTTTATATTATACTGGAGTATCGCACAAAATTGGAGAGACACATGATGGTGCCTCTACAATGGATTGGATGGAGCAAGAACAAGAACGTGGTATCACTATTACTTCAGCTGCAACAACTTGTTTTTGGGATGGTTATCGTATTAATATTATTGATACTCCTGGACATGTAGACTTTACAATTGAAGTTGAACGTTCTCTTAGAGTTCTTGATGGCGCTGTAGCTGTTTTTGATGCTGTTGCAGGAGTTGAGCCTCAGTCTGAAACAGTATGGCGTCAAGCAAATAGGTATGGTGTCCCTAGAGTCTGTTTTGTAAATAAGATGGATAGAATAGGGGCTAATTTTTTCCGATGTGTAGATATGATTCAAGAACGTTTAAGAGCAAAGCCTGTTTGTCTACAACTTCCTATTGGTGCTGAAGATAACTTTGAAGGAATTATTGATTTAATACATGGGGTTTCCTTAAAGTTTGATAAGGAAACAAAAGGCCTTGAAGTTGAAAGGGGTCCTATCCCTCCAGAATTAATGGAGTTATACCAAGAAAAACGTCTTGAAATGATGGAGGCAGCAGCAGAAGAAGATGAGGTATTGCTTGCTAAATATCTTGAGGGAACAGAGCTTACAGCAGAAGAAATTATAGCTTGTATACGTAAAGCCACAATTGAACAGAGGCTTGTTCCTGTACTATGTGGTTCAGCTTTTAGGAATATAGGGGTACAACCTTTACTTGATGCTGTTGTTCAGTATTTACCCTCTCCTCTTGATATTCCACAAATGGTAGGTCATAATCCTAATAGTCCTGAGGAGGAAATAGTTTGTCACTGCTCAGATAAAGAGCCATTAGCAGGACTTGTTTTTAAGTTGGCCTCTGATCCTTTTATTGGTCATCTTTCTTTCTTCCGTATCTATTCTGGATTTGTTGAGTCTGGAATGACTGTTCTTAATACAACTACAGAAAAGAGAGAGAGAATTGGACGACTTCTTAAAATGCATGCCAATAAGCGTGAAGATATTAAATGGGCTGGAGCTGGTGATATTGTCGCTTTAGTAGGTTTAAAACAAGCTTCAACAGGTGATACTCTTTGTGATGAAAAGCGTCCAGTTATTCTTGAATCTCTTGATATTCCAGAGCCAGTTATTGAAGTTGCGATAGAGCCAAAAACAAAGACAGATCGTGATGCTCTTTCAACTGGTCTAAATAAGCTTGCAAAAGAAGATCCTTCTTTTCGAGTAAAAGGAAACGAAGAGACAGGTCAAACACTTATTGCTGGTATGGGTGAGCTTCACCTAGAAATTATCGTTGATAGATTATTACGAGAATTTAATGTAAATGCAAATGTTGGAAAGCCTCAAGTCGCTTATCGTGAAACAATTACTAAGCCTGGGAAGTCTGATACAAAATATGCTAAACAATCTGGTGGACGTGGGCAATATGGACATTGTGTCATTGAAATTGAACCAAATCCTGGGAATGGGTATACATTTATAAATTCTATTTCTGGGGGGGTTATACCTAAAGAGTATATTCCCGCTATAGATAAAGGTATTCAAGATGCATTGAAGTCAGGCATATTAGCTGGTTTCCCTGTTGTTGATATAAAAGTTAATCTTGTTTTTGGTTCTTACCATGAGGTAGACTCTTCAGAACAAGCATTTTATGTTGCTGGCTCTATGGCAATAAAAGATGCTATGCATAAGAGTAATCCTATATTACTTGAGCCTATTATGGATGTTGAAGTTGTGACCCCAGACGACTATCTTGGAGATGTTATGGGTGATTTAAACGGACGTCGTGGTAAAGTCCAATCTATGGAGGCACGTTCTGGAGCACAAGCTATCCGTGCTCAAGTTCCTCTTTCTGAAATGTTTGGTTATGCAACAGAGCTTCGTTCACGTACACAAGGGCGTGCAACTTTTAGTATGCAATTTGATCATTATGAGCGAGTCCCAGCAGCCATTGCTGAAGAAGTTATAAAAAGTCGGAGTTGATAACTATAGGTTATCAAATTAATTTTATTATTTTTTAAATAAACTGAAGCATCTTGTAAAAAATGCTGCACTAGTATTAGCAATTTCTTTTTGTATTAATTGTTTTGTAACATCAAGCTCTTTTGAACACATTTCTGGCAGAACTTGTTCTAAGCTTTCTGAACATGGAGAAATAAGAGTAGCTGTAGAAGCTTCTGATAATACAATCATTTCATAATAAGTAGAAAGCTGCTTTTCAATATATTGTGAGTGATATTTAGGAGGATTAATATAATCTTTTGTTGCTTCTACCAAAAGTATTGGTCTTGATAATGAAGCTAAGCTTTCTTTAGAAAAAAACATTCCAAAACCTGGAGCAACAACAACTATAGCTGTTATCCTAGGGTTATTATATGTTTCTTGAGGATCAATTTGTTGAGCAAGTATGTTCATCTTAGGTTTTACCCATGAAGAACAGTAAGCATCGTTGACTATTATGGATGAAGACGGTAATATAATATTGTTACAATAATCCCACCATGCTGAAGGATCAAGTTTTGCTCCTCCTAATAAAAGAGCTGCAGTTCCTCCTGTACCTATACCAATAATACCTATTTTTTGTGTATCAAGAATATCAAATAGCTCCTGATCATTCATTAAAAAATCTATAATAATATTTAATTGGTGTACACGGCCTGTAATTTGTTTTATAGTAAACATAAGACTCATATCATCAGCATTATCACCTTGATGTGTTACACTTACTACAATGTAGCCCTTTTGGGTTAGTGTTGTAGCAAGCTCATGAAGAGAAAACCGAGATCCAGCAGAGTCATGAGATAAAATAATAGCAGGGTATTTACCTGGATATGGCTTTGCACCATGTGAAGCTATAATATTCCAATCACCATAGTTTATTTGTATAGGTTTTTGTAGAGTGGGATACCAAATAGCTAAATCAAGTTTTGTTTGATTATTTTCAATGCATAAACTTTCAAGTCGGATTCCTGGTTCTATAGAGGCAGCATGGCTTGTGGTGTATGTAATACACTCCAGTAATGTTAATAAAAAGAAATATAGGAAAAAATGTAGATGATGAGTGGTAATAATGTTAAGATAAATATTAAAGAATTTTTTGTACATTAAGGTAAGAAAACTTTATAGGTTAGAAGGATAATATTCTTTTTATACAAGTTGCTAGAGACTTATGAAAGTAGTTGCTCTTTACTATTGTTCTATCCCATAGTGTTAATTAGTTTGTCTAAAAACATACTTAAAATAACGGATAGAAGAATTCTTGACAAGAAGAGAAATATGGGTAATACACCACAGTTTCTTATGAAAAATATTTTTTTAGAGTATGGATGGAGGTTTTATCATGAGCACCAATAAGATTCTTGAAGGTGCAGTTAGGACAAGTGAGGGTGTAGAGCTTAAAGGTGTTATTATGCAACCTATCATAGAAAAATGTGATGGCTGTGGCCATATCCGTGAATTTGAAGAAGAGTCATTTTGTAGTACATATCCTATTCCTTCAAGAAAATGGGCTGATGGCCGTTGTAATTTTGCTACTAATATAAAAATTGAGGTAGGTAAATCTGCTAAGGTTAATCCTCTGAAAGCATCAAAACGTGCTGCTAAAGGCCGATAGTAATTTACTATAGATTTTTTTTAGTTAGGAAGGCTGATAAGTCTTCCTTTTTATTTTATGATGAATAGCTATATTGAATAGTACTTTTTTATAGAAGTAGGAATAAGTTATAAAAGAATAATATAATAATATAGCTATGGCTACTGTTAATTAACAGTTTTTTTTAGTAAATTATATATTTTTTCATCTTAGTGTACATATTGCATTGTAGATAACAAGTTATATAAGAATACATTATTCATTATATATTTTTATTTATATTAAAAAATATAGAGATAACTTTCCTTGTTAACTAACTATATTAAATAAATAAAATTTTTGAACATATATAGTATTATAATATTAAGAAATGTTATTAGTTACAAAGTAAAAGGTACTAGTTAGTTAGAAAGATAATCAAGTATTCAAAGTAATATTTTAGTTATATACAAGTAAGAAATAGTATTTTATTTATATATAGCTGCATGAGATATTATTGTAGGATTATATAAAATTTTATTCTATTTATAGTATGTGTTATATCCAAAATTATATTGTACTAGGTAACTGACATTAGGTAAACAAATAATAATTACCTATAATGATACATAGAACAAATAAGATTTTTTCTATGTTTAAAGATGAGAAGAGTGAATGAGGACAACATTTGATTGTATAGTTGTTGGTGGTGGGCATGCTGGCTGTGAAGCTTCTATGGCTTTAGCACGGTTAGGCCAAAAAGTACTTTTAATTACAGGTAATGTTGATAGAATAGGACATTTATCTTGTAATCCAGCAGTTGGTGGTATTGCAAAAGGACATATTGTTAGAGAAATTGATGCTCTTGGTGGTATGATGGGTTTATGGGCTGATAAAGCAGGGATACAGTTTAGAACATTAAACAGGAGTAAAGGACCAGCTGTTAGAGCAACTAGGGCACAAGTAGATCGTGATTTATATATGCAAGCTGTAAAACAAGATATTTTTTCTCAACCTAATTTATCTGTTTGGCAAGATACAGTTGAGGCTATTATTGTAAAAGATGGACATACAGGAGGTGTTAAAACAGCACTTGGGCAATTATTTAATAGTCAATATGTCATTCTTACAACAGGGACTTTCCTTTCTGGATTGATGCATATAGGACAAAAGAATTTTTCTGGAGGAAGATTAGGTGATGTAGGAACTTCAAAGCTTTCATCATCACTTCACTCTATAGGGTTACATTTAGGCCGCTTGAAAACTGGGACTACTCCTAGGTTACTTAAAACGTCTATTGATTTTACATCAATGGAGATGCAATTGGGTGATACACCAATCCCATCCTTTAGCTTCCATGGTCCAAAGCCTTCTCAACCACAAGTTCCATGTTATATCACTTGGACAAATGAATATACTCATGATGTAATCCGATCAGGAATGGATCGTTCACCTATGTTTACAGGTGTTATTACTGGAACAGGGGCACGTTATTGCCCATCAATAGAAGATAAAGTCGCACGTTTTGCAGATAGAGATCGTCATCAGATATTTGTTGAACCTGAAGGATTAACTAGTCAGGAGTGTTATATTAATGGAATTTCTACAAGTTTACCTTTAGATATCCAATTAGCATTAATCGCAACTATTCCAGGGCTTGAAAATGCACATATGGTGAGACCAGGATATGCTATTGAATACGACTATGTTGATCCTATGCAATTGCATCCTACACTTGAAACAAAGGTTCTCCCAGGTCTATGGCTAGCAGGACAAATAAATGGAACATCAGGTTATGAAGAAGCTGCAGGACAAGGATTATGGGCTGCACTGAATGTATTCTGTAAAATTACACGACAAGAGCCATTTATTTTAGGACGAGATAACGCGTATTTAGCTGTATTAGTTGATGATCTTGTTACACAAGGGACAAAAGAGCCATATAGGATGTTCACCTCTAGAGCTGAATATAGATTGTTGTTGAGAGAAGCAAATGCTGATATTAGATTAACACCATTAGGAAGAAAAATAGGGTTAGTTGGCGACTATCAATGGAATTTATTTCAAAAAAAGATATCAGATATAGATACACTTGTTAATAGATTACAGAATATTAGGATAAAACCAGATACATTGGACCCTAGTATATTTTTAGAATTAGGAGAAAGCATTCCTAATAGGGCATATACATTAGAGGAGCTATTAAAACGTCCTTCTATTACATTCCAAACCTTGAGAAAAATATATTCTGATTTACCTATAACTTCAGAAGATGTATATTTAGAGACTGAAACTATTATAAAATATGCTGGCTATCTTGACCGTCAAGAAGAACTTGTACAGCGGTCTGCAAAGTTAGAACATTCATATCTTCCTAAAGAAATAGATTATACTAAAGTTGCAGGACTTTCTTCAGAAGTTATAGAAAAGTTACAAATAGTAAGACCTCAGACACTTGGACAGGCTGGTCGTATTTCAGGAGTAACTCCTGCTGCTATTACATGCCTTGAAATATATTTAAAAAAGATACATGCTTTTAGATAATGTTTGTTATTCTTTTTAAAGTAGAAGGAATAGATAATTTATAGATATAATTAGAGTGTTAACTTAAATAAGTTTAATAAACTTAAAGAAATAAAAGAATTGTTATCTATCTTTGACTTATTGTTTAATATAATAGACAGTTATATAAGTTAGCTAGATTTTTTATATCATTGTACTATACATTAGTTATAACTGCATATAGATAAATGAAGTATGATGTTAGCCTAACATTTATCATGACTCAGATAGATGCTTATAAAATTTTTTGTTTTTATGAAAACTAAAAGATCTTTTCAACATTATTACTTATTAGTTTTACTTATTACTTATGTTAACTTTTTATTTGGATGTTCTTCAAAAGTTATTGTAGGAGGAGGTTACTCAAAGAAAAATACACTACTTACACAGCATATCGTAAAAACTGCACAGAGTCAGATAGGAACTCGTTATGTGCTTGGTGGGACAACTCCAAGAGGCTTTGACTGTTCAGGTTTAGTTTGGTGGGCTTATAAAAAACATGGGGTATGTATCCCAAGATTGACTGAAGATCAAGCAAGAGCAGGTATTGCTATTAAGTTCCATGCTATTAAGCCTGGTGATATTATTATTTTTAAAACCTGTAAAGGAAGAAGTGGTCTACATTCAGGACTTTATACTGGATGTGGAAGATTTATTCATAGTCCTAGATCAGGAAAGCATGTACGTCATGATAAAATAGAAAATTTATATTGGAAAAGCAAACTACACACTATACGACGTATTATACAATAATTAAAAATAGTTATAGTTAAAAAGTTTTGATTTTGTTATGTTAACTAGCTTTTTGTTGTTGAGGAATAGTACGCATTGGAAATAAGTTACGATATAGTTGTAGATATTGCTTTACCATTGTTGTAGTTGTAAAATTTTCAAGGCTTTTTGTCCCTTCAGATACAATTTTTTCACAAAGTCGTGGTTCTTGCATACAGCGGATCATAGCCATAGCTAGTGCAACTGGATCATTTACTGGAACAAGAAGTCCATTAATTTCATCTTGAATAAGTTCAGCATTTGATTCTAAATTAGAAGCAATAACAGGAATTCCTGTTGCCCAACCTTCTTTTATTGTTGCATTACTTCCCTCACCCTCTACTGAGGGTACAACAACAGCATCAGCAAGAGGTAAAATTACTCGACTATCTTGTTGACCTAATAAAGCAAGTTGAGAAGCTACATTAAGTTCAAATGCTTCATTAAGTAATGATTGAAATAGTTCACCAGAGCCTGCAATACGTACTTCCCATGGGGGCAGATCTTTTGCTTTTTTTATAATATGCATAGCTTGGAGTAAATTACTATATCCTTTTTGACTAGTAAGTGCCCCAATACTTTGAAAAACAAATCGCCCATCTTTTCTATCTTTTTTAGGATAGTATAGAGATGGATCAATACAAGAGTGGATAGTAGATACTTTATTAGGTTCAATCCCTGATTGAATAACTCTTTTACGTATTTCTTCACTAACAGTAACAATACTATCAGCAAGTAGATATTTTTTCATCCGGCTACCAGTATGCAGAGGATAAGATACACGTCTACTGTGCATTAGGAGTATATTATTACCATGTAGTGCCTTACTAAAGGCTCCTAAAGCAGCTGAGTGTGCGTCATTTGTATGGATAATATTAATAGATAATTTCCGAAGGGCTTTTTCTAGTTGGAAGAGTATTAATGGATTTGCAGGGCTTCTACCAAGAAGGGGAATAAAAGGGATCCGTTCTTTTTTACAAACTACTGCAAGAGCGCTAGCTTTTGGACATGCAATAAAAGGTACTACATCAGAATGTTGGAGTTCTTGTGCAAGGTAGTAAACTTGCCGTTGTCCTCCACGTAGTTCAAGTCCAAGATCTAATAGAAGTACTTGCATAATTTAACCTAACAACAAAAGAACTATCCCACAATATAAACAAGACATCTATAACTCATATTATAATTAACCTATAGCATTGACCACCAAAATAGTATACTCCATATTTAACAGGTAATACAAGAAAAAACACTGATCCAGCTAACTGGATCAGTGTTAAGGTATTATTTGCGATAAATAGTTACGTCATCGGCAACTGGAGGCTCACCTTTATAGGCTTTTACTTTTACTTCGTCTCCTACTTTTAGTTCACTGAAAGATACATCTTTATCATCAAAAATTGAACGTTCTATTTCAAAATCGCTTTTTCTTTCAACTTTGAATGAGATGGTTTCTCCATGTTTGTTTTTAATTGTAAACATTTGTTCTTCTTCATTGACTGATGTTACAGTCCCTTTTGTACGAAACTTATCACTCTTTGCATCAGAGAGAGTATAACTAACCATGATCAGCATAAAGCAAGCTAAGAAGGAAGCTAAGATACGACACATAGTCTTCTCCTTTTAGTGGTTAATAGGTATACCATGTTTTAACAAGGTCTTTTTAAGCATGTTTCTTAACATATTGCTTATAGGACCTGTTGTTCCATTGCCAATGATATGTCCATTATACTTTGTGATTCCTATACAAAGATGTGTTGTTCCAAGAACTAATATTTTTTTAGCTGTTAAAAGTTCCTGTTCAGTTATACACTGTAGTTCAATCAATACAGACGGTTTTAACGCTTCAATTGTTTTTTCTAATATTGTTTCAATTAAAATGTTTTGAAATTCTAGGAAGATTAAAGTGTTATCTTGTGATACAATAGCAATGTTAGCAATAGCTGACTTTGTGAAGCACCATTGTTCATTGAATGATAGTGTTAGATTGACTTTTTGTTCTATGGCTTCAAGTTCCATAAGAATACCCAAAATATAACTTACTGTTTTTATATTTGTTAAGAATAAGATAGGGTTTGATAGGATATTACTTTTACATGCAGTAAGTCCATTTTTGTACCAACTCTCCAATAGTTGTGTTGTGTTATAAACTACAATATACAAACTAGAATTTGGATATTCTAATGAACTAATACTAAAACCACCTAGTCCTCTACCAATAAGGACACGTATATTACCCTCATTTTTATTAACTGCTTTAGCAACAGTCATAATGAGTTTTTTCAATTTTGAAGTAGAACATGGGAGAGAAAGTTTTAATTTTTTGCTTGAAGTAACTATACGCTTTATATGTTCCTTCAGCTGAAGGATATGATATTCCATAATAGATAGTGTTTCAAAGACACCATCTCCACGATGAACAAGATGAGCATCAATAGGGATTACCATTTGGTTTGGACCATAGTAAATATCTTCAGAGCTATGGTTATAAAATTCAAGAAGTTTTTCTGCTCCTGGACAAAGTTGATATTGAATATGGTCTACGAAGGCATTTGTAGCTAGTATAGGAAGCATATTATGGTACCTCTTGATGACTACCTATTAATATGTGACCGCTAGCAATACTGATGTTTACTCTGACACAGTATTATCATTATAGTACATATAATATGATTAATACAGTGTATATTATAAACCATATAATATAATAAGATATGTTCTAGTAACTATATTTAAAGTAGCTATGGTTAATTGTTTCTAATGAAGTATAGGGATTATAAAAAAAGATTGGGATTATCAATGGTTAGCAAGTCGTTATTAACAAGATGTTCAGCAATTTGTATAGCATTTAATGCTGCACCTTTTCTAACATTATCAGCAACAATCCATAGGTTAAGCCCATTATCTATACTATGATCTTCACGAATACGTCCTACAAAAGTTAGATCTTCTCCTGTAGCATCAAGAGGAGTAGGGTACATATTCTCTTTAGGGTTGTCATAAACACAAACCCCAGGAGCTTGAGAGAGGATGGCGCGAGCTTGTTGGGGGGTTATTTTATTTTCCATTTCAATATTTACAGATTCCGAATGGCCGTAAAAAACAGGTACTCGTACACAAGTTGCAGTGACTTTGATAGCAGGATCATCAAATATTTTCTTTGTTTCATTAGTTATTTTCATTTCTTCTTTTGTGTAGTCATTATCAAGAAAGCTATCAATATGGGGTATACAATTAAAAGCAATACGGTGAGGATAAATAGTTACTTCAGGTTGTTGTAGGTTAAAAATTTGGAGAGTTTGTTTTTCTATTTCATTGATACCTTTTTGACCTGTTCCAGAAACAGATTGGTATGTAGAAACTATAATACGTTTAATTTTTCCTATATTATGAAGAGGAGCTAATACAACAATCAGTTGAATAGTAGAACAATTAGGGTTAGCAATAATACCTCTATGATTATCCAGTGTATGTGCATTAACCTCAGGGATAACAAGTGGACATCTATCGTCCATACGCCAATGACTAGAATTATCGATTACTACACAGCCAGATGAAACAGCAATAGGAGCATATTTTTTTGATACTTCACTTCCAGCAGAGAAAATAGCAATATCTACATCTTGTAAGCTTTGATCAGTAATTTCTTGTACTGAAAGTTCATCAGAGTTAAATGGAATTTTTATTCCTACTGATTGTGAAGATGCAAAAAGTTTTATATCATTAAGAGGAAAGTTTCGTTCTTCAAAAAGTTTAATACACTCTCTTCCTACAGCGCCAGTGGCACCAACTATAGCAATTACAGGTTTTTTAGACACAAAATACCTCTTCAGAGACAAGTATGATGTTATTATAAACTACCTTTCTTTCTTATATGCCTTTTTTCTACTGTCAAGCATTGTTTTTATTCAGTTAGATTCTTATTTTTAAAAATAAACTTCGAAATTTTAATATATAATATATAACTATGCGATATGTATATTTTTTTATTATGGATGTTACAGTATGCATAGGGTTACAGTGAAAAGAATAATAGACATTTAATATACTATCTAATATATAAAAAACATAGTTATTGGATGTTATTACTTATTAGAAGTATTTTATAATCCTCATCTGTAATCATATAATAGAAGGGTTGTCAGTATGATTAATTGTTCTTATACTGTATAAGACATGTTTTCAGAGAGGGGTTCTTTTTATAGTATCCTGAATGTAAGGAGTATATATGGCAACATGGGCCCAAAATGAAGATATTTCCTTTGCGCTCCAAATCAAGCAGCTTGCTGATGAAGAGTTACTTGATTTTTGGGAAGAAACTCAACAAATAGAGTCTGCACTTCGGGCTGAATATCAACAGCCAGTGGCACCTGCTCAAGATTATGAACGCCTAATTGTTATGGAATTACAATTGCGTTCTTGTCAGAGACAAGGCATAGAAGGTATTTAGACTAATTATTTTCTATTTGTATTTAGTTAGTAATAAGTATCACAAAAAGAGATTAATTAGCTATTATTTTTTATTTATGATTAGCTAATAGCTGTTGAGTAGTTTGTTTCATTTCAGGTGTACTTTTGGGATTATCTATAACTTGTTGTAGATATTGTAACCCCTGATTTTTTTCGTCTAAATAGTATAGATAGAGCAATCCTAAACTATACTGCGCTGATGGGTCAGGTTCTATTATAAGTACTTTTTTGAACGAATTAACAGCATCAATGTATTCTTCTTGATTATATTGTGTAATACCTAATAAGTAAAGTATATCTGGATTATTAGGCTCTACTATTAATGCATGTAGAAGAAAATATTCTGCTTGTTTCCATTCGCAGAGTTCTATAAAATATTTACTTAATTCAAGTAAAATCCTAGCATCATTAGGATTTGCTTGTAGCTTTTGTGTAAGTGTGAGTAAGTCTGTTTGACTAGCATTAGTTATATTTTTATCTTGTTGAATAGCAGAGGCTTCTTGTTGTTCAATATGCATTGTAAGTGTTGGATGTTCAATAAAATAGGAAGTTGTTCCACAAATAATAGAAAGAGCACCTACTATAATTATAAGTAAAATATATTGTTGTTTTTTTAATATAGCTCGTTTACTCATTATCTAAGTATTCCATTTTTTTAAGACGTTTTTCAAGTCTTATCTGTTTATATCCAATAAAACAAACATAACTGCAAAGTAATATCCATATTATAATATTTGTATACACAAGCCAATTTATCATAATCATTTTCCTTTCCAAATTTGTGTACTAGTAAGAGCAGCAAGTCGTTCTTTTTGTATATATTGTTTCCCTCGTATACTAATAATGCATAACCAGAAGAATCCAAAACATATAATACATGCAATAAGCGTAAGTTTCATTTCTGAATCTAGTCCTCCATTATTAGAGGCAAAAACTGTGGGATGAATAGAGCGCCAGATTCTAGCAGAAAGAAAGACTAAAGGAACGTCTAAAAATGCAATGATACCTAAGACAGAGCATAGTAAAGAACGTCGCTCTTGAGGAATATCTAACTGTCTTAATACTAGATAAGCACTGTAAAGAAACCAGAGGACTAATGCAGTTGTAAGACGAGGATCCCATGTCCACCAAACACCCCAGGATTGTTTCCCCCATATAGAACCTGTAATAATAGTTGCACTACTTAGAATAACACCAATTTCAGCTGTTGCACCAGATAATGCATCCCAATAAGTTTTTCGTGTTTTAAGATATCCTATACTTGCTATACAGACGATAAAAAAACTTATTAGAGCCCACCAAGCAAGTGGTAGATGAAGGTAAAAGATTTTTTGGATAATTCCTAGTTCACTTTCAATAGGTGCATAGCAGTAAATAAGGTATTGGCAAAATGCCATTCCTAATCCACTGAGTGAAACTAAGGTATATAGCCATAGTGGCTTCATATAGTAACCTTTTTTTTAATTATAACAATATTCTTTAATATCATAACTTATTCATCTCCTAAAGATATAACTGGGAAGAGAGCAAGGGCTGATGCAGCAAAAATAGCATCAAAAGCTATAACAATATGCATCCATGAATACATAGCTTCTGTAGACTCTGAAGAGAGTGCATCAGTACATGTATGAATACCTGCAAGAAGAAGAGGAACTACAAGTGGAAATAAAATAATGGAAATGAGAGACTCTTGGGTAGATTGCCCTTGAGATAAGCCCCCTATTAGTGAACCTATAGATACAAGACCTATATTAATAAGAAATATAATGAGTAGTGATTGTGCCCAACATATTCCAGGTTCTTGATTAAGAAAAACAACAATTGCAGGAATAAAAATAAGTTGAGCAACAGAAATGATAATAAACCCTGTTAAAGCTTTTCCTAACCAAATAGCTTGAACAGGACATGGTGTAAGTAACAGTCCTGACCATGTATCACTTTTTTTTTCAATATGATAGAGAATATTAAATGTAAGAACCTGGCAAAAGATAGAAGCTAACCAGAAGATGGTAGCTGCTGCTTGAGCTGTTATATTTTCATCTAATGGTTTTGATAAACTAAAAATAAAAATGAGTAATAATCCCAGAAGTAATGCCTGTATGACCCCTATACCTCTAGAGAACAGAAGTTTTATATCTTTTTGTGCAATGATAATAGCATGAGTAAACATAGAGTAACAATCATCCTTTAAATCAATATTTCAATTGATGTTACTTATTGTTGAAATGCATAAGGTTCTTTTTTGGTATATTCAATCTTTTTGTTTTTAAGTATAATATGTTGATCTACCTTTTCATTCTTAATAAGATTATGGGAAATCCAAACTATACCAGCACCTGCAGTCTTTGCATTAATAATTTCATTATAACATATTGAAAGAGATTGGTTGTCAAGCCCAGATTCAGGTTCATCTAATAATAGAAGCTTAGGTTTTAACATCAGCACTCGTGCAAAGTTAAGCCGTTGTAACATGCCACGTGAAAATGTTCTTGTACGTTCATAGATGAAACGAGTAAGTTTCATTTGTTCAATAGCAGTTGCTATTTGTTTTTTATCAAGACGTTTTTTATAAAGCCGCCCCCAAAAGAGAAGATTTTCATAGGCTGAAAGATCTTGATAAATAAATGGAGTATGCCCAAGATAACCAATTTCTTCTAAGCTACAGTTAAATATAATTTCTCCTGACGTTGGTTTTAGAAGCCCTGCCATGATCTTGAGTAATGTACTTTTACCAGCTCCATTTTCTCCTGTTAAATATGTTATAGTATTAGAAGTAATATTAAGTGATATGTTTTTGAGGATAGGCCGATTACTATATACTTTGCTGATAGCTATTAGCTGAAGAAGCATAATTTTTTCCCCTATAACTGGATATAATAGAGAAGAATGGTAGCAAACTTATAATGGCACCACCAATCCAAATCCAATTGACTAAAGGCATAGAGCTTAATCTGAATAGAGCACGATTTTGATGATCTACAGCTAAGAGAGAAGCATAAAGTTCATTTCCAAGAGAAGGAATAGTATCGGCTTCAGCAAATTGCATTTTCCCCCATTTTTTATAAATACGACGTTGGGGGGCAATAAAATCAATAAACTTCCCATCCTTACGTACTTCAAGTAAGCCTTCTATATAAGCATAGTCAACTAGTTCTCCTTCTTGGATTTTGATAAGTTTTATATCAAAATTTCCTACTTTTATTGTTTCTCCTTCATGTAGTATTTGTTCAATTTCTATCTTATAGGGACCAGAGAAAGCAATTCCCATAGCAATAAGCGCAACTCCAAAGTGAATGCCATACGCTAGTAACATAGGTTTATTTGAACGTGTTTGTTTGTCTAATACAAGTAATACTGTACTTGTCATGATAGCAAAGGCAGACGAAGCTCCTAGAATGGCGATAGGTAACTGATATCCTGATAGATACATTATGCATGAAGATGTAAAAAAAGTAATAAGAACAAGAGTAATATTTTTTAGATTATGGATACCTCTTGTCCATCCTAACCAAGGACATAAAGAGAGAAGAGCCATAAGTATTGCAAAAAGAGGAAGACATGTTTTATTATAAAAGTCTGACGTAAGTCCTATACTTCCTGCAGATTCTTGATTGATGGAAGTAGAAGACTGGAGAATTGATTGTCCTAATATTATTTGATTCCAAAAGGAAGTAAAGACTGGCCACATAGTTGCAAGAAGAATTAATATTGCAAGAGCAAGTAATAGCCAAGAAGTAAAGATAAGAAATCCTATACGACTATTAATAGTAGAAAGTTCACTGTTATCTTTTGTTGAGTATGCAGTATAGAAAATAGAGATAATAGTTATTGTTGCAAATGTTATAAAAATAAGGAGAGGTTTCCCAACATTGCTTGTTCCAAATGCATGTACAGATTGAACAATGCCGCTACGTACAAGGTAAGTGGCAAAAAAAGTGGAAAGAGTTGTTAGTGCCATAAGAAAAACGTTTATGTGAGTTAGTACATTTTTATGTGTTTGAATAATAATAGTATGTAATGCAGCTGTTGATATAAGCCATGGAATGAGGGATGCATTTTCAACTGGATCCCATGCCCAGTAACCACCCCACCCAAGTTCCATATAAGCCCACCATCCTCCAAGAACAATTCCAGCAGTAAGAAATGCCCATGCCGAGAGTATAAATGGCTTAGAAATAACTATCCAGCTAGGTTCCTCTTTTTGATTACTTATTGTTTGTGCAAGAGCAAGGCAGCCAGGGATAGTAAACCAACCATATCCTAAAAATAATAAAGGTGGATGAAAAATCATGCCTGGATTTTGGAGTAAGGGATTAAGGCCATTTCCATCTATAGGTTTTATATCAAGTAAAATAAATGGGTTATTCCATGTAATGAGAAGAAGCCCAAAGAATGCCATAATACTTAAATAAAGTATCCAAAACCAAAGTTTTGTGTCTATAGAAAGTTTTTTATAGAGATAAGTATGTTGAAATATACAGCTAGCAATGGAAGTAGATAGTGCCCAGAATAACATTGAACCTGCTTGGCCAGCCCAAAAGGCTGTAATACGATAAAAAAGAGGTAGAAATTGATCAGTATAACTGGCTACATATTGTAATGAAAAGTTATAACTAGCTAACGCATACGTTAAAATACCTGAAGCAATGGAAAGCAATATTGTAATACTTATAGAAGTAATTTCTGCAAGTGTAAGGCTTACTTTTTTTGATGATTGATTAGGATATTTATTTTTTATTATTAATATGAATTTATTTAATTTATGCCATGGCCAAAGTGTATTAGCTATCCAGAAGATATCAATTAAAGCTATAGTCATAATAGCCGCTAAGACACTAAAGGCAAAATAGTACATCTTAACTCCAACAACTATTTTTATTATATCTTATCTTGGTTACTACTAATTGTTTCATTCAGAGAAGAAATTAGGTTATTATTTTTTGTATCTATATTATAATTAACTTTTTTTCTCTTCTTTTTCGTATTTAGATGGACATTTTGTCATAAGTGTTTTTGCTTGAAAGATTCCTTCAGGGGTAAGTGAACCTTCTACAATGGCTTCTGCACCTGTTCTGAAGGTGTCTGGAATAACTCCTGTATATTCAACAGATATTACGTTTGAAGGATATTCTTTATCTCTTAATTGGAAAGAAATAGTTTTTCCATGTTGCTGTGTATAATGTTCTGCTATAACAATACCAAAAAGTCTTGCAGACTTAAGTTTTTCACTAGGCATTGCTATGGCTTCTTTTACATTAAGAAAATATACACTATTTTCATAGAATCCTATAAATGCAAGATAGCCAATACCTACTATGAATAATAAGAGAGCTATTATATATACATAAGTAGTATTAGAAGTTTTTTTATCCATACTCACTCTCCTACTTTATTTTGAAAGGTGTTTCAGCTTACACTTTAAGTTATATTAATACTTATTAGAGAGTAAAGGTATATTTCTGTTATTTTAAAAGAGTATTTTTATTATTTTGGATTAATGCACTATGTCTTTTTTTTGCAAGTGCTCTAAGATCAGGTGTTGTATCACTTTCATCAACAATTTCTCTTCCAAGCATAGTTTCTAATACATCTTCTAAGGAAACAACACCAGATAATCCCCCATACTCATCAAGTACAATAAAAAGATGTTGTCTTTCTTCTAAAAATGCAAGAAGTAAATGATCTACAGTTTGACTTTCAAGGACAAATTTTGCTGGTTGCATAATTTCTAAAAGTTTTTTTTCTGTTTCTCCATTGGTCATATATCGTCCAATTTCATATCGTTGGATAATGCCAGTAATGTCTTCGTTATTTTCTCCATAAGTAGGGATGCGACTATAGTTCCATATTTTGGGGTTGCTATAAGCTTCAGAGACAGTAAGGTTTTCATGAAGTGAAAAGACCATAGTTCTGGGAGTCATAATTTCATGAGCATATTTTAAATCAAGACTAAGGATATTTTTTATGACATGTTCTTCATATGGCTTAATACGACCAGACTCTCTGGAAAGACTTGTAAGTGCACGGATGTCATCTTCTGTAACTGTAGGACGTTTTCGAGGTGAAACAAGTCGTGTTAAGTAGCTTGAAAGCATAATAAGGGGTTTTAAAGTAACTATAAGAATACAGAGAGGATTAAGGAGAATTATAGCAATACGTTTAGAGTAAGCAACACCTAGTGTTTTAGGTATAATTTCCCCAAAAGCTAAAATAAGCAAGGTGAGGATTGCTGCAAAGAAAGGCATAGTAGATTCATGAAGTGTTGTTGTAGCAATTGCTCCAGCAAGGGCAGCTCCAGCAGTATTTGCTATAGTATTCAATATTAATACGGCTGTAATAGGCTGATCAATATTACTATGTAAATAATAAAGTTTTTCTCCTTTTTTGCTTCCCTGTTCACGAAGGTGTTCAATATAAGTAATAGGGATAGAGTATATAGCAGCTTCCATCATTGAGCATAATGCAGAGATAAGAACAATAAGAAAAACAGTTCCTAAAAGGATTATCATGATTATTGTCCTAATAAATTGCTCTAATTAGAAGTGCTGCTAACATAGCGTAAGTTATTATAGCTTGTGCTAATTAAAAGTTGATATGTACACCTATAGTTAATTTTTTTCTAACAAGTAGATAATTGAAGATCAATATGTTGAGGAAAGTAATAGTAATTAGCAATTATATTGATAAGTCTACACATCTTACTTAATTTACTATACAATTTTTTTTTAAGTTAAAAAATTTTTAATAAAAAAATATAACATTGAGTCATCAGTACTTGACGAATATGTTTCACTTAGGTATTAATGCCTTTCCTATGTGTTATGGGATTCCCTGTGCGGCAGGGAAGAATAATTTTAAAAGATTATTCTATTGTTGGATTGCCAGCAATAAATTACAAGGTATAGACTTTTAAGGGTAGATTCACTTTAGATGCAATATAAATTTGCTAATAATTAAAGTGTATTTTAGAGTAAGAATATAATTAATTAAATAGTCTAAGTACCTTGTGGGACCACCTGTCTTTTCCTGGACTGTTCCAGTTTAGGCCAGGCTTAGCAGTAATTATTTTTATTAATTTTTTAGGATGCTGCTAGGTTGGCTCTTGTCCCGATATTCCGCATAGTGCTAGCTGTCTAGCCAACAGAAAGTAGTACTTATAAAGGTTAGCTTTAACCATGGTTGGGCTATTGTTTGATTTTAGTTATCTTAGGTGGGCGCTGATAGGTTTTTGTTGATATTTAGTATGGAGTAAGACAATGACGACAGTAAGCAGTGATCGTATACGTATAAAGTTAAAGGCATACGATTATCGCATTCTTGATAAGGCAGTAGCAGAAATTGTAGATACAGCAAGAAATACAGGTGCAAGTATTGCTGGGCCTATCCCTCTTCCTACCAATATCCATAAATTTACAGTAAATCGTTCTGTTCATGTAGATAAAAAGTCCCGTGAGCAATTTGAGATGAGAATCCATAAGCGTCTTATGGATATTTTAGAACCTACACAGCAAACAGTAGATGCTCTTGGTAAACTTAGTTTGCCTGCTGGTGTAGATGTAGAAATTAAGCTTTAATGGAAGAGTTTGAGGGGCGTCATGTCTGAAAAAATAGGAATTTTGGGTCAAAAGTTAGGAATGACTCAGGTTTTTGGTGGAAATGGATTTGCTGTTCCTGTAACTGTTGTTCAAGCTGGGCCATGTCCTATAGTGCAAATTAAGACAGTAGAAAAAGAGGGGTATAACGCTCTTCAGATTGCCTTTGGTGAAGGGAAAAAGAAACATGTTTCAAAGTCTATGCAGGGGCATTTTTCTAAAGCAGGTTTAAGTCTTTATCGAAAAATACAAGAGGTACGTCTTAAGGGTAGCTTAACAAGTTATGAGGTAGGACAAGTCCTTACAGTAGGATTATTTTCTGTAGGAGATAAAGTAAAAATTACCGGGAAAAGTATTGGTAAAGGCTTTCAAGGGGCTATGCGTCGTTGGAACTTTGCTGGCTCTAAAGATAGTCATGGTTGTGAAAAAGTCCATCGTGCAGCTGGCTCTATAGGTAATAATACATTCCCTGGACATGTCTTTAAAGGGAAAAAGATGGCTGGCCATTGGGGTACAGAGAAGGTGACAGTTCAAAATCTTGTTGTAGTAGATATTCGGCCAGAGGATAATATTATTCTGATACATGGTTCTGTTCCAGGGCCAAAAAATAGTTTTTTATTTATATCTATGCAATAGGTTTGGAGAAAATATATGGCGATTGTTACAGTTTATAATCAGCAAAAAGAAGAAACTGGTAAAATTAATTTATCTTCTAAAATATTTGAAGTTCAAGTGCAGCCAGAAATTCTCCATCTTGTAGTAAGAGCACAGTTGGCAGCTAAGCGTGCAGGAACTCATTCTGTCAAGACAAGAGGACATGTCTCAGGTGGTGGTGCAAAGCCTTGGCGTCAAAAAGGAACTGGACGTGCACGTGCTGGCTCAAATCGTTCTCCATTATGGAGAGGGGGAGGAATAGTTTTTGGCCCTCAGCCTCGTGATTATAGTTTTAAAGTCAATAAAAAGATTCGTAGCTTAGCGCTATGTATGGCATTATCTTCACGTTTTGCAGAAGAAAATCTTATAGTAATTGATAATATTGTCCTTCCTGAGATAAAAACAAAGCATTTTGTTGGAGTTGCAAATATACTTGGACTTCATAAGGCTCTTATTGTTGCTCCAGTGGAGTCAACACAACTTTTGCTTTCTATGCGTAATGTCCCTAATGTTAAATTGCTTACTTATGATCGCTTAAATGTATATGATATTCTTAAGTATAAACAGCTTGTATTATTAGAGGGTGCTGTTCAACATATTGAGGCTCGTTTAAAATAGGTGGTTATTTATATATGCATCCTACACAAATTATATTACGTCCTGTTATAACTGAAAAAGTAACTATACTAAGAGACAGTGTAAAAAAAGTTGCATTTTTTGTACATCCTCAATCAAATAAAATTGAGGTTAAAAAAGCTATAGAGTTACTTTTTAATGTTAAAGTTATGGCTATAAATGTAGTTAATTATACTCCTCGGGTACGCACACGTAATCGTCGTAAGGTACATGTTTCTGGGTGTCGAAAGGCATATGTGACTCTTGCCCCAGGAGAGAAGATTTCATTTTTTGAAGGATTATAATAATGGCTATACGTAATTTAAAGCCAACTTCACCAGGTTGTCGCTTCCAGACTATTTCAGATTTTAAAGAAATTACTTGTTCAAGCCCTGAAAAAAGTCTAACATATGGGCTTTGTAAAAAAGCTGGTCGTAATAATCATGGTCATATAACTAGTCGGCGTCGAGGTGGTGGTGCTAAAAGGTTATATCGTCTTATTGATTTTAAAAGAGATAAGGTAGGAGTTCCAGCAAAAGTAGCACAAATAGAATATGATCCAAACCGTACAGCACGTATAGCATTATTGCATTATGTAGATGGAGAAAAGCGTTACATATTGGCTCCAGTAGGTATTAAGCAGGGTGATATTATAGAAACAGGCGTAGATGCTGATATAAAGCCTGGGAATTCACTTCCAATGCTTCATATTCCTATTGGAACACTAATTCATAATATTGAATTAAATCCTGGTCGTGGAGGACAACTTTGTCGTTCTGCTGGAGCTTATGCTCAGCTGGTGGCTAGAGAGGGTAAGTATGCTTTGTTAAGAATGCCATCAGGTGAGGTCCGTAAGGTTTTAGCCAGTGGGGCAGCAACAGTAGGGCAGGTAGGTAATATTCACCATGAAAATATTTCGTTAGGTAAAGCTGGGCGTAATCGTTGGCTAGGACGTCGTCCTAAAGTTCGTGGAGTTGCAATGAACCCTGTTGATCACCCTCTAGGTGGTGGTGAAGGAAGAAGCTCAGGTGGTCGGCATCCAGTTTCTCCATGGGGGATGCCAACTAAAGGTTACAAAACTCGAGATAAAAAGAAACCTTCTTCACGCTTAATAGTTAAGCGTCGTGGGCAAAAATAGGAGTAGTTATGCCTAGATCTTTGAAAAAAGGCCCTTTTGTGGATAAAGATCTTATGAAGAAAGTTGATGCCGCAATAGCTAATAATGACAGACGAGTTTTGAAGACTTGGTCTCGTAGATCAACAATTTTACCTGAGATGGTAGGATTAACGTTTGCTGTTCATAACGGTAAAAAATTTCTTCCTGTTTTTATAACTGAGAATATGGTTGGCCATAAGCTTGGAGAATTTTCTCCTACACGTACTTTTTATGGTCATGCTGGTGATAAAAAGACAAAGGCAAAAAAGTAGTGGTGAAGTAATATGGAGTCAAAAGCATGTGCTAAATTTATACGTGTTTCACCTAGGAAGGCAAGGCTTATTGCTTCTAATGTTAAAGGAAAAACTGTTGAGTTAGCAATGAATATATTGAAATTTACTCCTAACAAGTCAGCAGGTATTATTTTAGGTGTAATGCGTTCTGCGCTTGCAAATGCAGAGCATAATGCAAAGCTAGATGTAGATACTTTGATTGTTAAAGAAGTAATAGTGAATGAAGGACCTACATGGAAGCGTTTTATGCCACGTGCACAAGGTCGTGCTACTCATATTCGTAAAAGAAGTAGCCATATTTCAGTGGTATTATCAGAGGGGCAGGAATAAATCATGGGACAAAAAGTACATCCATATGGATTTAGGCTTGGGTATAATAAAAATTGGCAGTCTCGTTGGTTTAGCAAAAAAGATTATGCAAATTTTATATATGAAGATTACAAAATTCGTAGTTATATAAAAAAATTATTATATAGTGCTGGTATCTCTAAAATGGAGATTGAGCGTGCAGGTGGAAAGATATGTTTAATGTTATCTACTGCACGTCCAGGTATAGTTATTGGTCGTAAGGGAGTTGAAATTGAAAAGCTTCGTCTAGAATTACGCAAAAATTTTGGACAAGAATTTTCTCTTGAGGTTACTGAAGTCCGTCGTCCAGAAGTAGATGCACAACTTGTAGCTGAGAATATTGCTATGCAACTTGAGCGTCGTGTAGCTTTTCGTCGAGCAATGAAAAGAACTGTTAGTATGGCTCGTAAGTTTGGTGCAGAGGGAATAAAAATAACTTGTTCTGGCCGACTGGCTGGTGCTGAAATTGCTCGTACAGAATGGTATCGTGATGGACGTGTACCCTTACAAACACTACGTGCAGATATTGATTATGGTTTTGCTGAGGCACATACAACATATGGTATTATTGGAGTCAAGGTATGGATTTATAAGGGTGAAGTCCTTGATAAAGAGGTTGAAAAATAATGCTTGCACCTAAAAAAGTAAAATTTCGAAAATGGCAGAAAGGACGTTTGCGTGGTCCAGCATTACGTGGAATTTCTATTGCATATGGCGATATTGCCTTGAAGTCAACTGAGCATGGAAAGTTAACAAGTCAACAAATTGAGGCAGCTCGTATTGCAATGATGCGTCATATAAAGCGTGGAGGAAAAGTTTGGATTAGAGTATTTCCTGATCATCCTATTACAGCAAAGCCACTAGAAACACGTCAAGGTAGTGGTAAGGGTTCTCCAGTAGGTTGGTGTGCACCAGTAAAGCCAGGCCGTATTTTGTATGAAATAAAAGGTGTAAATATTGATCTTGCTAGAGAAGCATTAATTCGTGCAGCACACAAATTACCAGTAAAAACAGTTATTGTTTTAAAAGAGAGGCTGTAGTGAAAGATAATAAATATCAGCTAATGGATGAAGCAAGTTTAAAATTAAAGTTAGCTGAAAAACGTGAAGAGCTTTTTAAATTACGCTTTCAGCATGCTGCAGGTCAACTGGAAAAGACATCATCTCTTTTAGTATTAAGAAGAGATATTGCACGGATTTTGACAATATTGAAGGAAAAGGTATAGCTATGCCTCAGATAATAGCAAAATGTAATGGTCGTGTGCTTGTTGGTACGGTGATTAGCGACAAAAATGATAAAACTATTATTGTGCATGTTGAAACACTTGTGAAGCATCCTTTACTTAAAAAATTTATTCGACATAGAAAAAAGTTTACTGCTCATGATCCATTAAATGAATGTAGTATTGGTGATACAGTAAAAATAATAGAGTTTCGTCCATTAAGCCGGAATAAACGTTGGCATCTTGTGGCAATACTTGAAAAGGCTGTTTAATAGGGGAGAGTTATTATGATTCAAGTTGAGTCTACACTTCAAGTTGCTGATAATTCAGGGGCTAAAAAGGTTGCATGTATTAAAGTGTTAGGTGGTTCTAAGAGACGTTATGCTACTGTGGGAGATATTATAGTAGTTTCAGTTAAAGAAGCAATTCCACATAGTAAAGTTAAAAAAGGTGAAGTATTACAAGCTGTAATTGTTAGAACTAAAAAGGAAGTTCGTCGGATGGATGGTTCATATATTAAGTTTGATTCTAATGCTGCTGTATTACTTTCTAAGCAAGGAGAGCCAGTAGGAACTCGTATATTTGGTCCTGTAGCACGAGAATTGCGTGCACGAAATTTTATGAAAATTATATCTCTTGCACCTGAAGTTTTATAGGAAATATTATGCAACAAATACGCATACATAAAAATGATAAAGTAATGGTTATTGCTGGCAAAGATAAAGGTAAAATTGGCAAGGTTCTTAAAGTTTGTCATAAGCATAATAGAATACTAGTAGAAAAAGTAAACATAGTTAAGCGTCATGTAAAACCAAATCCATATCGTCGTGAACATGGTGGCATAATAGAAAAAGAATTGCCTATAGTTACTTCTAATCTAATGATTATTTGCTCTTCGTGTACATCTCCAACACGCGTACACTATCGTTATTCTGAAAGTGGTAAAAAATTACGTATTTGTAAAAAATGTAATGAGTCACTATAAGGTGATATTATGACACGACTTGAAAAATTTTATCAAGAAAAAGTAGTTCCAGCTTTACAAAAAGAATTTCTTTATAAGTCTATTATGCAAGTTCCTACAATTGAAAAAATTTCACTCAATATTGGACTTGGTGTTGCTAGTCAAAGCAATAAAATTATGGAAGAGGCAATATCAGAGCTTTCTTTAATTGCTGGTCAAAAAGCTGTTATAACTCGCGCTAAGAAGTCAATTGCATCATTTAAGTTGCGTGAAGGGATGCCGATAGGCTGTAGGGTAACTTTAAGAAAAGAGCGTATGTGGGATTTTCTTGATAAGTTAATGAATTTTGCATTACCTCGAGTCCGAGATTTTCGTGGTGTTTCAGAAAATGGTTTTGATGGTCATGGGAACTTTACACTTGGTATTAAGGAACATTCTATTTTTCCTGAACTGGAGATAGATCGTATTGAAAACACTAAAGGTATGAATATTACTATAGTTACTAGTGCTGTATTAGACAGTGAAGGTAAAGTTCTATTAGATTTATTAGGAATGCCTTTTAAAAAATAAAATAAGGGGTCAAAATTGTGTCACGTACTTCTCTTGAAGTAAAGGCAAGACGTAAACCTAAATTTTTTGTTCGTGCATATAATCGTTGTCCTATATGTGGTAGAGGGCGTGCTTTTATGCGTAAGTTTGGTTTATGTCGTATATGTGTTCGTAATATGGCTCATCGTGGTGAGCTGCCTGGTGTTCGTAAATCAAGCTGGTAATAATGCAATGTGTTAGGAGAATATATTAATGATGACTGATCCTATTTCGGATATGTTAACACGTATTCGTAATGCACAGTTGGCTCTACATAAAGATGTAGCAATCCCATATTCAAAGATAAAATATTCTATTGCAAATATTCTTAAAGAAGAGGGTTATATTAATGAATTAACTTTGAATAATGGTACTATTACTCTTTACTTCAAATATTATAAAGGCAAAGCTGCTATTGAAGGCTTGAGGCGTATAAGTAAATCTGGAAGAAGAGTTTATGTAAGTACACATGATATTCCTTCTGTACAAAATGGATTAGGTATTTGTATTCTTTCTACATCGATTGGTGTGATTGGCTGTAATAAAGCTCGTTGCTCAAAAGTGGGTGGAGAGCTTTTATGTGAAGTATGGTAGGGATATTATGTCAAGAATTGGAAAGTTACCTATTATGATTCCAGCTGGTGTGGAAATTACATTTGGTGAAAAAAATATTAGTATAAAAGGACCAAAGGCAACTCTTGTTACACCAAAGTGTGAACTCCTTTCTTATGAGCATAAAGAAGATAAAATAATTTTAACTTGTAATTTTGATACACGTGAATCATTAGCACAGTATGGATTACGTCGAACTCTTTTAGCTAATTGTATAGAAGGGGTAACTAAAGGTTTTTCAAAAACACTTGAAGTAATTGGTGTGGGATATCGTGTTTCAGTAAAAGGTAACATAGTTGAATTGTCTGTAGGTTATTCTCATCCTGTACATATTGAACTACCTGATGGTATTACTGCAAAAGCAGAAGGTCAAAAGCTTACAATTATGGGATCTGATAAAGTCCTAGTAGGTGAGATGGCAGCACGGATTCGTCGTATACGTAAACCTGAACCATATAAAGGTAAAGGTATTAAGTATGAAAGTGAAATTATACGTCGAAAAGCTGGTAAGTCAGGTGGCAAGGGGAAAAAGTAGTTAGGAGTAGTTATGAGTATTAAAAGTAAGAATAAACTTAGACAACATCGTAAAATTCGAATTAGAAAAAAAATTTTTGGTACTGCTGACCAACCAAGACTAGTAATTTTTAGATCTAACTTACACATTTATGCACAACTTGTTGATGATATTACAGGATCTACTCTTTTAACAACTTCAACTCTTTCTTTAAAAGATAATGGAATAAATATTCGTGCTAATAAATCTGGTTCAACATTAGTTGGGAAAGAGATTGCACGTTTAGCAATAGAAAAACAGATTATAAAAATTGTATTTGATCGTAATGGATATTTGTACCATGGTAGGGTAAAGGCAGTAGCAGATGGTGCTCGTGAAGGCGGATTAAAGTTTTAGGTTAGTTAGGAAGAGGCTTTTATTATGGAACAAAGTGAATTAGGCTTCATTGAAAAAGTTGTTTCTTTAAACCGTGTAGCTAAAGTGGTAAAGGGTGGTCGTCGTTTTAGCTTTAGTGCGCTTGTGGTTGTTGGTGATGGTAAGGGGAGTGTTGGTTTTGGTCTTGGGAAAGCACAAGAAGTTCCTGAAGCATTAAGAAAAGCAACAGAACAAGCACGAAAAGCAATGATGAAAATTCCTCTTATTGAAGGTACTCTTCCATATGAAATACTTGGAGAGTTTGGTGCAGGTAGTGTAATGCTTAAGCCAGCATCTCGTGGTACAGGTATAATTGCTGGGGGTGCAGTTCGAGCTATAATGGAAGCAGCAGGAGTTACAGATGTACTTGCAAAAGCTATTGGTACAAATAACCCTCATAATGTTCTTCGAGCTACAATGGCAGGCTTGTCAGCATTACGTAGTGCACAATTGGTGAGCAATATTCGTGGTAAATTGTTAGAAGCACCAAGGAAATAATGATATGTCTTATATTAGAATAAAGTTGAAAAGAAGTCGCATCAACTGTACTCCTATTCAGCGTAAAGTTTTGGATGCACTTGGGCTTCGTCGTCGTGAAATGGTAAAAACTTTTACAGATAGTGCTTCTATTCAAGGTATGATTATTAAGGTATCACATTTAGTTGAGGTAAGTAATTTATGAACTTAACCACACTTTACCCATTTTTAGAAGAGCGTAAATTGCGTAAAAGAGTCGGGCGTGGTTCTGCTTCTGGTTTAGGTTGTACTTCAGGGAAAGGGAATAAGGGACAAAATGCCCGCTCAGGTGGAGGCGTTCGCCCAGGCTTTGAAGGTGGCCAAATGCCATTACAGCGACGTTTACCAAAACATGGATTTAAAAATGCATTTTTTAAAGTTGAATATGCAATTTTTAATTTGGATTGGTTAACAACTTTTTTTAAAGGGAAAAATGAAATTTTACTTGAAGATATTTATAGCCATAAATTATGCTCTGTGGGTACCCCTGTAAAAATTCTTGGTTCAGGTAGCATTTCTAATATAGTGACAATTGAAGCACATAAATTTAGTCGGTCTGCATTGAAGAAGCTTCATGAAGTAGGTGGTCAAGCAAAGATTATAGAAAAATAGGGGTATATTATATGGCCGTTAGTACTACAACTCTTAATGCAGCACCTGAATTAAAGATAAAATTATTATGGACAGTAGGACTTTTGTGTGCCTATCGTATTGGCGTCCATATTCCTGTTCCAGGAGTTGACGGAATTGCTCTTACTCATTTTTTTGAAAGTGTAGCAGGAACCTTGTTTGGATTATTTGATATGTTCTCAGGTGGAGGCTTGAGAAATGTATCAGTGTTTGCACTTGGGATTATGCCATATATTTCTGCTTCAATTATTATGCAGTTATTACAGGTAATTATTCCTGACTTTAAGAGAATGGCAAAAGAGGAAGGTGCAGCAGGACGATACAAAATAACACAATATACTCGTTATGGAACGGTGATTATTACTCTTATTCAAGGAATTGGCATTGCTATTGGTCTTGAAAGTATGTATAGTCCTACTAATATACCTATTGTATTGGAACCAGGCTGGGTATTTAGAATTGTAACAGTTTTAACCTTAACTGCAGGGACTGTTCTAATTATGTGGCTTGGTGAGCAAATTTCAGAAAAAGGTATCGGTAATGGAATATCTTTAATTATATTTTCTGGAATTGTTGTTGGTATTCCTGGTGCAATAGTCAAAACATATCAGTTAATAATACTTGGTGATATGAATATACTAATCGCATTAGTTTTAATGTTATTTATGTTTGCTGTATTAACTGGTGTTGTTTTTATGGAAAGAGCTCAACGAAGAATTCCTATACAATATGCAAAAAGACAGCTAGGAAGAAAGGTTTATGGTGGACAATCAACACACTTGCCTCTCCGTGTTAATACAGCAGGTGTAATTCCACCTATTTTTGCTTCAAGTCTTCTTTTATTTCCTGCTACAATGGCTAGTTTTGATATTTCTGATTGGTTAAAAGATATTGCAGTTTGGTTTTCGCCATCAACTATACTTTATAATTGTATTTTTTTAGTACTTATTTTCTTTTTTTGTTATTTTTATACAGCAATTATTTTTGATTCTAAAGATATTTCAGAAAATTTAAAAAAAGCTGGTGGTTTTATTCCTGGTATTCGTCCAGGAGAGAAGACATGTGAATATCTTGATGGAGTCCTTTCAAGACTTACTCTTTGGGGGGGGGTATATATTTCAATTATTTCAATTTTACCTATGATGCTTATTTCTCAATTTAATGTCCCATTTTATTTTGGGGGGACAAGTATTCTTATTTTAGTTGGTGTTGCAATGGACTTTATGTCTCAAATTGAGTCACATTTCATATCTAAACAGTATGAAGGGCTCATGAATAAAAAGACTAAAGGACGAGGCTAACTTGTGAAAAAATATAGAGGTACATTCCTTAAAAATGAAAGAGAAATAGGAATTCTTAAAGAAGCAAATCGTATGGTAGCTACCATACTTGAAGAATTAGAAAAACAAGTTAGACCTGGATTATCTACTCTTTATTTTGAAGACATTGTGCAACAAATGTGTCGTGAATTCAAAGTTAAACCAGCATTCCAGGGTTATTATGGATATCCGTATGCACTATGTTGTTCTGTAAATGAAGCTGTTGTTCATGGTGTCCCATCAGAAAAAAAAATTCTTCAAGAAGGAGATATAGTTAGCTTTGATGTTGGGGTTTTATACCAAGGATTTTATGGTGATGCTGCTAGGACAGTTCCTGTAGGTACTATTTCATCGGAAGCATCTCAACTTATACAGATAACAAGAGAAAGCTTAGAACTTGGTGTGTTAGAGACAAGAGCAGGAAATCATTTATATGACATTTCTTCTGCAATTCAGCATCATGTGGAAAGTGCAGGCTTTCATATAGTTAAACGTTTTGTAGGACATGGAATTGGCATAGGGTTGCATGAAAAGCCTGAAGTTCCTAATTTTGTTCCTACTGTAGGTTTAGGAATACCTTTAAAGGTAGGAATGGTATTAGCAATTGAGCCTATGGTAACAATAGGTTCTCCAGAGGTAGAAATATTAGAAGATAAATGGACAGCTATAACTTGTGATAGAAGTTTAGCTGCTCATTTCGAGCACAGCGTTGCTATACTTCCATCTGGACCTTGTGTGTTAGATAGTCTAGTATAATTTAGTATTTGACAAAATATTTTAAAAAAGTTAAGGCTTCCTGTTTTATATAAATAAGTAAGAATTAACTGGTAAGGTGTGGAAGTAGCCATGAAAGTTAGACCATCTGTAAAAAGAATTTGTCCCAAATGCAAAGTTATTAGGCGTAGGGGGATACTTAGAGTTATCTGTGAAAATCCTAGGCATAAACAACGCCAAGGTTAATAGTTAGGAGAAAAACTGTGGCTAGAATAGCTGGTATTGATTTGCCAAGAGGTAAACGTTCAGATATAGCATTAAGTTATATTTATGGTGTTGGTAGAGTAACAGCTCTAAAAGTTCTTGATGCTGTAGGTATTAACTGGAGTCGTAGTATTGATGATCTTTCTGCTGAAGAGTTGAATGAAGTTCGTAAAGAGCTTGAGAAAAATTATAAGGTAGAAGGAGAGTTACGTAGAGAAGTGTCAGCTAATATTAAACGTTTAATGGATATTGGCTGCTACAGAGGTCTTAGGCATCGAAAGGGTCTTCCTGTTCATGGTCAGCGTACTCATACAAATGCACGTACAAGAAAAGGACCAAGAAAAGGTGCTGTAGGAAAGAAAAAGTAAAATTTATACTTTTTTAATCATTAGTTAATTCAAGTCTATTATATAAAAGAGAAGTTATGGCTAAACCAAAACGTATTGGGAAAAAACGTGAAAAGAAAAATATTCCTGTTGGAGTAGTTCATATTCAAGCATCTTTTAACAATACAATAATTACATTTACAGACCCACGTGGAAATACTATTAGTTGGGCAAGTTCTGGTCAAAGTGGTTTTAAAGGTTCACGTAAATCAACTCCTTTTGCAGCACAAGTTGCAGCAGAACAGGCTGCACGTCGTGCTCAAGATAATGGTATGCGTACTGTGGGGATATATGTAAAAGGGCCAGGTTCTGGACGTGAATCTGCTATGCGTGCTATTAATGCTGTAGGATTTAAAGTTGCTTTTATTCGTGATATTACCCCCATTCCACATAATGGTTGTCGCCCACCTAAGAGGCGTCGTGTCTAGTTTTTACTAGAGGAGGATTGTCTTGGCTAAATATAATGATGCCAAATGTCGTTTATGTCGTCGTGAAGGAACTAAGCTTTTTTTAAAAGGTGATCGTTGTTTTACTGATAAGTGTGCATATGATCGTCGACCATATGCTCCTGGACAACATGGTCGTGTACGGAAAAAAATGAGTGATTATGCCATACAACTACGTGAGAAACAAAAAGTTCGTCGAGTATATGGTGTATTAGAAAAGCAGTTTCGAGAATATTTTGTCCATGCTGATATGGCAAAAGGTATTACAGGAGTAAATTTGCTTTCTTATTTAGAACGTCGTCTTGATAATGTTGTGTATCGTCTTGGACTTGCAAATTCACGCGTTCAAGCACGTCAACTTATTAGACATGGAATTTTTACATTAAACGGACATAAGGTCACTATCCCTTCATTGCAAGTTAATGTTGGAGATAGTATTGAGGTACCTGAAAAAAATCGTAAAATATCTGTTGTTGCTGACGCACAATCGATAGTTGGTCGTCGTGGGTGCCCATCTTGGCTTGAATTAGATGCTTCCACTTTTAAGGGTGTTGTAAAGGCGCTACCTCAGCGTGAAGATATTCAATTCCCCATTAATGAGCATCTTATTGTTGAGCTTTACTCCAAATAGGTGGAGGATTATATGCTCTTTAGAGAAGGAACTAGGCTTATTAATTCACGTAACTGGGCAAAACTTGTACGTCCAGAAGCAGTGATAAATAATATGGAATCCAATACTACGACATACGGACGTTTTGAGTATGAACCACTTGAACGTGGGTATGGTATTACTATTGGTAATGCATTACGAAGGGTGTTACTTTCATCTCTTCAGGGTGCTGCATTTGTATCTGTAAAAATTCTTGGTGTTCAACATGAGTTTACAACTATTCCTGGAATACTTGAAGATGTAACAGATATTATTCTTAACCTGAAACAGGTTCGTTTAGCTATGGATACAGATGAACCACAGCACCTTTCTCTTTTTGTATCTAAAAAAGGGATTGTTACTGCCGCTGATATCCAAACGAATCAACATGTTGAAGTTTTAAATCCAGAACAACATATTGCAACATTAACAGAAGATATTGAGCTTCGAATGGAGTTTGAAGTTCGTATGGGTAAGGGCTATGTTCCTGCAGAAATGCATGAAGATCTTCATGAGGAAATTGGTCTTATTAAGTTAGATTCAAGTTTTTCACCAATTCGTAATGTAACTTATGTAGTAGAACAAGCACGTGTTGGTCAGATGACAAACTATGATAAGTTAGTGCTGGAAGTATGGACAGATGGTTCAGTTTCTCCTGAAGATGCTATTGCATACAGTGCTAAAATTATCAAAGATCAAATTTCTGTTTTTATTAATTTTGATGAGCGTATCTCAGGGAGTGGTGGAAATGAAGGTAGCGGTAGTTCAGATCTGAATGATAATCTGTTTAAAGGTATTGATGAACTTGAACTTTCTGTACGTGCTACAAATTGTTTACGTAGTGCTAATATTTCGACTGTTGGAGAGCTTGTCCAAAAGGCAGAAGCTGATATGTTAAAGACAAAGAATTTTGGGAAAAAATCTCTTGATGAAATTAAGGCACTTCTTACTAGTATGGGGCTTGATTTTGGTATGAAGATTGACGGATTTGAGAAAAAATACCAAGAATGGAAAAGGAAGCAACATCATGAGGCATAAAAATTCTGGTAAAAAATTAAATAGAACCCCATCTCATCGAAAAGCATTATTTCGGAATATGGCAAATGAACTTATTAAGCATGGAAAAATTTGTACAACTGAGACAAAAGCCAAAGAATTACGGAGGATTGTAGAACCTCTTATCACACTGGCTTTAAGAAATGACTTACATTCACGTAGATTAGCTTTTCAATCAATGGGTGATCATCAGTTGGTAAAGCATCTATTTAATAATGTAGCTCCAGCGTTTGTTAATGTTCCTGGTGGTTATACTAGAATTACGCGCCTTGCATTAAGAAGAAAAGGTGATTGTGCTCCTATGGCAATGATTGAGTTTACTTGTCAAAAAATTGATGAAAAGAGTATTTAGTAATTTTCATTGAATAATACATAATAATAAAAGGTCACCTTTTCATTTATAGGTGACCTTTTATTATTATTATTATTATTATGTATTATTTTATTTGACGCAGTTATGACTAATTTTTCTTTTCTATAAGATTTATATTGAAATTTTACTTTTATCTTCTTATCTATTTTCAATAATGTAATAATAAATTAAATGTAGTGTTATTAGAAATAAATTAACAGTACATCACCTTATTAATTTTTATTAGTTTTGGTAATAGCTCATTATTAATAATATAACTCTTGAGGACCTATGATGAATAACATTTATCCTATCATTTTGTGTGGAGGAAGTGGTACTCGCTTATGGCCGTTATCAAGAGAATATTATCCAAAACAATTCATTAATTTTGGTTCTGGCACTCTATTTGAGAATACATTGTCGTGTATAGCTTCGTTAAGAAATGTCCAAAATCCTATAGTAGTCTGTAATGAGGAACACCGTTTTTTTGTTTCGAAATTGTTACAACAACAAAATAGGGTTGCAACAATTATTTTAGAGCCAGAAGGGAAAAATACAGCCCCTGCAATTGCCCTTGGAGTATCTGCGGTTAGTGAGTTAGAAAGCGATCCTCTTATTCTTGTTTTGCCTTCAGATCACCTTATCGGTTCTAATTCTATTTTTCACTCAGCAGTAATGAGTGGAATTTCAGTTGCCATTGAAGGACATTTTGTAACATTTGGGGTGAATCCTACAGGTCCAGAGTCAGGTTTTGGTTATTTACAATATGGGCAAGAAGTTAGTGATGGTATTTTTAAAATTTTAAACTTTACTGAAAAGCCTAGTAAAGCTAGGGCAAAAGAGTTTCTTGCATTAGGCAATTATGCATGGAATAGTGGAATTTTTCTTTTTCGTGCTTCAACTTATCTAAATGAGTTAGAATTATTAGCACCACAAATTTTTAGTGCTTGTAAGCAAGGGTGGGATGAGCGTACTCAGGATCCCTTAGGTTTTTTCCGTCCTAATAGTCAAAAGTTTTTACAATCACCTTCAGGTTCTATTGATTATGTCATAATGGAAAAAACAGAAAAGCTTTATATGGTTAAACTTGAAACCAATTGGAGTGATCTGGGTTCATGGGAATCATTTTATAATGCAGAGGTACATGACAGTATGGGAAATGTTGTATCTGGAGACGTTATAGCTCAAGATACTGAAAATTGTTACCTTAATTCTACACAACGTCTTGTATGTGCATTAGGTGTTAAAAATATTATTGTTGTTGAAACAGCAGACGCTGTTCTAGTTGTGGATAGAAATCAAACACAAAATGTAAAAAATTTATTGGAACAATTACGTATTTCAGGTCGTACAGAGTCTGAAACTCACATGCGTGTTTTCCGTCCTTGGGGAAGTTATGAAACACTTTTTTCTAGTACAGGTTATAAAGTAAAAAAAATTACTGTTTCTCCTGGAGCTACATTATCACTTCAGTTACATCAATATAGAGCAGAACATTGGATTGTTGTATATGGAATAGCTAATGTTACTATAAATAAAGCAGAGCATATAGTAAAAGTTAATCAGTCTATATATATTCCTGTAGGTGTAGAACACCGGCTAGCAAACTATGGAGAAGAACCTTTGGAAGTTATTGAAGTACAGTCAGGCTCATATGTTGGAGAGGATGATATAATTCGCCTTGAAGATGTTTATGGAAGAACAGAGTAATAATTATTGAATATTCTATAAAAATATAGCTAAAGAATAGAGACAAGTAAAAAGATATTACTTTTTATTTTTAAGATTAAATAAATTAAAAGTAAGATAAATAGGAAGGTTAGTTGTGTGTAATCTAAACAAGAACATAAATAATGAGTGATTTGTTGTTGATTTTTATTAAGGATAGTAGAATAATATTCTTATATTTATTTACTTAAAAATAATAAATAGTTTTTAGTTACTCTTAGTTAATATGAATTCTAGAGTAGAATCTATATCCCATCACTTTTAGGTTGTTTTGATGATTGATGAGACTGAAAAACCAAATGTTGTTGCATTATTCCCGCTAGTTATATTTCTTACCCTCTTTATTGGGACTGGTATATTTTTAACTTTTATGGGAACAGAGATGGCTTTTTATCAGCTTTCAGCAACAGTCGCTATCCTCCCAGCTATTTGTATAAGCGTATTACAGGGGAAGTCTAATTTAAGCAAAAATATAACGATATTTCTCTATGGAATGGGTGAAATTAATATCGTTACTATGTGTTTAATTTATTTATTAGCAGGCGCATTTGCTTCTGTAACTACTTCTATTGGTTGTGTTTCAGCTACAGTTAATTTTGGTCTTTCTCTTCTTTCTCCTTCAATGATTTTACCTGGTCTTTTTCTTACTGGAGCTTTTATCTCTACAGCAATGGGTACAAGTATGGGAACTATTGCTGCTATAGCTCCTATTGCTGTTGGAGTAGGGCAGCAAACAGATATTAGCCTATCACTTCTTATGGGAGTAGTTATAGGTGGAGCTATGTTTGGTGATAATCTTTCTTTTATTTCTGATACAACTATTGCTGCAACACGTAGTCAAAATTGTGAGATGAAAGATAAGTTTCGGATGAATTTCTTGATAGCACTACCAGCAGCACTAATTACTATATTCTTACTTTGGGCTAGTGGTACATCTTCCTATGTGGTGCATAACGAGTCATATGAATTTATAAAAGTTTTACCATATCTTGTTATTATTACTTTAGCTATGATAGGTATGAATGTCTTTGTAGTGTTAGCTGTTGGGATACTTTTTTCAGGAATATTAGGTTTAAGCACTACAAATTATTCTTTTTTAATTTGGGCCCAAGATATCTATAAAGGTTTTTTGGGGATGAATGAAATATTTGTACTATCAATGCTTATCGGGGGCCTTGGAGAGCTTATAAGATATCATGGTGGTATTGCCTGGCTTTTAAAAATGGTAGATACTTTAGTAACTCATTTATCAAAAAGAAAATCTCCAAAGGTTGGAGAATGGTGTATAGGTTTACTTGTAACTTTAGCTAACTTATGTGTTGCTAATAATACAGTAGCAATTATCTTAACAGGGAAGATGAGTAAAGAAATTGCTGATAAACATGGGATTAGTTGCCGTAAAAGCGCTAGTTTATTAGATATTTTTTCGTGTGTCATCCAAGGGCTTATCCCGTATGGTGCACAGTTATTACTTGCAGGATCCATTTCACAGGTTTCTCCATTTTCTATAGCAATTGAAAATTGGTACTGTATGGCTTTATTTTTAGCTGCTTGTATCTCCATATGGATTGATTAATAGAGAACGGGACTATATAGAAATATTTTTATAGATATAGGTACGTTAAGCAAAATTATAATACATTAGTCTTATGCTGACAACAAACCTAACGTTAGTTAGAGAGGTTGCTGCAAGAAAAGTCATTGTATATATGCAATAGTTGATACTTAACTTATTTATTATTATTATTATTTTATAGTCTATTTCAAAATATTTTGACAATTATATGCAGACAATTTATTCATATATTTATATATGATAACCATATGTTTCCCTTCACTTTTACCACAGATACTGTGGTGATACTATGAATAATATAATTACAGCTATTAAAGGTTTTTCTGACTTATTTCAGCCAGAAAGTAATATGTTTTCATACATAGAACATACTGCTAGAGCTATTTTTTCTCTTTATAATTATGAAGAGTTAAGAATACCTCTTCTTGAGCGGACAGAACTTTTTTGTAGAAGTATTGGTTTAGAAACAGATATTGTACAAAAAGAAATGTACACATTTTTAGATCGTAAAAATCGATCACTTACATTACGACCAGAAGCAACAGCTAGCATTATTAGAGCATATATTGAAAATAAAAAATATACACAAGAAGCTGTGTCTAAATTTTTAAGTATAGGACCCATGTTTCGCTATGAACGTCCTCAAAAGGGGCGAATGCGACAATTTCATCAAGTTAATTGTGAATGTTTAGGAGTTACAGATAGTTATATAGATGCTGAAATAATTATTATGTTAATGCAATTTTTAACAGCATTAGAGATTAAGGATATTAGATTAGAAATTAACTCATTAGGATGCGCTGATTGTCGGCCATTATATAAAGATATATTACAGAAGTGGCTTGATCAGCTTGACACACAGACTTTATGTGATGATTGTCAGCGTAGAAAAGAAACAAATCCATTGAGAGTACTAGATTGTAAAGTTTCTTTTTGTAAAGAAAAGACAAGTCAAGCTCCTCACTTTTTAGACTATCAATGTAAAACCTGTCTTGATCAGTTTTCAACAGTGACAACTCTTTTAAGCTTAGAGAATATTCCATATATTATTAACCATCGTCTTGTACGTGGCCTTGATTATTATATGCGTACAACATTTGAAGTAATTTCTTCTAATATAGGTTCTCAAGGAGCCATTGCTGGGGGAGGACGTTACAATGGGTTGGTTGCACAGCTTGGTGGTCCTGATATCCCTGGTATTGGTTTTGCTTGTGGTATGGAGAGGCTAGCATTGCTTCTCCCACGAAAAGACTTGCCAAGGCCTGATTTTATGATTGGTGTTTTTATCGCTGAAGGAAAAGATAAAGCATTTTCTATTAGTTCACAATTACATAAAGCAGGTTTTAGTGGCGAAATGTTATTCAACTTAGGTAGCATGAAAAGTTTAATGAGACATGCTAATAAGGCAAGAGTACGTTATTGTTTGTTATTAGGAACTGAAGAGTTAGCATTGAATTCTATTTCTATTAAAAATATGGATACAGGAGTCCAGGAAAAAATTTCTTTAGATAAGGTCAGTTCTTATTTCATAACAAAGCTAAGTAAATAATATTGGGAGGAAAAAAGAGGATGTGTAATGTCTGAAAGCAAAAAAGAGGTTATAATATGCCAGTCTTGTGATGGATGGAAGCGTAGTCATACCTGTGGTGAGTTATCAATAAAAGATATTGGAAAGCATGTAATACTAATGGGTTGGGTACAATCACGTCGGGATCATGGTGGATTAATTTTTGTAGATTTACGTGATCGCTTTGGTATAACCCAAGTTGTTTTTAGTCCAGATAGCTCTTTAGAAGCACATTCAACAGCACATATTATTCGTCCTGAATACGTTATTGCTGTTGATGGAATTGTTCGTATGCGTCCAGAAGGGATGATTAACCCAAATTTGGAAACAGGACAAATAGAAATTTTAGTTTCTTCTTGGAAGCTTTTAAATATTTCGAAAACACCTCCTTTTCAAATAGAAGATAATATTGAAACAGGAGAAACACTCCGTTTGCAGTGGCGATATTTAGATTTACGTCGTCCAGTCATGAAGAAAAATATTATATTGCGTAGTAATGCTATGCAAATTATACGAAACTATTTATCTTCTCACGGTTTTTTAGAAATAGAAACACCATTTCTTACAAAGTCTACACCTGAAGGGGCTAGAGATTTTTTAGTACCAAGTCGCTTATATCATGGGAAGTTATTTGCTCTTCCTCAATCTCCACAGATTTTTAAACAGTTATGTATGGTTGCTGGTTTAGATCGATATTTTCAGATAACTCGATGTTTTCGTGATGAAGACTTACGTGCTGATAGACAGCCAGAGTTTACTCAGATTGATATTGAAATGAGCTTTGTTAACGAAGAACAGGTAATGGAATGTGCCGAACATTTAATGCAAACTCTTTTTCAAGAAGCATTATCTACAGAGATTTCACTTCCTTTCCCAAGAATAACATGGTTTGAAGCAATGAAGCAATATGGAGTGGATAAGCCGGATATACGATTTGGGTTAGAGCTTCATGATGTGACATCTATAGTACATATGTCAGAGTTTAAATTGTTTTCACATGCAAAGCTTGTAAAGGCAATAAGGGTCCCAGGAGGAGCTTCATTAAGTCGGAAAGAAATTGATGACTTTACAGAGTTTGTAAAAAATTATGGAGCACAGGGACTTGCATGGATCAAAATTAATGAAGAGGAATGGCAGTCACCAATTGCAAAGTTTTTATCAGAGAAAGAAAAAGAAGAGCTTTCTATAGAACTGAATGTATCAAAAGGAGATATATTATTTTTCCAGGCAGGTTCTCCTGAAGTTGTAAATGCTGCTCTTGGTAATTTACGTGTTCAATTAGGTAACTATTTAGGATTAATCCCTCAAAATACATGGTCTTTTGTGTGGGTAACAGACTTCCCTCTTTATGAATACAGTGAGGAAGAAAGGCGTTATGTTTCTTGCCACCATCCTTTTACTGCACCTAAAGAAAGTGATATTCATTTTATGAAGACTAATCCTGCAGAAGTTAAAGCTCGAGCATATGATTTGGTCCTTAATGGTAATGAAGTAGGTGGGGGCTCCATACGTATTCATCAAGCTGAGATACAGCGTCATTTGTTTGAGGATTTAGGATTTTCTTTAGAAGATATTCAACAACAATTTGGTTTTTTTATAGAAGCTCTTGAGTATGGCGCGCCACCACATGGTGGTATTGCCTTTGGATTAGATAGATTAGTTATGCTTATGAGTAACTCTGAGTCTATCAGAGATGTTATTGCATTCCCAAAAACTCAAAAGGGTGCTTGTCCTTTAACAGGAGCGCCAGACTTTGTTTCTTCAAAACAATTACGTGAACTTGGTTTAACTTTACGTAATAAAAATTAATTAACCTTATCTTTTTGTGGGAAAAAGGGTATGTTATTCCTATAAAATATAAGAAAACTATAGGTCTGTAGGTTTTATCTGGATAATTTAATGAATCAGAATAGCTATACTAAACCTCTTATAGAATGTAATAGTTTAACAAAACATTTTGCTATAAGGCATGGTGTATGGCAACGTATACAAGGATATGTACATGCTGTTGAAGAGGTTTCACTAACAGTTTATCAGGGTGAAACTTTTGGTCTTGTTGGTGAATCAGGTTGTGGAAAGTCTACATTAAGCCGTATGATTGTTGGGTTATTACACCCATCTAGCGGTGAGTTGTTTTTTAATGGTCAATCCATTTTTGATTCAGTGAACAAAAAAGCTCTTCGACATAAATTACAGATGATTTTTCAAGATCCATTTTCTTCTTTAAATCCACGCTTACCTATAGGAATTTCTATTGCAGAACCTTTAACAGTTTTAAAGGTATCTGCAAAGAAAAAGTTAGAAAGTATATTAGAGATATTAGAGTTTGTAGGTCTTCAACCAGAACAAAAAGATCGATATCCTCATGAGTTCTCTGGAGGACAGCGTCAACGTATAGCTATTGCTAGAGCTCTTATTGCTCATCCTGAATTACTTGTATGTGATGAGGCTGTATCGGCTTTAGATGCCTCTGTTCAAGCACAAGTATTAAACTTACTAAAAGATCTTCAAGCACATTTTGGTTTGACTTATATCTTTATCTCTCATGATTTAGCTGTAGTAGGATATATGAGTGATAGGGTTGCAGTTATGTATCTTGGAAGAATAGTAGAGTTAGCCCCAACAAAATCTTTGTTTGAAAGACCAGCACATCCATATACGCAAATTTTATTAGACTCTATCCCTATTCCTGATCCTTTTTCTCGAAAAACATATAGATTACTAAAAGGGGAACTTCCAAGCTCTCTTTCCCCTCCATCTGGTTGTCCTTTTCATCTTCAATGTCCAAAAGTTATGCCAATTTGTCGTAAAGAACTTCCTCAACTTACGGTATTAAAACAGACAGAACTAGTAGAAAAAAATAGATTTGTTCGTTGTTTTCTATATACATAATACTATTGTATTAGTATGAAGAAATTGTATAATAAAGGTTACGTTATAAGAAAATAAAGAATTTTTATGAAAAATAGGACTTTTATAATTAAGATGGTTATATAATATTAACATTAGCTAGAGTGGTAATAATAACAAATGAGTCAAATATCCCCTTTATACTATGGAATAATTCCTGCTAGATACGGTTCTTCACGTCTTCCTGGGAAACCATTAATAGATATTTGGGGAAAACCTATGTTTTGGTATGTATATCAGAATGCAGTAGAATCTAATATTTTTAGATCTGTTGTATTAGCAACAGATAGCGAAGAAATTGCTGAATCAGCCCATCAGTTATCAATTCCTTATGTTATGACAAGTGTTGAACACATTAGTGGTACAGATCGTGTGTATGAAGCAGCTATAAAGATGAATATAGAACCTGACTCTGTAGTAGTAAATATCCAGGGAGATGAACCATTAGTAAAGCCAGAAGCTATTCAACAACTAGTGGAGCCATTTATTGATGTTTCTATTCAGGTTACTACCCTTTCTACAAGAATTACAGCAAATCAAGCAATGTTACCTCATCAAGTTAAAGTTGTTGTGTCTTCTAATGGTGATGCTTTGTATTTTTCAAGGGCAGCCATTCCTTATTTAAGAGATAACGATACTGATGGATATTACTTAGGTCATATTGGGTTATACGCTTTTCGTATGCATACGTTGGATAAATTCGTTCATTTGCCACCGTCCCAATTAGAACAATTTGAAAAGTTAGAACAACTAAGGTTGCTAGAGAATAATATACCAATTCGTGTAGTAAACACTAACCATACTTCTCAGGGTGTTGATACAGTAGAAGATTTAGAAATTGTTCAAGGATTATTAGCTCAAAGAATGGAGGCAGTAAGTCGTTAATGAAAGCTTTGCTAGCACTAGAAGATGGATTTATTCTTGAAGGTCAATCTATTAATGGTCACTGTGAAAGTAGTGGTGAAGTTATTTTTAATACTGGAATGACAGGTTACCAAGAAATCCTTACTGATCCATCTTACTATGGACAAATGGTATGTATGACATGGCCTCTAATAGGTAATTATGGTATTAATAAAGAAGATATGGAGTCTGAAAAAATTCATGTATCTGCATTAATTGTTAAAGAGTGTTGTAGAAACCCTTCAAACTGGAGGTCTGAAACATCTTTACCTAAATTTTTACAAGAATATAACATAGCTGGGATTGAAGGTATTGATACTAGAGCACTGACAAGACACATTCGGATAAACGGAGCAATGAGGGGTATTATTTCTACCTCGATAACAGACCCTAATGATCTTATATTAAGAGTAAAGAAAGTTCCTTCTATGGAAGGGCAGAATTATGTTACAAAGGTTGCTCCTAATTCCCCATGGGTGTTGTATGGGCAATGTGTTGTACCTGCTGATATTAAAGAGGATGGAAGTTTTCTTTGGAAACAAAATAAGATACCTCTTATTGTTTATGATTATGGTATTAAGTGGAATATTATTCGGTTGCTAGAAGGAGCAGGTTTTGATCCATTAATGGTACCACCATTATTTTCTTTAGAGCAAGTAAAAGCATCAGGGGCTAAAGCTATATTTTTATCTAATGGTCCTGGCGATCCTGGAACACTTATAGATGAGATTCAAATTATTCGTGAATTAATGGAGTATTATCCTATTGCAGGAATTTGTCTTGGTCATCAATTATTAGGGCATGCTGTTGGCGGTACTACAAGAAAATTGACTTTTGGTCATCATGGTTCTAATCATCCTATAAAAAATCTTGCTACAGGTCATATAGAAATTTCCTCACAAAATCATGGGTTTTGTGTAAACTTTGAAAGTAATAATGATATAGAAGTTACTCATATTAACTTGAACGATAATACGTTAGAAGGTTTCATTCATAAAACAAAACCTATTCTTGCAGTCCAACATCATCCTGAAGCAAGTCCAGGTCCTATGGATAGCCAATATTTTTTTACTCGCTTTAAGGAGGTAGTACTATTAAAGTTAGGATGCTAACTTTAATAGTGAAGAACTTTTTAGTAAAATTTACATTATTTTTCTGTGGCTAGTTGAATATTTTGTGGGATTAATCAAGATGTTATCTCTTGGGTATAATTTTATTATGCTAATATTTCTTAACTTAAGAATTAACAAAAAGAAGCCTAGTTAATTGGTGTGAGGGAAGTGAGGTAGTTATGTCCAACGAATTGACACGAGTCAGACAGCAACTTAGCCAGATTCGTACACAGTTACGTAAGGATAAAATCCTTCCTGCTATTCAGGCATTACATCATGCAATAACAGTGATTATAAAAACACCATTATTAAAAGCAGAAAAAGAAGAGTTTGAACATATGCTTCATGATGCTTTAGGAAGTATTATGGAGCATCCAAAGGTGCGTGAAATTTTTCCTCTAACTATTATATATACAAAAGGTCAAGAGCGCCAATTATTGAGCGATGTTTATGAGTTGTTAACAGTTGTAGATTCAACTATTCAGGATGCTGCAAAAGAAGCATTAAAAGATTTTGAAACACGCAGAGAGAGATTGTTTAATGAGGGGCAGAAGCAGCTTGAAAAAGGAAATATTTTAGAAGCTAGAGAAGCTTTTAGTAAACTTGCTAAAGAATTTAAAGATGATCCAGAATTAATGGGCCAGATTGGTAAAATGTATCTTAAATATGAGTATTATGAAGATGCAATTATATACTTAGAGACAGCGTTAACTATTAATCCTGAGCTAGCATACCTTTATAATTACATTGGAATAGCACTACGTAAAGTTGGAAAGTTTGATATAGCTGAAAAATACTATCTCAGGGCATCTAAGTATTTAGGGAAAGATCCTAATCTTTTTTTTAATCTTGGGAGATTATATATTGATTGGGGAGATTGGGAAAAGGCTATTGTTTCGGCTTCAGCAGCACTAAAAGTACGTCCAGATTTTATGGAAGCCAAAAAGTTACGTAAGTATGCAGAAAGGATGAAACATAAGAACTCTTCAGTACTTTTTGAAGAGTGATGGTTCACAATAGTTAATTTATCTAAAAAATATTGAATAGTAATCTACCAGTAGAATGTTTCATGTAATACTTTACTACGGTATACATCATATTTACCCATAATTCCAGCAAGAGTGTAGGGTAATACAGTAAAGAATGACCATAATAATGTTTGTGGAGATACCCCAACCATCCAACCAATAATGCCGATTAAAAGAATTAATACTAATTGGTTACTTTTTTTCCTAAGTAGAAAAAATATAAATAATGAAGTTAATGTTGACCAAAAACTTATAGTAGCAATGATTGAAATATGTTGATTAGTAGAAAGAAAACAATAGTATATGAATATTGGTAGAAGTAAAATAATAAGCCCTATTATAACCTCAGTATATTGAAGAAATATCATCATACAAAGTATAAAGCACCCTATGACTAAACATATAGAAGAGATGATCTCTAAAGGTGTAGTAAGTGGTTGTATAATAGGTAATGGCTGGAACATAGCAGGAATATTAAGTGCAAGAAGTATTAAAGCTTTTCTCCATATGCCCTTATAAAGATAATAAATACTACCAAAGAGATAGGCTAAAGGGTTAAATAATGTTGAATCAGGAATGGGTGGATTAAAGAAGGGTAAGCCCAGGGAGTATGAAGGTGTAACAACCCTATTGTTAAAAAGATGAAAATAGTTTTCTTCATACAAAGCATGCTTTTTTTTCATTGAGTAACCCTTATTATATAGCTTTGGTAGATAGTCAAAAGACTAACAGATTTAGAAAGAGATACATAGTAGTTAGAGTTTGTTGTGGAGGGGGTATACCATACAACAAGCTTTTTGCTTTTTTATTAATGAATTGTTAGTAGAAAGCTGCAAGAATTAGAAAGTAGGTTAGAATAAAGTCAGAACTTTAGTAATATAACATTTGATGGTTAGTTAGTATTATAGGATTAAGACTATTATAAATTTTTTAATTAGGTAAAATAGTTACTAACATATTTAAAAAAGAACATTTTTTTCTTATTATATCAACGGATTATTATATCTTCTTATATATAAGAAGCTAGGTTAGTTGAAGAAAAAAGTTTAGTTGCGTAATGTAGTGGAGATTGTCTCCTACTGTTAATAAATAGTTTTTTATAATTAATTGTATTAATGTAGAAATTATTTATAGGGTGTTTCTTTTTATAGGAGTTCCTATGCATGGTTTATTTTTATTAAAAGGTCTAATCATTTTATGGGGTATTGGTGCTGGGTTAATAAGTTGTTCTTCAAATGAACAAGCAAGTATGCCAGCTCCACTTGTTGAAGTGATGACCATTGAATCAAAAGATACGCCTATTGTTTTAACATTTGTTGGACAAACAGAAGGCTCAAGGTCTGTTGAAGTTCGTGCTCAGGTTTCAGGCATTTTAATGAATAGAGCCTATGAAGAAGGGCAATATGTTGAAAAAGGACAGCTTCTTTTTGAAATAGAACCTGATACCTATAAAGCTAACTTAGAGCAAGCCCAAAGTATGATGGAGCAAGCTAAAGCAAAGTTTGTTCAAGCTCAACAGGAACGCGATCGTATTCTTCCATTGTATAAAAAGAATGCCGTTAGTCAAAAGGATCGTGATAGTGCTGTAGCTTCTTATAATGCTGCAAAGGCAGATCTTGATGCTGCAAAAGCTGAAGTTACAGAAGCTAAAATTAAATTAGGATATGCTTATGTAAAATCACCTGTTTCTGGTTATGCAAGTAAAGAAAATAAGACAATAGGTAATCTTATTACGGCAGGTTCATCTAGTGATAGTTTGCTTACAGTGGTTAATCAAGTAAATCCTATATATGCAAATTTTTCTATTCCAAGTCCTCAATACATGCATATAAAGATGTTAAAGTCTGAAAATCTTCTTACTATTGATAATCCTACGGCAACAATGACATTAGCAGATGGAAGTATATATAAAGAAACAGGTAAAGTAACTTTTATTGATAAACAAGTGAATCCATCAACCAGTGTTGTTGCAGCTAGGGCAGAGTTTATTAATCCAGACGCTCATGTGTTACCAGGACAATTTGTACGTGTGAATGTTCAAGGTGTTATATTAGTAAATGCTATTTTAATACCACAGAAAGCTCTCATTCAAACACAGAAAGGTACTGTGGTGGCAGTTGTTAACAAGGAAAATAAAGTAGAGATGCGTCCAGTAAGAATTGGACAAAATTATGGAGAAAATTTTTTTGTATATAGTGGACTCTCCAATGGAGATCGTGTGATTGTTGAAGGGAATAACAAGGCAATCCCTGGTCAACCTGTACGTCTAAAAGAATCTATACAACCCGCAATGAATGAAGCAGGCGGTAAGAAGTAATGAGTAATAAGGAGAATATTACAGAAGTGAAAGAAGGATTTTTTCTTCGCCGTCCTATTTTCTCTACTGTTATTTCATTATTTATTACATTTATAGGGATATTAGCTATTTTTTCTTTGCCAATTGAGCAGTATCCTAATTTAACACCTCCACAGGTAGAGATAAAAACAACATATAATGGTGCAAGTGCTAATACTGTATCTGAAAGTGTTGCTTCAGTCCTTGAAGAACAAGTGAACGGCGTTGATAATATGAGTTATATGAACTCTGTTAGTGCAGGAACAGGTACTATGACTCTTACTGTTACCTTTGATGTAGGTACAGATCCTGAAGAGGCCACTATTAACGTTAATAACAGGGTACAATTAGCAACTCCAAAACTTCCTCAAGACGTACAGCGAACAGGGATTTCTGTTTTAAAAAAATCTCCAGCAATTTTACAAATTGTCTTTCTTACTTCTCCAGATGAACGCTATGATACAATTTTTCTTAGTAACTATGCGCTACTTAACATTGTTGATGATTTAAAGCGTGTTCCTGGTGTAGGGGATGTTCAAAATTTTGCAGGACAAGATTATGCTATTAGAGTCTGGTTAAAACCAGATCGTATGGAACAGTTAAAAATTACACCAAATGATGTAATTAATGCTATTAATGATCAAAATATTCAGATTGGTGCCGGACGTATTGGGGATGAGCCTGTATCTTCGTCTATTGGGGTAACTTGGCAGATAATTACAAAGGGTCGGCTTGAAACGCCAGAACAATTTGAAAATATTATTCTTCGTACAGAGCCTGATGGATCAATCTTACGGCTAAAAGATATTGCACGGATAGAACTTGGTGCTCAAGTTTACAATTTTACAGGTAGGCAAGATGGACTTGCTGCTATTCCTATAGGCATTTTTTTAGCACCAGGTGCTAATGCACTTACAACAGCTGAAGCTGTTCGTGTTAAGATGAAAGAATTATCAACACAGTTTCCTGTTGGTGTAGCCTACGATATCCCTTACGATACAACTACATTTGTTAATATTGCTATCAAAGAAGTTGTTAAAACATTATGTGAGGCAATGTTTCTTGTTTTTTTAGTGGTTTATTTATTTCTACAGAATTGGAGAGCAACACTTATACCTTGTTTGGCAGTACCAGTGTCTATTGTAGGTACGTTTGCAGGTATGCATCTATTAGGTTTTTCTATTAATACATTAACAATGTTTGGACTTGTCCTTGCTATTGGAATTGTTGTTGATGATGCAATCGTTGTATTAGAAAATGTTGAGCGACATATATCTGAAGGGCAGCCAGTGCATATAGCAACAGCTAAAGCAATGTCAGAAGTAACTAGTGCTATTATTGCTATTGTGCTTGTGTTATGTGCTGTTTTTATCCCTGTAGCTTTTATAGGCGGCCTTGCTGGACGTATGTACCAACAATTTGCAATCACTATCGCTGTCTCTGTAGTGATTTCAGGTGTTGTAGCATTAACTTTTACTCCAGCGTTATGTATTGTTTTATTAAGAAATTATGAACCAACAACTAGTAGTTTTTTTAAAAATTTTAATGATTGGTTTGCTAATATAACAGGAAAGTATATTCATATTGTTAAGGTTTTATTACGTCGTACTTTATTAACTATTTGCCTTTTTTGTTTAGTATTATTAGGAACCACAGCACTTATAAAAATTGTTCCAAGTGGATTAGTTCCAGATGAAGATCAGGGATATTTTATATCTTTAGTTATGCTGCCTGATGGAGCTTCTCTTTCTCGTACTTCTAAGACTGCTAGTATCCTTGAGCAACAGCTTATTAAAGATTCTTCTGTAGAGCATGTTATGAGTTTTTCTGGATTAGATGCTATTAGTGGTGCTTCTAAAACAAATGCTGCTACAATATTTGTTACACTTAAACCATGGGGAGAGCGAAAGAAGAAAGATGAATCTTCTTTTGCTATTGTCCGGAAAGTGTTTGGGCTAGGTAGTGAGATACCTGAAGGATATGTTGTTGCTTTTAATCCTCCACCAATAAGTGGTATGAGTAATACTGGCGGGTTTGAGTTGTGGGTGCAAAATCGTATAGGAGCTAGTGAAGTTGAGCTTTATACTATGATACAGAAGGTACTTCAAAAAGCTCGGGGACGTAAGGAGTTACAAGGACTAAATAGTTCATTTGGTGTAAATGCCCCACAGTTATTTATAGAACTTGATCGTGAGCAAGCTGAAACTTTGGGAGTTAGTATTTCAGATGTTTTTTCAGCTATGCAGTCTACATTTGGCTCCTATTATGTTAATGATTTTAATCTATATGGTCGAACATTTCGTGTATATACACAGTCGGAGTCTGACTACAGAGCTCTTCCAGAAAATATAAAGGAAGTTTATGTTCGTAATAGGAATGGAGAGATGGTGCCTATTATCTCTTTACTAAAGGTAAAACCTATTGCTGGCTCTCAAATTATAGAACGTTTTAATGGTTTTCCTGCTGCTAAAATAATGGGAAGTCCTGCATCTGGATATAGTTCTGGTCAGGCTATGGATGCTATTGAGTCTGTAGCAAAAGAAGTCTTACCAGAAGGGTATACATTAGCGTGGTCAGGTTCTTCCTACCAAGAGCGGGTTGTGAGCGGTGGTGGATCATTTGTACTTCTTTTATCTTTAATTATGGTATTTCTCATCCTTGCAGCACAATATGAAAGTTGGTCTTTACCTTTGACGATATTAACAGCAGTTCCTTTTGCAGCTTTTGGTGCTATCTTAGCCATTTGGTTAAGAGGAATTGCAAATGATGTTTATTTTCAAGTTGCTCTAATTACACTTGTAGGTTTATCAGCTAAAAATGCAATTTTGATTGTTGAATTTGCAGTAGAAAAATATCGTCTAGATGGAATGAATATTATTGATGCCATTGAAGAGGCTTCACGATTACGTTTTCGTCCTATTATTATGACATCTTTAGCATTTATTCTTGGATGCGTTCCACTTGCTATTAGTACCGGAGCTGGAGCTGCCAGCCGTCATGCAATAGGAACAAGTGTTATTGGTGGGATGTTATTGGCTACGATTATTGCACCATTATTTATCCCATTCTTTTTCCGCTGGATTATGGTGATTTCAGAAAAATTTTCAAGTAAGAAATCCACTCAGGAGTAATCCATGAAAAGATTGTTACTCTGTATTATAACATGTGTTATTGTATCAAGTTGCTCTTTTGCTCCAGATTACAATCGACCACATTTAGAGTTACCTGAGGTATGGGTTAGTTCACCAGAGACAGGAGTTCCTGCTTCTATGCAGTGGTGGAAACGCTTTAATGATTCTACACTTGATATTTTAGTAGCAGAAGCTTTGCAGCATAATAGAGACTTAATTGCAGCTGTGGCCAGAGTAGATTATGCACAAGCTCAGTTAGGAGTTGCTCGATCAGATTTGTTTCCACATTTTTCAGGAAATGCTCAAGCAACACCTGTATGGGTAGATCATAAGAGGGTTACAGATGGACAATCTCCATATAGCGCAAACTTTTCAGCAAGTTGGGAAATTGATATTTGGGGAAAGATACGGAATGCCAAAGATGCTGCATTTTCTCAATTAATGGCTACAGAAGCAGAAAAAGAGGGTGTTTTTCTTTCTATTGCTGCCCAAACAGCAAATGCTTATTTTTTGTTGAGGAGCCTTGACTTACAATGTTCTATTGCAGAGAGGACAGTAAAAACACGTGAAGATGCATTAAGTATCTATACTGCACAATATCAAAAAGGATTTATTAACAAATTAGATTTAACTCGAGCAAAAACAGAAGTTGAGACAGCACGTACAGCACTTTATCAAAAACGTATTGCACAAGAGAATGCTGAAACAGCTTTATCTGTTTTGTTAGGCCGTTCTCCACGGTTAATTATGGACACAGCAATTGAGCGTGGGGTATCTATGAAAGATTTATCTTGTATTCCTGTTATTCCTCAAGGTATTCCTTCAGAGCTTTTAGAAAGACGTCCTGATATACGTCAAGCTGAATATACGTTAAAAGCTACTAGTGCAAATATTGGTGTGGCAAGAGCAGCTTGGTTACCATCTATTTCATTAACAGGATTATTTGGTATTGTAAGCCCACATTTAAGTGATTTATTAAAAAATCCTTTAAAAACATGGAGTTATGGGGAAACTGGAACTGTGCCTATTTTAGATTTTGGTCAGGTATACTATAATGTGGAAGCAGCCCAGGCAAAAGAACGTGAAGCATTAGCTAACTATGAAAAAACAGTACAAAATGCTTTTAAAGATATTCATGATGCTCTTATACGGCAATATGAATCAAAGAATATAGTTAATTCACTTGAACGAATGGTGAAAGAGTTACGTATAGCTGTACATCTTGCACGTACTCTTTACGATAATGGTTATACATCTTATCTTGATGTGTTAGATGCAGAACGTGCTCTTTTTCAAAGTGAACTAGATCTTGCTAGTGCTTGGAGTGATCGCCTATCTTCTATTGTACAAGTTTGTTTAGCATTAGGAGGCAGTTGGGAATAATAATTATGTGTTTAGTTATATTATCTCTTTTTCTATGTATATAGTAGCAGTGTGTAATGTGTTTTAGAGTTATTGCTAGACAAATAATTTATTCTCTATTATATATTAACTAATTGTAACTTAGGAGTCCTACATGGCCCATAAAAAAATTGAACGTAAAAAAGAACTTGATAGACGGCGTCAACGTCGTGCCAAACGCCTTAAGAAGCGTATCAAGGAGAATAAAGCTGCTAAAGCTACTAAGTAAATTTTTAGTCTTTAATTTATGAAAATAAATTGTGTCATTATTTTTTAATGATCATTGGACCAGCGGTTTCGTTTATCGTCACCGCTGTTGTTTTTAAGTCCATACATGTTGTGGAGCTAGTATATGCCAATTTATGAATATTATTGTACACAATGTGATAATACCTTTGAAGAGTGGTCAAAGAATGCGTCATCTCATGAACATAAAAAGTGTCCCAACTGTGGTGGAGATGCAAAACAACTTATTTCTAATACAGCGTTTATCCTTAAAGGAAGTGGTTGGTATGTAACAGAGTATGGAAATAAAAAAAGTGAAGAGCAGAACAAAAAAAATACTTCCGATAAAACAGAGGTGTCATCTGACTCTTCTAGCACTACATTAGAGTCTTCTGGTGATGGAAGTAGTTCTACAGAGACTCATAAGACACCTTCAATAAGTGAGCCTCAAAAAACATCTAAAGAAAAGCCTAAAGTTCAACAGAACACTAAGTCTGCTGTAACAGCATCAAGTGAAGTAACAAGCAGTAATGAAGCAACTATTAGTAAGTAATAATTATATCCTTTGAGGTATTATAAAGGTTAGGGTTTACATGATTGATCGTTATACACGTAAGGAAATGGGTCGTATTTGGACGTTAAACAATCGTTACCAGACATGGCTACGTGTAGAGCTAGCAGTATGTTTAGCTTGGAATAAGTTGGGTGTAATTTCAGATGATGCCTTCAAGACCATTCAGGAACGTGCTGTGATTGATGTGAATCGTATACTTGAAATTGAGAGTATTACACATCATGATGTTATTGCATTTTTAACAGCTCTAGAGGAGCAAATAGGACCAGAAGCTCGTTTTATTCATTTAGGTTGTACTTCATCTGATATTGTAGATACAGCAACGTCACTTTTACTTATAGAGGCAGGAGAGCTTATATTAAAAGGTTTTGATAAGCTACTTACATCTATTGAATCCCTTGCATTAAAACATCAAGGGTTGCTTTGTATGGGTAGAACACATGGGGTTCATGCTGAACCAACAACATTTGCCTTAAAGTTTGCTAATTTTTTTGCTGAAATCCAACGAGATAAAGAGCGTTTTGTACAAGCATTTAATGGTATTCATGTTGGAAAATTTTCAGGTGCTGTTGGTACATACACATTTCTCACTCCAGAAGTTGAAACTATTGCATGTGATATCCTTGGGCTTAAACCTGATACTATTTCTACTCAAGTTATACAGCGAGACCGTCATGCTGAATATTTCACAGCTCTTGCTATTACAGCAGGAAGTATTGAGCGACTTTGTGTAGAATTACGTCACTTACAAAGAACAGAAGTACGAGAGGTAGAGGAAGGTTTTCAGAAGGGACAAAAAGGTTCTTCTGCTATGCCTCATAAAAAAAATCCAATTTCTGCAGAAAACATGACAGGGCTTTCTCGCCTTATCCGAGGAAATGTTCTTGCTGCATTAGAGAACCAAGCATTATGGCATGAAAGAGATATTAGTCATTCATCAGTAGAGCGTGTAATAATGCCTGATACAACTATATTGATGGACTATATCTTTCATCGTTTATCTGGGATATTAGATGAATTAATCGTTCTTCCAGAAAATATAGAATGTAATATGCAGGCCTCATTTGGTTTATTTTATTCACAACGAATTTTGAATGCTCTAATAGAATCTGGGATGGGTCGTCAGGAAGCTTATGTTTCTGTACAGCGTAATGCTATGCAGAGTTGGGAGACTAAACAACCTTTTCAAGAAGTTATTATGGATGATACAAATATTGTATCTTGTTTAGGTCAAGAAATGTTAGAGAAGTTATTCGATACTAGTTTTTATCTTCGTTATGAAAAAGTTATATTAGGGCGAATATTTGGTGAATCTACTTTACAGAAATATCAAGCAAATAAGAAAAATTAATTAGGAAACTAATAGTTAGGTTGTGTGGTAATGGATATTTTAAAAAAACGATTAGCAAAAATTTTTTTTGAACGTTCATATAAAGAAGGAAATTTTACTTTAAGTTCAGGCCGTAAGAGCGATTATTATTTTGATTGCAGACAAACAGCATTACATCCTGAAGGGGCTTGGTTAATAGGAAATCTTCTTAATGCATTACTTGTTGATGTAGATATTTCGGCAGTGGGAGGAATGACCTTAGGTGCTGATCCTCTTATTTCAGCAATAACTGTTATTTCATATGAATTAGATAGGCCTCTTTCAGGACTTATTGTCCGTAAAGAGGCAAAGTTACATGGAACTGCTCAATATGTCGAAGGTCTTGCAAACGTCCATTCTGGAGATAGAGTTGCTGTTATTGAAGATGTTGTAACTACCGGAAACTCTTTACTTTTAGCATGCGAACGTATTAAAGCTTCCGGATTGACTATTGCTATTCTCTGTACAATATTTGATCGTGAAGAAGGAGGGAAAGAATTTCTTCAGGAAGCTGGTTATGAATTACGATCTCTTTTTACCCGTAAAGAGCTTGTAGACCTTGCAACTAGTCTATAATGTTATTTAACCTAGTTTAGTGATTGATAGTAAGTTAATCCTTAAAAAATAGGTTTCAACTAATAAGGTTATATTATATTTTCATTATATATTAATAGGAAATGTTTTTTTAAAGGTAGAGGTCTTTCTTTTTTTATGGTATAGCCTATTGTATATTGAATACATGCTTTCTTATTGTTTTATAAAGTGAAGTTGAATTTATAGTATATAGTAATTATTATAGTTAACTTTTTATTAGTTCCAATGGGTTGGAGTTCCGTAATTTAATACTTAGGATTAGTTGTATGTATTATGAGTTATTTTAATAAAATAAAAGAAGTCAGAAATAAATATTATTTTTATTTATTAATAATTGGAGGATGCTTTTTTTTTTACTATAGGTATCCACTTAACAACATTTAATACTTTTATAAGTATAAAAGATATCTTTCAAGTAAATAAAATAGCTATTGCTGAAATGCATTCTAGCATGATTCCAGGAAGAAGGGATAATGTATCTCTTAGAAAACCAAGAAATCAGGAAGGTACTTCGTATATTAGTCAGTTAAAGAATAGGACAGTTCAGTGGAATGATGCTTGGGTAAAACGATCGTTAACTTTTTTTGATTTTTATTGGCCTGAAGCATATACAGTATTCCAAGGTATTCCTTTTCAGGAATATAAAGATAAAGAAGTAAACTCATTTAAAGTAAACCAGTGGGTAGATAGTTTTTGTGGAGAGATCCATGTTGAAAAGGAAGCAGAATATTGGGTTTCATGGTTTCATCAATATTTACGTATGCCTAATAGTTCTATAGAGGGCATTCGCAAGCTTTATTGGAAGGAAAATGAACAAGGTGAATTAAAGATTGTTGGTATGAAGTGGATTCCTCAGGAGCTTGATTTAGAATCTTCATATTTAGAAAGTATAACTTCCAAAATTACAGCTTTTATCGAAGATTGGAGGTTTGCTTGGGAAACAGGGGATGTTGAAAAGTATGCTGTTTATTATGCCGAAGATTCTATTCAGGGTGATAGGCGTGGAAAAGACGCAATTATAGAGCATAAAAGATCAACTTGGAATACAAGGAAGCCAAAAGAAGTCTTTTTAACAGGTCTGCGTGTTATGGCTGTAAAAGATGGTATTCAGGTTGATATGGCACAAAGGTTTCATGATGCGTTAGCCTATAGTGATAAAGGAATAAAGACATTATTGTTACGTCCTACTGGCAAATCATGGGTTATTGTCCGTGAAGATTGGAGTGAGATACTACAATGAATACAAAAAGTAGCATGTTAAGCCTCATTCTTATGCATGACGATGGTGAAGCACGTAGTATACGTATAAGCAAAAGAGGTCTATGGCTACTAGTAATACTTACAATTTTAGCTCCTATAGCTGGTCTTATAGGTTTATGGGTTGGTTGGGAAGCTTGGGAATCTATGTCTAACTGGCAACAAGAAAAACTTGCTTACCAAACTCAGATTGATGAATTACGTGTTCAGTTAGAAAGATTTGCTACATTAGAAGCATTATTAAAACGTCAAGATGCTGCACTTGGTAGTAAAGTTGATAATCCTCAGCTACAGAAAGAACGCCAAGTAAATACATCAGAAAAAAAGGATGTAAAAAAAACTATAGAGGAGAATGAAGGAGTAGCAAAAAATTCTTCATCTATGGGTACAATCATGCCTCCTAAAGCTATCCCCCAGTCTTCTATAGTACCAACATCCACTGGTTCAGGGGTTAAGGAAATATCGCATGCTTTTGAATCTCATTCAAGTGATAAGCAAAATTATGAAGGGAATATTCATACTACTTCTATACAACCTTCAGTAGTTACAGGAAAAAGTGCTCATACAACAGGAGAGCAAAGTTCTTTCATTGACTATGGAGTTGTCAAAGTTGAAAACGTTCAAAAGCAGATTATACAAGGAAAACGTATTCAAGCACAAATAAGTTTATTTAATACAGAAAAAGTTCCTCAATTATCTGGCCACGTTCAGTTTGCACTTATTACTAATGATGGGAAAAAGTATGCGCTCTCTGGTTCTGATACAAGTTTTCGTATAACACGCTTTAAAAGCATGTTCATAGATTCTGAGTTGCCAGTATCGGATGCAATTGCACAAAAGAGTAAATTACTTATAGAAGTAGTTTCTGGTGATAAAGTTGTTTTCCGTCAATTATATCCTCTTTCTGAGAAATAGAGAGCTATCTTTTCATTTTATCTTTTTACCATATATTCTTCTATATAAACTAAAAAAGCAGAGTTTCTGCTTTTTTAGTTTATAATTATTTTGTTGATATCACTAATTCTAATATTAGTGGATTAACCATTAGGTTGAAATAAAGTAAAATAATTGAGAAAAAAATAACAAACAGGTTTATTTTTAAATAAAAATAACAAACTATAAAAATAATACAATGTAATAAATTTGGAATCATAATTGCAGTTAAACAACTGTTACCTCTATTATTGTAACTATTTTGAATGAGATTATAAAATAGTTAGCATTAAATATATTATATATAATATATTTAATAGAATTTAAAAAAGTATGTACTATTATTATTTTATTCAAAATAATAATTTAACTATCTCATAATATATTATATAATAATTTATTATGCTAGTTAATTACTGTTGAATAATCCATATGTATTAATCTTATATCTTTTAGTTTAATTATAATTTTTCATATTGTATTCATATTCTAGGTGTTTTTATTAAAGCTACTTGACATAGTGTGAAAATAGTAACAATATTTATTCTAATCTAGTAACTGTGCAGCTAAATATTGCTTTACTAGGGGGTAAAGATGTCTAAAGAGTCTCTATGGAAAAGTCCATGGTTTAAGTATCTTTTAGGCGGCTTTATATTGGGGATAATTGTTATTGTGGGGATTAACTGGGGTATGAAGGTAACAGACTCAAGGCCATTTTGTGCAAGTTGTCACATAATGGAGCAGGCAGCAGTAACAAATAAGTTATCCATACATGCTAACTTATCTTGTAATGATTGCCATGCACCACATGAGTTATGGAGAAAAATTCCATTTAAAGCAAAGGAGGGAATCCGAGATTTTTATATGAATACAATTGGGAATGCACAGTTACCGATTATTCCAGGAACAGAAACAAAAGAAGTAGTTAATGAAAACTGTAAGGCATGTCATGCTATATCAAATATGACTGTCTCAAGTACAGAGGCAAAACCCTATTGCGTGGATTGTCACCGTGATATGAAACACATGCATATGCAGCCAATCAGTAAAAGGATAGTAGCCGATGATTAATCAAATTATATTAAAGAGTGTATATGGGCTGTTACTTTGTTTAGTGGTTGTTCTTTCTGGGTGTGGTGATGTAGATACAGAGTTAAAAACACCAGAATATAACACAGGATTACCTGCAGATCATTTAGGTAATCTTGCTTTTAAAAAAATATTTCCTTTACATTATGCATCATATGAATTGAATAATGAAAGTAGTATTATGACAGTATATAAGGGCTCCGTTCCTTATATGAAGAATGATAATAAAGATCCTTTACCAGAAGGATACAAGTATGCACAACCTTATTTGAAAAATCTTTGGCTAGGTTATCCTTTTATGTATGATTATCGTGAATCTCGGGGCCATACTCATGCTATAGGAGATGTCCTAGACTCAGATCGTCCTAATCGTTATGCATTTAAAAGTGGTCTTCCTGCTACTTGCTGGAACTGTAAGACTCCACAGATGCTTAAGTGGACCAAAGATGATGGTAATGCATTTTGGTCAAAAGATATGAATGAGTTCCGTGAACGACTTCATCCAGAAGATGATACTGTAGGATGTGTCAATTGTCATAATCCACAGACAATGGAACTACAGCTTTATAGTGAACCTCTTAAAGATTATTTAGTATCTGTAGGAAAAGATCCTGATAAACTTTCAAGGCAAGAAATGCGTTCGTTAGTTTGTGCACAGTGCCATGTAGAATACTACTTTGAAAAGACAGGTGTGCCTGCTAAACCAGTCTTCCCATGGGCAAAAGGATTTAATCCTGAAGATATGTATCAATATTATAAAGAACATGGTGATTCTACTATTCCTGGATTTGAAGGCCAATTTTATGATTGGATACATCCAGTTTCAAAAACACCTATGATTAAGATTCAACATCCTGAATATGAGACATGGATTGATGGTCCTCATGGTTCAGCTGGTGTGACATGTGCTGATTGTCATATGCCTTATATACGAGGAGAGAATGGTCAAAAGATGTCTAGTCACTATTGGACATCTCCTCTTAAAGACCCAGAGATGAGGGCATGTCGTCAGTGTCATGCTGATAAAAGTCCAGAGTTCTTAAAAGAGAGTGTTGTTTCTGTCCAAAAAGCAACATTTGATCAATTGTTGATAGCTCAGGAGCTTTCTGTAAAAGCCCATGAAGCAGTACGGTTAGCTGATGAATATACAGGTCCAAGAGCTAATAATTATGATCAACTCATGATCCAAGCAAGAGATATGATCCGTAAAGGACAACTATTCTGGGATTATGTATCTGCTGAAAATGGAGTTGGATTCCATAACCCTGTAAAAGCATTGAATACCTTGGCATCTTCAATACAATATAGTCAAGAAGCTATTAACCTGGCTATGGAGGCAACAAAATATGCCATTGGGCCAAACCTTCAAGGAGATATTAAAGAAATAGTTCCACCTATTTTGGTTATGTCTCGTAAATTACAACAAGATCCAGAGTATCTTAAAACAAACCCTTGGTTTAAGTATCTAAAAGTACTACCAAAAGCTGAAATTGAATGGGATGGTACAAAATACTTAGGTGATAAATAACAAACTCTATTCATATAATTATGATATAAAATGAGCCCATTATACTAGTATAATGGGCTCATTAACTAATTAGTTTTTAACATATCAGAACCTATGAAAGACTAGCAACATCATTTTGTAATTCAAATACATCATGGAGTGTCCGAACAGCAAGCTCTGTATACTTTTCTTCTATTAAACAAGAAATTTTTATTTCTGATGTACTAATTAATAAAATATCAATATTTTCATCTTTTAATGCATTAAAAGCTTTTGCAGCAACCCCAGCATGGTTTCGCATACCAACACCAATGAGAGAAACTTTTGCAACATTAGTAGCACATTCAACGCTTTTCCCTCCAATAGACTTAATTAGCTCTTCCATTAGATTACATGCTCTAGTTAGATCTTTACGAGATACAGTAAAAGTTATGTCTGTCAGATTATTTCTACTTGAAGCTTGAATAATCATATCTACAAGGATGTGTTGTTCAGCTAGAGGCCCAAATATTGACGCTGCTGTTCCAATGTGATGTGGAATATCACAGAGAGTAACACGTGCTTGATCATTATCATATGCAATACTAGAAACAAGAACAGCTTCCATAATTGAATTCTCCTGAGTAACCATTGTTCCTGATGCGTTACTAAATGTAGAAAGTACTTTTATAGGGACATTGTATTTTTTTGCAAACTCTACAGATCGAATCTGTAATACTTTAGCACCCATAGAGGCCATTTCAAGCATTTCGTCATAACTAACATATGCAAGCTTTCTAGCTTTTGTACATAAGTTTGGATCGGTTGTATAAACACCTTCCACGTCTGTATAAATTTCACATTTGCATGAGCCTAAAGAAGCCGCAATAGCTACAGCAGAGGTATCTGAACCTCCACGTCCAAGGGTAGTGATTTGTCCTTCTTGTGTAACTCCTTGAAATCCTGCTATAATAAGAGCATCATAATTTTTAAGCTGCTTATAAAGCATGTCTCCATTAATGGAAATAATCCTTGCTTGTCCAAAGTCATTATTTGTTAAGATAGGAATTTGCCAACCAAGTAAGGAACGTGTTTTTATACCTTGCTTGTTAAGTAATAGACTAAAAAGTGTAATAGATGCATGTTCCCCAGTAGAAAGAAGACTATCAAGTTCTAAAGGGTCAGGGTTTTCTGCACATGAGTGTGCAAGCTCTAATAATGTATTTGTTTTTCCTGCCTTAGCTGAAAGGACAACAACAACTTTAAATCCGTTATTAAGAGCATTAGTCACTTTCTGTTGCACTTGTTTTAGACATTCTAATGTAGCAACAGAAGTTCCTCCAAATTTTTGTACAAGAATTTGCATAGAGTTATACTATAGGTGAAGAGAGATTTTGTGTATTCATTAGCTTTAATTGGATTACCTGTTGATGTTGTATCAGAGAGTCAATAATTTTAGCTGAGATTACTCCATGATGATAACACGATATTTGTCGAGTATTTTTTTCATCTAGTGAAAGAGAAAAAATAATACACTCAGTAGGAAATAGTTCTTCTGGGAGATATTCTGCCCATTCTATGATTACTAACCCTTGGTGATCATAAAGCAATTCATATATCTCTTCAGGGATTGTATGAGAGCAGCGATAAAGATCACAATGTATAACAGTAGGATTTGTTGGATAATAGTTACAAATAGTAAAACTAGGGCTTGAGACTTCAGCATATTCATTATACAGGAAATGTTGTACTAATCCACGAGTAAAGGTTGTTTTGCCACTTCCAACTTCTCCGTAGAGTAAAATAACAGGCATAAAAGAATAGTTTACAAGAAGAGTTGCTATATATTGTCCAAAATAAGTCATACTATTCGGGTTAGAAATAGTAAATATTACAGAGGGAGGAGAATTTTGTGTATAAGTTTTTGTAACTATAGAGGACATAGGTGGTGTGTTCTGCAAATTATTATACATAGGCACTATAATAACTGGGCTTTACAAGGAATTCAATAGATTCTTGTCAAGGATATAAAAAATATTGTTGCATGAATTATTGCTTGGAATTAATATAACAAGATAAGTAGACTTGTGAAGCAAAAGAGAGTATGAGTTTTAGTAGATGGAACAATATCATGGTCTTTTGGTTGTAAATAAGCCTCAAGGAATTACTTCAGCAGCTTGTACGTATTATTTAAAAAAAATGGGGCAAAGAAAAATTGGCCATGCAGGAACATTAGATCCTATGGCACAAGGTGTGTTGCTTATCCTTTTAGGACATGGGACAAAAATTTTTAACTATCTTCTTGAAGGAGGAGAAAAAGTATATAAGGCAACAGTTTGTTTTGGACAAACTACAGATACTTGGGATAGAGAAGGAAAAGTCCTTACAACACAGAGTTGGGAACATATTACTTCAGAAGAGGTTAGGGAACATATTTTTTCTTGGAAAGGTATAAACAAGCAGCTTATCCCACCATATTCTGCTGCTAAATATCAGGGGCAGCCTTTATATGCTTTATCCCGTAAAGGGGAAAACACTCCACATAAAACAAAGAAAATAGAAATTTCATGTGTGGAAGTTCTTACTATTAACCTCCCATATGTAACCTTTCGAGTTACATGTAGTTCTGGTACCTATATACGCTCTCTAGCCCACAGCTTGGGGATGCGAATGAGGTGTGGGGCTGTTCTCACAGAGCTGACTCGAGAGTATAGTTATCCTTTTGGGCTTGATACAGCAATTCCATTTGAGGATCTTGTAACCAATCCAGATTTATTACTAGATCGGATTATTCCTATTACAGCAGCATTGCCTGACTGGTCAATTGTTGTTGTTAATAAAAGTGAGGTTTCACAGATTAAAAATGGTATTCCCCTTTTTAGAAGAGATACAACATGTCTCTCAGGTAAAAAGACAGTACTTTTGCTGGAAGATGGAACACCTTTAGCACTTGCTGAAGCAATGAATACTTCTAATGGAGCTGTATGGACTTTACTCAGAGGATTATGGACATAAAACCTAAAATTATAATATGAGGAAATTGCTGTGGTAATGGATGCATTACAAAAAAAGAGTATTATTAATGTATATGCTAAACATGAGGGCGATACAGGTTCTCCAGAGGTACAGGTTGCATTATTAACTGCTCGTATAGAAGTTCTTACAGAGCATTTTAAGTTACACAAAAAAGATTTTCATTCTCGTCAAGGGTTATTAAAACTTGTAAGTCGTCGTCGAAAGTTACTTAGCTACCTAAAAAGTAGAAATATTCAATCTTATCGTGATGTTATTGCAAAACTTGGCTTGCGGAAATAATAATTGTTTTATTGGGGGAGAATTCCCCCTTTTTATTATATTTATATTATAATCTATAAATTTTATAGATTATAATTAGTAGTATAAATTTTAGATATAGTAAGAAAGGTTACATAATTCACCAAGTTGTTAATGAGTAATTTTATAAAATTATTATTTTGACTTACGGTTATTATAGTACTTTTTTGACATAAAAAGGAAATGTATGAGCTTTAGAAAACCCCCCATTCGTTTAGCTACTCAAGTTGGTGGTAAAGAAATTATTTTTGAAACTGGTTATATGGCTACACAGGCAAATGGTTCTCTTACAGTTCAATGTGGTGGTACCATTGTTCTTGTAACAGTTTGTTCTCAACCCCTTGAGTCTGACAAGGGTTTTTTCCCCCTTACTGTGGAATACTCAGAAAAGATGTATGCTGCAGGAAGAATCCCTGGAAGCTTTTTTAGACGAGAAATAGGACGTCCTAGTGAACGTGAAACACTTATTTCTCGACTAATTGATCGTCCTATTCGTCCAATGTTTCCTAAAGGCTTAGCAGAAGATGTCCAAATTTTGGCTAATGTAATTTCTTCAGATCAAGAAAATGAATCTGATATTTTAGCAGTAACAGGGGCATCAGCAGCTGTAATGCTTTCTTCTTTACCTTTTGAGTGTGCTATAGCAGCTGGGCGTATTGGACGTTTAAATGGTCAGTTTGTATTAAATCCTACAATTAATGAAATAGAATTAAGTGATTTAAATATTGTTTTTGCTGCGTCTTCAGAGGCTGTTGTAATGGTTGAAGGTGAAGCAAATGTTGTTGAAGAGGAAATCATTATTGAGGCTCTTGAATGGGGTCATAAAGAAATTCAGCCAATCATAACCCTCCAAAATAAAATCCAAGAACTTGCTGGACGAAATAAAATACCATTTGTTCCTGTTGAAGAGAATATAGTTTTTTCTAAAAAAGTAGAAGAATTAGCGGATAAATTTGGTATAGTAGAAGCTATGCAAGTTAAAGAAAAGCAATTTCGTAAAGAAGCTCGTAAAGCTGTTAAGGAAAAAGTGTTAGCTATATTAAAAGAAGATCCTCTTTATGCTGAACATAGTGATATACTTAATACAGTAAGTGAAATTATTGGAAATTTAGAAAAGAAGATTGTTCGTCAAAGAATAGTAAAAGAAAATTTACGTATTGATGGACGTGATACAATAACAGTGCGTCCTATAGCAATTGAGGTAGGTTTACTTCCACGTACGCATGGTTCAGCCCTCTTTACTCGTGGTGAAACACAGTCATTATGTATTACAACATTAGGAAGTTCAACAGATAATCAGAGAGTAGATTCACTTGCAGGAGATACAGTTAAAAATTTTATGCTTCATTATAATTTCCCTCCTTTTTCTGTAGGAGAAGTAAAGCCCGTTCGTGTATCTAGACGTGAAATTGGTCATGGTGCATTAGCAGAAAAGGCACTTAAATATATTCTTCCTTCTCAAAATACGTTTCCTTTTACAGTCCGTATCGTTGCTGAAACATTAGAATCTAATGGCTCTTCTTCTATGGCTGCTATATGTGGTGGTTGTTTATCATTGATGGACGCTGGTGTCCCAATTTCTGCTCCAGTGGCTGGTGTAGCAATGGGGCTGATTAAAGAAGATGATCAATTTATTGTTTTAACAGATATAATTGGTGATGAAGACGCCTTTGGTGACATGGATTTTAAGATTGCAGGCACAACTAAGGGTATTACAGCTGTTCAAATGGATATTAAAATTACTGGCTTGACTACAGATGTAATGCGCAAAGCAATGGAGCAAGCACGTGAGGCTCGTATACATATTCTTAGTGAAATGGCAAAAGCATTAGATGTCCCACGTTCTAACCTTTCACAGTATGCACCACAACACGCTGAGCTTGTAGTAAATCCTGATGCTATTCGGATGATTATTGGTCCTGGTGGTAAAAATATTAAACAGATTACAACTGTTACTGGTGCAGCTATTGATATTAATGATAGTGGAAAAATTTCAATTTTTGCTCCTACATCTGAAGCAATGGAACAAGCAAAACAGATGATTTTATATTATGATCAACGTCCAGAATTAGGTAAAAACTATAAGGGGAAAGTTCGTAAAATTTTAGAAATAGGTGCTATTTTAGAAATTATGCCTAATGTGGAAGCATTTGTTCATATTTCCCAACTTGCTGTTGAGCATATTGCACAGGTGACTGATGTTGTACAGCTAGGTGAAGATATGATAATTAAAGTTATTGAAATTACAGGTGATAGAGTCCGTGCAAGTCGTAAAGCAGTATTACTAGAAGAAGAAGGTATAACTTGGACTCCTGAAGAGAGTAGTCGTTTTTCTAAAGGAAATCGTAATGGTGATCGTAGTCGTCACAACAATAGAGAACGTACACGTCGGACATAACTTTTATTAAGAATAACTACTAGGTTATATAGGCTGATTGATTCTTCTTACTAAAGAAAAATCAATCAGTTTTGATTATACTATATTATTAAAAGTAGTAAATTTTTAACTTAGGTTATTTTGATAATATATTATGAAGTGCTTGATTAACAAGTGCTGGATTAGCTTGTCCCTGCATTTTTTTCATAACTTGTCCAATAAAAAAACTTAATAATTTTGTTTTTCCATTTTTATATGCGGCTACTTCAGTAGGATTTTCAGCAAGAACTTCAACTACAATTGTATCAATAGTCTTTGTATCAGAAATTTGTGTTAAGCCATGTTTTATTACGTAATCTTTAGGCATTAATTGTTTGCTAAATAAATCTTCAAAGATATCATGAGCAATTTTGATACTAATAAGATTTTCATCAATAATAGCTGCAAGTTCAGCAATTGCTTCAGGCTTCATTGTACATTGTTGGATTGTTATATTATGCTCATTAAGCATATGTAATAGTAATATTTTAATAAGGTTAGCAATTTTTTTAGGTTTTGGGTATAATTTAACTGCTTTTTCAAAAAAGTCAGCAAGTTCTCGACTTGATGTAAGTATTTCTGCATCCTGATGAGCTAAACCCCATTCTATTACAAATCGTTTTTGTCGACTATCCGATAATTCTGGGATTTCACCTTTCCATTTTTCTATTTCCTGAATAGTAACATAAATAGGTACTAAGTCAGGATCAGGAAAATATCTGTAATCATGGGCTGTTTCTTTATCTCTCATAGGGGTAGTGATATCTTTATCACTATTATAAAGACGAGTTTCTTGTATTATTGTTTTACCATCTTCTAATATATCTTGCTGACGATTGATTTCAAATTCAAGAGCTCGTTGAACATTTCGGAATGAATTTAAGTTTTTGATTTCAGTTCGAGTCCCTAGATGTTTAGAATTATATGGTCGTAAAGAAATATTTGCATCACATCGAAAGTTGCCTTCTTCCATATTTCCATCACTGATACCAAGATATGTTACAATTGCATGTAAGCTTTTTAAATAAGCAACAGCTTCAGAAGGAGTATTTATATCCGGCTTACTAACAATTTCAATAAGAGGTACTCCTGCTCTATTAAGATCTATAAAACTTTTATTTTCATGAGGAGAGTGAATACTCTTTCCAGCATCATTTTCTAGATGAATTTGGTGGATCCCTATTCTTTTATTGTTATTTTTTATAGTCAGATCAAGATATCCTGAAGTACAGAGAGCATGGGTACCCTGAGATATTTGATATCCGTTTGGTAGGTCAGGATAAAAGTAGTTTTTTCGAGAAAAAAAAGAGTGAGTATTAATTGTACAATGCAATGCAAGTCCAGCTTTAACTGCGTATTCAACAGCTAGTTTATTTAGGGATGGTAATGCACCAGGCATACCTGCGCAGATTTCACATATATTAGTATTTGGTGGAGTTCCAAATGTTGTAGGGCAAGAGCAGAAGAGTTTAGACTTTGTTCCAAGCTGAACATGTACTTCTAGCCCAATGACGGCTTCAAAGTGACTCATGTATAGATTTCTCCCTTATTAGGATGTTAGTGAATACAGTTGTGGGTTAAGAGAAGGATTGTTATACATCTTATATTGGAAATAAAGTTTAGGTTTTCGGATTCCTTGGTGGAATTCGTTTACTAGGTTTAGGATAGCATTATTAAGATCAATATGTTGTTCTTTTAGTACATGTAATTTTTGTTTACAATTTTCAATATGTTCAATAGTAACGTCGCTACGTTCGACCTGTTCATTCATATGCCATATCTTTAGGCTTAAAATAGAAGAGCGATCAATAGCCATTCCTAATGACTCAGTATTTGTATGTACATTGTTAGTATTAGTAGGTAGTAATGGTTGAATAAGGTTAAGAAAAGCTATATCAATTTGTTCCATAAAATCGTTTCGTTGTTGGTTTAATTGATCAATAGATCGTTTACATTCTGCAATCAGTATAGGTTCTATATCACGCCGACGTGCAATATCTTCTTCATGCCAGATTTTAAAATTAAATAGATGTTGAATAACAACAAGTTCTTTAAAAATAGATGGAGTATAGACAGTTTTTAGTTTGGGTGGCTCAATTTCAGGTAGTTCTTCATGCCAAAGCATAGTTTTTTGTGTTTGTAGTTCAAAACATTCTATAAGCATAGTTATACAATCGTGTATATTCATCAGAAAAATATCCTTAGAAAGTTTGTTATTATAACGATTGGAAAGTTATATTTGTTTTTTTGTTGAAAAGACTTTTAGTTGTTTGACCTATAGCTTAATTTTGTTATATTAATCTGATATTACTAACATTTAGTTTACACAATATAAAAATTATATGTTTTATTAAATAGTAAAATAAGTTTTTTATTTTTTATAGTTAAGAGTAATTTCAATCCGTTATAGTTTGAACGGTAATAGAATTGTTATTAATCCACTTGACTATATTTGTTTTTAACGAAAAATTACATAATTATCCAGTATGTTACTCGTATAAACTAATGGGAACAGGAACATACAAAAGATTGAAGATGGCTCATTAATGCATAGTGGCCCTATGTATTTATTTCTATTTATAACTATAGAGTAGAGGAGGCAGAATATACTGGTATAATTTAGTATAGTTAATTACCATTTATTTTTTAACTTTTTTATGTATATAAAAAAAGTTAGTTATTTTGATAGATAATAAATGAAATACAAAAGCAAAAAGTAAAGAATGCTATATTAATATTAAGAAACATTTTTTTATTTAACGATAAGAGATAATAATAAATACAATAACTATACTTAGTATAAGTTTCGTTAGGTTATTGATATCTATAAGTTAAAATCTGTGGAAGATAAAAGACCTTTTTTTTGTAGGTGTTGTAAATAGCTATAGTTGGCTGTAGTGTATATAAGAAGCCCACTTTTTATTCCTTGAATTCCAACACTATCATTGGGTTTAAGTACAAAACCTTCTTGTCCATCGACTGTAAGGAATGGTTCAATAGCATGAGGTGAAGGTGTAAGCGTAATTGTTGTTGATAGAGGTAAAACTAGCGGAGGTGTACTTCTGAAGAGTGTCGATACAGAGGTCAGTGTAAGTGCTTGCACATCAGGATGAACTAATGGTCCATGAGCAGAAATTGTATAACCAGAGGTCCCAAGAGGAGTAGAAACAAGAATACCATCAGAGCGAATCACTCCAATATGATGTTTATTAATAGAAACATCAACAGCAAGAACTCGTGCAAGAGCTCCACGTCCTACTACAACATCATTTATAGCAAAACCATTTTTTATAACTTGATTATGACGAATTATTGACCAGGAAAGGACTATTTTTTTTTGAAGAACAAGCTTATGAGAATAAAGTTGTTCAAGCATTTGTGGCCAGTTTTCAGGATGAATTTCTACAAGAAAACCAACTTGTCCAAAGTTAATACCTAAAACAGGTATTTGTTTTTCAATAAGGTTACGGGAAATACTAAGGAAAGTTCCATCTCCCCCAAGTATAATAGCTACTTGTGTATGAACAAGTGATTGTTTTAATTGTGACTCAGGAATATCAGATGAAAAGAGATTTGAGGTTACATTCTTATTATAAAACCAATGTTGGATATCATGTGCTGTTTTTTCTGCTTGAGGATTTCCTACTTTATATACAATAAGGGCATGTTTAAGCGTTTTCATATTAAATGTTGTTAATAATATTTTTTAGTGTGAATAATTAGTTTTTATAGTTAAGTTAAAATCATTTGTTATTAGTATAATCTTTTTATTATGCTTTATCATTAAAGATATATGTTATCTTAGTTAAGATAACAAGCTATAATAAAGAATAACACAGAGTTATAGTTGTCACCATGAGATGATCAACTTATTCTTAGCTGAAATAAAAAAAATTAGAAAGCTATTTATTTTATGTGAAAAGGAGTAGTCCTAGTTTCATGAATAAAGCATTTCAACTTATTACTTCCCATTTAGAAACAGGAATAAAATTACGTTCTGAATTTTTTACTGCTCATGCCAGTACAATAGTTGAGATGGCTCGACAAATTGCTTCATCAGTAGCATGTGGGGGTAAAATTATTATAGCTGGTAATGGTGGTAGCGCTGCAGATGCTCAACACTGGGCAGGAGAATTTGTTAATCGCTTTCTTTTAGATCGTCCTCCATTACCAGCTATTGCATTGACTACAGATTCTTCTATTTTGACTGCTATTGGTAATGATTTTGGATTTCATCTCATCTTTGCAAAGCAACTTCAGGCAATTGGTCAACAAGGGGATGTTTTTTTAGGTATTTCTACATCTGGTAATAGTGTAAATCTTATTGAAGCACTGCATGTAGCTCGTAAACAACGTATTACCACAGTTGGATTAACTGGCAAGGGAGGAGGAGGGATGGCACCTTTGTGTGATTTTTTGATTGATGTCCCTCATCAATCAACCCCTTTAGTTCAGGAGGTACATGCAACTATTGGACATATGCTATGTATGTTAATAGATTATTTCCTTTTTGAGAACGTTTCAGCTATTCAACCATTATTAAACGATCCAGCACCACATGAAAACAATGAATAATATTTTTTTATGAACAGTAGGAGATATTTCATATAAATATACTTAGTAAGTATGATATGTAAAAAGAAGTAGAAAAGTTAATTCAGTAACTATAAGAACTAATATAAATTTCAGTATAACTAGTGTATAAAAGTAGTAAGTTTAATATAAACTATTTTAGATAGGAAATAGCTGTGTATTAGTAAACTAACAACACTCTTATAAAGATTAATTATTAAGATTAATTAGCATCTACAGAGTAGTTTATATTTAAATAATGTGACTATTAAGGTATTAAATATAATATTATGCTATGGGAGTAACATAATAGTTGCTATTAATACTTTAATAGTTAGGAATAAAAATGAAAAAGATCACTATTGCTACAAGAGGAAGTAAATTAGCTTTTTGGCAGGCTAACTACATTAAAGATCAATTACAAAAAATGTATTCTTATCTTGAAGTAGATTTAATGGTTATTAAAACAAAAGGTGATCATATTCTTGATGTTCCACTGGCAAAAGTTGGAGGAAAAGGTCTTTTTGTTAAAGAAATTGAAGAGGCTCTTTTATCTGGAGAGGCTGATTGTGCAGTTCATAGTATGAAAGATGTCCCTATGGAGTTACCTTTTGAACTTTGTTTAGCTGCTATTACAGAACGCGAAGATCCTACAGATATGTTTCTTTCTATAAAGTATAGTGGTGTTAAAAGTCTACCTGAAAATGCATTAGTGGGGACAAGTAGTCTGCGAAGGCAAGCACAACTTTTAGCATTACGGCCAGATCTTCAAATTATACCATTAAGAGGTAACATTGATACTAGACTACGGAAACTTATGGCAGAAGAGTTTGATGCAATTATTATGGCAACTGCAGGAATAAAACGTTTAGGCCTTATAGCACCATATATGTCCTCATTGCCTTGTAGTGTTATGCTTCCTGCTGTTGGTCAGGGAGCCCTTGGGATAGAAGTTCAAAAAGAAAGACAAGATGTATTGGAGCTATTTTCTTTTTTAAATCATAAAGAGACATATCATTGTATTCAAGCTGAGAGAGACTTTTTAGCAGGCCTTGATGGTGGATGTCAGGTTCCTATTGCAGGTTATGCTACTATTTGTAAACAAGAAACTATCTGCTTAGAAGGTTTAGTTGCTAAGAGTGATGGTTCTGTTATGATCCGTAACCGGTTAGAAAGATCAGTAAGTGATGCATATGATATTGGTATGACATTATCAAAAATACTTCTTGCTGAAGGTGCGGATGATATTCTTGCATCAATGCATACTATCCTGTAACTTCTAATAGTTATGACATACCAGCATAGTTGATAATCTTAGTTTTTTTAACAGTTAGAATTTTTTAATACGTTTTTGGAGTACCATGTGGCTAAAGTTTTACCATTACCTGTATCTCGTCTTTGTGCAAGACTCTCGCCTGACCGAATCCCATGGGAAGTAAGTAGTGAAATTCCTAAAAATGTATCTCACCGTCTATCTCTTCAGCCTCGTGTGCATAAAGCATTAGAGCGTGCACTTGCTATAACGATTTCAGGTTATAATATATATCTTTCGGGAGAAGCACTGCTTGGCCGGTCATATCTATTAAAGGAATTTTTAGTCCCACGTGCTAAAAAAATGCAGACACCACCAGATTTACTTTTTGTACATAATTTTAATGAAGTAGACAAACCATGTTTACTCACTGTTCCTTCTGGACAAGGGAAAAAGATACAAACAGGATTAACAAAGGTTTTGTCTGAAATTCGTAAACAAGTTCCTTTGTGGCTTGAAAATGAAGAATATATTAAGAAGCATAATACAATAAAAGATAAGTTCCAAAGTAGCCGTAATAAACTTCTTAAAGAAATGCGAGGAGTGGCTAATAAACAAGAGTTTAATGTAGATCTTGATGAACATGGTGGATTAACATTATATCCGCTAGTTGAAGGAAAACGTTTAAGTGAAGATGAGTTTAATCGATTAGACGTTAATCTTAGGCAATCATTAAAGCAAAAAGGAGATAACTTATTAAGTTCAATGTCAAGTATGGTACGAAAATTAAGAAATGCAGAAAAAACATTCCAATCTGCAGAAAAAAATCTTGATCAAGAAGTAATTACAAATCTTCTTGATAAACTTTTTGTACCTTTTGTTGAAGAAGTATTACGACATTGTCCTGATAACAAATCACTAAAGAATTATTTTAATGAATTACAGAAAGATATTTTTGAGCACCCAGAGTCCTTCATCACACGTGATAATGCTTCTATAGCATTACATCAGCAACATGATGTTAGTCAGTTATGTCCTACAGAAACAGAGCAATATAGGTATTATATTAATATTTTTGTAGATAATAGTAATACAAAAGGGGCACCTATTGTTTTTGAAGATCATCCTACTGCTACACATTTGTTAGGTTGTATAGAAAGAGAAGCTGAAATGGGTGCATTAATAACTGATTTTACACTTATAAAGTCAGGGTCGTTGCATAAAGCTAATGGAGGTTTTCTTATATTACATCTTGATGATATATTACAACATCCTTTAGCATGGGAAGGATTATTGCTTGCATTGCGTTCAGGTGTTTCAACATTAGAAGATTTTGGAGAGACAACAGATGGAACTATACGTACAAAAGGGATTGAACCAGAATCTATCCCCTTAGATGTAAAAGTTATTCTTGTTGGAAATGAGGATTTTTATGAAAGATTATTGGAGCATGATGATCGTTTTAGTAAGCTTTTTAAAATTAAAGCTCAATTAACTACTACAACTGAAAGAACAGCTAAAGGAATCCGAAGTTGGCTGTTCCAATTATCTAAAATTATAGATGATACAATGCTATTACCTTTTGATGCTGAATCCCTTGCAGGACTTGTAGATTATAGTTCAAGAGAATGTGAGGATCAGAAAAAGCTTTCTTTACGTTTTCCTTTAATACGAGATGTAATGATTGAAGCATCTGCTATTGCAAATATGGCAGGCAATGAGCTTGTGCAAAAAATTCACTTAGATGAAGCTATTGCTTCTAGGCTGAATAGAGTCAACTTAGTAGAAGAACTCTTTATTGAAGAATATGATCGTGATCTTATAAAAGTTATGACAACAGGATGGAGTGTTGGTAGGGTTAATGGGTTGTCTGTATCTTGGTATGGTGATTTTGAGTTTGGATTACCACATCAAATTTCTTGTACAGTTGGTGTCGGTCATGGAGGAATTATTGATCTTGAACGTGAATCAGAGTTGGGTGGTCCTATCCATACAAAAGCTATGCTTATTTTGAAGAGCTATTTAGTTGATCAATTTGCAAAGAAAAAACCTCTTGTACTTACAGGTAGCCTTTGTTTTGAACAAAATTATGCTGGAGTTGAAGGTGATTCTGCTTCTGGTGCAGAACTTGCTGCATTACTTTCAGCTGTATCAGGTGTTCCTTTGAAATTATCTCTTGCCTTTACAGGTGCAGTTAATCAATCAGGACAAATTATGGCTGTAGGCGGGGTTAATAGAAAAATAGAAGGTTTTTTTGAAATATGTTCACGTAGAGGGCTTACAGGAGAGCAAGGTGTAATTATTCCTTATGATAATATTGATCATCTAATGTTAAATCCTAAAGTCATTGAGGCAGTCAAAGACAAAAAGTTTGCTATTTATCCAGTAAAACATATTACAGAAGCATTAGAACTTTTAACAGATATGCCTTCAGGCCGTCCTTTAAAAAAAGGAGGTTTTTCTCCAAACTCGTTATATGATAAAGTTGATAGCAGATTACAAGAGTTAGGTCATCTAGCTGAGCATGCATTCAGTAAAACTTATAGAAAAAAAACTAGGAAATAATAATCAGATAGTTATAACTACTAGTTAGGAACTATAACTTGTTTTACTTTGACTTTTAAAAGGTTAGTTATCCAAATACAACCAATAGAATAAAGAGCTAGGCAAATAAAGCCTATCCCAAATGTTAGGTGTTCCCCACAATATCCAAGAAACATTGTTATCCCTCCATTTGAAATAAGACCTGAGCTTGTCATAGACAAAGACATTAACAGAGCTTGTTGGCTAAGTGGAAAGCGTATAGCAAAAGCCTTAAAGATAGAAGGGAAAAGACATGATATCGAAATGGTTTGGAAGATGATACCTATAATAGATAGTGATGGAATATCAAATGCCATAGCGGTAAGGGCTAATGTATGAAGAATTAGGCAAAATTTAATGATAAAGTATACATTAAAACGATCTGACGCCCATCCTCCTAAAATTACAATAAAGGGAGTAATTAGCCGTGAACTAGATATAAGGATATTAGAACTTCCTGGTGTAAACCCTACCTCATCTGTGAGATATAATTGTAATATGCTAAAGACACTATATTCTCCAGCTTGAGCAATAATAAGTAGTATAACAACAGCCCAACTTGCTGGGGTAAAAAGAAGCTCTTTATAACCAGAGTAAGATGGTAAAGGGACATGTTCTTGTCCTCCTCTACCAAAAAATATAAAAAGTATACTAAGTACTAACATAGGCCAACCAAGGTAAGCACAAACACCTTGCCAATTAGTAACTTGTAAAAATAATTGAGCTAATAAAGGAATAAGTATAAAATTAAGATTAGCTGCAACTTCATGAATACTTATAGCTTTTCCCCAGTCTGAGGGATAAACAAGTGTTGATAGGACTGCTATTCCTGCCGGAAAATAAAAACCACATCCAAAACCTAGTAATGCAAAAAGTAATCGAGCTTCACTAAGTGTCTCCACATAAGGCATTAAGCATAGGCAGATACTTGAGAAGAAGACGGAAAAGGCTACCATATGTGCAGGAGTAATCTTTGAGAGTAAAAATCCACAGGAAAAAAGACTAATACTATATCCTATACTCTGCATAAGAAGAAGGCTTGTAGATTGTATATGGCCTATTTGAAGACTATTTTCTACATAGACAAGTAATGGGGCTAAGGTAGATCGAGTCATATAACTACATAAAAATAATAGAGAAACTGCGCTTATCCAAGGCAGTGCTTCACGAAAAGGCATTGGGAGAGTATAGTCATGTTTAAACATATATGAGGTTACTTAATAGTAGCTTGTTGTAAGTAAAAAATTAAAAAGATATTAGCATACTAATGAATTATTGAATTAATTCTAGTATAATTTTTTCAATGTTCAAGATAGATAAAGAAATAATAAAGATAAGAATAACATCAAGCTATGAATGAGTAAATATATTGTTATTACATATAGCATCTATCGTATAATATATAGATAATTATGACATATTACATGTTATAGTTATAGGAACAATTCTAATGAAATAGAAGAAGATCGTTATTACTTGTCTTTAAATGGAGTTCAATGTATTTGTTATACTGTGCTGAGTAATGCTTAGATTAAGTATAATGCATATAAATATTGTTAGAGTAAGGCATAGAAGGTTACAACTTATGTATAATACACAAAATTTATCTTTAAGAACTTTTTTTTCTCCTCAAATATTACCTGTTAAGTCAAAATTTTCTCAAGTTTCTGCAATTCAAAAAACTGTTATTCTTACAGGTTGGCTTGAAGAGCATAAGGCACAGAATGTGCTAGCCTTTGATGTAGTAAATAAAAATTTATGTATGGATATTGTAGTGATTTTAACAGCTACGTCTTCTCGTCATGCAAAAGGACTTGCAGATGGAATCCTTGAGGAGTGTACAAAACAAAATTTTGAATATCTTCGAATGGAAGGGTATCAATATGGTCAATGGATTTTAGTAGATCTTAATGATATAGTTATAAATATTTTCCAGGCAGGGATACGTGAGTTATATGCTCTTGAAACTCTTTGGAAAGGGTGTCCTTTATTAAATGGACAATTAGCCACTAATACTCTTTAATCAAGGATGTATTTATGAATGTAGTGCCAATACTATTACTAATTCTTGATGGTTATGGTCTTGCACCTGATAGTACTGGTAATGCAGCTAAATTAGCGTTTACACCAAACATTGATAGAATGTTAGCTATGTCAGGTGGAACTCAAATACATGCTTCAGGTCGTGCTGTTGGTCTTCCAGATGGATACATGGGAAACTCTGAGGTAGGGCATCTTAACATAGGGGCAGGTAGAGTTGTTTATCAACAAATGACACGTATTGATGTAGCTATTGAAAATAAAGAGTTAGATAGTAATCCAATTTTACTTGACCTTTTTACAAAAGTTAAATCATCTAATGGTCGATTACATCTTTTAGGATTGTTATCTAATGGTGGAGTTCATAGCCATATTAGACATCTTGAAGCTTTATTATCCATTGCTAAAGAGCATAATATTCAAGTGATATTACATCCTTTTATGGATGGGCGTGATACTGGTCCAAAAGATGGTTTAAAATTTATGAAAGAAATTGTTTCATTTTTAACATCTACATCTAGCGGGGTAATTGGTAGCTTTTGTGGCCGTTTTTATGCTATGGATCGTGATAAGCGTTGGGAAAGGATCAAACTTGCTTGGGATGCAATTGTACATGGAGTAGGCTTGCATGTGGAAGATTCTGTTAAAGCATTAGAGCAGGCGTACGCATCTGGAGAAACAGACGAGTTTATAAAGCCAAGAGTCATGGGCAATTCTAGTGTAAACTGTGTTCAGGATAATGATGCAGTATTATTTTTTAATTTTAGAGCAGATCGTGCCCGAGAGCTTGTCAGTGCTTTTATCCTTCCAGATTTTAATGGATTTGATCGTGGCCGTGTTCCCCATTTATCAGGGATTGCAACAATGACAATGTATGACAAAGAGTTTAATATTCCTGTTCTTTTTAATCATGAGAATATAACTAAAACATTAGGTGAAGTCGTTTCTGCTCTTGGATTGTTGCAGTTACGTATAGCAGAGACAGAAAAATATGCTCATGTTACATATTTTTTCAGTGGAGGACGTGAAGAGGTTTTCACAGGAGAAGAAAGGATACTTGTTCAATCTCCAAGAGATGTAGCAACATATGATTTAAAACCAGAAATGAGTGTGATGGAAGTAACTGATCGCTTACTAACAGCATGGAATAGTAAGAAGTTTTCTTTGATTGTGTGTAACTTAGCTAATCCAGATATGGTTGGTCATACAGGAAATATTAAAGCATCTATTTCTGCACTTGAAGCTGTTGATAACTGTGTTGGACGTATAGAAAAAGCAGTAGCTGAACAGCATGGTTGTTTTATTTTAACAGCAGATCATGGTAATGTGGAAGAAATGCTGGATAAATCTGGGCAGCCACAAACAGCACATTCTTGTAACCCTGTCCCTTTGATAGCAATATATGATGGGAAGCCTCTTAACCTTAAAGAAAGTGGTAAACTTGGAGATATTGCACCAACTATTTTGAGTATATGGGACGTTTCTATTCCTAATGAGATGACAGGTAATAATCTTCTTTCATCGGAGTGATAAAGTATGCATGAACAAAATCGTCCTATATCTCCTGTATCACCATCAGGAATGGAACTTCTTTTTATCTATAAGTGTCCACATTGTGGAAGGAAAATGCCTCTTATTTCACCAACACAACCTGCAATGACTCAATGTGATTCATGTAGCTTGGCCTTTCCACTTGTTCCTGTTGATGAAAGGACTATTCATTATTTAAAAATTATACTTGCTCAGGGTAGAGCTGCTGTTGATCCTGACTTTATTTAAGAATTAAATACAAACCTTAAAATAAATAAAGACTGAAAAAATTTTTTTCAGTCTTTATTTATTTATTTATTTGTTATGCTATATGAGGAGGTAATCTATTGAGCAATAATTGAAAGTTTATGTAACTCATTATCTAGCATTGAAGTTGCTTGTCCAACAGATAGTTTATAACCTTTTAAAACTTTTTGTTGTTTTTTTGAAGCTGAGAGTTGTTGCTGGATATTTGTTTTAAGTTTTGTTCCTTCTTGTATAAGTTCTTCTTGTAATGTTTTTATAGCAAGTAATTTTGATCGAATTTGTTCATTTTCAGCATCACGAATATTCCATGCATTTTCTAAGAGTTGAGCACGGTGATTACAATATTCATCAGCTTTTTCTACTTCTTCAGCTTTTAATGCATCTAACTCCAGTTGGCCAATATGTAATGCTTCATCATACAATGCTAGACTTTTAGACATACTAAGCTCCAAGATTATTTTGGATAGCTTTGCGTAACTCTTCAATAATAATATTCCAACGTTCACAAGCAGGAATTAACTCATATTCTAATAGATCTGCAAGCATGATCCAATCTTCTTGTTCAAGCACGTCTGTCATTTCGCTTAATAAAGATGAAATTTGTTCACTGCAATCTGCAAAGACGTTATCGTCTGTAACAATAAAGTCAGTTCGTAATACACTTACCATTGTCATAAAATCTCTTATAACATCTAGTAAGTCTTGAAAAAGTTCAAGTCCTTCATCATCTTCACCTCTTCTAAAGTGTTGAGCAACTTCTTTGCTGCCTGTAGCAATAAAGTTAGAAACTTTTAAAAGTTCTTCTGTAATATTATATGCCATCTCTCCAAAAGGAATAGAGCGTATTTCTACAGAATTTATTTCATTTGTTGGAATATCTTCTGCTTGGTGAGGATATAGTTCAGAGAAGAGTTCATCATTTAACAATACATCAGTAACAATTCTATTTTCAAGACGTGAATCGCTTGCTGCGTAAAGTAAAATTTCTTCAAGGTTAGAAAAATTTTTAATTTGCATATCAGTTTTATTACCGTCGATTATAATCATAATGCCTCCTCATATGCTATTAATAGTAGTTACAAGATATCTTGCAAGAGGTGAGCCATTATTTTAGAGAATTATTCCATTTTGTAATGATTTTTTGAAAGGAGTTAGCAATAGTTAATACATGTGATAAATTGTCAGCATGTTCATGGATCGACATTTTCCAGAATATCCCTAGTGCAGTAAATAATTCGTTTTGTTCAAGTAGTTCTGTAATATTATAGGTAGTAGAAAGAAATTTTTTACCAAATTGTGAAATATGTTTTTCAGAAAGGAGAAGGCCTTGTTGTTCTAATAACTTGAGAAGGCTAGATATCTGTTCTAGAGTATTGGATGCTTGTTGCCTAACATTCTGAGATAACTGTGAGATAACCTTTGTAGATAAAGGACGATAACTTTTTGTTGTATTAGGGTTATCTAACAAGTCAATAAGTTGACGATAATAATATCGTTGGATATACAACCAACTACTTCTATCTTCTTTATCATGGCCAGACAGAGATTGAAGATTAAAAAAACCATAATGATCTCTTGTTGTTATCCATACCCGCGCTACAGTAGATGTTTCAATTGGTGCTTTTTCAGGCCATTTTTTGTTAGTTAAACGATAAGTAAGAAGTGGCCAGATAGCATCAGCAGAAATTGTAGTACGACAGATTGTATCAATAGGACATGTGGTATCAAAGTCACAAGGGTGACAATTTAATGATGGCTCAAGACAACAACAGTCTTCAAGATATGGACCAGTATCATATGGTTGAGCAGTTGCAAGAAAGATAGCAAGAGAGGGTATACCCATTCCTGCAGCTAAATGCATTGTTCCTGTATCATTTGTAATAAGAAGAGAGATATGTAATAGGATAGCTGCAAGTTCTGCAATTTTTGTTTTTCCTACAAGGTCAATACATGGAGCACCAGTTTTGATGTATTCTTGAGCAAGGTGTTGTTCAGATTCGCTACCAAAAAGTACAGGGATAATTCCTAATTGATTATATAACTTTTTTCCTAATTGTGCGAAGTGAGATACAGGCCATTGACGCAATGTTGAACTAGCACCAAGTTGAAATCCTAGATATTGTTTATTGGTTTCAAAAATATGATTTTTAAAGTGTGTTGTTGAGGTTAGTAAATTTGTTTTTTGGGGAAGTTTAAGTTTATAGCATGCAGGAATATGTTCAACATGAGATATCATTCTGAATAGATCTACAAGATTGTATGGACTACATCGTCTTTTTTTTGTTGAAGCTTCAAAGAGTTTTGCCCACATTGAGTCACTTACACCAAACCCGTATTTATCGACACTAAATCCTTCTACTGGAATAATTGATTGTGAAAGACCGTAAGCTAAGAGACGAGCAGGAATATGAGGAGTAAGATTGAGAATTCGGTTTGGCGGGAATGTATTATAGATTTGTTCTATCCATTCTTGGAAATTAGCAAGAGCATAAATCCAATTTTGTTCAATCAATGATAGTAATTTCCCCCCAGAGATAGGATTCACATATGTTATATGTGATAAACATGATGTTGCATCTACAAAGCTGGATAGACAAATAAGTCCAACTTGATATCCATCTTGGTGAAGTGCTGTTATAACAGGTTGCGTCTGTATTAAGTCACCAAATCTTGATAGGTTAATAACGATAGCATGCATAATATAATTATTATATGCATAATGTAACAGATGTTAAACTAAAAAGATAAAAATATCAGATGATAGAAGATAGTAAGGAAGTTCAGTTTATAACAGTCTACTATTACTATTTTATATTTGATTATTGTAGATTATATGAAAAGTTTAGTATAATCATAAGAATGGAGCCCTTGAGCAGGATTGAACTGCTGACCTCATCCTTACCAAGGATGTGCTCTACCTACTGAGCTACAAGGGCATAGTGTCAATTTTGTAAAAAGTTTCTATGTCATATTATTATAGTAAGTCAAGTTCGTCAGAGGGTTCAGATCCACTAGCTGTATTGCACACACCTCTTTCACTATTGCGAATAAAACGAATAATACTTTGAACTTCTGGAACATCTGGATATTTTTTTTCTAAAGTTTTAAGTGATTCTGGTCGAGGGATAGTACTTTTCCAAATAAGCTTGAATGTATCTTTAACTGCTGCAATAGTTGTTGAAGGTACATTAGCACGTCTTAATCCTACAAGGTTTGGACCATGTATTATACCTTTCCTCCCAGTTATAAGCATCCAGGGGGGAATGTCTTGGCTAATTCCTGTCATTCCACCAATAAAGGCATGTTCACCAATTTTGCAGAACTGATGAACAGCTGATAAACCTCCTAATATAGCAAAATTATCTATATGCACATGACCTGCTAAGGTTGAACAATTTGACATAACAATATTACTACCAAGAATACAATCATGGGCTACATGTGTATAGGCCATAAAAAGATTGTTATTCCCAATTTTAGTTATTCCACCACCTCCAGCAGTCCCACGGTGTAATGTAGCAAACTCTCTAATTTTGTTATAATTACCGATTTCTAACCATGTTATTTCACCAGAAAATTTTAGATCTTGAGGTTGTCCTCCAACCATAGCATGTGAATGAATATGATTATCTGTTCCTATCCTAGTGTATTGTTTAATTACTGCATGAGAATCTATATATGTTCTATCTCCTACATTAACATCATCTTCAATAATTACATAGGGGCCAATGGTTACATCAATACCTATTTGTGCTGAAGAAGCAATAATTGCTGTAGGATGAATAGTTACAGACATTAAAAATTTTCCTTGTTTGTCATTGCTGCAGTTAGTATTGCTTCTGCCACAAGCTTATTATTTACAAATGCCTGGCAAGACATTTTCCACAACTGTAGTTTATGGCGAATTATTTCACACTCAAGAATAAGTTGATCCCCAGGAATAACTTGTTGACGGAATTTTACATTTTCTATCCCTGCAAATAGAAAAACTTTACCTTGTAGTTCATTAATAGGAAAAGATTGGAGTACTGTGATTCCACCTGATTGCGCCATAGCTTCTAAAATTAGAACTCCAGGCATGACAGGAAATCCAGGGAAATGACCCTGAAAAAATGGTTCATTAATACTAACATTTTTATAAGCTTTAATATATTTGCCAGCATTAAATTCAATAACTCTATCTACAAGTAAAAAGGGATAACGGTGGGGAAGTAACTGTAGAATTTCTTGGATATTTGGAGGTAATGGATGGGACATTAATTTTTCCTATATATTATGCTCTTTTTTCTTTTCTAAAATTTTTTCAAGCTTTTTTATACGCTTAAAGAGCTCTGGGAATCGTGGCATAAGTACAGATGTTTTTAAAAAAGTTTGTCGGTCAACTGCAGGGCTTCCTCCTAGGATTTGATTGTCAGGGATATTTTTACCAATACCAGATTGTGGACCAATAGTAACATTATTACCTATAGTAAGATGGCCTGAAATTCCTGCTTGGCCGGCAAGAATACAATTATCCCCTATAGATGTAGAACCAGATATACCAACTTGTGAAACAATAACAGTATTTTTACCAACTGTTACACCATGTCCAATTTGAACAAGATTATCTATTTTAGTGTTTTCATTTATAGTCGTTGTTCCTAGGGTTCCTCTATCGACAGTTGTATTAGCTCCGATTTCCACTTTATCTTTAATAATTACATTTCCTACTTGAGGAATTTTTTGTTTTTCTTCTGTAAGTGCGAATCCAAACCCATCAGAGCCAAGGACTACTCCTGCATGAATAATGCAGTCATTTCCAATTGATGTGTTTGCCATAAGTACTGTATTAGGGTAAATAGTACAATTTTTCCCAATATGACAATGTTCACCAATGTATACACCTGGGAATAGAGTAGTATTTTCTTCAATAACAGTATGTGATCCTATAAAAACAAAAGGATAGATAGTAGCTGTTTTAGAGACTTGTGCTGTAGGGTGTATATAAGCTTGATGACTTATACCATCAAAACATCCTTGAGGTATAGAGAATAAAGAAAGAACTCTACCAAAATCTCTATATGGTTCAGTACTGATTAGTGCTCGTGGAACACGACTAGCATATTCTTTTGAAAGAATAATAGCACCAGCCTGTGACAAAACAAGCTGGTGAATATATTTAGCATTTGCTAGAAAACTTATCTCATTTGGTGATGCATCTTGAAGTGTATTTACGCCTACAACTTCAATATCATCACCTTGTAATGTTAAGTTTAAAAGTTTAGCAATTTCTGAAAGTTTATACTGGGGCATCTGTTATTTTTTCCGGTTTGCCATCTCTGGAAGTTTACTTCCACCTTTTTTCCATGCAGCATTTATGGCTTCAAGAATTTCTTTTGTAATATCTAGATTTTTTTCAAGGTACATTACACTTCCACTAGCACTATCAAGAACAAGTTTTAACCCTTTCTTTTTTGCTATAGTTTCAGCAGCAAGATAGATTTGTTCAGCTAGATATTGACGTAATGTGTTTTCAGCTTGTTCGACACGTATTGCAAAGTCACGAGATTTTTCTTCGAAATTACGACGAAGTTCAAGAAATTCTCTTTGTTTATCTTCACGTGCTTGGTTAGACATAGCTGCTGACTTAGCTTGTAAATCATCAGCTTTTGTTTGCAAATCTTTTGCTTGTTTTTCAAGTTGTGTTTTTTCATTACCAAATTCTGATTGTAATTTTTTTTGAGCGGCCTTAGCTGCTTCACTCTCCATGGCAATGGATTGAGAATTAAAGACACCAATAGGGAAGTCAGCCGAAAATGCACTGTTAGCTACTAATAAACAAGCTAAAATAGCCATGGAAAGAGTTTTTACTTTCATAATGAAGCTCCTCTGAATGAATAAAGTATGGTTGCATAATTTTTACATTTAAAAGCTTACAGGTAACCTTCACATGGATAGCCTTCATATAATAATTCGTCAAGCTATTAAGTGCAATTAGATAGAATAAAACTAGAGTAAATATCAAGGTGATTGTAGTTTTTTTAGGTAACAGAAAATACCTTTAGCTAATCCTTCTATTAATGCTTTTTGGTAATTACTAGATGCCAGACGCTGTGCTTCAGCTTTATTACTACAGTAACCTACTTCAACAAGAATACTTGGTATTTTGGGTCCTATAAGAACATGAAAAGGTGCAGATTTTATCCCACCATTGTGAGTATTATAATTTTTTTGTATAAGGTGGGTAAGAATATTTTGATGTACAGACTCTGCAAGTCTACGTGATTCATGCTTTTTTGATGTTAACATCACATCTTTTAAAAGTATATCAAGATCATTTAGTGTTTTTTCACTTGTAGAATTTTCAATTCGGGCAATATATGTAGACTCTTTAGATCTTGCAAGTCCAAGGTAGTATGTTTCAAGACCATGGATTTGTGTGTTTTTATTTGCATTAATATGAATAGAAATCATAAGATCAGCTTTAACTGTAGTCGCTTTCCGTGAGCGAGCTTCAAGTGCTACCCATGTGTTATTTTGTCTTGTATAGTGTACAGTAAAACCTTTTGCAGCTAAAATTTGACCAAGTTTTTTAGAAAGTTCAAGAGTCAATTCACTTTCAATAATTCCATTATGTGTAGCTCCAGGATCTTTGCCTCCATGTCCTGCATCTATAAGTATTGTTTTTACTGTTAAGCCGAGTTGTTGTGCAAGATCGTGTGCCACAATAGGTTTTGGAGAAGTGGATTTTGGGTGTGAATGTTTTGTTTGGCCAATTTTCATTCCATTTGCTATTCCATCAGGAGTAGGTGATGTGTAAATAATGAGCTGAAAAGGATTATGTGTTGTTTCCACTTTAAATGTTTTTAGATCACTAAAATCTAGCAAGAGTTTTGTGACAGTTGGAGTGGAGAGATCCACTCTTAGTTTTTCTAGTTTGTTTTGTTTAATACATATTCCTGGTTTTATACAAGGATTTGGAATTGTGTTGTGTAATTCTATAAGTAAACGGATAGGATTACCTGTTTTAGGGTTTGCTGGATGAGATATTACATCCCATGTGATAGGTTCTGTAAGAGTAATAATAAGTTTAAGATAGCTCTTTTTTACTTCCCATCTGATATTTTCAAGTTGTGCTAATGTTTTTTCGGAAGTTTTTTTTTGTAAATGAGAATTTTTTTGTTTGGATGTTGAGTGGAAAGCTTCTTTTGCTTTAGATGTGCTTGTAGTCGAAGTTTTTTGAGGTTCCTCTTTAAGGTTTTCAAGGCTTTTTAAGTATATCTGAGCTTCGTTTATTTTATCACTTTTAGGATAGTCTGTTAATAATTTTTGGAGATACTTTTTGGCATCATTAGGTTTATGAAGTCGTTCAGCATAAACTTTTGCAATATTTAGTAATGCACTTTCAGTAATAGTTCTTTTAGGATATTTAGTTATGACAGATTGATAACACTTAATAGCTTTTTCAGCATCAGAAACTGTGAAAGAATGTTTTGCAAGTTCGTCAAGGGCAACAGCTGAATAATAAAGTGCAAAAGGACGATTAATCCAATCAGGAAATGAAGTATATATTTTAAAAAATAGATCAGAAATTTTTAGCCAAGGATCTCTAAGTTTTTGATTTATAGAATCTGACTGAAGATTTTTTAATGCTTTTTTAGCTTCTTCATAACGTGCACCTGGACTTGTAGGTGCAGCTGCTTGTATTATGTTATTATTGGTTATGACAATAAAGTAAGCTAGGATAGGTATCCATAACAGTTTTTTCCAATAAATATAATTGGATAAAATTGCAATGGCTTGTCGACAAATGATGTTGCTCATGCTTGCATTGAAGAGAATATGTTATATTCATCTATTTCCTAGTGCAGTAGTTATGGCATAACAACATTTTTATGGGGCGGCTCCCTGCACCTCTCATCTTTAAATTTATAGTATCTCTTATTTTATGAGTTATATTATGTTATTAGAAGAATTGCCCCATTGAAAATTCAAATCTACCACGAGTTTTTTTGCCACTAACATTTTTATTGAGTGGTATACCATAGGCAAATCGCAAATCTCCCATTGGTGAACGCCAGCGAAGTTCAAGGCCATATGATTGTTTGAGTTTAGAGAATGGGTTAGAAGTTTGTACAGAATCTGTTTGGAATCCTATGTCATAGAATGGAACTAATGCAAGACCTAGCTCTGGCTGGAATGTCCAAATATACTCTAGGTTAAGAAAAGCCATCCTATCACCACCAATTTCATCTCCAAAGCGAGGATCTTTTGGTGCAAGATCTTCTGTATCATATCCTCTAATACTATCTATACCACCAATAAAAAATCGGTCAAATACTGGCACAGGTTTTTTACTATTCTTATAAGCTGCACCTGCACGTGTACGCCAATGTATTATATGGTTTTTACTTCTTGAAATTGAGTAAAATCCTTGTAGTTCAGCAATTGGCTTGAAGAAGTTATCATTACCACCAAGACCACCACCTCCATATTCAACAATTAGTTTTGCAATATGCCCTTTAGATGGTCTCTCACGACTGTCTGTAGAATCAAAAGTAAAACCACCACTTACTACACTAGAAATATTTTTCCCTTGATAGTCAAGATAAGAGCGTGGTGCTGTAGATGGAATATCATATAGACGATATTGATCAATTCGATAGCCAACAAAGATAGATGAATATTCTCCTATAGGGTGAAATAGACGTATGGTATCTCCATAAGTTTTTTTACGGAAGTCATCCCATTCATCTCGTAGCGTATAAATGTTATTACTAAAGCCAAAGTCTGTATCATAAACACGAGGATTGGTAAAAGAAAGATCAAGAGAAGATGACTTACTAGAAATAAAACCTTCAATACTTAAAATATAACCTTTTCCCCATAAGTTTCTTTCTGAGATACTTCCTGAAACACCAAATTTAGAATGTGTTGAGTAACCAACACCACCTGTGATTGCACCTGTTCGAGCTTCTTGAACTTTTACAAGTAGATCAACTTCATCATCTTTCCCTGTAGGCAGTGTATCTGTATCTACTTGGTTAAAATAGCCAAGGCGGTTAAGGCATTCATTAGAGCGTCGGAGATGTTGACCATTAAAAAGATCTCCATCAGCAAGGCGTAATTCACGGAGGATAACATTATCTCTAGTACGAGTATTTCCTTCAACAATTATTCTACGAAGAAAGACTTTTTGTTTTTTATCAATAAGGAAAGTAACATCAATTGTTGCATCTTCTTCATTTTTGGTTGTTTCAAGATCTACTTCAGCAAATGCATAACCATAATCTGAATAAAAATCTGTTAATGCTTTTACATCATCTTGCATAACAGAAAGAGAAAAATACTGCTCATAGTTTTTATGATCATCAATTTTTGTTACTTTAAGGAGTTGTTCATTTGTCTCAATAAGATCTCCTTTAAAGTCTATTTTTCCTATTTTATAGCGCTTACCTTCTTTTACTCTAAATGTAATAACAATTCCTTTTTCATTGAATGTTACTTCAGGTGAAGCAACTTGAATATCTACATAGCCATGATTCATGGCATAGGCAGAGATTGCTATAGAGTCACGTTCAAGATATTCTTCACGTAATACACCTGTTCCAGTAAACCATGATAAAAAATTACGTTCTGTTAATGCTAACTCTTTTTTTAAAGTTTTAGCTTTTATTGTTTCAAGTCCTTCAATTCGGACATCTTTAATATAAAGTTTTTTCCCTTCATTTACTGTTAACAATAGTGTTGCAGAAGAAGTATTTTCTTTCTCTTTTATTTCATAATTAACTTCAGCGAGATAGTAGCCTTCTTTTCTATAGAGGTCGGTAATTTTTTGAATATCTTGGGACAATAGTCTATCACTAATAACTGATCCTTTTTTAGAACTCATTGCAGCAAGAATGTTATCGATACTTACAGCTTTTGAGCCTTGAACAACAACATCTGTAATTTTAGGCTTTTCTTGTACAGTAAATACAAGTAATCGTCCTTCCCCGCTTTCTTCAATACTTGCAGAGACATCACTAAAATATCCTAATTCCCATATTTTTTTGATTTCTGCATTAATTTTGGCATGATCAGTATGATCTCCCTTATTAATAGTGAGTCGTGTAAGGATTACATCAGGATCAAGAACTTTAAGCCCATGAATACGTACATCAGCAATAGTGTTTTTCTTTATAAGGCCATTACTTATACGTTCAGCAAGTTCTGTTACAGCAATATTTAGCTCATTAAATTTTGGTTTTTCTATGTATAATGGACGTGCAGATGCTACACCTGTACTATCAATAAGCCTACTATCAATACTAAAATTTTCACCTGTTTGATTGAAACTGCCGTATACTACATAGTCAGCATGGAGTTGTTGAGCTACCTTTTTTGCAGTAGAAATATTAAGTTGGGAGATATTTTGTTTATATAGAAGATTTAATGCAGATTTATTAGGGATGACACGAAATCCCTTATTCTTTAATGCAGTTGCAAGAAGCATTGGTAGTTCTGTTTGTAACTCTTCATCATTTGATGAGCCATTAATTTGAAATGGGAGAACCACAATAGAAGGATCGTCTTTTGAAGCAGCATTGGCTATTATATTACAATAAAGTATATTACACAGTAACAGTAGAAGAAATATATTCAGGCGTTTTGTCATGTAGATCTCCGGACTTCAGCTCAAGGCAGCGTCCCATAGAATGGGCAATATCATTATTATGTGTGACTACAATAAGAGTTATATTAAAAGTTTTATTAAGTGAGATTAGAAGATTGGCAATGTGTTCACCTGTTTTTTGATCAAGGTTGCCTGTTGGTTCATCTGCAAGAAGAACTTGGGGTTCTAATAAAATAGCTCTAGCTATGGCTACACGTTGACGTTCACCTCCTGACAACATTGTTATTCTGTGATGGTATTTATTTTCAAGTCCTACACTACCAAGTGCTTCTCGTGCAAGCAGAAGAGCTTTCTTTTTTGGTATACCAGCAATAAGAGCTTTCATTGCAACATTTTCTTCAGCAGAGAATTCTGGAAGTAAGTTGTGAAATTGGAAAATAAATCCCAGTAGTTTATTACGAAAGCATGCTTTTTCATTTGGGCCCATATGACTTAAATTTTTATTATTAAATAACACAGTGCCAGAAGATGGTATATCTAATGCTCCAAGGATATGCAATAGGGTTGATTTCCCAGAACCAGATGCACCAATAATAGCTAATGATTCTCCGTGAGCTATAGAAAGATTTATTTTATGTAAGACACAAATAGGTTCAGAAGGACTGTCATACTGTTTTACTATATTTTCTAATAGATATTGTGACATTTTTACTCGTACCTTAATCCTTCAATAGGCTGTAGTCGAGCCGCTTGATGGGCAGGGTAGAGAGTAGCAAAAAAACATAGTAGCATGGCAGAAGTACCAATAATGAATATATCTAGCCAATTAAGTAATACTGGCAAGTGATCTATTGTATATACCCCAGGGGGAAGTTTAATGAATTGATATTTCTGCAATAAAAGTGCAAGAGTAATTCCAAGTAGATAACCTAGCAAAGTTCCTACAATACCAATAATAGTTCCTTGTAAAATGAAAATACGACGGATCATTTGGCTTGTAGCCCCCATGGAGGTTAGAATAGCAATATCTCTTGTTTTTTCCATTACAAGCATAATTAATGTTGTAACAATAGAAAAAGAACCAATGAGAACAACCATAGCTAATATAATAAACATTCCAATTTTTTCAAGCTTAAGTGCTGCAAATAAATTTGCATTCATATCCATCCAGCTTCGTACAGAAAAATTATGACCTAACTCTTGTTGCAGTTGGTTTGTGATATAATTTGCTTGATACACATCATGAATACTGACTTCTATTCCAGAAATATAATTGTGAGGTAGTCCAAGAAGTTCTCTTGCTGCATTAAGAGAAGTAAATGCAAGAGAAGTGTCATATTCAAACATACCTGTATGAAAGATTCCTGTTACAATAAGTGGTCGTATCCGTGGCTGAAATCCTGAAGATGTTTTTTGTCCTGTTGGTGAGAGTAAGTTTACACGACTACCTATTGTTACATTGAGTCTTTGGGCAAGCTCATTACCAATAATAATACCGTCTGGAGTCCCTAAAACTTTAGGGATAAGATCTTCAAGATTTCCTTTTGTTAGATGAGAAAGCATAGAAATGACATTTTGTGCTGATGAGGGATCTATCCCCCTTAAAATAAGACCTTTTACTCCATGAGGAGAGGATATCATACATTCTGCATAAATAAAGGGAGTAGCACCTATTATCGCAGAAGTTTGTTGAAGTTTATTTAGGATAATAAGAGCATTTTGGGACAGCATAGAAGTAGTTGACAGCTGAGTAAAACTTGTAGGTTCTTCTATAGGTGAATCAAAGTTTCCTGTAATAATAATATGTGCATTAGCTCCAAGAATTTTGTCACGGATATCTATAGTAAACCCATTATAAACCCCTAATACAACTACAAGAGAGGCAACACCAATAGCAACTCCTAAAATTGACATTAATGAAATAAGATAAATGAAAGCTTGTTTTCGTCTTGCAAAGAGATAATGTAGAGCAATAAAAAGTTCAAACTTCATTAGCGTTCTGTTCGTAATAGAGGGAAAAGGATAACCTCTCGTATGGAAGGAGAGTCTGTAAGAAGCATAACGAGTCGATCAATTCCAATACCTTCCCCTGCTGCTGGTGGCATTCCATATTCTAATGCACGAAGATAATCTTCATCCATGGGACATGCTTCTTCGTCTCCACGTGCTTTCTCAAGAACTTGTTCTTCAAAACGCAGACGTTGATCAATAGGATCATTAAGTTCTGAAAATGCATTAGCAATTTCTTTTCCTGCAATAAAAAGCTCAAAACGATCTGTTACTTCTGGGTTATCTTTATTTTTTTTGGAGAGTGGAGAGATATCAGTAGGATAGTGATAGATAAATGTGGGTTGAATCAGTTTGTTTTCTACGTCAAGGTCAAAGAGTTTAGCTTGAAGTTTTCCTATTTTGTCAGTTGTCAGAACTTTTTCTCCATGTTCTTTAATATATTCACTAACTTTTTCAAAGTTATTATAAAACTCTGGAGAATGCCCACCAATTTTTTCAAGAGACTCATGAAATGTATATTTTTGCCATGTCCCAGGTGTAAAATCGATTGTATTTCCTTGGTAAGATATAGTCATAGTACCACAGATTTTTTTTGTAAGGTATGCAAACATTTCTTCTGTAAGTTCCATAAGATCTAGATATGTTGCATAGGCCCAGTAAAATTCACACATGGTAAATTCTGGATTATGTTGGATAGAGATTCCTTCATTACGGAAGCTACGATTTAATTCAAATAGTTTTTCAAAACCACCAACAAGAAGCCGCTTTAAATAGAGTTCAGGAGCAATGCGCATATAAAGGGTCATATCCATTGCATTATTATGTGTAGTAAATGGACGCGCCATTGCACCACCTGGAATAGGTTGAAGAATAGGTGTTTCTACTTCTATAAAGCCATTTTCTTCTAAGAATGCTCTAATTTCATGAATAATTTTACTACGCTTTCTAAAGATATCTCTTGTTTTAGGATTAACAATAAGATCTATATATCGCTGGCGATACCTAAGTTCTATGTTAGTAAGGCCATTATGTTTTTCTGGTAAAGAACGGAAGGACTTAGCTAATAATGTGATAGTGGAGCAGTTGAGAGTTAATTCTCCCATTTTTGTACGGAAAAGTTTTCCATTAACACCAACAATGTCACCAATATCAAACTTTTTGAATGTACTAAATGCTTCTTCTCCCATATTTTCACGAGATGCATAACATTGAATGCGACCGCTTCTATCCATGATATGAAAGAATATTACTTTACCAAATGACCGGAGAGAGATAATACGTCCAGCACAAGCAAAAATTTCGTCTAGTGATTCAAGTTCAGATGCACTATAGGCTTCATATTCAGCACGAAGCATACCAGCATAATGCTCTTTAACGAACTCATCTGGGTAGAGAGGAATTCCTGAGTCTAAAAGCTCACAGGATTTTACTACACAGTTTTTGATAACTTCATTAAGCTCATTTTTTTCTGCAAGGCTCTCAAGCAGAGGTTTAAAATAAGATACATGAGGTGACTTGGTAGCTAATTTAATTGGGGGATGAGATTTTTTTTTCTGTATCAATGAATGCTTCTCCAGTAATACAATTAAGGCGTATTCTATATTTAATTAGCGGTAGTCCAAAAGAGCTTGATAGTCAAGAAGATAAAATGAGTCTTGAAAAATAAAAAGCTTGACTGTATGGTTTTGTTTAGATAAACACCAACTTAAGTTAAGTAGCGTTCCCCGGTAGCTCAATAGGCAGAGCGGGTGACTGTTAATCACTAGGTTGGCGGTTCAAGTCCGTCCCGGGGAGCCAAAATTAGGTATTATGAAGGGTGTCAAAGTGTAATAATCCTTTTTGGTACCTTTTCCTCTCAATGTCCAGCCATGTTTGGTTGCATCCCAAAGTTTGTAGGTATATCTCTAGACATGGCCATGCTATGATCCATTATAATATTCACATGGACAACTGTTTGTGGTTACAGAATTTTTGTCCACATAGGTATTGCAAAATTCAAAGAGATGTAGGGAGTTGACGATGCCCATCACCGATATCTACATTCACAGTTTGAATCCTAATACTAGCCCTGTAAATATTTTGATAGTAGTGAATCTAAGACTATCGGCCTGTTTGCATGCTTTGTGGGTGAATTTGAAGTAATGTTTGTAGGTGTGGAACCGGTTTTTCATTTTTTTCATTTTTTTTGAAATATAATAATATATCTGAAAAATATCAGTAGATAATTTAATGCTAGGAAAGTGGTTATGAAAAATTTTTTTGTTTTATTGTATATTATGGCGTTGTCTGTAGTACACGTTTCGGCATCATCCTTAGAATTATTCAAAGATCAAAGCGGAGTTTTAGATATAGCTGGTGGTACAGCACACCTCCCTGTAATGAAGCAAGCTGCTAAAAATATAATGATGGTGAATCCTGCCATCAAAATTACTGTTACAGGTGGAGGATCTGGTGTAGGCGTAAAGAAGTTAGCAGAAGGACTTATTAGCATAGGTAATACAGGTCGCCCTTTGAAAGAGTTTGAAGTTGAACAATATGGACTTGTAAGTTTTCCTTTTGCAATTGATGGAGTTACTATTATTGTAAATCCTTCAAATCCGATAACACAATTAACTAAACTGCAACTTAAGAAAATTTTTTCTGGAAAGATAAGAAACTGGAAAGAAGTTGGAGGGAATAATGCTCCTATTTCCCTTTATATAAGAGAGGACGGAAGTGGAACACGAGAGGTTTTTGAAGATAAAGTAATGCATAAAACTCATCCTTATAAAAAAGCTAATGTATTTAATTCAACAGGATCTATAAAGACAGCTATCAGCCAAGATAAGAATGCTATTGGTTATATTGGGATTGGATATTTGGACAGTTCTGTAAAAGGATTAGTTGTTGATAATATGATCCCTACACAAGAAAATACATTTAATGGTTCTTATACTATAAGTCGTTTACTTTACATGAATACAAAGGGAGAGCCTAAAGGTATTACAAAGTTATTTATAGATTATATTTATTCCCCTGATGGGAGAGATATCATTACCAAAGCAGGATACATTCCTATTGAAAGAGAATAGCGTGTGAGTAGTTATTTTATAGCCAAAACTAGTTACCTGTGTGTTTTTATCTATGAGTTGGCTCAAAGTTAGTATATATTTTGCTGTAAGTATAGTTTTAACAGGTATTTTAGTACTTATAACAATGCTTATTGCTCTTGCTTTACCTATAATAAGTAATACTAACTTGGAAAAGATTATTTCATTAACTTGGCAGCCTAATGAAGGCTATTTTGGGATCCTTCCTATGTTGGGAGGTTCTTTTTTTTTAGCTATTTTTGCCCTGTCTCTAGCATGGCCATTAGCTCTGGGCTTGAATATTTGGATGTTGAAGGTAGATAAAAGGTTTTTAGCTAGAGTGGTTGCTTATTTTATAAAGCTTATGATAGCTATTCCTACAGTTGTTTATGGTTTTGTAGCTGTTTTTTTACTAGTTCCTTTAGTTCGTGAAGGAGCTGGAGGTACAGGTTTTTGTTTATTTTCTGCAGGTGTTATTCTTGCATTATTAATCCTTCCAACTATAACCTTAGTCTTTGAATCAGGATTAGCTACTTCTTTAGAAAAGCTACGTCTTGAAGGCATTGCATTAGGTTTTTCAAGATTAGAGCTTTTTTATTTTTTTGTATTACCAAAATCAAAAAAAATTTTTGTTGTAGCAGCAATAATTGGCTTTGGACGAGCAATAGGAGATACACTAATATCTCTTATGTTATCAGGAAATTCACCACAATTACCTCAGAATATTTTTGAGAGTATACGAACGCTTACAGCACATATTGCACTCACAAGTGCTAATGAAATGTCTGGTATGGCATATGATTCACTTTTTTTATCAGGGATTCTTTTACTTATCATTAATGCTACAGTAAGTATATTAGTACGCCATATAATAAAACTATCATGAACCAAGTATTTTTATTTTTATTTTCTTTACTAGCATCCTTTTCAGTAGTCATTATTATGGTAGTCATTTGTTTTTTTATAGCTTTTCTTATTTGGAATGGGTTACCTACATTAAATATAGCAATATTTTTTGGGAATGTTCCACCTTTAAGGGCTTTATTAGGTCTAGAGCCTGTATGGGACGGGATATGGCCAGCAGTTCTAGGAACATTAGAGCTAATTGGGATTACACTATCTTTAGCTATCATTCCTGGTATAGGATGTGGAATTTTTTTATCAGAGTATGCGTCAGCATCTCAATCTTATTATATAAGATGGCTAGTTGATATCCTTTCAGGTATTCCATCAATTGTGATGGGATTATTTGGTTTTTTACTTATTATATTTTTACGTCATACAATATGGCCAGAAGCTAATACTTGTTTATTATTAGCAGGAGGCTGTTTAGCTTTACTTGTCCTACCTACAATTATTGTTACTTCTCAAGAGGCTTTTTCTGCAGTCTCAAATGAACTGTATTTAAGCGCTACAGCATTAGGGTTTACTAAAGAACAATTTATTTGGTTTATAAAATTACCTGCTGCTAGTCGAGGTTTGTGGGGAGGGGTTTTATTAGCTATTAGTCGTTCTGCTGAAGATACAGCAGTTATTTTACTTACAGGTGTAGTTGCTAATGCAGGACTTCCTTCAGGACTAGGTTCAAAATTTGAAGCATTACCTTTTATTATTTACTATACTGCTACACAATACCAAACACAACAGGAGCTTAGTCAAGGGTTTGGAGCTATTATTGTGCTTCTTTTTTTAATAGTTAGTTTATTTTGTATTGCTAGGCTTATTGGTTCTAAAATTTATAGATTTAGTTATAGAGAGGGGAAATGTCTATAGCTGTACATGTAGTTGATCTAACAGTTTCTTTTCATCAACAAGAAGTTCTCAGTCATATAACTATGGATATTCCAAGTCATGGAATTTTTGTTATAACTGGTCGTTCTGGATCAGGTAAGACAACTTTATTACGTAGTATAAATCGGCTAAATGAAGAATTTGATGGTTGTGTTACTAAGGGGTACATTGAAGCAGATTTAGGTTATGGGTTAAAATCTGTTTTTCCATCTATTCAGAAGAACTTTACATTATCAAAGTTACGTCAGAAAATTGGGATGGTATTTCAAACTCCAAATGTTTTCCCCACTAGTGTATATCGAAATATTTCTATTCCTCTTGAACAATTAACACACTATGCTAAAAAAGATATTCCTACATATGTTTATTCTGCACTAGATAGGGTTGGTTTATTACAAGAAGTTGAAAATCGTTTAGATATTCCTGCACACTATCTTTCTGGTGGTCAGCAACAAAGACTTTGTTTTGCAAGGATGTTAGCTTTAGAGCCTGCTATACTTCTACTAGATGAACCTACATCATCTTTAGATATTCATGCAACACAGAAAATTGAGTCTTTACTATTAGAGTTAGCTAGTGAATACCCTATTATTATGGTTTCACATAATATCACACAAATTTGTAGATTAGCTCACGAAATTGTTATTCTTGAGTATGGAACAATTATTAATAAATTAACAGAAAAAGCCTACTATAAAGAAATATTAACTAGTATTATTGAACATAATATTAATATCATTAATTAACTTATGATGAAGTTATAGTTCTTTATAGTATGCTTTACTTACGGTTAGTACTAACTATAAGTAACGCTAAAAATTAAGGTGGCTTATAAGCCATTTATTTTTATTATACACGTAGTCCATCTTTATAATTTACATCTTCAGCGTTGTCTCTATTGCCTGAACCAAGAACAATATCTTGGCATTCTTCACGCCAAAACTTTAGACGATCAAGAAAACGTTCTAAAGTGGTTTGAAAGTCAGAGAAAGAGTTTTTTTCAACAGCTAGAGCAATATGCATAACAATGGACTCTTGGTTTATGTCATAGCCTAGGGTAGAACCAAGTGTTTCTCCTCCAAAAAGATTGCCTGTTAGAAGTCGTGTAAAGAGTTTTTCACGTCTTCCTGGAGGAGGTACAGGTGAAACTTGAGCATAAATGTATAACATACTTCCATCTGGTAAAGCTTCAAAGTCTACAGGCATGTCGTCAAATTCTACACGACAGACATTATTTTCATCAAGAGCAAGATCAGGAAGATTGATAATGGGCCCTAGTTCTTTAATAAGGCTTTGAGCATCCATAAAAAGCTCCTTGGAATAGATGTATATGTTATAGTGTAGGTAGTAAAAATTAACTATGAGAAGAAAACTTTATTATAAATGTATCTTATTATTCTCTATTGATGTTATATCGATTAGTGATATTGTCAAGTGTCTATTTATAGTATTTTATATGGTAGGGTATGTATTTTAGAGTAGAATATTAAATTTATTCTAATCCATAACCTTTTCCACCAATGAAGCTCAATATCATAATTAGTGTTTTTGAAAGAAAGTTTGATTGTGCCATTAAACGAGTTACTGCTGCTTCATTAGAGTTAGCTTGGGATAATTTTTTTGCTAGGTTTAGGCCATCCTTATCTATTTCTTTAGCAAGAACAGATAATTGTTCTCGTACGGTTGTATCTTGTAATTGAGGATGATTAAGTTTTGTTAGTAAATATACAACAGACAAAATTAGATTTTGTTTGTTAGAAGGGTATATATCCCACTCATTATTAAATACAGTGCGTGCTTGGTCACAGAGAAGTCTAGAAAGCTGAATAGCTGTACGTTTCTTTTCTTTAATATCTTCTGGTGATTGTGTTATTTTTTCTATTAATGGAGATATGTTACTATTAGAAACTATATGCATTGATTTTTCAAGAAGTATCATTGTAATGTGGCTATCTTTTGTAGCAGCATTTGTAAGGATCCCAGCTTGGATTATAGTACTATAAAACGAATCTGATAATTGTGAAAGAATTTTTTCATAAACACAAGCAGGGATTTCAGTAGGTGTTCCGTTTTTTTGATTAGCAGTTTTTTCTATATTATCTGCTGCAGTATAAAGTTTAGTTAAAATAGTTTGGCGTGGGAGAGCCATTACTTCTTGGGGTGTTGCATTAAGTGCATTTAAGACTGCTTTAAGGCCAGTTTCAATACACTTATCTATAACTTTTTCTTGAATAATAATATTTTTTGTTGAAATAATTATATGACGGTTAAGTTCTTCTATACTTTCTTTTAGCATCGAAGGTGGACCAGTTAGAACACCTTCTATTTCTGAATTAAATTTTGTTAAAAGAAATTGTACGATAGGTCCAAGGTTGACATCTGAAGTCGTTGAAATTTGAGATGTAACTTTATTTATTATATGTTCTTTTAATACAGTATCATTTAGTTTAGCACTTAAAAGTTCTTTGAACATTTTTTCTGATAACTTAGGATAATTTGTTATATCATTTCTAAGTTGTTGTAGTGCACTATCAATAAAGTTTTTAGGATTTGGGACATCTATCCCTTCAAAAAATTGGGAGGTACTCATTATAACATTTTCTTTAACCCTAGGAAACATAGGGAGTTTGTTTGGGTCTAAATGGCTATCTATTATTTGTAGATTGTGTTGTGCTATTTGTGCTTGACGTACTTGAGGAGTGTTATTATTTGGGGTATGTCTTGTTCTATACGCCCTTAATGCAAGTCTTGCTAATTCAGTCATCCCTAGGCTAATTAGGGCTAGGAATATACGACGTCCTCTATTCCTATTTGTATTTTCTCGAGGCCTGTTATGTGGAGCAATCGGCATAGGGTTAGAAATATAGATGTCACTACTGTAGTGTGAAGTAGAGTTTACCATGATTTCCTCACAGATAGATTAAACATTAAAGCATCATAATATATATATATATGATGCGTCCTTATAATTACTAACTAGAGATTAGAATGGTAAGCGTAATATATACTACATAATTACTGTTGTTTATTAATTAATATCTTTATAATTATTTTTTATAATTTCAATACAACAGATTGTAATATCAATAATGTATACTATTCTCTATAAACTAATTTTTTCTTAAAATCATTAGATATAATTTTTATATATAATTTAAATATTACTATACATTGATATAGTAGTTATATTTACTTTTTTATTAAATAAAGCAATCATAAAATGAAGTATCAGATAGTAAGCTTTACTAAAGATATGTTTCTCTAAATAGTATTTTTCTTTAAGAATAGATTTACTAAGGTTAGAGAACTAGATATATCATCAGCATTAGAAGAGGTTTCTCCTTCTTCATTATTTCTCTGCTGAATTTCTTCTAACTGTTCTTTGACTTCTTCTATAAGAAGTTGGTTTTCTTTTAAGAAGGGTCCTAATATCTTATGCTTACGGGTTAGTAATGCACATAATACACGGAGATATAGCTCTTTTTGATGTTGTGATAAGTCACTCCAATCATCTTCCCCTAGAGCTGTAATAAGGCATAATTCAAGTTCATGATAGAGAGTAGGGAGTTGTTTTCTTAGTTCTTCAGGAGTTATTAGTGGATTACATATAACTACTATTGTGCCAGATTCTTTTAATGCTTCATATGCTTTTAAACCAGAGGTTATTATTTTAAAACATTTTTGTTTATCTTTTACTAGCTTACTTAAATGCATACCAACATCTTTAATACACTGAAAGTAAGAATCTGCAGAGCTAGAAAGTCTTTCTTTATACTTTTCTTCAGGAACAGCTTTAATAGGGCCCTTATTGTTTTTTTGTGCTTCTTGTTCAGTTTCTTCTGCTTCCTTTTTTAACACATTCCCTACAGTCTCACGTAAGGTTGGATTAGTTTGATAACTATTAAGATTAAATGCCCAAGCAAGACCTTTAGCAACTGTGTCTATTACTGTAGCTATTATACTGTCTTCTTTTTCTATATTTAAGCATGTGGTATATACATAATCTGCTAGCTCATTGCATCTTTCTTTTAATAGCGTTGGCGGAACTTCTCCTAAGGCAGTGATAAGTTTTTGCCGACGTTTTATGGCACGTTCTAATATTGACTGTTCAACTTGTCGTCCATCTTTATCATAAGCTTCTTTTACTTTAGCCTCAATACATCTTTGGAGAGCAGTAAGTTTTAAAGAATCACATAATAATTTACAATAATGTTCAGAATCAAGACGATCTTCTAGTTTTATTATCTCCTTTTTTAAATATAGTAATGTTTCGTCCAGAGTAGACTGTGGATCTTCTATTTCTATCCCTGACTCTTTTAATTCTTGAGTAGTTTTGTTTAAAACTTTGATTGCAGTTCCAGGGAATTTAGAGTCTTTTGTATGATCTAGATCAGATTCTATAACTTCTTTATTAAAGTATTGAACTCTATGTTTTTCTACTTTTGCTGTAGAATTTCCATATGTGGCTTGATATGCTGTGATAGCATATCTTACTATTTCAGATACACCTAGTGTTGCAAATCCCAAAGCAACACGACAACCTATTTTGAAATAACTTGCTGTTGGAACAGTAGTAGGTTGGTCTGGTCGATTTTGAGCTCTTGATGAACCCAAAAAATCAAAAATACCCTGTATTGTTGAGCTAATAGGCATAGTGTTATCCTTATTTAAGTAGTAGTCATCATTATTTTTAATAAGTTATAATAAGATGGTATTATACTTATCTATATAATATAAATAGATACTGAAAGGGAAAGGGTATAAAAATATAAAGTAAGATTGAATAAAGATAGAAATAGTACTAGTTAAGAATGATAATATAATGTAAAGTTACTATATAACTATATCATAATAATTAATAGTTGATTGTCAATTGAAGTATTTTTCACATTTATTTAACATAGTAATATATTATAATTTATTATATATAATAGGTTAAGTATATAGATTTTTGTAATTTTACTTGTAGTATATTAGTTAGTTAAGTTATATAATAGTAATTGTATAATTAGTTTTTACTAAAAAAGTATGATTTGCCAACTTTTTAGGCAGAGCTGAGTATATTTATGGCAATTAATTTATGGGCTGCTAATATACCTATATATAAAAAGTAATAAAATATAAATGGTTATGTTAAATTATAATATATAAGCCTACTATAATTTTTATTACAATAACATATTATGCATATAATGAGCCAAGTAGTTTGGTAACCAAGGAATATTGTATGTTCTATAGGTTAAGAATAGATAGGTGTAACTGATAGGATAAAGCTATAGATAAGTATTTTGTGTCTTTTAAGTATGTTGTGTTTCTAAAGTATCAAAAAATGGTTCTGCTGTTTGAGTAAAGATATATCTATAAGCACCAATTGGTATTACAGGCATTTCTCCACCATTTCTTGAAGTCTCTCTTGCTTCATATTGTTCAGCTTTTTCATCAATGGCTAGTAGTAATTTTCGTAGCTCGGTATCTTGCATCGCCTCCTGACTGTTAATGTCAATACCTTTTACTTCAAGGTAGAGTTGTTTAATCTCACGTTTGGCTTTCCCGTAGTTTTGTAAAGATTCTGCTAAGTTAGCCACTTTTATAACAATACTTGTTAGTTCCTGTGATAGACGTTCATTCGAATAGTAACATAATCCTTCTATAGTTTTTGCTTTCCTTTGTAATAGAACTGCAAGTGAACCTTGGTCATACTTTACTCCTCTGGTGTCAAGCTCTGTTTGTAATTCTTTTATTACTTGTTCCTTAATAAGAATATTTTTTATTTCTTTGCTAATAATTGTAGAAAGTTCTTCTTCTGTTAGTTTATGTTGTTTATTAGGAGTAAGCCAAAGCTGTTGATATGCACGTTTTATAATAGGTTGAGCATCAGGATTTTTTCTAATACTGCTTTGCTCAAGTTCTTTTTCAACTTTTTTAATGGCATTTTTTAAGACATCAGAGGTGGAAGTATTTGGAGTATCTTCAAATACAGTTTTTAATAATCTTGCATTATACCGTTCTGTTTTGTTTTTAAATAGACTAGGATCAAATTCGGTACTTAAACGAGGTTCTTGACTTATAATTCTTTTGGCTTGGTAGGACTGTACTGCTCTAACAACTTCAGTTATTCCAAATGATAGAAATGCTAAAGCAATACGTGGAATTCCTTTTGTACGTAAAACATATTTAGATTGAGATGATTTTTGCTGTTCGATTTTAGCTTCTTCAGTAGACTGTGATTCTGTTAATGATTGAGTCGTTAGGATATTTATACTTCCTATTGGTATAGGGTTAATTTCCATAGTATTTTTACCTTTCTTATTTTTTATAGAACAGTCTACTTATAGGGTATAACTCATAACTATCTTCCAATTTATTAGCCTTTATCTTTTATATTTAGTTAGTTCTTTTTGAGAGCTAGCTACTATTCTTTGTTATAGATCCAGTTTTTAGGTAGAAGTAAATAAAAATTAAAGAATTGTAGCATTAATACCTATATTATTTAAATATGGTGCTGCAACTCCTTGAAAGATTTCTCTATAGTCTTGTAGGCTTATTTCTGGTAATTGGCCACCATTCTTTGTTGTGTATGTCTCTTCAAGTTCAAGTGCAGCCTGGTCAAGCTTTAGCTTTAGCTCTTTAAGTTCAGGAAGCTGACTTGCTTCTTGTTTAGTCATATCTTTATTAACCATTATTGCTTCAATGTATGTGTTTTGTATTTCATTTTTTGCTTGAGTATAATTTCGTTGTGTTACAGCATTATCACTCATAGAGGTGACAAGATTTTCTATAGTTTTTTGTAAATTTTCGTTTGGAGTACGAGCTAATGCACCCATCTCATATTGTTTTGTCATGAGTAGTGTAGCCATTGCACCTTCATCATTTGGTACTCCTCTTGTTCCTAGTTCATTTTTTAGATTTTGTACTACAACGTCTTTTAGTAAAATATTTTTCATTTCTGTAGTAAGCAGTGAAGTCATTATATCATCAGTAAGTTTAGTTTCTAGTTTTGTTATACTCATAGAAAGGTTGTTCAAAGCAGTAGATGTAATAGATCCAACTTCTTTATGAGAGATACCAGCAAGATCCTTAATTGTTTGCTTAGTAGCATTATCTATAGCATTAGGAAAGGGTTGTGGTTGATTTGGATCAAGCATCTGACTTATTAAATCTCTATTTTGAAGCCGTATTTCATTTTGTTGTACACTTGTTGACTGTGTAGTTGTTAGAATTGCTGTTTTATATTCTTGAAGTGTACTTGACACAAAGTTAACAGCAGAATTAAGAGCAGCCATAATACGAGGAATAGCCCCTTTACCTACTCGAGGTTGTCCATCTTGTGTGTTAGCCTTCTGCTTGTTTTCAGTAGCTTGTACATTTTCAAGATTCTGAGAAGAATCTGAAACATTTCTAAGTTGTACTTGCATTTTTTTCCCTTTAAGAATAAAAAAAGCAACAGGTTACAATTAGCTACTTAATCTTATATTATGTCTTCAGATTGATAACTATCTATTCTATAACTATATGCATAGTACTTGAAATGCATATGGTATGTAGTGATAATCAACTATCATTTATTTTGATACAACTACTAACGTACCCCTAGCTCTATTAAAAATTGTTGTGTTGTTCTATGTAGTGCTTCTTCATAAGAAGATTGAGATATAAGAGGCATAAGTCCTCCATTGCGGGCTGTTAGTTGACGTTCGTGCGTACCTGCTGATTCATCAAGTAGTAATTTTAGCTTCTTATATTCTGGGTTCCCTGTAACTTGTGCATTTGTTAGTTGGAATCTATCCATAACAGCTTGTACATAAGCACTAAGAGCACTTTTCCTAGCTTCAGAAGAATTATGTAAATTTTCTCCTCTAGTAACCATTTCACTGACAATTTTTTCTAGTTCTCTATTAATTTGATCTGGTGGATAATTAGTTAGTCCTCTTATGTCCTTACTACGTTCAGACAAAAGTCCTGCTCTATCGGCACCATATCCCCATGGTCCACGTTTGCCTAGAGCATGTCTTAATTGTTTATTAGCTTCTTCTAATATCATTTCTTGTTTTAATTCTTTTGAAAGTAAATGACTAAGGCTTTTGTCTGTGATTGGTTCATCAAAAGCACTAGGTTTACTTTGGAGACTTAATATAGAGCGTCCAAGAAGATGTCGTGGGTCTGTACTAGCTATACCTTGAAGATCAGTTTTTGCTTTTTCCATAGCACTTTCAACGGCTTCTTGATGTGGGAATTGGAATTGTCCTGTTGCAACATTATCATGGAGTTGTTGAAGAAGCTGACGATTTTCACGTTGAATTTGTTGATTAGCAAGTGCTCTAGGTGCAGCACCAGCACTTTCACGTGTGTTGTAGCCATGGAGAGCTCTTGCTAATTCGCTTAAACCTAGCGTACCTAATCCCCATCCTACACGAGCCAACCCTGTGGCAGTAAGAATTCTTTGTCCTAATGATCTAGGTGGTTCAGCTTGATGTTGATGATCTATTTGTGCAAGTACTTTGGTACGTTGCTCTCTATCATCAACAGGGGTTTGATTTGTAGGACCAGTGAAACGTACAGGAAGCATTGGCATAAGCATATCCCCTTATATTTTTAGGTTATATGTGCACAACGTTATATAGAGCTCATTCAAATATTATTCTATAAAAATATTTAATCCTTTCTTTATCAATAGATTAAGAACTATTGTTATACTCAATTATATCTTTCTATTTTTTTGATACCTATATTTAGGTTGTTGTTGTTGTTGAATCTATTCTCTTGTATAATATTACGTTATTTACATAAAACCTATAGCAATCCTATAGTATATGTTAGCTACCTATTAAATCATAAATATCTAAAGCGTGTTGAGGGAAATATGTAATAGTATAGTATTAATAAAGATTAATTATTATAATTAATTATATGATTATATTTAGTTTCAATATATTTAATTAATTTGTAAACTAACTGTTTTATTTCTTTTGACATAGTATAGTCAGGGTTGAGAGCTAATGAAACAATTTTTGTATGTTCTGTATGAAGCAAGTAAGATTTATCTATTTCGTCTATATAGATATTTTTATTTTTTAACTCATTATGCAAGTCAGATAAAATTTTTTCTTTAATGATAATTAGTTTTAGTTCTTGAATAAGTTTTTTTATAATATTTTCTTTTGTAAGGTTAGTTTTTGTTTGAGGTATTTCTAGACCATATTTAGCAAGAGGTAAGGGAGCAGTATTTGTAGTAGCAGTAAAACTATTTTGTATATTCTCCATTGTTCTTTTTATGTTATTAGGGAGTAGTGTTTTTTCTTCAGAGAGAGGTTGTAATATATGATAGCCGTAGTCAGAATATTCATCTTTTTCCATAGAAAAAAAAGATGATTTTGATTTACTATTAAATATACTACAAGTAACTTTAATAAGTTCATATATACCTAATGTTATTAAGCTTAAGCAAATACGATGTAAGTATTTTGAAGAGTTAGAGGGTGTAGTTAAAGTCTGTTGTCGAGTAGTAATAAATGGAGGCTTATCTATATCACTAATAATAGGACTGCCGATAAAAACAGTTGGGAGTGTTAACATATAAATATATTCCTTATTTATAGTTACTTTTGTGCTATATTTATGTATTACTACGTAAAAATTTTATATATAAACTATAACATAACTATATTTTGTCAACAAATATATATTATTATAATATAGTTAATAATATTTATATAAAAATAAAATATTAAATTTAATAAAAATTATGTAATATATTATATATTATATTTGTAATAATTCATAACATATATAATTATATAATAGTTAATATGTATATTAAATTCATAACATAGAAATAATAAAACAAAAAACAGTTGCATTGATATAATATATCAGATCAACTGTTTTCTGTTCTTTTAAGAAGCTTTTTAGCTTCATAGTTAAAGAGAAAATAATAATTTTCTAATAGATATTGAATAATTACTTATTGATATTTATGGGTTATTTACTAATGTCTTTATAAGATTACGTTTTTTAAGCTAGTAAAAATGTAACAATCAATTTTGACGCTATTTTTTATTTTACTTTAATTTGTTTATGTTACTTGTTGTTCTAATTCTGAAAGGAGTTTTTTTACTAACTCTTCATATCTTGATTGTATGGAATCAGTCCTTCTTGAAGTAGCTCCTACAAGAGTAGCAGCTCTCTCTGCATCAATTTTTTCTCGAGCTTTTTTTTCTGACTGTTTGAGATACTCAATACGTTCTTGACGAGTTTTTGGTCTGTATTGTTGTTGAGCTGAAGAGATTTGGGTATGATTCTGATTTTCAAAATCTTGTATTTGCTCTTTGCATAGTTCTTCTGCTAGCTTTTCAAAGAGGATAGCTGGTATAACAGGTACATTATTTTCTGTGTGTTTTGTTTTAATAGTAGATTCTAATACTATTGTAGCTAATTTATAATTTTCACATAATTTTTTGTAGTTACAATGGGTTGATACAAGAAATGAACGTATTCCTGTTTTATTAGCAATCAAATTTTTGAGCTTAATAGAAGCATTTTGTATTGCTTTGTCCGAATTATGTTTATTTTCTATTGTATTAGCTAGTTTTGATACAGCTTGCTCTACTTTTAATTTAGTTTCATTTTCTGATATACAGCCAGATATGTCTAATTCAGGCTTTTCTCCTGTTAATATCAAGAGGGATGTACTTGATACTGGTATGCCTCTGTTGTCACATTCTATCTTTACCTCCTCTATAAGTACTTTTTGGAGAAGGAGTTCTTTTAATTTTTGTATAAATATTGTTGTAAAAACTTCTTCATCTAAGCATGTTGGTAATTGAAGCACTTCAGGCTTCAATGCTTTCAAAGCTTTTTCTAAAATATCTTCAGGTGAATCTTCAGAATAAGAACCAAGTTCTTCTTCAACTTTTTGTACAGCATTTTCAATAGCATTAGGGTAAGGAAATTCTTTATTTGGATTACACATATCTTCTAATAGCTTTTTGTTATACTGTCGTGCTTGGGTTTGGTTTACTCTAGGTTGTTGATTTTGGTTTCTTTGTGCACAATAACTTTGTATTGCAAAGACTGCCTCAGATACCCCTAAAGTTACTATTGCTAATAAGACTCGAGAAATACCTTGTGGCCATCTTCTTTGATTTTGTTGTGTAGATGACAGATTCCTATCAGTGGCTACTGTAGGGCCTTGTGTATATGGAGAATGTTCTATAATCATATATCAGTCCCTCATAAATTTTAATTAAGTTATAATGAAGTTCTATTATTAATACTAAGGACTTTATTTTTAGTACTTATATGAATATTATATAATTATGGTAATGATAGTCACTAACAAAATGTATGTACTAAGTAGGTACATGTATTATAATTTTGTACTACTATAAAATAAGTTGTTGTTAAGTATCTTGTAAAATAGTTAGTTATATATTATTAGTATAGTATGAATTTATTTTTATTAAATACTAGTACTCACTATACTACTATTACTATTATTATGGCTAGATGAGTTATACGTTTGTAGTTGACGTTGAAGCATAGTGATTTCTGAAGACAATAATTTTTGGTAGTCCTCAACAGACTTTCGTGGAGTGTTATTTCTATGCTCTCTTCTTATTTTGTGGTCATCCATATCTAATGTAATTCTACAGTTATTAGCAGTATCTTTATATAGTTTAGATTGTCTTACATCTTCTTCAGTATACTGACCTGAGGTGATAAGAAGAGTACAGATTTTTTCTTTTATTCTATTTAAAACATAAGTTGAATTTAACATGTTTTGTAATTGATTCCCAAGATTTTCAGTGACTTGAACAACTGAATCTCCTAGTTTCATTTTTTCTGATCTTTTATTTGGAGAAGGAAGAGCAGCTAGTTTATATAGAGTTTGTTTTCCTCTTGATTCTATAATATATTTTATAAGCTGTTCATCTACTGATTCTAAGCATCCAGTCACTGGATTTATAGAGCTTAGTTTAGATTGTATTAAAGATGAAACTATCTCTTCAAGACAGTGATACTTTATCTCTTGACTAAGATACATAACCATTAACTCATAGGTTAACTTTTCTTTCATTTGAGGAGTATTCATTTTGAGTGTTTTTAGACTATGTGATAAGTGTTTTTGAACATCAGGTTTAAATCCATATTTTCGTAAATCACTACAAGCCAAAGCCAAAGCCTCATGCATAGCTCCAGGAAATGTAGACTCTTGATATGGATTAGTCATGGAGTCAACAACATTATAGTTATAGAGCCGTATTATATTCCTCTGAACATCTGGGGATGATAACTGCTTGGCTGTACGAAAGTTTTGTACAGCAGTTACAAGTTCAGAAATACCTAGTGTGGCTATTCCTAATAGAATTCGAGGGATACCACATGGCCGATTAGTTGTATTTTTTTGTGTGGGGATACGTGAACTTCTTTCTATTCCACTGACTATAGGACCACCAAATATAGTAGGAAAGGCAGGCATGATAGATTCCTTTTAAAGAAGCATGGACGACGGAAAACCATACCTAATTTTAGATGGTAAAAACAGAAAAGATTGCCTATAATGCATATAATTTATAGCAAGTTAGTGTTGATAATAGGATAACCTCTAGTTGGACAATTAAGTTTAGTTTTGTTTATGAGCTACATCAAAGATGATAAAAATGATTGATTGAATTTAAGAAAGGCGTCTTGATACATATCAACAGTCACTACAGGATATTCACCAGGATGTTCTGCTTGTTTAGCATCTTGGAGCTCTGTACAACACTTTACTAGTTTAGTTGAAAGTTCTTTATATTTACTATGCTCTTTGGCTTCTTGTTCAGATATACTGTATTGAGTTATAAGATCTAGTTTTAAGTCTTCTAATACTTTTTTACGAGCTTGTTTAGCATTATCATTGCTTAGTATTATTGCTGTTGACTTTAAGATAAGTTTATTCATTGCTTCTGAAATTTTTTCTTTTGGCATTGTAGAAATTTGTTTTAACGTAGATGTTTCTACTGTGCACATCTGTGATATACACTCTGTTGGAGGTTCAGAAATACCTTCTTGTTGTAATCTTTCTATTAAAGTTTTTGAGAATAAGTTTTTGACAAGATTGAATTTTATTTCTTTTGTAAGTTCTAATTCAAATGATTGACTTGTAAATGGCTCAGGAAATTCATGAAGTCTCATTTGAAGTCCACTTAGGCTTTGTTTTAATATATTTTCATCTACAGAAGTAATTATAGGTTTAAGACAGTCTTGAGCATCTAATATAGCATTTTGTATAGCTTCTGGAAAAGGTGATGTTTTAGACTCAAGTGAACTACATATTATTTTATAATTTTGGTGTCTAACACCATTAAGTGGTGTTCTCATAGCTTGAGGTGGTTGAGCTTGAGCTTTTCTTGTATAATAAGAATGAATAGCTAGTACAAGTTCAGAAATACCTAGTGTAACTATCCCTAATAGGATTCGAGGGATACCATGTGAGCGATTTTTACTTTGTTGTGTGGGAGTTTTCGAATTTTTGTCTGTTCCACTGACTATAGCACCATTAGATATAGTAGAGACGGCTGACATGATATATTCCTTTTTAGAGGATGGTTGTCAAAAAACATACCTAATTTTAGATATTAGAAAAAAGGAGTGACCTTATTTATGTAATATAAGGAATAATTAAGCTTAAGATATATGATTAGAAGTTAACTAGTGTATATAATTTGTAGCAAGATACTTATACAATATATCTAACTTTTATTTTGTCAATGTATATACATATACTTTTAATACAGAGAAGTTAGAAGGTAAATATAATGAAAGAATAATGAGTTCTTCTAAGCATTTTTTATACTTCCTTTATTTATTACTTTATAATCAAGCTGAAAATTATAAAATTATACTAATTGTTATATTAGGTTATATAGTATATTATTACTTTCATAATTAATTATAGATGCTATTAATGCTATTAATTTATTTAGCCATCTACTCATATAACTATGATATCATAGTAAGTTAAGAAGAGTTAGAATTTTGTTTCTGTAACACCAAATATTGCTAAAAATGGAGCAGTAACTTCAATAAATGCTTCTTGGTATGTACGTAAAGGTACTACAGGATATTCAGGATGTTTTGCTTTTTCAGCATCTTGGAGTTCTGTACTACACTCCATCAATCTAGTTTCAAGCATTTTATAGCCGTTATCTTTTTTAGCTTCTTGCTCAGATATATTATATCTAGATGTAATAACATGCTGATAGATAGATAATGACTCTTCGCGAGCTTGTTTAGAATTATGAGCGTTATGTATTGTTGCTGCTGACTTTAAGATAAGCTTATTCATTGCCTCTGGTATTTCTTCTTTCGGCATATTAGAAATGTTGGTGAGTACTGGTGTTTCTATTGTTCTGAGTTGCGAAATAAATTCTGGTTGAGGTGGAACTTTTCTTTGTTGTAATTCTTGTATTAAACTGTCTGAGAATGAATTTTTGAGAATAGTAAGTTTTATTTCTTTTGTAAGCTCTAGTTCAAATGATTGACTTGTAAATGGTTCAGGAATTTCATGAAGTCTCATTTGAAGAGTAGTTAAGCTTCGTGTAAGAATGTCTTCATGTCCGGGAGTAACTATAGGTTTAAGATATTCTTGTGCACTTACCATAGCATTTTGGATAGCTTCTGGAAAAGGGGAGTCTTGTTTAGGGTCTATTGTGCTATGTATTACTCCATAATTGTGGCGTCTAGCAGCTTCATTTAGTGGAGTTCCTTCACGAGCACGTAATCTAGGGCTTTCTTTCTCTGCAACTTGAGCTCCTTGATGTTCAGAGCTTTTTGTACAATAAGAGCTAATAGCTCTTACAGCTTCAGAAATACCTAATGTTAATGCAGCAAGAATAATACGTCTAGTACCACTTGAATTCATTTTTGTTTGTCCAAATTGACTTGAGCTATCAGTATTAGTTTCTTTGAAATGTGTTTCTACAATGTGTTGAGTACTACTACTGTTACTAATACGTGATGTAACTCCTCGCATATAACCTCCCATGATGATTCACTTGTTAGATTATACATTATTAGCTGTTATATTATAGCTATATTATCAATATGGTATATTAATATATTAAGTTTAATTTTATTATATTTTATATAAAAATATAATAAGCTATTACATATATATATATTAATATTATTTTAACTAGTTAAAATAATATTAATCATAGTATAATATAGTAACATTATTTTTTTATTTTTAGTTAATATATATTATAATATTCATAACCTATAACTATAAAATTAGAATAATAAAAAGTATAATGACCATCTTAATAGTAGATGGTCATTATAAATAAAAAGAAAAGAAAGATATAAAATTGCAGTTAAAATTAAATAAAAATTGTTATTTGACTAAGTACTCTGTATTCACAACAGATTGTGGTTTACCATCCATCCATGCTTTAAGATTTTCAGCAAGAATTCGTACAATATTTCTCCGTGCTTCAACAGATTCCCATGCAATATGGGGAGTAAAGACAGTATTAGGAGCAGATAATAGTGGGTTATTAAGGTTAATAGGTTCGTCAACAAAAGCATCAGATCCAAGACCTCCAAGTTTCCCTGAAATAAGAGCATCTGCTACAGCTTGCTCATCAAGTAATGCGCCTCTAGCTACATTAATAATAATAGCACCGTCTTTCATAGTTTCAATACGTTTTTTATTGACAAGGTGAAAGTTGTCTTCTGTGAGTGGACAATGGAGGCTAAGAACATCAGCATTTTTGAAAACTTCATCAAGATCAGCGAAAGAAAAAGGGGTATATGAAGGTGGTTGTACAGGTCTTTCATCATAAGCAAGAACACTCATGTCAAATCCATGAGCAATGTATCCAGCTTTTTGGCCGATATTACCATAGCCTATAATACCAAAACATTTATAGGTAAGTTCTACTTGTGGATATTTCCAAGGAGCCCAGTCAGGGCTTGACCATGCACCATTTCTAATTGCTTGATCAAGAGCTGCTGTATGTCGACATAACTCAAGGAGTAATGCAAATGCATGTTGTGCAACTGCATCAACACCATAAGCTGTTACATTTATAACAGGGATACCACGTTTACCAGCAGTTTCAATATCAATTTGATTATAACCTGTTCCTAATACACCAATACATTTAAGTTTTGGTAGCTCTTCAATGTGTTCAGTTGTTAGTATATCTCTACCTACAAGTAGTATATCTGCATCTTTAGCACGTTCAACGGTTTGTTCAGGTTTTGTAAGATCATAAACAGTAAGTTTCCCTAAGGCTTCCAGAGGAGTCCAAGGGTTATCCCCAGGATTAGTTTCTTTACCACTTAAAATTGTTATTTGCATAAGGGGCCTCCATGTATGAAATAAGTTTTATATGTTTCCCTTAATGGCAATCACATAAAGTTAGTAACCTTTATAATCCAGTTATTCTTTTAGAAGTTCATAAGGTAAATGGCTACGAATTTCATCGCCAACAAATGTTCCTAGTTGTTCAAGTAGGATTCCCTCTGTTATAACCATATCTGTAATACTTGGACCTGTCATAAGTTTTTTTGTAAAACGTCCTGTGTGAGAAATTTTATGTGTGCTTGATGAAAGTGTCCAAATAGCATCTAGTATCACTTCATTATTAGGGGCGCCATCAAACTGAAAAATGTTTACAGTTAATATCCAATCTGGCTTTATCATTGAGTTTGGACCAACAGCTAATCCATTTATTGGTGCTAAAACATTAGAGATAGCTTGTTGTAATACACGATTAATACCTTCAGCTAGAGACTCACTCCATCTATGGAGTTCAGCGAATTGGACAACTGTTGCTTCTCCTTCTCGTATAAAAATTTGTGGTTGATCAAGATAGCCAGGGATAGTTATAGTGTCTATTGCAACAATTGGTCCTGTGATATCATGTTTAGAAGTAAGAAGTTGAGTTAATTTTATAGATGGTTGGAGAACATAATATGTAGGTATTGGACTTCTATATAATAGTCCACATCCAGGGAGTAATAGTAAGATTATAAGGAGGCATTGAAATAACATATTCATTTTTGATTAATACCTTTTCCTCTTATAAGGACTTCAGGATTTCTTTCCAGCATGTTTGCAAGAATACGTATAGCTTTTGCAGCTTTTGAGACTTCCTGTAACATATGATGGATGTCTAAAAGTGTAGGGCTATTATTACCAAGTAATCGTTCTGTTGTATTGTTAATTGTTTGAAAAGATTTTGTTGCTTCTTTTAAGGTAAGGGAGAGTTCTGTATTAAGCCCTTCAACCATTGTACCATATTTTTTACTTGCCTTTCGTATATCAATAAGAGATTGATTAAATTCTGCTACAGCTGCTAGCCCCTGATGTAAAAAATTGGATAGTTGTGGAATAATGTTAGGTGTCTCAGGTGTATTAAGAAGTATCTTGAGGCTATTTGTGATTTCTAAGATATTTCCTGAAATTTTGTCTAGAGGCAAACTAGTTAACTCTTTAAGAATGTTGTCTAGCTTTGAAGGTACAGTTGGGATAACAGGTGTACCTTTATAAAAAACAACATGTGTTGTGTCCATTTGTGATTCTGGTGTAATAAAATTTAGTTCAATCATTAGTTGACCTGTAAGTAAACTTTGCTGTGCTAAACTTGCTCTTAATCCTTGTTTTATTAGGTTATTAAGATACTCTGTTTCTTCTTCCTCTTCTTGAGGTAAGTTATGTTTTATAAATATTGTATGTGTATTTTCATAAAGTTCAACATATACAGGAATTGTAAAACCTATATCATTGGATATTTTGTCGACTTTAATGTCAATAACTCGACCAACAGGAACACCCATAAAGACAACAGGGGAACCAGGTGACAATCCACTTATAGATTTATCAAAAAACATGACAAATGTAGCTGTGCTATTAAAAAGTTTAACTGAGCCAAAAAAAATTATAGCTATAATAAGAAGTAAAATAGAGCCAGCAACAAATGCTCCAATAAGAGTTTTACTGACTTGATGACTCATAGTGGAGATCCTAGAGTATATTGTGTAGGTTGCTTCCCTCTTGTGAGAAATCGGATGACTTCTGGCTGATGAGTATTTTCTTTGAGTTGTTTAGGATCTCCTTGAGCAAGTATAGTGTGTGTTGCAGTGTCTAAGAAAATGCTATTAGTACCAATAGATAAAATAGTATCTAAATCATGTGTAACAATAATGACAGTCATAGTGAGGTTACTTGTAAGTTCTACAATTAACTCATCAAGCATTCCTGCACTAATAGGATCAAGACCTGCTGATGGTTCATCAAAAAAAACAATTTTTGGGTCTATAGCTAGTGCTCTTGCAAGTCCTGCACGTTTTTTCATTCCACCACTGAGTTCAGATGGATAGTAGTTTTCAAACCCAGATAGACCTACTAAAGAAAGTTTTAAAGATACTTGTTCCTGAATTTCTGCTATAGACAGTTTGGTATAACGTTCTAATGGGAGAGCAATATTTTCTGCAAGAGTCATAGATGTCCACAGGGCACCACTTTGAAAAAGAAGTCCAATATTATGAAGTTGTTCAAGTCTTTTTTCTTCTGTTAATGCCCAAAAGTCTACGTTATTATAGTATACATTACCTACTGATGGTCTATGAAGTCCTACTAAAGCCCGTAATAAAGAGCTTTTTCCACAACCACTTGGTCCCATAATAATAAAAATATCTTGTTTGTTTATTGTGAAAGTAAGATTTTTTTGAACAATATAGTCATCATATGCAATAGTAAGGTTTTTGACTGTAATGAGTGGTTCATTTGTAGTATTCATATAAGGCTCATATATTAAATATATTAAATATAATGGTTAAACAAGCTGTTGCAATGACAATACCTACAATTGAATATACTACTGCTGAAGTTGTTGCTAAACCAACTGCAGATGCATTTTTCCCACTATTTAATCCTTGATAGCAACCTGTTATAGCAATAATGATTCCAAATGCTATACCATGTATAATACCAACCCAAAGATTTTTTAATGCAAAGCCTTTTTGGGTAAAGTTTATATATTCTAATGGCTCAATACCAAGTACTCCTACTCCAACAATAAAACCTCCAAGCATTCCCATAAAATCTGAATAAACAACAAGCAAAGGTGTCATAGTTGTTAGAGCAATAAGTCGAGGCATAACTAGAAAATCTGAGGGGCGGATACCAAACGTCATGAGTGCATCAATTTCTTCATTCACATTCATTGTTCCAATAGTAGCTGCATATGACGCGCCAGTCCTTCCAGAGAGGATAACACCTGTCATAACAGCACCCATAATACGTGTCATTCCTATTGCCACTAAGCTAGATACATAAATTTCTGCACCAAACATTCGTAATTGTATGACTCCAACAAATGCAAGGATAAGTCCAACAAGAAGACTAATAAGTGAAACAATAGGTAATGCTTCAACTCCTGCTTGTTGCATACAACGCCAAATATTTGTTGAACTGCAGTCAGAATGGCCTGTAATAAGTCTTTTGGTAGAAAGGGTCATTTCTCCAAGGAAGGTTAAAATTTTTTGAATGGTACTAGGTAGAGATAGGGTGATATCTCCAATATATTCAAGGAATGAGATTTGAGTAGTTTTTTTATGTGCTTCTTTATTAGGAGGTGTTTGAAAGGCAAGCTGTATAAGATTTTTTATTCCTGCAGGAAGTTCATGATCATTAATAGTTATCTGTTGTGATTGAGCTTTATTAATAAGTGTTTTTATAAATGCAATAAGACTACTGTCCCATATGCCAAGACTATTAGTTTTGAGATATAGTTCTTTAACTACAGGATAGTTAAGTTGAGAAGCAAATCTTGTTGCATCAGGAATAGGTTGGTTAAGTTGCCAGTTACCACTAAAGCTGATTTCTAATGTCTGCCTAAATAATGTTATATTAGCAGAGGGGGGTAGGTCATCTTTACCTGGTAAATGTGTTGTATTTTGCAACATATTCACACTATTTTATTAGTTAAATATAATACAATAACCATGTTCTTATCCATATCTATATATTATAGTTAAAGTAGTTAGACTGTAATTTATTATAGTTTTAACTTTTAGTTATCTGTATTCCTCACTGTAAGAAAAAAGTTAATATTTATTTATTTATTTGTATTACTGTTATTTTTGTTTGAACTTACAGAAACTTTTGCAGGTCTAAGTAAACGTTCATATAATTGGTATCCTCTTTGGTGAAGAGTACTTACATGTCCTTCAGGGATATCTTCACGCTCCTCATGTGCAATAGCCTCATGAAGTTCTGGATTAAATGGCTCATTTATTTCACCCAATACTGTTACGCCATATTGTTTGAGTGTATCAAGGAATAGTTTTCGAGTCATAGAAACACCCATTAAGATATCTTTACATGCATCGTCATTACTTCCATATTGTATAGCAAGGTCAAGACTATCTAGGACAGGTAACATGTCTGTAAGAAGATTATCTATAGCATAACGTATTTGTTCATCATGATCTTTTTGAAGACGTTTTTTGAAATTTTCCATTTCAGCAAGCGCACGAAGACGTATTTCCTGAGCTTCCTCTTCAGTAATATAATTAGGTCCAATTTCTTTTTTATCTTCTTCTTCAACAAGCATTTCAGCCGATGTATCTTGATCAGCTTGATCTGTTATTTCATGTTTTGGTTGAAGAGGGGTATGGTCAGTCATAACTACTCCTTAAAGATTTTTCCTTAGAAACTTTATTGTTTTTATCTTGGTACAATTAATAAAAATAAAGTTTTCATGGTGAACATAGTAAAGAAGCTAGAAAGGTTCTGCAACCCTATTAAAGTCTATTACTATATTTTTTATTAATAAACCTTAATAAGTTATTAAGGTTTTTGCTCTAAACTTTTTTTTATATAGACCGATTAGTTTGTTAGTATTTTTGCAGTTATCATATATTACTAATAGTAAAATTGGAATATTTTTAAGGGATAGTTTTTTATTGATAGCTACTTTTTGGATAAAGGTAATGATATAGTTTAAGGAGGAATATGTGGAGGGAGTAAGTTTTGCTACGTATGGACTTAAAAATGCGTTAAGCATTCAGTCAAATGCTGTTAATCAATTGATGGCTGGTGCTGCTAGCGTGCAGTCTATAGCTCCAAGTGGAGATAATAATCTATTACGTATAGAAGTCATGAAACAAAATGGAATAGGTCAACATCTTAATATTATAACATAATTTTTTGATTAAAGTACAACATTTATAATATAAAATAAGCCAAACAGTAGTAAGATATGCTTGGCTTATTTTATTATTATTATTATTATAGCTATATTGTCTAAAGTTTTTCATTTAGATAGAGTGTAAGGAAGAGTAAATAAATTTTAAAGCATTATATTTTGATTAGTAAGGAATCTAAAAAGGAAAAGTAGTATGATGAACTCAAGGATCATTCAATGGGTAGTATTGTCAGTTTGTATGACACAATTATTGGCATGTGGTTCTCTTTTTAGAGGCTTTACTGGTGAAACGTTGGTATCAGATGCTCAACCTTCTTTATCTGTAACTGTAAAAATGCCTATGTTGACTGCAGGGCAAATTACACCATATTTATATACAGATTATGGTTATCAGTTTCCTGTGACATTTATCGCTGTTTATGGTGTAAATGAAAACAGCCCTATGGCTATTTCTACATTAAGCTTTACTCCCAATAACTGGCAATGGGATCCCCTATCCTTTAATATGGTAGATAGTCCAGTAACTTCTTATGAATCCTTTGATGGACATAATTTTGAAGGCTCTACACATATTATTAATGGAGCAAAGGATCCATTTACTATTCTTGTTGCCCCACAGGAACGTTTAGCTTCAATTTATTGGCTTGTACAGCGTTATGCTTATAGAGCTTTTTTTAATAAAGCAAAAATTATTCTTGAATATAGAGAACCATTACCAAGCAATTTGTCAGAAACTACAAAGCTTTCTGTAACAAATCCTGAGATACAAGCATTTCAACAGCGTGCTATTACCGCATTTATTGTATCTTTTAACTATAAAGGAGTAGAAAAACCTACGGCACCTTACTTGAAGGGTATTAATTCAAGAATGGTTGGTAACTATCTTGGAAGCATGAGTTTTATTGAACCAAGAATGATTGAACACTAGTTTTACTAACTAGTTATAAAAACAAAATAGATTATATTTGTTAATATAACTTAACTATATAAATAAGTAAAAATGGATAGAGATTACTAGTATTAATCAGATTGAGGATATTGCTTTCTCCAACTATCTTCAGTAATTGACTCATCTACAAGCATAACAGGAATGTTTTCATGAACAGGATATACAACTTTACATGTAGAACAAAGAAGGCCTTGTTCATCACTTATAGGTGTAACTGAACCATGACACTCTGGACAAGCAAGAATAGTTAGTAATTCAGGGTTTAAATTCAAAGATACCTCCAATATCTATTTTAAGATATAATAATTATATTAAAAAACAATATGTTATATAGTAAAGTCTTTCAAATTATAATTTTCTAGTTAACAAAAGAGACTATGGAATGCAACCTTACTTTGTTGATTTACATACACATACAATAGCTTCTGATGGAACAGATACACCTAGAGAGTTAGTCATAAAAGCTGCAAAGTTAAAGCTTGCTGCAATAGCTATTACAGATCATGATACTATTGCAGGTTTAGAAGAAGCTGAACAAGCAGGGAGAGAAAATCAAATTGAAGTTATTCGTGGATGTGAGCTAGGTGTTACAAGTAAATATGGAGAGATTCATTTACTTGGATTATGGTTACCTTATGATAATATCAGTCTTAAAGAAATGTTTAAAACATTACTTAAAGATCGACATGACCGGGCTAAATTAATCATAAGTAAACTTAATAAACTAGGCTATAATATAAGTTATGAAGAAATTATAGCAAATATTCCTGGTGAAGCTATAGGACGTCTACACATTGCACAACATTTAACCCAAAAAGGTTATTTTGTTGATACGAAAGAAGCATTTAAGTCCTGTCTTGGACATAATGGTTTAGCTTATATTCCAAAGACAACAATATCTTTAAAAGAAGGGGTTCGTGTATTAGTAGATGCTGGAGCAATGGTAAGTTTTGCTCATCCTATGCTACTAAGATGTCCAAAGGATTGGCTTGAAGATACTATTGTTATGCTTAAAGACTATGGTCTTTCTGCTATTGAAGCTTATCATAGTGAGCATTCACAAAAAGATGAGCGATACTGTGTTGACTTAGCAAGCCGATATCAGCTTGGAATCACAGGTGGCTCAGATTATCATGGATCAGGTAAATCTAATGTAAAGTTAGGTAGAGGCCGTGGAGGAGTTCGCATGACATTGGCTATGTTAGACGTTTTAAAAGAAAGACATTTTAGAATTAATCAAACTATATAACTTCAGAGAAAATAGGTATCAACTAGAATATATAGGTTACTTAAAAAATAATGCTATAAACTATAAATAATTTTTAGAGAGTTACCTTTTACCTTTTCTTCTTTAAATATTTTTTTAATCATCTACTATTGACATCTGGCTTAACATAGCTCACTCCTTTGAGGTATATTTTTGTTTTAGTTAGTGGGTATCCCTCATACTCTTTTTTTATTTTTTTAGTATATCTATATATCATTATTGGGTTGAGGAAGGAGTTCTTATGACTGACTATAAGGAAACATTAAATCTTCCTAATACGACTTTTCCTATGAAAGCTAACCTAGTGCAGCGTGAACCAGAGATTATTCTTTGGTGGGAAGAAAACGCTGTTTATGAAAAAATGCTTGAAGCTTCAGGTGCAAAGGGCATTTTTATACTTCATGATGGTCCACCCTATGCTAATGGACATATTCATCTTGGTACAGCACTCAATAAAATTCTTAAAGATATTGTTATTAAGTCTCGTAACATGCAAGGGTATCGCTCCTGTTATGTCCCTGGGTGGGATTGTCATGGATTACCTATTGAGCTGAAGGTAGAGCAGGAGTTGGGTAAAAAGAAACAAGAAATGCCTCTATCATTAATAAGAAATCGTTGTAGAGAATATGCTGAGAAATTTTTAGATATCCAACGCGAAGAGTTTAAAAGGCTTGGAGTATTTGGCTCATGGGATCATCCATATCAAACAATGGATCCAATATATGAGTCTGTTATTACTCTTGAACTTGCTAGGTTTGTAGAAAAAGGTAGTGTGATTAGGAGTAAAAAGCCTATTTATTGGTGTTATTCTTGTGAAACAGCTTTGGCAGAGGCTGAAGTTGAATATGCTGATCACACATCATCAGCTATTTTTGTACGTTTCCCTATACATGATAAAAGATTACACACAATATTCCCACAAGCAGATCTTACAACAACTTCTATTGTTATTTGGACTACAACGCCATGGACTCTTCCAAGTAACATGGCTATAGCACTCAATGCTGATTTTGATTATGCATTACTCCAGTATAAAAATGAATATATTATCATAGCTTCTGAACTTGTAGATATATGTTTAAAGCAGTTTAATTGGGAAGATGCAAAAGTTATTAAGGTTGTTCAAGGAAAAGATTTGGAGGGAATGAAAGCTAGACATCCATTATATGATCAAGAGTCTATGATTGTCTTAGGTGATCATGTTACTCTTGAGGCTGGAACAGGCTGTGTACATACAGCACCAGGTCATGGTCCTGAAGATTATGAAGTTGCCTTAAGATATAACTTGGATGTCTATTCTCCTTTAGACGATCAGGGAAGATATTTAGATACCGTAAAATTTTTTGCAGGGTTAAGGGTTGATCAGGCTAATCCTGTTGTTATTCAAAAACTTGAAGAATTTCATCGTATTATTCAAAAAAATACTATCCAGCATAGTTATCCACACTGTTGGCGCTGTAAGAGTCCAGTTATTTTTAGGGCTACGACACAATGGTTTATAAGTATGGAAAAAAATAATCTTCGAGAACAATCCTTAAAAGCCATTAAAAAGAATATAGAGTGGATTCCCTCTTGGGGTGAAGATCGTATTTATAATATGATTGCTTCAAGACCTGACTGGTGTATTTCTCGCCAGCGTATTTGGGGAGTCCCTATTGTAGCACTTATATGTGAAAGTTGTGGAGAAGTTTGGAATGATCCTTCATGGATGAAGAAGATAGCAGAATTTTTTGCAATACATCCTAGAGGATGTGATTATTGGTATGAAGCAAAGCTTGAAGATATTGTCCCTGTAGGACTTAAGTGCCCACATTGTGAAGGCGAACAGTGGAAGCGTGAGTCAGATATATTAGATGTATGGTTTGATTCTGGTTCAAGTTTTGCTGCAGTATTAGAAGAGCGTCCTAATTTAGGCTTTCCTGCAGATTTATATCTTGAGGGCTCAGATCAACATCGAGGTTGGTTTCATTCTTCACTACTTATTTCTATTGGTACACGTGGAGTTCCACCATATCATGCTGTACTTACACATGGATATGTCGTAGATGGTGATGGTCGAAAGATGTCTAAATCTATGGGAAATGTAACATCTCCTCAAGAAATTATTAGTAAATTTGGTGTTGAAATATTAAGATTATGGGTTTCTTCTGTTGACTATAGGGAAGATGTGAGGATTTCTAATGAAATTTTACAACGCCTTGTAGATGCCTATCGTCGTATTCGTAATACTTGTCGCTACTTACTTGGAAATATAAATGATTTAACTTTAGATGAGTTAGTCCCTGTAAAAGAAATGGAGTCGTTAGATCAATATATTTTAGATGTAGTAGCTACAGCTTATACAGAGATTCAAAAATCTTACATCTCTTATGATTTTCATACCGTATTTCATAAGTTGCATAATTTATGTACAACAGACCTGTCTGCCTTTTATTTAGATATATTGAAAGATCGTCTGTATACTTCTGGAGTAAGAAGTCATAAGCGTAAGTCTGCTCAAACAGCTCTATTTTATATTTTACATATGTTGTTAAGAAGTATGGCACCAATTTTGAGTTTTACTGCAGAAGAGGTTTATAAATATATTCCAGACACACTGAAAGATGATAATGTTATTTCTGTATTTATGTTACCATTTTTTGAAACTTCTTCATTTTTATTGGATGATAGAGTACGTAGTTACTGGGAAACACTATTATTAATTCGGGCAGAAGTTAATCAAGCTATTGAACCAATGCGTAAGAAAGGAGAAATAGGACATTCATTAGATACACATATAACACTTTATGTTGCTCCAGAGCTACATACGTTACTGTTGGAGTTGAACACAGATTTATGTAGTTTATTTATTGTTTCACAGTTAGATATTATGCCATTATCGGAGGCATCAGTTGATGCTGCAGTTAGTAAAATAGATGGTCTTGCTGTAGCCGTTAACAGAGCACAAGGTAATAAATGTCAGCGATGCTGGATGTATAAAGAACTTGGTTCTAATCACCAATATCCAACACTATGCCCACGTTGTACAGAAGTTGTAGAAAATATGAAAATATAAAAAATTGGAAAAGAATTTTGTATAATGCGATATTGTATAATTAGTTTAGTTGCACTTATTATTTTTTTAGCTGATCAGCTTACAAAATTTTGGATAACCCATATCATTCCTTTGTATAGTTCGATTAATGTTATTCCTGATTTTTTTGATTTAGTGAACATCCGTAATAGAGGTGCTGCATTTGGTTTTCTAAATCGATCTGATATTGAATGGCAGTTTTGGTTATTTTTAGGTGCAACGTTTTGGGCCATAGTAATCATCTTTTTTTTAGCACGTTCTGCACATTCTAATGAAAGATTTTTATTTTGGGGACTTGGCTGTATCTTAGGTGGTGCTTTAGGAAATCTTTTTGATCGACTCAGGATACGAGCTGTAATAGATTTTTTGGATTTTTATATTGGTGACTGGCATTGGCCTGCTTTTAATGTCGCAGATATAGCGATTTGTTGTGGTGGTTTTTTAGTCCTTATTTCTATGTGGCATAATGAGAAAATTAAGAGAAATACTATAAAAGAATAAATATGCTTTTATTCTTTTCGCTATATTTGGTTAAGCTATTTTTTCAAATTACTGTGGTCTAAGAAGCAAATTATTTATGCTATTTATTCTGATAGGATATAACATAAATAATTTGATATGGTTATATAGGTACCTTATTGAATTGTTAGAAAAAGAACGATATTATCATACAACAATTTTGTGTTTAGGATGGGGGACTATGAGAGAAAAGGTAGCTATGGTACTTATATTGGGAAGTTTATTATGTATTTCAGGCTGTTTTGGTCAAAATACAGATACATTGCGACATCAGCTTGATCAACAACAGGAAGAAATTCGCCAACTAAAAGCTCAATTGTCAGGGGTACAACCAGCTCAGGCTGATACATGGGCTCAAGTCCAAAGTTTACGTCAAGAACTAGCTAGCATAACAGGGCAAATTGATGACTTCAATCATGCTACAGGCGCAGTTGGAGGTATTGCAGGTTTAGCAAGTAAAGTAGAAAAAAATGAAGCTGCAATTCGAAAGATTGAGAAGCAGTTTGATCTAAAATTGTTAGATGATCAGCCTGCTCCATCTTCACCTATTAGCAATACGGCGAGTCCTCCTGTAACCCCTCCTCAAATGAATTCTAGTACAGGTTTAAATAACGAGTCTGGGGCACAAACTAACTCTCAACCAAAGCAATCAACTCCAAATAAAATAGATACAGCTACTGTCCTTTATGATACTGGGGTAAAACTTTTTAATGAACGTAAGTATAAAGAGGCATTACAGTCTTTTACTGATTTTACTAATACATATGGTACACATAAGCTTATTTCTAATGCTTGGTTTTGGCGTGGTGAGGCTAATTATCAACTAGGTAGTTATCCTGCTGCTGCACTTGATTATGAGCAAGTCATTTCTAAATATCCAAAAAGCGGCAAAATTGTTTCTTGTTATTTTAAGCAAGCATTGTGTTTTTATAAAACAGGGAAAAAAGATGCAGCAAAGTTTAGATTAGAGGAGGTTATTAAAAAGTTCCCAACTTCTCCTGAGGCAAAAAGAGCTAAGCAAATACTAAAATCTGATTTCTGATACTGTTAATATATCTGTCAACTGGCTATACTTTGTTGAAGTATAGCAATGGAATATTAAGATAAAAGAAGTATTAATGTCTTTATACTTACTATGAGGTTATTATGCCAGATCCAAAAAGTATATTGCAAGATGATACAATCCAAAAAGTTGTGACTGATGTTACAGATAAAATTCTTAAGGAGTTATATGAAATTCTTGCCTCTGAGTTAGCACCAAAAATTTCCTCTACGCTTATACAACCATTTTTAGAAAGCAAATTTTATCAGCGTATTAGTAATGATATGCAAGATGGGTTAAAACGTATTTATAAGGAAATTTCTACTATAAGTGATAGTCCTGTAAATACAGTCTCTGTAGATAAAGTGAAAACAGAATCCCTTTTTCATGAGGCATCAGAACAACTTTCAGAAGTCCTTAAGCAGACAGAAAAGGCTGCTATAGCTATTATGGAGGTTGTTGAGCAAGATATAGTGTTACAGGAAGAAGCTACAACATTGCTTACCAAACTTAACTCTTCCCACATTAATATTGATCCAGATTTTATTCGTCTTAAAGAGATTATTCATCTATTTGGAGAACATCTTAGTAGTGTTATGCTTTCTTTAAGCTTTCAAGATCTCACAGGCCAGAGGATTAAAAGAGCTGTTTCAGCATTGAAAGAAATAGAAAAGACAGTTGTAGAACTTTATTTATCAGCAGGATTATTAATGCAAGCTCGTGACAAAAATCCAAATAAGAGTATAGACGAAATTGAAGCTGATACACGGCAACAAGTTTTGGCATTAAAGGACATACAAATTATAGGTTCTGAGCTAAAAGGACCAACTTCTGGTGTAGCACAAAAAGATATTGATGAACTTATGGCAAAATTAGGTATGGACTAGGACTAAAATATTAGGTATAAGCTTTTTTCTTATGGACCCATAGCTCAGTTGGTAGAGCTACCGGCTCATAACCGGCAGGTCGGAGGTTCGAGTCCTTCTGGGTCCACCAAATTTTAACACCTTACAAGTAGTAAGGTGTTTTTTTATAAATAGCATGATTGTTTTTTTTCATTAGTAATGTTGTATAGTATCTAAGGTTAATGTATAGTTAAACTGAGATAGTAATCGTGAAATATTAGTTTATATGAACTAGCAATAACTTACTGTTGTACTGTTTAAAAAAGTATATTTATATCAATAACTCAATGAATGGATCAACAATATAAGATAATTTAATATTCTTTAATATATTATTGAGAATATAGGTAGGAAAAAAATATTATGGCAACAGTGTGGATTAATGCTGGAGAAGTTTCTGGTGACTTACAGGCTTCAGTTTTATTAAATGCAATGAAAGAATATCAGCCTGACATAAAAGCATATGGGATGGGTGGAGAATATCTTAAAGCTGCAGGACAAAAAAATTTGTTTAGTATTGATGAGTTATCAGTTTTAGGTATTGCAGAGATTTTTACAACTATACCACGTGCCATACAGATATTGAGAAAGATAAAATATGAGCTTAAAATACTTCGTCCAGATGTTGTTATTCTTGTAGATGCTCCAGAGTTTAATTTTCGTATAGCTAAAATTGCTCATGAGCTTGGCTTGTTAGTTTGCTATTTTATTCCACCAAAAGTATGGGCATGGAGGACAAGTCGAATCCACTTTTTGAAAAAATATGTAGATTGTATTATTAGTATATTACCTTTTGAGCCTAAATTTTATCGCCAATTTGGGATAGAAATAGAATATGTAGGTAATCCTCTTACTGATCTTGTTAATTGGCCTAGAATAGAGCATATACAACCAGTAGAAGGTCGTATAGGTATTATGCCTGGAAGTAGAAAGAAAGAGGTTGAGCGATTACTTCCCGAGTTTAGCTATGCAGCTGAAGAGCTATATACTAAATATCCTCAATTATCTTTTTATTGTATTAAAGCTCCAAATATTTCTACAAGCTATTTAAAATCACTATGGTTTTCTTCTATCCCGTTATGTATAGAAACATCAGTAGATCGATATTCAGCTATGCGCTCATGTGAATATATTATTGCTGCATCAGGGACAGCAACATTAGAAACTGCATTAGTAGGTGTTCCTACAGTAGTTACATATAAAGTTTCTTCTTTATCAGCACTAGTTGCTCGTTTAGCTTTAAAAGTAAAGTGGGTGAGTTTACCAAACTTGATTTTAGGTAAAGAAGTATTTCCTGAACTTTTGCAAGAAAATGCAAAAGGTTCTAAAATATCTTTTATTTTAGAACATTGGATGAAACAACAAAATATAACAAAAGAACTTCAAAAAGATCTTCATGAGATAAGAAAGCAGTGTGGAGAGATTGGTAGTGTGAGCCAGGCAGCACGAATCATAGTTCAAAAATTTTTGTCTCACTAAGGTTATATGTCAAAAAAAGATCAGTATACTCAACAAAGCACTTCTAAAAGTATATTATGCCTAATGTTGACTGCAGGTTCTATTGGAGTACATTTGATTTCAGGTATGTTGGTAGGCGTCTTATTTGGCTATAGTATTGACTTTTGCCTTGATAGTTATCCATGGTTCAGTGGTATTGGGCTGTTATTTGGTATTATTGCAGGTTTTCGTCTTATATGGATAGATACAAAAAAAATGATACATAAGGACCCATATGAGTAGGATAAAGAGACTACTTCATCTACTTGAGTTAATTTATTGGAAAAGAGAAATTTATAGTCCTGAAATACGAAAAATATTTGTTTGGCAAACAAATATTATCTGTGTATCATTTATTATTGGTATAGGTACATTTTTTTATTCTAAGTGGATGATATGGTTTTCTATTGTTGCGCTAATTTCTTTATGGAATTTTTATATGTTGGTAAAGCAGGTAATGAAAGTTGTAAATAAACCATTGATAGCTTCATTACATATTTCTTTTTTAATAAATACAACATTACGGATCTTGATTACATGTCTATTAGGGTATATAGCCTTAGTAAACCTTCGTGCTCCTGCTTTAGCAGTATTGTTAGGTTTTTGTTCTATTATAATATGTATACTAGGTATAAATATAAAGGCGCTATTTTCAAAAAAACAGTTGAATGTTTTTCACATAGACTGTGAAGAAAATAGTAACTAGTATAGCTGGATGAGAATAAAAGGTGGAGTAAAAAAATGGCTGAACAACTTCCTGAACCAGTTCTTTTATCTGAATTGCTTCATATGGATAAAGTTACTATTGCTGGTCAGCTAGTTGAATTTAGACATGTATTTTATACTTGGATTGCAATGTTGATCCTTTTTATTGTAGGATTGATTGTCCGGCGTAAATTGACACTTGTTCCAGGGAGATTGCAGAATTTTTTTGAAGTTCTTATTAGTAGCTTTGAAAATTTTACTGTAATCAATATAGGCGAGGAGGGACGTAAATTTTTTCCTGTTCTTATAGGTATATTTTTACTTATTGCAGTTGAAAATTTATTGGGGCTTATACCTTTGTGTGATGCTCCTACAGCTAATATTAATACAAATATTGGTATGGCTATATTTGTATTTCTTTATTACAATTATGAAGGGATTAAAAAGTGGGGGTTCCATTATATCCATCATTTTATGGGACCGAGTATAGTCCTAGCTCCTTTTATGATAATTTTAGAGTGTATTTCTCATCTAGCACGGCCATTATCACTTACACTACGTCTTTTTGGTAATATTAAAGGTGAAGAGATAGTCTTACTTCTATTTTTTCTTATGGCCCCATTAGTAGGCACAATACCAGTATATTTTTTATTTTTACTTGCTAAATTGTTACAAGCATTTATTTTTTATATTCTTACTTTGATCTATTTAAAAGGCGCATTAGAGTCTGCTCATTGATTATGAAAAAAATGATTTTTTATATACAATTATAACTATTACTAGTGAGGAGTAATATTATGTTCAAAGGTGTTATAGGGATATTAGTAACCTTTATTGCATTAGGTATTACAAGTGTTGCATGTGCAGCAGATCCTGTTATTGTTGGACATGTGGTGAAACTCGACCCTTCTAGTTTAGGTCTAGCAATCTTTGGTTGTGCAATAGGAATGGCTTTAGCTGCACTTGGCTGTGGTATAGGACAAGGTCTTGGTTTAAAGGGTGCATGTGAAGGTATTGCACGTAATCCTGAAGCATCAGGGAAGATACAAGTTGCTCTTATTTTAGGTCTTGCATTTATAGAGTCTTTAGCTATTTATGCTCTTGTTATAAATTTGATTATTTTATTTGCAAACCCTTTTGTATAAAAGCTAGTTAGATCTAATAACTAGATTAAGTGCTAAGTGATAGGTATGTTTCCTCTTAAAAGTGAAAGAATTCCTTTAGCCACAATTCGAAGGCTTGCTTTATATGTTCAGGTTCTTGAAGATATAGAACGTAATAATACAGAAGTTATTTCTTCTAAACCATTAGCAGAAGCGTGTGGTGTAAATGCCTCACAGCTTCGTAAAGATTTAGCTTACTTTGGTGAATTTGGTGTTAGAGGTGTTGGGTATGATGTAACAAGTCTTATTAAAGCTATTAAAGTATCCCTTGGCGTTAACCGTGAATGGAAAGTAGCTCTTATTGGCATAGGAAATCTTGGAAGAGCATTATTGAATTATGAAGAATTTAAGCATCGTGGCTTTCATATTATTGGAGCATATGATTGTGATCCTTTCAAGATTGGAGAGCATGTTTATGGTCTTGAAGTTACTTGTACAACCAAGTTAAAAGAGAATGTAAGAAAACAAAAAATTGAATTAGGTATTATTACAACGCCTCCAGAGCGTGCTCAAAAAGCAGCAGATTCTCTTGTTGATGCAGGTGTGCGTGGTATTCTTAATTTTGTTTCTGCAAGAATTCAGGTTCCTGAGCATGTTATTGTAGAATATGTTAATTTTTTTCACTATTTGTATTCGTTAGCTTTCAAAACTTCTATTGCTTAGCGGTACTATAGTTAACTTATAAAAATTGTTTAAATAAGATAGTTTTTTTCTCTTAAAAAAGGTTTATTCCTTTTTAGGAATATTTTTTGCATAATTTTCTTTAATAGAAAGTCTTCCTCAGTGATATATTTAAATAGGTGCCAGTTATGGCTGCTTTTCGATTCTCTCTACAGCAAGTGTTAGATTATCGAGAACAGTTATCTGAACAAGCTCGTGTAGAGTTAGCAAAAGTAACAGCAGCAGTTATTTCTGAAGAAAGAAAAGTAAAAGAGCTTCAAGAAGCTATTCATACTCAAGAGACTAATTTAAGAGCTCTTGATCTAAATAATATAGGGGAGCGGTGGTTATTAGAAAATTTTATTAAAGGTCTTCAAGAAGACTTACGTATTAGTTTAGCTCAACTTCAAACTTTACAGAATGCATTAAAAGAAGCACAGGGAAAAGTAGCTCAACTTGCTAAAGAACATAAGGTATTAGAAAAACTTAAATCTAAGCAGGCAGAACGTCATGCAAAGAGTGAACGTCAAAAAGAACAACAAAACTATGACGAAACAGCCTCAATCAGATTCAACTCTAAGACTTTCTAGACTATGTCGTTGGATTTTGATCCTTGGGACATTTAAATTATTATTTTTAGGTTCTATGTTTATTTTTTCTGAGCCTCAAGTAGTTATAGTTGCAAATAAGGAAGAGGAAATAAAAGAAAATAAGAGCCCTGATACTTCTATTAAAAATTTTGTTACAAAAAAAGTAGAAAGTCCATTAGCATATGCCCAACCAACTACAGCAGTAAATGTTACTCCTCCTGCTCCTAAAGTACGTCAGAATACATCTCCTTTTTCTCAAGATATTCAGCCATTTGGGGACACAGCAAATAATTTAGGAGAGGCATATCCAGTAACAATTCCAAAAGCAGATCCTAATAATATTTCAACAAGGCCTGATGAAGCTCTTGTAACACCAGCGCCAGCACCAAAATTAAACCCTTTTGTTCCTAAAGACTCTGTCCAGCGTAAACAAGAAGAGCTTAATCGACGTGAACAAGAACTTTTATCTTTACAGCAACAGATGCAGTCTCGTTTGGATGAATTGCATGCTCTTGAAGGAAAAATTCAGAAGATGTTAGATGAGGCTAATAATGTTAAAGATCAAAAACTAACACATCTTATAGATGTATACTCTAATATGAAGCCAAAACAGGCAGCTGATGTTTTAGCTACGCTTGATCCAAAAATTGCAGTCAAAATATTGTCTGGTATGCGTGGCCGTCAAGCAGGAGAAGTTTTAACATATATGGCACCAGAGCCAGCAGCGAAACTCTCTGAAATGTTAAGTCGAACCCAACTTCCTAATTGATGGTATAAAAAAGAAAGAGTACCATGCCACGTTTGAAATTTACATTAGCTTATGTAGGTACAGCATATCATGGTTGGCAAACACAACGTCGAAAAAGCCTTCCAGAGTTACCGACTATTCAATCTACATTAGAAAAGGTTATTGCATCTATTATTGGAAAACCAGTTCGTGTATGTGGTGCTGGACGTACAGATGCTGGTGTTCATGCTGAAGGTCAAGTTGCTCACGTAGATATTCCAGAATCAAAATTGAAGCTTGATTGGCAGCTAGTACTTAATGCAAGTCTACCTAAAAATATCCGTGTTGTACATTCTTTATATGTAGAAGATACATTCCATGCACAACATGATGCTGTACAAAAGCTTTATGCATATCGTTTGTGGCTTAATCATCGATATACTCCCCCTGTTCTATATCCGTTTGTATGGTCTTGTGGTAGATTAGATCTTGAAGCAATGGATAAAGCAAGCACATTTCTTTTAGGGACACATAATTTTGTAAGTTTACAGAATAGAGGAACTAAGTTGTTATCTACTGTAAGAACTATATCTGCTCTTTACAGAGAGCCCTCACAGTTTTTTTCATTGAATGAAAGTCATGAAGTGACATGGTTTTTTAAAGCAGATGGTTTTTTAAAGCAAATGGTAAGAAATATAATGGGACTTCTTGTACTAGTTGGTCGTAGGAAAATACAACCTGAAAAGATACCTTATATTTTGGAGGCAAAAGACAGAAGACATAGTGCACCTACTGCTCCTGCTCATGGGTTGACCTTGAAAAAAGTTTTTTATTCTTAAATCAATTTTTGATCTGTTTTCATAAATATATTGACGTTACATATTTTTTTTGTATTAATTTATTTCTTCTTTCTTTATGTTTTTTACTTGTATTATTACTAGTTATTATAAAATAAGCTAACTTGTAATATAAGTAATAAAATGTTTATATTGTTATATAGTTTGTTAGAAAAATAAATCTAGAGAAAGTCTTGATTTTTATAGCACGTTGTGTAGTTTTAATAAAAATAAGTTCAGTATAGGAGTATGACATGCCCCAGGTCGCTGCGCGTATAAGCGAGCAACAAGAACAATGGCTTAAGGATTATTTCCGTACAAAGAGTGCAGGTGCAGAGTTTGTCTTGCCATGGGTTGTGGATACCTTTTTTCGTGCTGTTACAAATATTAAAAATACATTTTCAAATGTAGAATTAAAAGCCATTATTGAAGCACATAAGGATTTTAAATTATTACCTGCCCATACTCGTCTGTCTTATCTTATGTTAAGAGTAAATGATGCATGCGATCTTTCTTCTGTACACAATAGGTATGGTGTTAGTAGATCAAGTCTTGAAGCTAAATTAAAGCGTCTTGATGATACTCAAGCTGCAGCACTAATGGTTTGGGCTTCTGCTTTTTGGGTAAGTCGTAATTGTTCCGCAGATAACATGGATGAGTATATTACTTCTTATTAGTACATACTAAGTATTAACGTAAGCTTAAAAAAATATTATATAGTTAGTGATATTAATTTTTATAATAACCACTTGTTATAATTTATAATAACAGTGGTTTTTTTATTAACTAACAAGTTATTTTATTCTTTTATAGCTTTATCTGTAATAAAGAAGTAAAGTTAGGTTAACCATTAGTTAACCTTTAAGTAGATAGTAGTTGTTGTTATTAAGAATAAAACATTTATTACCCTGAGGACTGCTTCAGGTATAATGTAGAGATAAGTTATGGGTAAATATCGTTTTATAATGCATGAAGAGAATTGTATAAACTGTAAAGCTTGTGAAAATGTTTGTAGAACTACACATGATACAGCTCCAGGATTATGGTTAGGGAAACTGCTTTATACAACGCCAGAAGGTAAAATGGAAGCACAAGTAAAGTTTAGAGCTTGTCCTCAGTGTAATCATGCTAAGTGTGTATCTGCTTGTCCAACAGGTGCGCTTATTATGAGAGACTTAGATGGGATTGTATATGTTGATGTAGATAAATGCACAGGATGTGGATTATGTCTAATAGCATGCCCCCATGATCTTCTTTGGAAAGATCCTAGGACAGGGAAAATTGTAAAGTGTGATATGTGTTATGAAAGAATGGATCAAGGTCTAGAGCCTAGCTGTATAGCAAGTTGTCCTACAAATGCATTGGAACTTATTGAAAGAAAACCAGGAGAGCCTTTACATAAGATCCATCATAAAAAATGATATTAAGTAATCTCTTGAAAGGTTGAAATTGGCTAACTTTTGATAAAGAAGTTATTGTAGAAGATGAAACAGTTAGGTTTCCATAGGTAGAAAATATGTAAAAATATATTCACGTAAAGCTTGGGGCCAAGGACGGATAGAAATACCTGTTATTTGACGGTAACGTTCACAGTTTAACACAGAATAGGCAGGGCGTTTTGCAATGTTTTTCCCCCACTCATTAGTGGAAATACCTTGTATTGTACAAGATAAGTTTGCTTGTCGAATAGCTTCTGCTGCAAACTCACACCAAGATGCTTGTCCACTATTAGCGATATGGAATATTCCTTTTCCTTTGTTTTCTACTAGAGATATAGAGGCTTCTGCTAGATCCGGTGTATAGGTTGGAGAGCCAATTTGATCATGTACAACATGTAGAAAGTTTTTAGTTTTTGCTAGTTCTAAGATTGTTTGTATAAAATTTTTTCGTCCTGGCCCAAATAGCCAAGATGTTCTAATAATAGAATAGTTTTCTAATTTAAGTTGAAGTATAGCTTGTTCACCAGCAAGCTTACTAGAGCCATATACAGAGAGAGGATATGGTACGTCTTCTTCTACGTATGGGACATTTTTTGTCCCATCAAAAACAAAGTCTGTACTAAATTGTATAAGATGAGTAGATGTTCCTTTTAAAATTGTACCTAATAATGAGGGAAGTGTTCTATTAATAAGTAATGCATCATTACTATGTGTTTCTGCAAGATCTACTTGAGTCCATGCAATGGTATTAAAGATAGCATTAGGAGAACATTTATCAATGTAATTACTCAGAAAATCTGGTTGTAAAATATCTCCATCTTCTCTACCAAGTGTATGTACATCCCAGTTTTTTTGTTGAAGGCACCTAACAAGAGACTTGCCAAGTAAACCTGTATTTCCACCAAGGACAAGAGCTACTTTATTATTCACAAGCGATCCTTATACCATCTATTCATAAATTCTTTATAGTCTCCTGAAAGAATATTTTGTACCCAATCTCTATGAGAGAGATACCAGTTTACTGTTGCAGCAAGCCCTTTATTAAATGTTATTTGTGGCATATATCCAAGTTCTTTTGCTGCTTTTGAGAAATCCATAGCATATCTTCGATCATGACCAGGGCGATCTTTAACATGATGAATAAGAGAGTTTGGTTTATTAAGAAGATGTAAAATTTCTTTTACTACAGCAAGATTGGTTTGTTCTGCAGAGCCACCAAAGTTATATATATTTCCTGGTCTTCCTTTCTCCAGAACAAGTAATATCCCTCGGCAATGATCTTCTACATGAATCCAGTCTCTGACTTGTAGTCCATCTCCATAAATAGGTAGAGATTCATCCATAAGTGCTCGATGAATCATAAGTGGAATAAGTTTTTCTGGGAATTGATAGGGACCATAGTTATTTGAACAACGAGTGATAATGGTATTTATTCCATATGTTTTATATGCTGCATGAACAAGCATATCAGCACTTGCTTTAGATGCAGAGTAAGGACTATTAGGGGATAATGGTGTTTTTTCTGAAAATTTTCCATTAATTCCAAGAGAGCCATATACTTCGTCTGTGGAAATTTGTATAAATTTTGGAACATTCATTGCTCTTGCAGCATCTAGAAGAATTTGGGTTCCTAGGATGTTTGTGGTAATAAAAGGTAGAGCATTTGTAATAGAGCGATCAACATGACTTTCTGCTGCAAAGTTAATAATAGCATCAAAGGAATAGGACTGTAGAAGAGACTGAACAAGTGTTGCATTACCAATATCACCATGAATAAAGAGGTATTGATCAGGTTTTGTTGTTTCGATCTCTTTTAGATTATAAGGGTTCCCTGCATAAGTGAGATTATCTAAGTTTACAATATAGACATCTTTTAACTCTTTCAGGGCAAGTTGGATGAAATTTGTTCCAATAAAACCACATCCACCTGTTATAAGTAATTGCATCTATACTCCTATTGAGAGATAAGTTAACTTTGCAAAGAGAAATAATTGTTATGTTAGGTTCTAAAAGATGTTTATTTATGTATGATAAATAGATACTGAAATATTAGCAGAGAGCCTTTAGTAGGTCAATGTATTCATAATTATAATTTAGTTGTACTGTTTTAGTTAGTGGTGTTTTTATTATCTAGTAATTGTTAGTATAAAAGTATATCAGGTGAAATGTATTTTATGGTAGTTTATTTAGATAGGGGTACATTTTTATAATACATATTGGTATGTTTTGTTATTATGAAATATGGTATTCTTTTAACCACGTTTGGATCTTTTAATTTGTACTGCAAAGTATCTTTTTCAAATTTTGAGTCTCAAGTTCAAGAATGTTTTCCTACTATTCCTATTCGTTGGGCATTTACTTCAAATGCGTTAAAGAAACAGAACATATTTAGGGATGAAAAGATAGGTCTTTTAGATGAAGTATTATCTAAGATGGCTTTTGAGCAGTTTACACATATCGCAGTTCAACCCTTACAAGTTATTGCTGGTATGGAATATTCAGGAATAGTATCAAAAATTAAAATACTAGGTGAACGTCTTGGTTTTTCTTCCATTTTAGTAGGAGAGCCCCTAATAACAAGTTCTATTCATTCAATTGAAAGAGTTAAAGAAGCTATTTTTTCTGTTATTCCTTATAAGAGGAAGCAAACTGAACCTGTTATTTTTATGGGGCATGGGAATAAATCTATGTTTAAGGATAAATATAGAACCTTATCCATTGCTGTGAGGAATAATGATCCATTAGTATTTATAGGAACAATGGATGGTAGTTATAGGTTAGAGCATATTTTATCAGCTTTGGAGAATGCATTGCAGACTGTTTGGTTAATGCCTTTTTTTACTATTATTGGAAAACATGTATTAGAAGATATGGTTGGAAAGTCACCAAATTCATGGCAGTCACGTTTAGAAGCAGCTGGTTTTTCATGCATACCTATTTTAAAAGGCTTGCTTGATAATAAGGCATTCTCAGATATATGGATAGAACATTTAAAAATAGTAATAACTAATCTATATAATACTTGAATATATCTTATATAGAAGTATAATAGTTTATACTATAAGTTGGTTATACATTAAGGATATTATATGTATCATTTTAATAAACAACTTGTATTATACTATATTGTAGCACTATGCTTGTATTTATTAGTAAATATTTCAATAGCTAATGCACGTATTATTGTAGTAATTTATGGTGGAGATACATGTATAACAGCCCAGCAGGCTTGCAGTATAGCTATTGCTGAAGCTTTATTAATTGAATCAGAAGAGTATCTTTCTCATAAATTTTCTGAGCCTAGACGAGAAGCTATAAAAAAATATTTTAGTATGGTTTCTCCTGGTTTAGTATTAAATACTACTGAGTTAGAACCAACCTCATTGGAGGATGGAAGAATAAAAGGCGTATTTGATGTTCCTATACGTAAAACAGCATTATATCGTTTATTACGTGAGCTAGGCCTCTCTTATACTACATCGTTTATACAACCATATGTACTAAGTATGTTTAATGTTCCTGATGAAATAGCTTTGCTTGATAAACTATTTTTATTAGAACAGGTAACTGGAGTTGTTCAGAGTGAAAAAGTTGATAATACTTCTCATAAAATAGAGCTACAGCTTAGTTTTGAGGATGGAATATGGGTGGCAAAGCTTTTGGGGGCAGCGCAACCTATTCAGGCTTCTGGTTACTCAATAGACAATATTTGGAGAGAGATCTGGGGAGCTTTTTTTTCTCAACGTCAAAAAGAAACTTCTTCATATTTACAAAGCTATTTATTAAGGGTTTCAGGATGGAAACATGCTGTAGAAGTAGAGGCATTGGGAAAGACTTTATCTCATTGGGAATCTATTACAAAAAATGTTTTGTTACATGAAGTTAGTATTAGTAAGGGAGTAATAGCAGCTCAGTGGACGTTAACTATATTAAATATGGATGGGTTTGAAAAACAGATAAAACAATATAGCTTAGCACGAAAGCTACACTATGAAATAAAGCCGTTTGAGGCTATCATAAAGGATAATAGTATTGATATACAATGTATTGGTAACTAATATAAAATTACAATTTAGGTTATGAATAACTATTATGAATTTTTTATTATTTGAAATTATGTATATTTAATAAATATAGCAGATAGAGGCATAGTATATATTTATTATATATCATTCAGCTTAGTATAAATTAATTCTAATCTACATAGTTAGGTATAGTATTAAGGAGTTAATTATTTTCTATATTATTTTTAAAGATAGTAAGATAGAACAAAAATACTTTTTGATAGTAGAAGGTTGTTCATAGTGACTACTTTTTTATTAAGATTAATATCCAACTTCCTAACTTGACTATAGTATATTATATAGGTATATATGCCTGATCTTGGTTTCCTTAAAGGAGGGTTATATGAAAAGAACATACCAGCCAAGTAAACTGAAACGTGCAAGGACCCACGGCTTTAGAGCAAGAATGAGTACTGCTAATGGTAGGGCAATTATTAGACGTCGACGTGCAAAGGGGCGAAAAAGATTAGCCGCTTAACATACCCAAAAGAAAGTCGGATAGTCGATCGGAAAGATTTTTTAGTTTGTTATAAATTAGGTTATCGTTTTTTTTCTACTCATTTTATTTTTTTTGTTCGTCCACGATTATCCAATATAGCTATATCACGTTTGGGGTTAGCTGTTAGTAAAAAGATTGGGAATGCAGTTGTAAGAAATCGTATTAAGCGGTTGCTTCGAGAATGTTTTCGTTTACATCAAGAATATATACCAAAATCAGTAGATATAGTTGTTGTTCCTAAATACCATCTTAGATTAGTACCTATTACATTATCTATGGTTATCCAAGATATTATCTTTATTTCAAATAAGATGGAAAAGTTTTTATCTACTAATGGTATTGAGGTATAGATTAGTGCTAGGTTATTAAAATATGCTTATAATAAGTGCTATAATGTCAAGGAACTATAATAATAGTAAGGGAGATTTCATTTAAATGAAAATGAGTTTTCCTTGTTGTTTTTTTGTTACTATTATTTATCTTTATCAAAAATTACTATCACCTTTTAGTAAAGGTTGTTGTCGTTTTTACCCTTCTTGTTCTGAGTATGCGATAGCTTCTGTCCGCAGGTATGGGGTATTAAGAGGTTGTTTTTTGATATTATTGCGCATTTTACGTTGCCATCCATTTTCCTCTGGTGGCTATGATCCTATCCCTTCCCAGTTTACCTTTTTGTTATATCAGCAGGAGCATCAAAAATATCATGGAAGATAAGCGTATAGTTTTAGCTATAATACTTTCTCTTGTTGTCTTTCTTGGCTGGCACTCTTTTGCTGAGTATATGGGTTGGATTTCACCAAAGGTACAGCACGTTGCAAATGAACGACATTCTTCTGTAGATCAAACTGCTACTTCAAATATAGCTTTGGATTCTGTTCAGTCAGTATTTTCTCCACCTACAGGTAAAGATGTATATATTGAGACACCACTGTATATAGCAAAAATACACTCTAGTGGTGGTATTTTAAGTTCATTTATTTTGAAGAAATATAAGGTGAACTTGGATAATACTTCTCCTTTAGTAAATCTTGTAAGTCCTGAAGCATCTCAAGCAATGCCATTAGGTATTACTTTAAATGGCCAACCCTCATGGAGTAATGGTAATTGGTCTTTTTTAGGTGGTGACTTATATCTCAAGCCAGGAGAAACAAAAGAGCTTACTTTTGTTGGAATTGTTAATGGAGTTAAAATAATACGGATATTTACATTTAATGCAGATAGCTATTTAATTCACGAAAAGTTACAACTAGCTTCAGAAAAACAGAATAGTTGTCCTACAAAAGTTGGCTTACTTGTAGCTGCAACACCCTTTGGAACAGGTCAATATGATCCTACACGTATGGCTTGGAGTATTAAGGATTCATTTAAAGAGGAAACAAGCATAGATACCTTAAAAGAAAAGGGTATTCAGGAGTCAGGTGAGTTTAACTGGGGTGGAGTAATGAGTAATTACTTTATGAATGTAGTTGCTTTATCTGATCCACTATATCTTACTATTAAAGGACGGATCCAAAATGATGTTTGGCGTGTAGCACTTGAACGTTCAAATGTTTTAATCCCTGCTGAAGGAACTACCTCCATTACAGTTAACTGGTGGTTTGGTCCTAAAGATCGTGAACTTTTATCTCGTGCTCCAGATAAGCTTGAAAATGCTATAGATTTTGGGATGTTTTCAATTATTGCTAAGCCTCTTTTAACAGCACTTACATTTTTTTATGAATATACAGGGAATTGGGGAGTAGCTATTATTGTCCTTACATTATGTATTAAAATAGTTTTTTGGCCATTATCACAAAAGAGTTACAACTCTATGGAGCAAATGAAAAAACTTCAACCAATGATGCAGAAGTTACGTGAAAAATATGCTAATGATCGTGATACATTGAATCGTGAAATTATGCAGCTCTATAAGACATATAAAGTAAATCCTGCTGGAGGTTGTTTGCCTATTTTGCTGCAAATACCTGTATTTATTGGTTTATACCAAGCATTGTTAAACTCTATAGAGCTTCGTCATGCAACTTTTATTTATTACTTGCCTTTTACCCATCTTGTTTGGCTAGCAGATCTTTCAGCTGCTGATCCTTTTTATATAACACCATTATTGATGGGTGCTAGCATGTTTTTACAGCAGAAGTTGACTCCTGCATCAGGTGATCCTACTCAACAGAAAATAATGATGGTTATGCCAATTATTTTTACAGTTATGTTTCTTAATTTCCCAGCTGGACTTGTTATTTATTGGCTATTTAATAATCTTCTTTCCATTGGTCAACAGTGGTGGATGCTTCGTAAGGCATAATCTTTGAGGAGAAAGAGGTTTTCATGGAAGAGTTCAGGGAGTTTGAAGAAAGAACACTTGATGAGGCAATACGTGCTGCATGCAAATTTTTTGATGCAACAAGAGAACGTCTTGAAATAGAACTTATCCAAGATGCAAAGAATGGTATATTTGGTCTTGTAGGTGCAAGAAAAGCACTTATTCGAGCAAGACTTGCTCAAATGCAGTCTTCGGTAGACACATTAAAGCAGAAAAAAATATCATCATTATCATTGAGTAAGAAAACAAAAAAACAAAATAGAAAAATTAACCATCATCAAATAGACCAAGTTGGGAATGTGGGAGAAATTTCTACACAGCAATTAAAATCATCTTATAATCAATCATTAAATAATACAGTTGTCAGAGAAGAATTTCCACAGGTTGATAATAAAATAGAGAGAGAAAAGGATAATGAGTTTAGTCAGCTTTTAGATTTATCTATAGAAAATAAAGGTAGGTTGGGTCCGGAAGTTGCAACACTAGATGTCAATGAAGAATTATTTAATGATAATTATGATGGTACCACAAAGAATTTTAGTGAATTAGATCAAGATAAACTAATTACTGAAGCAACTAATGTTGTAACAAAGCTTATCATCCCTATACTTGGAAATGTTCCTATAGAAGTTACTATTCTTAATAATAGATTAGATGTTCATGTTGATTGTGGTGAATATTCAGGACTTATGATTGGTCGTGGTGGTCAAACATTAGCTTCATTACAGTATTTATCTTCTCGTATTTTAAGTAGAATAATGTCAAGTTCTATACGAATACAGTTTAATATTGGTGATTATCGTGAGCAGCAACATGAAAGACTTCGTCATTTAGCGTTATCTTTAGCTGAGCGAGTGAGAAATTCTGGTCGTTCATGCTCTACCCGTCCTATGAGTTCTTATCACAGAAGAATTATCCATCTAACATTGCAAAACTATCCAGATATTCAAACACGCAGTTCTGGAGATGGGATATTAAAAAGGATAATTATTCAACGTCGTCGTCAAGAAAGACGTTAATATCTTTTGTTTAAGCATAGATTTTTAGTTATTTTATAGTTTGATTCATATAGCTATGTATAATTATGTGTGATACTATTGCTGCAATTGCTACTCCTTCAGGAACTGGTGGAATAGGAATTATTCGTATAAGTGGTCCAAAGTCAAAAGAACGTCTTACAGAATTATTTCATTCAGTTTCGCCAAAATTTACAGACTTTAAACCTTGGATGTTACACAGAGGGTATTTAGTAGCCCCTACCAATGAATTTTTAGATGATATTTTGGCAGTTTATATGCCAGCACCATATACTTTTACAGGGGAAGATGTGGTAGAACTTCATTGTCATGGGGGACATTTTTTATTATTAACTATACTTGAAACAGTTCTTTGTAAGAATATTCGTCTTGCAAAACCAGGTGAGTTTTCTCAGCGTGCGTTTTTAAATGGACGAATGGACTTAACACAGGCAGAGGCAGTAGCAGAACTAATAGCAGCATCTTCTCGTAACGAAGTATTATTAGCTTCTAATAGACTTAAAGGGCTACTTGGTCAGAAAATTATAGATATTCGTAGACGAATTGAAGAACTTAGAGTATGGATATGCTTAGCCGTAGACTTCCCAGAAGAAGAGTCAGGTATTTTCCCTTTAGAAAAATTTATTAATGGACTGTTAGAAATTCATGAAATAATTCAAAAGTTGATACATGCAGCAGAACGTTCTCGTTGTTGGAAAGAAGGTGTTACTGTTGCACTTGCTGGTGCTGTTAATGCAGGGAAATCAAGTTTATTAAATGCATTGCTTGGAAAAGAGAGGGCAATTGTTACAGAGCACCCTGGAACAACACGTGATTTTTTAGAGGAATGTATTATAGTTAATAGCCTTTCGATTCGTCTTATAGATACTGCAGGGTTGCGTGTTACTTCTGATCCAATAGAAGAACAAGGAATACAGAAAGGTCGTGAAAAAATTGATGAAGCAGACGTTATATTATTTATTATTGATGGGACGGTTGGTGTTACAGAAGAGTCAAAATTGTTAATTAATAATTTTGGAGTAGAACGTACAATCCTTGTTTGGAATAAGGTAGATTTGAAAGTACCTCCTTCAAATTGGACTGAATTATATACCTCGAGCCAGGTAAGTGGAATATGTGTATCAGCAAAGACAGGTAGTGGTATAGAAGAATTATTAGTACTATTATATAATTTTGTGCTATCTCAACATAATGCCCAAGAACCAACATTTGATACTATTGTCCCTAACATGCGTCAAGTAGAAGTATTTTCTTTAGTACTTGAAGAGATTAGAAGTCTTTATGAAGACATTCGTTCAGGCATCCCATATGATCTTTGTGCAGTGATGCTTGAAAATATATCTTCAATGCTTAATTCAATTATAGGTTTTGATACACCAGAAGAAGTCCTTAATCGAATTTTTGCATCATTTTGTATTGGTAAATGAAGTATGAATGAAGAATCAGTATACAATGGTAAGTCTGTTTCAAAGGAAGATATTAATATTTTGCCTATTATTACTTATAAGGGCAATATAAAAGTTGTGCAGACAGAAAACGAACTTAGAGATGCATTGGATCTTTTAAAAGATGAAACTGTTCTTGGGTTTGACACTGAAGCAAGACCATCCTTTAAAAAAGGAAAATCTTATCCTACTGCTTTAGTACAACTAGCTAGTTCACAACACGTTATACTTATAAGACTAAGTAAGGTCCCTTTAGGAGAATTATTAGTAAATATTCTCTCTTGTGCAAAAATTATTAAGGCAGGCGTTGCCATTCATGAAGATATACGCTTATTACAAAAGTTACATCCTTTTGAAGCAGAAGGTATTATTGATATTGCAGAAATGGCTCGTCGATTGCAACTTAAAGCTCAAGGGCTTCGTACATTAGCTGCAAATATTTTAGGCTGTCGTGTTAGTAAGGCTGTACAGTGTTCTAACTGGGAAAAAAAAGAATTGTCTCCTCAACAAGTTTTGTATGCTGCAACAGATGCATGGGTTGGACGAGAATTATATTTTAAGCTCCTTGAAATGGGTGCATAATTTATTATTTATATTGTCTTTTTACCATAATGGAGTAAATTTTTTATTTTGTTCATTCTTATCATAAGGTAAGATGGTTTTATGCAAGGTCCTCCATTTCTTATTATACCTTGGGAAAGAGACTTTTTAGAATGTTTATCATCTATTATTATAAAGGAAACAGATGGACATTTAGATAAAGCTGCTGTGATTTTTATGCATGATCGTCCAAGACGTTATTTAACAGCATATTTTCAACAACATCCCGAACTTTCCAAGCCTTGCATCCTCCCTTATATTTTGACGATTCAAGAATTGTTATCTTGTCTTTATTTGGAGCAACATACTTCTTTATGTTATGAAGCAGGTCTTCTTGATCAGGTAGACTTACTTTTTTCCTGTGTAGAACAACTATCAGCATTGAATGTCTCCTTATTCAATTTATTATCCAAAGGTGGAGAAGTTGGGTTTTTCCCTTGGGGTCTTCAGTTGGCTTCAGTCTTTGAAGAATGTTTTACTCAAGGTCTTAAGCCAAGAGATTTACTTTATACTGAAGGTGAAGTGGCGCCTTTTGGTACTGCATTACTAGCATCATTAGGTCAAATTTTTTTGTTATATAAACAAAAATTAGAACAAGAAGGGATGACAACCCCTGCATTAAAAGCATATGTGCTAGCAGAGCAGATTCGCCAAAGTACTTTTGACTTACCATCCTTTCTTAAACAAAAAAGTATATTTCTTGCAGGATTTAGTACATTAACTGGTACTGAGAACATAATTTTTCGATATTTATGGGAAAAAGGTGCAAAAATTTGTTTACATGTAGACTCTTCTCTTGCTGATACAGGTAAAGGACACTGGGCATGTAGCTCACAAGCTAAATGGATACAATCTTGGAATGCTTCTACAGAGTTAGTTTTTCAAACTAAACCAGTAAAAAAAACATGGCATTTTTTTGCTGGTTATGATTTGCACTCTCAGTTAGAAAAATTACAGGATGATTTTTCATTACACGAAGATATACAAACTTCTACAGCCATAGTTTTAACAAATAGTAAATCTCTTCTTCCAATATTACATCATTTACCACATAAAAATTGTAATATTTCTCTTGGATATCCCCTAAATAAATCGTTATTATTTCGTTTGTTAGAAAACATTTTTAAAATTCGTGAGTTGCAACAAGAAGACGGTACAATCTATTGGAAATCTTTATTACATCTTATTCGACATCCATATCTTCGTTTTCTTAAAATAGATGGTTTTGAATTGTATAGTTTATTACATAAGCTAGAACAATGGATAGTTAATGGTCAGAAATATATTGATTTAAACATGTTTTTTAGGGAGGTTGAGTATGAACAACCTCACAAAAAGTATGATTTTTCTGAAAGTGAATGTTTGTTACTTAAGCAACTTATTAAGGTTACAGTAGAAAATTGTATAACTATTGATACCCTTGCAAAATTTGCAGATTTTTTAAGTATATTGTGTGATTTCCTTTTGCAGTTTGGGTATGAGAGTTGGCAACGTTTCCCTCTAGATGCTGAATGTTTATTTAGGTTAGTCCATAAGGTTATTCCTGCATTAAAGGATAATCGTATGGCACATACTGTATTATCATGGGATTTACTCCAATCAATGGTTGTAGCTTTGATTCATGATGAAAGAGTTCCATTTGAAGCGGATCCTATAACTGGCTTACAAGTTCTTGGAATGCTAGAAACCAGATTATTACATTTTTCTAAGGTATTTCTTATAGATGTAACAGACGATCAGCTTCCAGGAAATCCTATAAGAAGTTCTTTATTACCTGATAGCTTAAGAAAAATATTAGGACTACCTAATGCACATGATAGAGATGTATTGACAGCATATACTTTTTATAGATTGTTAGCTGGTGCTAAAGAGGTATACCTTTACTGGCAAGAAGGAATAGAGGTGTCAAACTCCTTTGAAGGCAAAAAGCAAAAAAGTAGATTTGTTGAAGAAATTCTTTGGGAAGAAGAACAAAGCATTGGTTCACAAATAACTCCAGGAGACTATATATTAAATATAGCTAAACCAGAAGTTTCTCCTCCACTCAGGAGGCGTAGACATATTATTAAGACTCCTGCAATTCAACGACAATTAAATAGTATATTGAGTCATCCTGTTTCAGCTACACAGTTAGATACTTATTTAATGTGTCCATTACGTTTCTATTTTGAAAGAGTTGCTATGGTTCGTCCAGTGGAGGTAGTAAATGAAGATGATGATCCAGCATCTGTTGGCCAGTTGTTACATAAAGTATTAAAAGTATTTTTTATGGATTATGTAGGTAAAGAATGTATAAAGGAAGATTTGTCAAATGAAAGATTACGAATGTTATTTAAAGAAGAATTACTATCGTCTGGGCTTATAAACTCTTTACCTCCTGAAAGTTCTATGATGCTTAGTCTTAGTGGACCTGAAAAATTGGTCCGTTTTTTATCTAGGCAACCAGATAAAACAAAAATTATATATCTTGAGAAATACTTTCAAGCAACTCTACAAATAAATGGTAATACTCGTGTTCTTGAAGGAATTTTAGATAGAGTTGATAAAAGGGGAAATGAAGGAGTTATTATTTTTGACTATAAAACTGGTCGTATTAAAAATAACTCTGATAAGTTGTGGCAGGATGAGAGTATTTGGTCAAACCTTGAATCTTTTGATTTAACTTCTTGTATAGAACATCCAGAAAAAGCTGATGAGCTTCTTTTTACTCTTTCAGAAAAAATTTCAACTATACAGTTGCTTTACTATATATATCTTTATAGAGATGCTACAGGTGAAGAAATTCAAGATGCTGCATTTATTTCTCTAGGGGAGGATGGTGCTGAATATTGGTTAATGAGGGACTTGGCAGCAAACATAAAAGAAGATATTATTCTGAATAAGATTCCTAAGCTTTTAAAATTTTTATTATACCATATGGAGTATAGGTTAGAAATACGACCACATGAAGGCCGTCATTGTAATTGGTGCTCTTGGAATAATCTATGTAAGGTGAACGGATAATACAACAAACCATATAACTAGTGAGCTTTTTATTCACTTTAATTTTGAGGTTTATTATGTCATTTCCAAGTTTAAAAATAGGTGAGTTATGCGCCAGAGTCCCTATTATACAGGGAGGAATGGGGGTTGGAATATCCCTTTCTAAATTAGCATCTGCTGTTGCTAAAGAGGGAGGTATTGGAGTTGTTGCTAGTGCTATGATTGGTATGAGAGAGCCTGACGTTGCCAAAAATCCTATAGAAGCAAACTTAAGAGCCTTAAGACGTGAAATACAAAAAGCTAAGGAGGCAACAAAAGGTATCATTGGTGTTAATATTATGGTTGCACTAACAACTTTTGTTGAGATGGTCCGTACTTCTATTGAGGAAAAGGCTGATGTAATTTTTTCTGGAGCAGGGCTACCTTTGGAGCTCCCAAAGATTTTACTTGAACTCTGTGAACAAAAAAAAGAAGAATTTAAAACAAAGCTAGTACCTATTATAGCATCTGGAAGAGCAGCAACACTTATAGCAAAAAGGTGGTTATCTCGTTATGGTTATTTCCCAGATGCGTTTGTTGTAGAAGGCCCAAAGGCTGGTGGACACTTAGGTTTTCATGAAAAAAATCTATTTGATCCTAACTATGCTTTAGAACAACTTGTCCCAGGAGTTGTTGAAGCAGTGAAACCTTTTGAGGATCAAAGAGGTCAAGCAATACCAGTAATTGCTGCAGGTGGTGTTTTTACAGGTGAAGATATTGCTCGCTACTTAGAGCTTGGAGCTTCTGGCGTACAAATGGGGACACGTTTTGTTGCAACTCATGAGTGCGATGCAGATGATAGGTTTAAACAAGCTTATGTTCAAGCTAAAGAAGAAGATGTGACTATCATTAAGAGTCCTGTAGGAATGCCAGGTAGAGCTTTATTTAACACATTTATTGACTCTATGCGTAAAGGTAAAAAGAGACCTTTCAAGTGTATTTTTAAATGTGTAAAAACTTGTGAGCATGAAACTACTCCTTATTGTATTGCTACAGCCCTTATTAGTGCAATGCGTGGTAATCTTGAGCGTGGCTTTGCATTTGCTGGTGCTAATGTCCCACGAATAGATAAGATTATTTCAGTAAAAGAGCTTATAACAACATTACAACAAGAGTTTGATGCATTTATTCAAAGTATTGTCCCAAAATCTCAACCTACTGTAGAATAATTATATAGTTACGTTACTAGCTAGCTAAAAAAGGAGTAGAGCTATTTCTACTCCTTATAGTTTATTCTAACTAAATATAATTGTAGTTAATTTTTTGAAGAATATATAACACCTGCTTGTGCTGCTCCCCATAGTCCGCTTGCATCATTACAGTTGAGCCAAATTGGCATTCGAGAGAGTATTTTTTTATGTTCTCCTCCAATGTTTACAAATTCTTTTTTAAAGGAAGGATGATTGACTAATATTTGACATTTTTTTGCTAATCCACCAGTGATTACAATCCCTTGTTGGGTCAGACTAAACAACGCCAATGAGCGACATATTCGAGCATAAAAGCATGAAAAGTATGTATGGGTTTCACTATCAATAAACTCAGGTTTTAAGGTAATTTCTTCAGGCTTAAACTGTTCTTTAGTTAAAAAAAGATGAAGCCAGGTAAGACCTGATCCTGAAAGAACATCATCTAATCGGGCATAATTAAGTTTTTTCTTTTGACAAAGGAAATTTCCAAACTCAAGCTCATGGTTTGTTATAAAAGGAAAAGCTGAATGTCCACCTTCTGATGCTATAACTTTTGTTTTTCCATACATATCAAGTTCAAGAACAGCCATTCCTAGTCCTGTACCTGCACCAATGACTCCTAACCTCCCAGACTTATTATTAAATGAAAATACATTGTTATTATTGTGAAAGGAGTTATGTTTTGGTTCTGGATGTAATAAAACAGCATCTGACATACTTTCTGTAAGACAAGACCAGGCTTGTGCTTCAAAGTCATTGATAAAAAGAATATTTTTACAGAAAGATAATAAATCTTTTTTTATAATAGAATATGGAAGATTTGAAGGTTTTACTATTTCTTGATTATCTATTGGACCAGCAATAGCTAATACACACATATCTAATGGTACAGATGCAAATAAAGAATTAGACATTATTTGTTGTAGAATAGTAGTAAACGAAGTTGTATAACTAGAAATATACTCTTTATGTATTAGGCATAGAGGGTTATCTTTAAAGAGAGCAAAACGGCTATATGTACCACCAATATCTGCAGCAAGGATATGCACTTCTATAAAGCTCCTCTAAAAAATATATTGTATGTTGAAAGTACGTATATAAGATTATTTTTATAAAATAATTAGTATAACTTAATTACATATTATACGCTATTAAGCAATTACCCTATATCTCTAATTAATAAATAATCTTTATATCATTAGAGATAAAGAGGAGGGTAAGGTTTCTTGTGCTAATTTATCATTGTAAGAATAGAGAGAAGCGACAGCTTTTTGTGAAGGAGGTAAATGTGCTCCTATCATATTACCATCTATTGTAGTATTCTTTGCAGATGAAAACATAAAAGGCGACGCTAAGAATCCAATTAGAGATTCATTTACTGAGAAATTTCCTATTTTATTAATAGATTTTTTTTCTTGTTTTTTTGTTGTAATAGTATTTTTTTCAGAAAGTTTATTCTTACCATTTTCTGCATTTTCTATAGAATTTTTTTCTATTTTTGCTTGTGCCTCCATTTGGTTTGCCTGAGAAGCAACTTGCATATCCTGACTTGATGGATTTGCTGGTGCTAAAGCAGCACTACGGATTTTACGTGCTTTTTCAATAGTTTTTTCAGGATTTCCTTCTTCAGGAGACACATTTATTTGTACTTCACCTCCTGTTGCATAGCTTTTATTATCTGGTCCTTTTGTAGTTGTATAACTTGCTGGACTGGTTAAATCTCCACCAGCAGTCATATGGGCTTGTTCATGAGTACGTACTTCTTGATCACGTTTTTTTAATTCTTCAACTTCTTTTTTTTGCTCAGGGGTAAGTCTAAGTCCTGTTGCATCAGTATCTTTCTCTTTTGAAAGATTATTTTGAATTGGAGTATTCGTATTCTCTTTTTTGCTTTTTTGACTGTCACTATGTACAGAACATCCTGAGCATCCTGAGAAACTTATAGAAGAAGATGAAATTCCTTCAATCATGTAATATCCCCATGTGGAAGTTTCATTGTACAATGTTTATCGGGAGAGTGTTATGAAACTTTAGGGATTAAAAGAAAAAAATACGACGATCCGGAGGAGGAGGGATCGTCGTATAGGAAGGAGGAGGAGGATGAGGTGGTTAGGGAGGTTTAGTCTCCTCAAAATAGACTCTCACTAGATTTATTTTGCTGTGTTGAAGCATTCCAGCGGTCTATGTGTAGCCTGTATATATTAACGGCACTTTGCCGATTGAACTGCCTTGATCCAAAACCAAGGACTTTTGGACTCATTTGTCATAATAAAATACAATTACTATATTTTATATATCCTTTTCTAATTTTCTATTAGATTAGAGTCCTTGTTAAGTTTCTATTTTAATAATTTCACTATATATATATATATTATAAAATGGACTAACACTTGCTAATACCTTAATAAACACCTTACCTAAAAACTTATATACTTCTTTTTACCACTATGAAGTTATTAAGAAATAATTGCTAATAAACTTTTTCTTTTATGCGTGTTTTTTTGTTTGATATTTACTTTAAAGCAACTCGTGTGCCAAAAGTATAATATATTGATAATATTTATTATTCATAAATGAAATATACTAAGGGGAGAGTTTTGATATATATAAAAAATATACATAAAAGAAAGTGCTGTATATTTTTTATGCAGTATATATAATTTTTTTGTTAAAATATATAGTATATATTTATTTTTGGATAGGTTAGTTTAAAGGACATGGGATGGGAAGAAAATAGCTTATAATTTCAAATAAATATATAAAAATATATAATTATAGTGTGAATAGCTTGCCAAAAATTATTATCTGGTTACTTTATATTATATATAACTTCATTTTTTCTTTTTATTACATTAGGTTATAATATTCAATCTGGTTTTATTTTTTACTTTTTTTAACATAAGATTAACATAAGATTTTTATTTTTTGATTATTCTTTATATATAATAATCAGATATAAAAAAGATAGATAATACCTTTCAACATAATTAATTAGATCGTAACTTATTAAAAAGTATAATTTTTACAATCTAGTATATATAAATAACAGGTAGTTAATTTATAGATTAAATATATTTTATATAAACTTACAAAAATTATTTTGATAGGCTAGACAAAAGAGAACTTATGTATAAAAAATATACATTATGTTAATAAAAACAACTATGAAAGAATATCAGCCTAAACTTTCTTGGAGAACTATAGGGATATTTTTTTTACTTATCTTATTAGCTACTTTTATTATAGGAAAGTCAGGTAAACAGTCTCAGAATATTGTTCTGCAGCTTTTTTTAGATAAAGGCTCTACTTTGATTAATTCTATAGCTCATTTAACAAAAGATGATACAATAGGATATAATAAGGGATTTCAAATACAATTGGTAATTGATAAGTTAGTAAGGCAAAAAGATGTTTATTTTATTGTAGTTACAACTCAAGAAAAAATATTTTTTGCACATTCTTCAGATAGTAACTTTCCTTTAAACCGCTCTGAAATTAACACATTAGTGGATATGGCTTCAGCAACTGTTATACCAGGTGATGGTATAATGTGGAATTTTTTACAGTTAAACAATAATAATGCTTTTGTTGTATATAGTAGGTCCCCAGGGATAGTTAGTGACTCTCCAGTTAATGTAACACAAGGTAATTTTAAAGATGGCTCCTTCATTTTTATTGGATTTAATCCTGAACTTTTTTTAGAGGTACAAGATGCTGATAAGGAACAATCTTTACTATCTATTTGTACTATTTTATTTTTTTGTCTTCTTTTACTATTAAGTTTTATATTTTTTAGAAACTTTGGATATATTCAAAAAACATATAATGTAATTAATGCATTGACAGAATATGTTGTATTAACGTCTAAAGATGGTCTTATGTTACTTGACTCAGCTGGAGCTGTTTTGCAAATGAATCCAGCTGCAGCTCAGTTTTTTCATATAAGTAACCCTATTATAGGGTCTTGGGTTTATCTCAGTAATAAAAAACACGATGAGCTTTTCCCACCCATTTTTTATGATGTGATTAAACAGGTTATTGAACAAGGGAAATTAGAAGAAACAGAGCTCTTCTTATCTTTAGCAGGAGAAGAACATTATATAATAGTTCAAGGTAATTCTTTGGATACATTTAAGAAGGGTCAACCAGAATATCTTTTATCTTTTAGAGATATTACAAAAATACGACTATTAGAAAAAGATCTTTATCAAAAAGATACGTTAGCATCAATTGGAAGCCTTGCAAGTGGAGTAGCCCATGAGATAAGGAGTCCTTTAAGTTCTATAAAAGGATATGTGAACTATCTAGGTGATCGATTACCCTATGATAGTTCTGATCAAGAACTCATTAAAATTATTATGCAAGAAATCGATCGTCTTAATCGAGTTATTTCTGACTTAATAGGACTGTCTGTCCCTACAGATGTTTATCCAGAGTATATTGATTTACAAAAAGTTATTGAAGATACGTTACGTTTAGTTAAACTTGATGCTAAAAGACATTCTGTAGAGCTTCTATTTTATAGAAATGAAGAGCTTCCTTTTGTTCCTTTAGATCCAGATCGTATTCGTCAAGTCCTTCTTAATCTTTGTCTTAATGCTCTTGATGCTATGCCAGATGGTGGTTCATTAAAAATAATTTTTGACGTTAACAAAAATACACAGCAGTTTTTTCTTGAAGTGATTGATACAGGCATGGGTATAAATGAAGAAGTGTTACCACGAATATTTGATCCATATTTTACTACAAAATTGAAGGGCACAGGTTTAGGACTTTCAACAGTCCGTAAGATAGTTGAGGCTCATAAAGGAACAATACTAGTTTCTTCAGAATTAGGGAAAGGAACTATTTTTCGTTTAGTTTTTCCTCTTAAACTTAATGAGTTATGACAGTTTTGGCAGAGGTACTATGATGAAACCTATTATTCTTATTGTAGATGATGATGATGTACATCGTAGTATGTTGTCTGCATTACTAAAGGGGTGGGGGTATGAAACAGATGAAGCAAGTGATGGAGATATTGCAATTACAAAAGCAAAAGAGCATGCATATGATACAATTTTATCTGATTTAAAAATGGCAAGAGTTGATGGTATAAAAATGTTAGAATGTATTTTAAATTATAACCCATCCATACCTATTATTATAATGACTGCATGGTCTTCAGTAGAGACGGCTGTGCAAGCGCTTCGAATGGGTGCATATGATTATCTTACAAAACCATTAGACTTTGATGCACTGAAAAAAACATTACAAAAGGCATTAACACATCTACAGGTACATCCTATAGTACGGGATAATGAATCATTTCACAAAGTTAATACAAAAATTGAACAATCTAATTTAGGTATTTTGGGCCGTAGTCCATGTATGCTTGAATTAATACAAATGGTTAGCACAGTAGCACCATCCGAAGCTACTATTTTAATTGTTGGTGAATCGGGAACAGGTAAAGAGCTTGTTGCTCGAGCTATAAGACAAGCAAGCCATCGTAGTGACGCACCTTTTGTCACAGTCAATTGTGCAGCATTAAGTCCAGCACTTCTTGAGTCAGAGCTTTTTGGTCATGAAAAGGGGGCATTCACAGGTGCTGATCGACGAAGAGAAGGTCGTTTTAAACAAGCAGATGGAGGAACACTTTTTCTTGATGAAATTGGCGAGTTACCTTTATTGCTTCAAGCAAAATTATTACGCGCCATACAGCAAGGCGAGATACAGCGTGTAGGAAGTGATACACCTATAACAGTAAATGTAAGAGTTATTGCAGCAACTAATAGAGATTTACCAGAAGAAGTTATAGCAGGACGATTTCGTGAAGATTTATATTATCGTTTAAATGTAATAGGGATAGAAGTTCCACCACTAAGAAATCGTATTGAGGATATTCCACTACTTGCTACATTTTTTCTAGAAAAATTTGCGCTGTCAAACCGTAAGGTAATAAAAGGATTTACGCCTCAGAGTATGGATGTACTCCTAAGGTATAATTGGCCAGGTAATGTAAGAGAGCTTGAGAATGCAATAGAGAGAGCTGTTATTTTAACTACAGGAGACTATATATCAGAACGAGAATTACCTATGGTTATGACTTCTCCTTCACAACCTAATGTACTTTCTAGTCAATCAGATAAAGAAATAGTCCAATATAAAGATACTGTTAAACATTTAAGTCAAGAGCAAACCTTAACACTTGAAGAGCTTGAAAAAAGAGCTATTATAAATATGCTTCATGAAACATCTGAGAATAAAAGTGAAGCAGCACGTAGACTTGGCATCACAAGAGCGACATTACACAATAAACTTAAACGATATGGAATAGAATAATACTTGACAGTGATATTATCAAACCCTAATTTATTGTTGTCTTATTATAAGTTATAATCCAGTTTATTATTTATTTAGTTATTTATTGTGACTTATTCAAAAAATAAGTTGTCTTAAAAAATAGGGAGAAATATGTCAGAGGTTCTGTATGAGTTTTATACAGGTTTAACAATGACACAGGGTAATGATTCAGCTTTAAGTAGTAAATCACCATTGAAGGCTTTTTCAAATCAGACTATTGATTGGGACTTATCTCCTGAAAAGGCAGTAACCTTACATCTAGAGTATGGCAACAATAATTGGCATGTCATACATACAGGGGGTTGTTCTGGTCATGATTCTTCTGTTTATTTTATAGTTGATACATATAGTGATCCTATACAAGTACGCCTTATTCGAAGGAATTTTGAAATGGCAGAACACCTTATTAGTATACCATTACCGGATACGTTAGTTAAACTTTTTCAAAAAGAGTATGGAAATATTCGTGGTGTATTTGAACCTCTCCCTGAGATTAAGGAATGGCTACGTACAGAGCTTGGCCAATAGTATTTAAGTAGTCCAGTTGTATAATATTATTAGTTATAGAGCCAACAAGAAACATTATGATTATTGCCAATATATGTAGAGGGAGGTTTTATTATACAACGTTCATGTGCTAGTGGGCAACGAGGTCTAAAGTTGCAACCTATGGGGAGTTTTCCTAAAGCTGGAACCGTCCCAGGTATAGATTCTAGACGTAATTTGCCCTTTTTTAATAAGGGAATAGCATTCATTAAAGCTTGTGTATATGGGTGTGCAGGCTTTTTGAATAAATCATATACAGATGCGTTTTCTATAACTTCTCCTGCATACATAACACATACTTCGTCTGCCATTTCAGCTACTACTCCTAAATTATGAGTTATAAGTAGCATACTCATTTGATGTTTTTCAATAAGCTGTCTAAGTAGCACAAGAAGTTGTCTTTGAATCGTTACATCTAAGGCTGTAGTTGGTTCATCAGCAATAAGTAGACTGGGTGAACAACTAAGAGCCATAGCAATCATTATACGCTGTCGTATGCCTCCTGATAATTGATGTGGATAGTCCAAAATACGTTTTTCCGGAGATGAAATACCAACAATTTTAAGTAGCTCTATAGCTTTATGAAGAGCGTCTTTCTTTGAGAAGTGAAGATGTTGAATAAGTGGTTCTGCTATTTGATCTCCTACACGGATGACAGGGTTGAGAGATGTCATTGGTTCTTGAAAAATCATTCCAATATCTTTACCTCTTTTTTCCCTTATTTCTGCTTCTGAAAGCTGAGTAAGTTCTTTGTTGTTAAATAAAATTTGTCCAGATATAATACGTCCATATTCAGGAAGAAGTTTTAGCAAGGCTAATGCTGTCATAGTCTTCCCACACCCAGACTCTCCAACTAGGCATAACGTTTTCCCTTTATTAAGACAAAATTGGATATGTTGGAGAATTGTTATAGGGGTATCCAGATTAAACTGTACTGAGAGATCAGTTACTTGAAGAAGGTATTCTGTTTGTTTAACTAAGTATTGTTGCTGCATAGAGTTACTCAATAGTGAAATATAATGTTTGTTATATATAATATAATGGTTAGATAACGTATAATAAAAGATATATAAAGTAACTTATTATAAAGGGATACAAAATTCTATTGACAATCATTATCAAAAAGTTCAAAATATTATTATTCTAGAGAGGTAATACATTATGATAGGTTGGGATTCAGTCCTTACAGGTGGAATTATTATATATACTATTATTTTTGTAACTATTAAGCTTTTTCGGTTAAAGCAATCATGTAATCCCACAAAAAAAAATAGTTGTACAGGGTGTACTTCAAATCATAACTGTTGTTCTATAGAGCATAGTCTAAAATAACATAAAACTTGGAGTTACGGAACATAGGTAAAAGTTAATGATATTGAATTAACCCATTATGTTTTTTGTAATATAATTATATAGTTATTTTTTATGATGGCTCCTTTAGATAAAGGATGATTTTTGTCTATAAAAAGTTTAATTATTATAGATAAATATAGATAGTTTGTAAAAATTGGGAGGAGATATGTCTGCAGTTGTTGATAGTATGACACCATTTCCTTGTTCAGAACATGATGAGCTTCCAGTTATAAATGAAGCAACAGCATGCTGTGTCTTTGATAAGGTAGAGAGTTATATTTCATTGCGTGATTTAAAAGTAGGACAACATGCTCGTGTTGTACGTGTGCAAGCAGATGGAGAGCTAGGAAGACGTATCCGTGATATGGGTCTTGTCCCAGGGACAGAGGTAACTATTGTTGGGAGGGCACCTCTTAAAGATCCAGTTGCATTAAGGTTACTAGGTTTTACTCTTAGTCTTAGAAATAGTGAAGCAGACTATGTGATGGTATCACCTATTTCATAAATAATATGAGTAAGTATTAAAGTAAAAATATACCATTAATTTGTATATAAAATGGTTAAAGTAACCTTTAGTATTATATAGTTGTTTTTCCCCTTCCATTTGATATATTACCAAGTTAAGTGAGATTATGGTTATTTTACAAAAACAAACATTTGCTTTAGCCGGTAATCCCAATTCAGGTAAGTCAACGCTTTTTAATACTATTACAGGTTCTCATCAGCATGTGGGAAACTATCCAGGTATTACAGTTGAACAGAAAGAAGGCTTTTTACATACAGATACTGATGAAATTTTGCGTATAATTGATCTTCCTGGAACATACTCTTTAACAGCATACACAGAAGAAGAAAAAGTAGCTCGGATGGTCCTTCTCAATGAACATCCAGATGTTGTGATTAATGTTTTAAATGCTAATGCATTAGAAAGGAATTTATATTTAACTGTACAACTTCTTGAAATGGGTATGCCTCTTGTCCTTGCCCTCAATATGATGGACGAAGTTGAGTCACATGGTTTAAGTATTAACATCAAGAAGCTTTCTTCTAAGATGGGTTTACCTGTTGTCCCAACAGTTGCCCGAACAGGAAAAGGTTGTAAAAGATTAATACTAGAAGCATGTCACTTAGCAGATGCACGAAGAGGTGTGGAAAAAAAACCTTTACTAATTTCTTATGGTCCAGATCTTGATCCTGTAATTAAGTTTATGGAAGAAAAAATTCAAGAGGCAGAATTTACAATCAAGAATACTCCTGCACGCTGGATTGCACTAAAATTTTTGGAGATGGATGAGGAATTAATAGAAAAAACTCGTCAGTTAAATCTTAATTTATCAAAACAACTTGAAGAAAAAGTTGCAGAAGTAACTGCTCATTTACATGCAACTTTTGATACATGTCCTGAGGCTGTAATAGCTGATTATAGGTATGGATATATTTCTGCTGTTCTGAGAGAAGGAGTTCTTACACAGCAGGATCCTGTGCGTTATAGAATTAAATTGTCAGATAAGCTAGACACTGTTCTTACACATAAGTTTTTTGGTCCAGTATTCATGTTTTTTATACTTTATGCTATTTATCATTTCACATTTACATTAGGGGCAATCCCTATGGGTTGGGTAGCATCTCTTTTTTCATTTCTTAGAACACAGGCAGGACTTTTACTGCCTTCAGGACTTTTAAAATCTTTAGTCATTTCTGGTATTATTGATGGTGTGGGAGGAGTTATGAGCTTTATCCCACTAATTTTATTAATTTTTTTACAGATTGCTGTACTTGAAGATTCTGGATATATGGCTCGGATGGCATATATGTTAGACCGAGTATTTCGTTTTTTTGGGCTTCACGGATGTTCAGTTGTTCCGTTTATCATTGGGGGGGGTATTGCAGGAGGATGTGCAGTTCCTGGTGTACTCGCAGCTAGGACATTACGTAGTCCTCGTGAAAAACTAGCTACATTACTAGTTATCCCATTTATGAGTTGTGGAGCAAAATTACCAGTATTTATTCTCTTTGCTGGTGTATTTTTCCCAGGTCATGAAGCAAGTATTATGTTTGGGTTAACTCTTGCCGGTTGGGGGATAGCACTATTAACAGCTAAACTTTTTCGTTCAACAATTATTAGAGGTCCTTCAACTCCTTTTGTTATGGAGTTGCCGCCTTATAGATTACCTCTTTTAAAAGGACTGTTTATTCATACGTATGAACGTACTTGGAGTTATCTGAAGAAAGCAGGAACAACTATTCTTCTTATATCAATTTTGTTTTGGGCAGCAATGACATATCCAGAACTTTCAAAAGATAGGTTAGCAATATATTCAAAAAAGGAGGAAGTGATTCAAACAGAAATTAAGCTTACCCAAGCTAAAGGTGGTGATATATCTAGCCTTCAAGACTCACTCCAAGATGTAAAAAAGCAGGTTGGAGAAGAATCGTTACGTAATTCTCTAGCAGGAAGAGTTGGTTTGTTTCTTGAACCTATAACAGAAATTGCAGGATTTAATTGGCAGATGGATATTGCTTTGCTAGGTGGCTTTGTAGCTAAAGAAATTATTATTGCTACATTAGGTACAGCATACTCATTAGGAGATGTAGATCCTCAAGATGCAAAACCGCTTGCAGAACAACTACATCAAGATAAAAGTTGGACATTGGCTTCGGCTTTAGCCTTACTTGTTTTTGTATTATTATATGCACCATGTCTTGTGACGCTTGTAACTATTCGTCAAGAAACAGGTTCATGGGGATGGCCTATATTTAGTATGATTTTTAATACACTATTAGCATTTATATTAGCAGTCATTGTTAGATACGTATCCTTGCTATTTTTATGACCTTTATTGTGGAGTTTGTTTGAGAATTCTATGTAATAAGGTTAGTGGATGAAGAGCTTCTACTCCTGTATGATGGTACATTTGTAGTCTACATGTTCCACACTCTGAAAGTGTAAATAATGCACCACTTTTTTTAATTATATCAAATAAATTGTTACCGATAGATGTAGCAATATCATATTTATCTTTTTTAAATCCATAACTGCCAGAAATTCCACAGCAGCCAGCTTCTGCATCTTCAATATTAGCTCCTGGTAACCTTTGAAGAAGTTCAAAGCCTGGTTTACCAATTCCTTGAGCTTTTAGATGGCAAGCTGTATGATAAAGAAGCTTAGTCGAATGGAGTGTTACATTAATTTGTAACTCTTTAGATTCTATAAGTTTTATAATAAACTCACATGCATCTTCAATATTCCTAGAAAATGAAGTAACTTGATCTATCATCTCTGGGAAAAGTTCTGCATATTCTTGTTTAAGAGTAAGGGCACAACTAGGACACATTGTGACAATTGGTATGTTTTGTTCTGCATACTGTTGGAGTATCTTACTATTATGGTGAGCTACTTTTTTCCCTTCACTATAATAGCCATTAGAAATAAGTGGTAGATTACAACATCTAACTTTTGGTAATATAACTTCGTAGTTTGCTTTTTCCATTATAGCAACAAAGTCCATACCAGTTTGTGGTTCATAGTAATTAATATAACAGCCAGGGAAAAATACAACTTTTTTTGTATAATGACCCTTCTGTTTTTTTTTATATTTGCTATATAATTTTGGGAAATATGTAGGTGCGAAAAAAGGGATAGAGGCACGTCGATCAATTCCAATTTTATCAAGTAACCAACGAGTAATAGGACTTTTCATTCCAATAAGTTGTAATTGATAAGGTATCCACTTTATAAGTTTTGCTAAAAACGGAGCATGCGCAAGAAGCCAGTCTCTAAAGGGAGGACGTCTTGTTCTGTAATATTCGGCACGAGCTAACATATTTAGAGAAGAGATTTTTACATTTGAAGGGCAGCTTATATCACAACATTTACAATTAGAACAATAAGATAGTCCTTCTATCTCTTTTTGTTGTTTGAGTCTAAATCGTTCAGCTGATGGTCCTGTGAGTTTTGGACCTTTAAATTTTTTTGTAGCTGCTATTACAGGACAATTGATAGTACATATAGAGCAAGTTATACAACTATCAATAGATTCAAGAGGATTCATAACATTTACCTTTATACATTTAGAGAAGCAAAGTATGCTGTAGATATTGCTACACCATTCCCAGACTTTTCATAGGCAGAGTCATATCCATTAAGTGTATTTCCAATAAAAAAGACATTATCACAAATAGGATTTCCATCAGAGTCAGTTGGACGAAGGAAGGAATCAACAGTTGGTCCAATCATACTAAATAAATGTGATTTTTTTATTTTAGGATAAAGTTCTTTATTTGCCCAGTCTGGTGATGAGGGATTAGCTGGAAGATCAATGTTAAAGATAGGTTCCCAAGCACGATTATGCTTTGTAAGAATACCATTACTTATTATCCCTCCTGTAGCAATAATAAAGTGAGTTGCTTCATATTTACGAATGTTGCTATTTTGAGTTGTTATTACAGAAATACAGTGGTTATCCTTTACTTCTGCACTTGTAACAGCAGCATTATCAATAATTGTTACATGATATTTTTTAAGTATATAACGCAATAGTATGTTTAGTCGATAACCTGTAATGGTAGGAGGTAAAACATCACATTCTCGAATAAGACAGTTACTTTTTTGTTCAAGTTTATGAAGTAAATGTGGTAAGAAAGTTGTTCCAAGAATAGGAGGAAGAATTATAAGGTCTGACTGATTTCCTTGTTGCTTTATTCCTTGAACAAGCCATTTTAATCCATTTTCTGTTTCTAAATATTGTGCAACATTGAAAGTAGATATATTTCTCTCTGATTCTGGAAAATGAAGTTTTGCTTGTGTAAATGTTTTGTTAGCAAAATATTTTTTAGAGGATAACCCTTTGATGATCAACTCAGGGTAAAAGTCTTTCATTCCTTCTATTCCCAGTATACAAATATTTTTTATATCAGGTATGATTGACATATCCATAGATTCTGTAACCATCCATGTTGGCTTTATTGTGCCAGCAGCTGTGACTACATAAGTATTTTTTTGACTCCTTGTTTTATATATAACATTTTCTTCTCCCACTAACTCACTAAAATTTTTTAATGCATTTCTTACAGTCAATTCTCCTATTAGTTGATATGGATGTCTTTTAGGTAGGAATGTAACTGCTTCAAAAGGATTACTGACTGGCTTACCATTAGGAAGGTATCCAAGAACATCAATTGTTCCACTACCTATTGTGATAGTTCCATTTCCTTTTGTGATAAGAATACATTTTTTGCCTTTCCGTGCAGCAAAAGCAGCAGCAGTCATACCAGAAAGTCCACCACCTACTACAATAAGATCGACTTTTCTATTCATGATTTTCCTGCTCAATATTTAGAGTAGCACTATAGATTTGTCTAAATAGTTCAACTTCACGTAAGGACTCTCCCCATAAAGATGGATAAATGCCAACCCATTTTTTTTGTTGGAAAGTTTGTAGTAAATCAGTGATTGGTTCTTTGCTAGAGAGTAAGTTAAATTGTAGAAAGTTTCCTATAGCACGTAGAGCACAAAAAGTTCCTTGACATGTTCCCATCCCCATTCGTGTTCTGCGAGAGATATCTCCTAGTAGATAAGATGAGGGCTGGCTAGCAATGTATTCAACCTCAGCAAAAGTAACCATTTCACATTCACATATTAGATCTTTTTTTAGTAGATTATTTTTTATAGCAGTAGAGACTTCATTTATAGAGTTACCTAAGCGGGAGAGTGCTGGTTCAAAACCTTGTATAGGAAAATATTTTATTTTTTTATGTAATGTAGGATCTACTTCTGTTATAAGTGGTTCTTTTGCTGTATTACATGGAACATTATTGTTGAAGTAGTTGCATACTACATTAGAGATTTGTTCAGCCATTAAGCGATATGTTGTAACTTTACCACCACATATGCTTGCCATGCCAGATAGCCCTTCATTTTTATGATCGATTATACGAAAACTTCTTGAGGCATAGAGTTCTTTAGGTGATTTATACATACTATATAATGGCCGTGTCCCTGCAAAAGATCGTAATATTCTGTATTGATGAATTTTAGGGAATAATACACTGCCTATATTTAATAATTCTAGGATATCAGACTGCTCAGGGATTATATCATCTGGTCTATTGGTGTTTTTAGATGTTGTTCCAAGAATTGTTGTAGATTCATGAGGTACAAAAATATCACCATCAGAAGGTGGATGAAGCCTATTGATAATTTTTTTAGAAAGTCGATGATTAAAGACAATAAGTGCACCTTTATTTGGAGTTAAGTGAAGTTCAATTCCTGCTTTTGCAGCGACATCACCACACCAGCTCCCTGCAGCATTGATAACAAAGTTACAAGTAAGATGTGTTATTTCTTTTGTCCAAAAGTCTTCTATAGTAACACCTGTAACAACACCATTACTGTTTGTAATTGAAGTAACTTTAGTATAAGTACGAAATTCTCCTCCATATTTTTGGGCTGAGATTACATTATGCCATACTAACTTAAATCCATCTATACTTGCATCAGGAACTTTATAAGCAGACAGAATATGTTTTGAGAGAGTAGGTGCTTCTTTTAGTGCATCAGTAATGGAAATAGGTGTGGTTTTGATTTTACAATTGTTACAAGCTGTAACCCAGTTTTTTTCAAATTCAGGATCATCTTCATTAGTTCTGATAAAAAGACCACCGATATTTTCTATACAAGGCTTACATATTTTAGATAATATTATATTTTCTTTTGCACAGTCAGTAGCAACACCTTGATCTTTCATTACATATCGTGCTCCACTATGGAGTAACCCATGGAAACGTGAAGTGGTTCCATAAGCAAGATCTTGTTGTTCAAGTAATAGAGTTTTAAGTCCACGCATTGAGAGATCTCGAAGTGTACCTACGCCTGTAGCTCCTCCCCCAATAACAATTACATCCCAGTGTTGATTTTTGTAAAATGATAAAGCCTTCATCATTCAACCTTTCCCCTGAAATAGTATAGTTATATGATGGAGATAAAAGACAACATGTGGAATAAGATGAATCTAACAAGAGTATTTTTAATATGCAATATAAAATGCCAATTATACTAGTAAGATATCTATTTAAAGTATTTACTACTACTAAATAATAAGAATTAGGAGGTTAATATATATATATATGGTTGTGACTAGCTAGAAGTTATAACTAATAAACTCTATAATTTATTTTTTATTCCTTATAGCCTATATTAGTGTTAGTTCTCTAGTTAGAAGAATAACTAGATAGTATTTATTTATAAAGTAGTGTAATGATAATTGGTACACATATTGTAAGAACAGCACCTGAAAATATAGCTAAAATAGTGTTCAGTTCTCCAGAGGTACGAGCAATTATAGGTATACATAGTTCACTTGATGCTGCTGCTACAGAAAGAGGACCAAGTCCGCCAACCAAACGTACAAATAGAGGAGCAAAGGTCATTGCTATAATTTCTCTTGCTATATTTACAAGAAGGGTTAATGCACCAAGGTCAGGTGTAGTAAATTGAGTTACAAGCATACTAGAGAGACTATAGTAGCCAAGGCCAGATGCGACAGCTATTACGTCTCTAAGGAATATATTTTGAAGAATAAGCCATGAAATTACGGCTCCAAGTAATGTTCCTATAAGAATTCCTAATGGAACTAAAAGTATTTTTCCTTTTAATGATCGGATAACTTGCCAGGCTTGAGAGTTAATTCCTATAGTCATGCCAACAGTAAAAAGCATAAAGTAGACAATACAGGTGGCTAAGCCTTCATATATAAGCTCTTTTGGGACTAACTCAATATGACCAATAATAATACCTAGTAAAAAACAAGCTAGAACAATAAAGGATTCTCTCATTTTAAGTGTTCCTTTAAGTGTTCCTGAATATTTTCTGGAATTATATGGACAAATCGAGATAATAATTTTGCTGCAATGAGGCTTCCAGCAATACAAAAAAAAGTAATAATTATTGCTTGAATCCCTAATGTATCAAGTTGTTGAATAATAGTAGTATTTGATCCTAAAGAAAGTCCTAATAAAAAAAGTAAGATCCTTACTGACCAAATTAGACTGTAATCTACTGTTTTTATTAATCGAGGATGATTTCGTATTAAAAAACCAATAGGAGCCCCAAGAGAAATACAGACAATTTCTGCAACCATAAGTTATATTATCCTTATATTATAAATAATATATCTATCAATTATTACTTACTATATAACTATTAAGAACCATTAATATATACTTTTTATAACATATGGCTTGAGACACTAATCTAGGCTATAGATATGATCAATAGATATCTTTTGGTTTAGCAAGTAAAAATATAGTTTGTTGACCAGTTGTTTCTCTTATTATATTTGAAAATCTGTAGCTGGCCATATACTTTATTTAGTAGTTATATATAAAGCTGCCATTAGTTTTATATACCGTTAACTTATCGTAGTATGTAGAGAAACAGGGAGTAACTATGGAACAAGTTATGGCATTAGAACAAACATGGACTCTTCATCGACCTGAGGATTTTAAAGTTCGTTGGAAAGAATTTGTTTTAGAATACTTTAAAGTAGGTGAATATAAAAATCCTCCCTATTGGCTTAATTTTTGGCCTTCAAATTATTTTTTGATAGAGTGGTTATTTCATCATAAGGAAGATATTGCAGGTGAACTATGTATAGATCTTGGTTGTGGTTTGGGTTTTTCAGCGGTAATTGGTCAATGGTTAGGGGCAAAGGTTATAGGGGTAGAGTATGTATTTGAAGCACTGACATATGCAAAGTATAATGCAGCTTCTAATAATATATCACAGCCATATTGGATAAATATGGATTGGGATAAACCTGCGATAGTTAAAAATTCTATTCCATATATTTGGTGTAGTGATATTATTTATGATACAAATGATGCTGAGCCCATTATTTGTTTTTTTGATAACATGCTTAAAGAAGACGGCATAATTTGGATTTCAGAACCTAAACGACCTGCATATGATGTAGTTCTTAATAAACTAGAAAAAAGAGGATGGAATTGTAAATGTATGTTTGAAAGCGAAATTCCTCATTGTCGTCCTTTGCCTAAATTTAAACGAATTTATACTCGTATGTGGGAAATTTCTCGTGGTTAGTTTCCTCATTTTTACTTAGTTAGATGAATATGGATTTTTTTGGTTAAATACAAGGAAAAGATATGGGAGAAACTGTTCGTTTTGGTGTTTCGTTAGACGAAGATTTACTTAATAAATTTGATAAGCTTTGTGATCGGCAAGGTTACCCTAGTCGTTCAGAAGCATTACGAGATATGATTCGACAGGCATTAGCAAAGGATATACTACAATCTAAGGATAGTAATGCAGCAGGTGTCCTTTCGTTAGTATATGATCATCATACACGTGAGCTATCTCGAAAGTTGATAGAGAGACAGCATGAAATGTACGATTCTATTATTGCTACATTACATATTCATTTAGATCGTTATAATTGTTTGGAGGTATTAATAATCAAAGGTAATGGAGGTAAAATTCAACAACTTGCAGATATGCTTTGCTCTATTAGAGGGGTTAAGTTAGGGGCCTTTTCTTTTCTTCCAGTTGAAGAAGATGTTTTTTAATATTTTTAGGATTATTGTAGCTTATGAAAGATATTCAAAGTACTCCTGCACAGATTGCATTTCCTATTGATCGTGTTGGGGTAAAAGGTCTTAAGTTTCCTATTCAGATTCAAACGCGTGATATTGGAATGCAACATACTGTTGCTATAGTGGATATGGGAGTTGATCTATCAGTATCATCACGTGGGACTCATATGAGTCGTTTTGTTGAAGTATTACAGGATTGGAATGAACCACTATGTTGTGAGTCATTAGAGAGGCTTGTCAAACAAACACAAAAAAAATTACAGTCACAGCATGCTTATATTGCATTTTTTTTCCCTTACTTTTTGCATAAAAGAGCTCCAAGTACAAATATGTTAAGTTTATTTTCTTATGACTGTAAACTTTCAGCAAAATCTATTAACTATAATATAGAATTTATACTTGAGTTAACTGTTCCTGTTATGACAGTTTGTCCTTGCTCTAAAGCTATTAGCCACGAGGGTGCGCATAGTCAACGTTCAGAGATATATATTCAATTAAGATTAGAACAGTTTAGATTTATTGAAGACTTTATTGTATTAGCAGAGTCATCAGCTTCTTCGCCTTTATATTCTTTACTGAAAAGAGCAGATGAAAAATATGTTACTGAAGATGCATTTGCTCACCCTAAGTTTGTTGAGGATGTCGTCAGAAATATATCAAGCAAGTTAATTACAGTAACAGATGTTCTTGGTTTTCGTGTCGAAGTTGAAAGCTTTGAGTCTATCCATGCACATAATGCTTTTGCTTATATTGAACATGAGTTTATTTGTTAGTTATATAAGAAGGGCTTGAGATTAAACTAAAAAATTAATAAGAGACAAATAAAATAATTCAAATACTTTTTTTGATGTAACTTGTTATATTTAAAGTAAATTTTTGTAAATTCTTCTCTGTCAGACTCTTGACACCTTCACTGGATATGGCAAACAGTAAATAGGGGAAAGTATCAGTAGGGGGAAAGATGGAGATTGTAAGCAACGGAATTATTGGAGAGAGTACCACTTTAAAAGAGGTCTTTCATGTCCTGCATAAAGTTGCACCTACTGATAGCACTGTACTTGTAACTGGAGAGTCTGGAACAGGTAAAGAGCTTCTTGTTCGTGCACTACATGCTCAAAGTTTACGGGTAACAAAACCATTTGTTCCTATTAATTGTGGCGCAATTCCTAAAGAGTTATTAGAATCAGAGCTTTTTGGCCATGAGAAGGGGGCATTTACACATGCTGTTCGTTCAAGAGCAGGAAGATTTGAAGTTGCAGATGGAGGAACTGTTTTTCTTGATGAAATAGGAGAAATGGATCTTAGTTTGCAAGTAAAAATTCTTCGTGTTTTACAGGAAAAAGAGATCGAACGTGTTGGAGGTACAGGACCACGTAAAGTAGACGTACGAATTGTTGCTGCAACAAATAGGAATCTTGAACAAGAAGTAGAGCAAGGACGGTTTCGTGAGGATTTATATTATCGTCTAAATGTGATACCACTTCACCTACCACCACTAAGGGAAAGAGGACGTGATATTTTATTACTCACAGAAAGTTTTCTTACTCGTTTTTGTGCTAGAAAACAACGTCCTATTTTAAAAATTGATCCAGAAGTATCTAAAGTTTTTTTAGCTTATCATTGGCCTGGTAATGTTCGAGAGCTTGAAAATGTTATAGAACGATTAAGTATCTTAGTAGATGGAAACATTGTTCGACTTCATGATCTTCCCAGAAAGATCATTGATTCAGTTGGTACATTAGAAGATTTAACTAATATAGAACTTCCAAAAAGTGTTGAGTCCATTCCTACCTCTATTTCTCCACAAGAATTTATTTGGCCTAGGCTAGAAGATATGCGTACTAGAGGAGTGGGATTAAAAGAGTTTTTAGAACAAATTGAAGATCGACTATTGGGAGAAGCCTTATTATTATCTGATGGAGTAAAAAATCAAGCAGCAGAAATTTTGGGTATAAAGCGGACAACACTTATTGAAAAGTTGAAAAAACGTCGACTTGATGGAGAAGTGTGAATCAATAAATGTGTTATAATTTAATATAACGATACTTTTTTACCAGGTATGGTTTTGTGAAGTTTTTTATTTACTCATGGTTGTTCCAATTTTTTTTGATTACTGGAGGAATGATCTTATTTACTGTGGAATATGTAGAGGCAGTTTCATGGAAATGGTCTATGCTCCCAGGGAGAGAAAGAATAATAATTTCATATGATACACCTAATCAAGGTAAAAAAGCTTCTCGTATTAGTACAACCCAATTAGAAATTCCTCTTTCAACACCTGCAAAAGATCTTTCACGTATTGGAGCTTCTCCTTCCCCAGAAAGTTTAGTATCAGATTTATCGTTAGATGGCTCAAAGCTCCATATAAATTTAAGAGATGCAGCATTTGGCTATATTACAACCTCTACAAATCCTAATCAGTTAATTATTGATGTTTTTTCAGATCCTCTAGGAAATCGTTGGCGTAACCTTGGTGTACCAGCTCCTGCATCTGCTCCTTCTAGAGCATCATCAGCATTACCTGAAGTTCCTAAAAATATTTCTAAACAGATAAAAGTATCCAATAATGGACAACGGTTGAATAAAGATCAGGAAAAGACGTCATTAAGTCAAGAGCAAAAACAAGTAGCAAAAGCACCTGCTGAATCGATAACTTCGGAGGGTAAAGCTGAAAAGAAGCAATCTATTAAAGCTGATACTTCTAAGGATAACGTAAAAAAATCTCAGGACGTAAAAGGGACTTTACCAGTAGATACAAAAGATAAGCAGCAAGTAAGTAAAAAGGAAAATCAGGAGGCTATAAGTAAAGAAGAAAAAATTGAAACTGTCCCAACAGTTCCTCCTCCTTCTGTTGATGAACTTACTATGCTTACAGCTAAAGTAGAAAAATCACAATTAGCATCAGATGAGTATAGTTGGTCAAAAAAGGCAAAAAGTCCAGCTCAGGAAGATAATACAGAGGAGAAATTAGAAAAAAGCCAGAATAATAACAATCAAAAAGTTAATATACTAGAAAATTCTTCTTCTAGCACAGAGGGTACTGTACAATCAAAGCTTACTGAAACACCTATTGTTGAAGCACCAATAGAAGAGACTGTAAATAGCATTCATTCAAAATTAAATTTCAAAGGACCAGATGCTTGGCCTAAAGAAAAAGCTTTAAGTACATTGGATAAGTTAGAAGAGGTACTAAATAAAAATAAGCTTATGCAGCAGCCTGAAACTCGCGATAGTCTTCAACCTTTATCAAAAACTAATGAAGAGAAACCAGTTTCAGAGCCAGTGGTTGTATATGTTGATGAAAAAGGTAACCCTGTTGGGAAACCACCTGATACAACCGCTATTATTGAAGAAGCAAAAAAAAATATGAGAGCAGGACAAGTGCAAAAAGCTAAAGATTTACTAGCTACTTTAAAAGGCCATGCACTAGTCCAAGAACAGCATGAAGAGGTATTATATCTATTTAGTGAACTTAATGAAAAAATTTATAAAGATAGGTGGATTGAAGGGTATGAACCTATCATAACCAGTACTAATAAAGCTATGAATTTTAATCTAAGATCTCCAAGAGTAGCTGAAGCCCTTATGCGTCTTGGAATGGTTAATCTTAGAATAGGAAATCAAGATGAAGCTGCTGGTTATTTTGGAGCATTACGAAGAAAATTTCCTCAGAGTGAATTTATACCAGAAGCCTATTTAGCATTAGGAAAAGATCAATTTTCAAAGGGAGAGTATGCAGATGCTGTAAAAACTTTCCAACTTATTTTAGATAATTATCCAGAAAGTAAAGCAGTTCAAGATGCATCACGCTTTATGGCTGAAGCTCTTTTTAAACAAGGACATTATAGCCGAGCTCTTATTCTTGTAGATTTTGTAGATAGACGATGGCCTCGATTATATCTTGAAGATCCAAATTATTTAAAAATGGTTGGAGATCTTTATTCTAGAGAAAATCGTTTAGATGATGCTCTTAAAGCTTATTGGACATACTATAATTTAGTTCCAGAAGCAAAAGATAGCCATGATACATTGTTTAAAATTGGTACCAGTTATTTTAAAAAGGGATTAATGCAGGGTGGTAAAGACGTTTTTGAAGAGTTATTAAAGAAGTTTCCTAAATCTGACTCAGCGCCAAAGGCCTTACTTGCTCTGGGCGAAGAGCAAGTAATTAAAGAAAATCCAACAATACAAGAATTAGTTACTATTTTTGAAAATCCTAGTTCTACTATCCCTGAAATTTACTATAAGAAGATTCTTGATGAATATCCTAATAGCCCAGAAGCACAACAAGCAGCAATCCGTTTAGCTGCATGGAAACTTTGGCATAGAGACATTCCTACAGCTATGACAATGGCTCAACAGTTTTTGGATAAATATCCTGAATCTCCCTATGCTCCAAGAGCAGAGGAAATTATTGCACGAGGTTTTGACCAGTCTTTTGCATTAGCACTACAAGAAGAGAATTATGAACGGATTCTTTCCTTATGGGAAAAATATCCTTATTTGCAGATAGCGTATAAAGATATGACTGACGAGTTACGTGTAGCTTTAGCCAGGGCATATTTAAATAGAGGTGATGAAGAGAAGGGTATGGATCTACTTAATCAGTTTTTAGAGTCACCACAAGATCCAAATTATGGTGATTATGTTTATAACCTTTATCTTGCTCATTATTTAAGAAAAGAAGACTGGACTAACATTTTGAAACTTGGTGAAAAAGTTTCTAGTTGGAAGTTTCCTGTATCTGCACGTGCTCAATTAGATTATGCACTAGCTATTGCTTCAGAAAATCTTGGGTTAGGGAATAAAGCCTTACCTCTTTGGGAGAGGCTATATCAACGTGAAGATATTCCTTTATACCAAAAAGCTTATGCAAATTATTTTATGGCAAGGGATGCTGAGCGACGTAGAGATTTGAATGCAGCATATAAGTTAAACCTAAATACATTAAAACTATTTGTTACATTACAGGAAGAGCGCTCAGATAAAGCAGATCCTGAACGTGTACGTGAATCTCTTGCAGCACTTATGGATGTTACTGAAGTTGCCAACCGTTTTGTTGAATCTTTAGAATGGGCAGATCAATATGCAGCATTTGTTCCAGAAACTTCTCCTGATTATGCAGGACTATTATTTCGTAAAGCACGACTTTATAGAAAGATGGGAGATTTGAGTAAGTGGAAACAATTATTAGATGAAATTGTTCGTCGTGAGCCAGAAAGTGTATTTGGGCGAATGGCTGCATCAGAGCTACGAACATATGAAGTTTCAAGAGATCTTTCTCGTTTTACACAATAAAATGCCACAAGGTAATAATTAGAAATATTATGCGTTATTAGAATGCTCTTGTCTAAGTTTGCTTTCTAGTGCTCCTGTGAGATATGCATTTAATAAAGGTACAGTAAATGTACTATCATAACGTTCTTTATCATTGGCAAGTAGTTGTGCAGCTGCTTTAGGTGGTATTGCTTGTGCATATGGTCGATTACTTATCATTGCTGCAAAAGAGTCTGCCACAGCACAAAGTTTACCAAATTTACTTAAATGTGTTTCTTTAAGTTTGTTTGGATATCCTGATCCATCAAGACGTTCTTGATGTTCCATAACTGCTTGAGTTATTTCATTAAATCCAAGATTCAACTTTTGGAGAATTTTTACACCAGCAAGTGTATGTAGTAAAATTTTTTCTTTTTCTTCACTTTTAAGGGGTGTAGCTTTTTCAAGAATAAAAGAAGGTATTTTACTCATTCCTATGTCATGTAAAATAAGTCCCAATGCTGATCGATCCCATTCTCTTCGTATGAGTTTATCTTCATGTGTAGTCTGTAGAAGCCACAGACCTATAAATAATGTATTAAGAGAGTGGTGAGAAAGAGTATGTTCTGTATAAAGCCGACGCATAAAGAGTTTAATTCTGTGTTTATCTTGCCAAAGGAATTCAGTAAATACCATTAAATCGTTATAGAGTTTTTCAAAAACAGGTAATACTGGCTGCCCAATAAAGTCTAATAGTCGCATATCTAATGCTCTTATAAAGATATCAGCTGCCTCTGCTTCCTTAAGATTTGAGTCTAGTAAGACAAGATCAACCTGTTTTACAATATGTTCAGAGTAAATAGGGTGATCTGTACGAGAAACAAAAAGTCGTCCTTCATTACAAAGTATTTGAATTTCTTCTATTTGTTCATTTGTTAGACGACATCCTTTACGACTGTATGGATAGAGTTTTAGGATATCTTCACGAAACTGGAAGAGATCTACTGGTGGACGATATTTAGGAAAACTAGAAAGAATTTCATGAGATATTTGATAATACTCTTCAGCAATATTTTCTGGGACAGTTGCTTTAGACTGTCTACTGCTTACCATAGGTTATTTCCTGAAAATTTTTATAAAGTTTGTACCTCTTGGTTGAACTGTATGTGGAGCAGATTGTCCAGCTGTAATAATAATATCTTCTCCTATGGCAAAGGTAGGGTTTTGCATGATAAAATTTTCAGTCCTAAGGAGATCTCCCTCAGAAGATGCCGATAGATATTGGGGGAGTACACCCCAAGAAAAATTAAGTCCTTTAAGTGAAGTTCTTGATGGTGTAAGGGCATAAATAGGCTGAGATGGTCTACATGTAGATACATGTCTAGCTGCTGTTCCTGTCATTGTATGTGTAACAATAGCTTTTGCTAACGATTTTTCAGCAAGAAGACATGCGGCATATGCTAAAAATTCTTCTGCACTTTTTTCTGCTTCAGGTTCTTTTAGATGACGTGTTTCTATCATAAGCTCTTCTGCTTTTGTCGTAATATCTCTCATAAAGCCTACTGTTTCTACTGGATGATTACCCATAGCTGTTTCTTCAGAAAGCATAACACAATCAGCACCATCAAGAACAGCATTTGCAACATCGGTTATTTCTGCCCTTGTTGGTGTAGGGTTTGATACCATGGAAAGAAGCATTTGGGTAGCTACAATAACAGGTTTTGATGCTTTATTGCAAGCACGGATAATACGTTTTTGAATTGCTGGGAGTTCTGGTAAAGGACATTCAATACCTAAATCCCCTCGAGCAACCATGATAATATCGACTTCTTTAAGAATTTCTTCAAGATGTTCAATAGCATTACGACGTTCAAGTTTTGCTATTACAGGTATATCATATCCATTGGCTTTAATAATACGTTTTGCTTCAATAATATCTTCAGCAGATTGAACAAATGAAATGGCAACAGCATCTACTCCAAGCTTAAGACCATCAGAAAGATCTTTTTGGTCTTTTTCTGTAATTGCTGGAACTTTTATTGACTTTCCTGGAAGAGCTAAACCTTTTCGTGAAGTAATAATACCATCTTCTTGTGCAATAAGAAGGAATGTTCCATTGGAATTTTGTTCTTTAACTTGAAATTGAAGTGTTCCATCCGCAAGTATGAGTATATCATTAACAACTAGGTCGCTTAGGATTGCTTTATGATCAAAGGGAATATAGGGATAATCATTTGTTCTTTTATCTTCTGGACCAAGACATAACACATCACCTTTAGATACGTTTAATGCAACATCACCAGGGAGTGCACCTATACGTATTTTAGGTCCTGATAAGTCTTGCATAATTGTAATTGGTATTTGATGAATATGTTCTAACTCTCTAATTGTTGAAATAAGTTCTATAAAGGCAGAACTATCTCCGTGTGAGAAGTTAAGGCGAAAAATACTCACTCCAGCTTGAATAAGTTGAGAGAGAGTTTCCTTTGAATTAGAAGCAGGACCAATAGTAGCAATTATTTTAGTTTTCATAATTTTTATATTGTTATCGTAGCATCATTATGTGTCAAGATATTTTAAATATACTTTATATAAATTTCAGATAGTGACCTCTTGACAGAATATATAAAATAAAACAAAAGTGGAAATAAATGGAGATAAGTGGAGATAGGTGGTTAAAAGTATTTTTTCTATTTGATATAGATTCTGTCTTTTTCAATAAGATCAAAGGTAGATCATGCAGTTTCGAGGTCAGTCATATAGAAATATTGATTCTAAGGGGAGGGTTATTCTTCCTCCAGGATATCGTGAAACTCTAGAAGAGTATTCTAGTGAGGGTTCTTTTGTACTGACTACTTATGATAATTGTATTGTAGGTTACCCTGAGCCTCAATGGAAAGAAATAGAAGAAAAGTTTTCTAAGTTAAGAAACAGTTCAAAAAAACTACGTGATTTTCGTCGACTTTTTCTTGGTGGAGCAGAAAAGCAATCACTTGATCTTCAAGGTCGTGTAAGAATTTCTCGAGCACATATAGAATATGCAAAGTTGGATCATGAAATTGTTGTATTAGGCCAGGGTGAGCATTTTGAAATATGGGATCAAAACAGATTTAAAGCAGTTCTTGAGCAAGATTTTGATGATGTGGCTGATGAACTTGTAGAAAGTGGAATTGATTTTCCTTTATAACAAATAACAAGATGTATATCGACAGCCTTTAATTGTATTATTAATATTTTTTCTGAATAAAAGGTAGACTATGCATCAGCCAGTTATGCTTGAAGAAACAATAGCAATGCTTAAGCCTCATGCAAAAGGAAGATATTTAGATGGAACAGTTGGTTTAGGGGGGCATTCATTTGCTATTTTACAGTCTGCAGGAGATGGCGCTGAACTTTGTGGATTAGATCAAGACAAAAAAGCACTCGCCATTGCAGAAATGACGTTAAAGCCTTTTAAGAAAAGGGTGCATTTAGTTCATACTAAGTATAGTTCTTTTCCTCTAATATTAAAGGCTCTTGGTTGGAAATTATTAGATGGAGCTCTCATTGATATAGGTGTTTCTTCTTTGCAATTAGACAATGCAGAAAGAGGGTTTAGTTTTTTATATGATGGTCCATTGGATATGAGAATGGATCAAGATGCTAATAATAACTCACTGTTTGAGATAGTTAATAAAAGTCGACAAGAATACTTAAAAGATATTATTTCTCGATATGGTGAAGAACCACAAGCAAATAGAATTGCTAAAGCCATTGTACAAAAACGAAGGACTAAGCCTATTACAACCACAAAGGAGTTAGCCGATCTTATAGAACAAGCTTACCCAGCAGCATGGCGTGCTAAGTCTCGTCATCATCCAGCAACAAAAACGTTTCAAGCTTTTCGTATAGTGGTAAATAGTGAGCTTAATGAGTTAGAAAAATTTTTAAATATGATTATGGGTTGGATAGCACCAGGTGGAAGAGTTGCTGTGATTTCTTTCCACTCATTAGAAGATAGAATTGTAAAACAGTATATGAAGTCATGGACAAGAAGTTGTATCTGTCCACCATATGTCCCGGTTTGCAAATGCTTTCATAAACCTGAAGCCATACTTATTACAAAGAAGCCTATTCGTCCTTCAGAAAAAGAAATATCAGAAAATATTCGTTCTAGAAGTGCAAAGTTACGTGTAGCAGAAAAAGTGTTGCTTTGAAGAGTTAAATAATTTTTCAATCAAAGATTTATTATAATGCAAAGAAACCAAAGAAATTTAATTTCAAAAAATAATAAACTAACTTCTCGACCATTTTCTCTTAGTTGGGTTTTATGGTTAACGTTTTCTATTTTATTAAGTATAGGGATGGGGTTAGGTCTTGTATGGATAAGCATTGAGCATACAGACTTAGCTTACACTATAAAACAACTACAAAATGAGCTGAATAGTCGTGTAGTTTTTAAAAGTAAACTAGAAGTAGAAAGAGAACGTTTGCTTGCTCCATTTGAGCTTAAACAAAGAGCAGAGAGTGTTGGAATGCATGAGGCAGATTCCAAACAAATCAGAAGACTAACTATACAGTAATTATATAAAAATGGTTATTATAGAAAGTTATAGAAGTATTTGAGAAGTAATTATAGATAGGCTGTATGGATCTCAAATTGTATATTTTATTGTTTTACTAGTTTTAGTATAGCTAAATTTATAGAGTCAGGTAAAGATTATGAGTTATTTAGGATTATCACATCGACAAAATAAATATCATAAGTTTACTTGGACTACTTCTAGGAAAAAAGTAAGAGGAAAATATTTTTCTTTTAGGATAGATAAGTGGAATGCTTTTAGGTTTCAAATTGTAGCTATTCTTTTTTGTATTGTTTGGTGTGGATTATGGTGTCGATCAGCTTACATCCAACTATGGAAAGGTACTTTTTTTTCAGAAAAGGCCAGACGTCAACATATTGCCTTAGAAACAGTATCTACTCCAAGAGGAAATATTGTAGATAGGAATGGAAGAATTCTAGCAAAAAGCATACAATGTTATTCTGTTTATGCAGATCCTTTTTCCATAAAAGACATAGAAAGTACTGCAATAAAGCTTTCAAACTGTCTTCACTTATCAGAAGAAACCATAAGAAAATTACTCCAAAAGCAAAATCGGTTTGTATGGATTTCTCGCCATATTGATGATGCTACAGCTATAGCTATTAATCAAATGAAGATTCCTGGAGTTATGTTATTAAAAGAATATGAAAGAGTTTATCCATATAAACATGTTGCTGGCCAGCTCCTTGGCTTTGTTGGAGTTGATGGAAATGGCCTTGAAGGTCTTGAGCATTCATTTAATGATTATCTCAGTAGTTTTTCAACAAAGCAGCTTGTGATGAGAGATGCTTCAGGAAGAAGGTTTTATATCAATAATGGAGAAGAATTACACAATAGTACTAGAGAGTTACAGCTTACAATAGATTTACAAATACAGTCTATTGCTGAAGATGCTATAGCACAGGCTGTCAGCGAGGTTGGGGCAAAATGGGGTGGGGTTCTTATTGTAGATGTTAAATCAAGCGAGATATTAGCTTGGTCACAATATCCTTTTTTTAATCCTAATGCATATCGTCAATATAAACCTAGTGAGTATAGAAATCGGTTAGCTTTAGATGCATTTGAACCTGGGTCAACATTTAAACCTTTTTTGATTGCTGCAGCTCTTCAAGAAGGTATTGTTACAAAAGATACATTATTTAATTGTGAAGGTGGAGTTTGGAAAATTAAAAATGTTGTCATTCGTGATGATGGTACACCACAAAAAGAACTTTCTGTAACAAAAATTTTAAGTCACTCTAGTAATATTGGTTGTGGAAAGATTTCTTTAGAGCTTGGTTCACAAAAGTTTTACTATTATCTTACTAAATTAGGGTTTGGACAGCCTACTGGACTTAACATTATTGAAAATAAAGGTATTTTACGTCGTCCTCGTGAGTGGAGTGAAGCCGATCTCATTTCTACTGCTTTTGGACAGAGTTTATCTACTAACGCACTTCAGCTTACACAGGGTTTTTTAACAATTGCAACTCATGGTATATACAAACCAATAAGTCTTTTTAAGACTCCTTTGAAAAAAGTTTCTGAGCAGCGTATTTTTTCTGAAGATATAAGTAGCGAAGTACTTACAATGATGCGGCAAGTAGTAGAGTCAGGGACAGGAAAGCGAGCTGCTATATCTGGAGTTTCTATAGCCGGAAAAACAGGTACAGCTCAAAAGGTTGATAAAACAGGCAAGTATGGTCAAGAACGTATAGCCTCTTTTGTTGGCCTTTTCCCTGCTGAAGACCCTCATTATTTGATTATGGTTGTTATAGATGAACCAATAACAAAAAAATATGGTGGAGTTATTGCAGCTCCAGTGTTTCGTAAGATAGCTACTAAAGTTATGGCTTATGTAGGTTCTCCTGAAAGTCTTCAATATCAAGTTGTAACAAAAGAGGAAGAAAAAATTAGTTCTAATAAGGTTTCTTCATTAGTTAGAACTAACAAAAAAGAAAAAAGCTGTTCTAATACATTAGAAGTTCGTCAAAAAATAGATAGAAAAGATCCAATTGAGTACGCTACATCATTAAAAATTCCTGATGTTGTAGGAAAATCTATTCGTAAAGCTATTGAACTTTTTGCTGGGCAAGGTCTTGTTCCAGAAGTTAAAGGTAATGGTATTGTTGTAATAAAACAAGAGCCAGAAGCCGGAACTCATTTAATCAAACAACATTTATTAGATAAGAAGTGTATCCTTTGGGTTTCGGAGAAATAAAATGAATAGATATCCTCTTAAAGCCCTTGAGTCCGAACTAGAGAAAAAACATATGCTAATCTGTATAGACTCACGTAAAGTTGAGAAAGGGTGTGTTTTTGTTGCACTTCCAGGTAGCAGTGTTGATGGTGGGCTTTTTATTCCAGATGCTGTTTCTAGAGGCGCAGCATATATTGTTTGTCGCCATAATGAGGTAGAGTATTGTGGTAGTGCAATACCTATTGTTGTGGATGATCCTAGATATACTTTAGGGAGGTTAGCTAGGATTTTTTATAATACAGGAAATCTATCCATGCCAATAATTGGAGTTACTGGAACAAATGGTAAAACAACAATTACTTATCTTTTAGAGTATCTTTTTAGGGCAAAAGGAAACAGGACAGGTGTCATTGGGACAATTGCTTATCGCTGGCCTGGATTTTCTAAAGAAGCACCACTTACTACCCCTCAATGCTTAGACTTACATGCAATGCTTGCACAGATGCAGGTAGATAAGACAGAAATTGTGTTTATGGAAGTTTCTTCTCATGCTTTAGATCAAAGGCGAATAGCAGGTATTAGTTTTAAAGGGGTTATTTTTACAAACTTAACTCAAGATCATTTAGATTATCATAAAGACATGAAAGAGTATTTTCATGCTAAAGCAAGACTTTTTTTTGAATACCCATCTAAAAATAAAATAATGGTAGCATCAATGGATAATCAATGGGGGAGGAAATTAGCAAAACTTGTCCCAGAGATAATAGGGTTTGGTTTTAAAAACAAACCAACACAAGTTTCAAATTATTTATTTGGGAAAATACTTTCTTCTTCTAGAGCCGGCTTACATCTGCAGATGAGTTTTAAAGATAAGGTTTGGGAACTTTGTACACCTTTAGTTGGAGTACATAATGCTGAAAACTTGTTGGCTGTACAAGCAATAAGTCTCCAATTGGGTTTAGCTCCTGAGGATTTCTGTTGTTTTGAAAAGTTTACAGGTGTTCCTGGCCGTCTTGAAAGAATAGTTAATAAAAAACAATTAGATATTTTTGTAGATTATGCCCATACTCCAGATGCACTTATAAATGTACTTTCTGCCTTACGTGATGTTGGTTTTAAGCGAATTATAACAGTTTTTGGTTGTGGTGGTAATAGAGATAAAGCAAAACGTCCATTAATGGGGAAAGCTGTTGCAAAACTATCTGATGTAGCAGTGTTAACATCAGATAATCCACGGAATGAAGACCCAGAGTTAATTATGGCAGATGTTTTACCAGGCCTCAAAAAAGCTAAACAAATTATTACAGAACCAGATAGAGAGAAAGCAATTCGTCAAGCTATAGAATTAGTTTCACCTGGAGATGCATTACTTGTTGCAGGAAAAGGCCATGAATGTACACAACAAATAGGATTTATGAAATATCCCTTTAGTGATCAAAGTGTGATACGGAAAATTTTAGGATGCGATTAAGCTTAGATACTATCCTTAGCGTTACAGGAGGTACACTTGTAGCCCCGACTACTGGATATAACTCCTATATAGATGGGGTAAGTATAGATAGTAGAGCTATTACTACTAATTCACTATTTATATGTATTTCTGGAAACATTACTGATGGCCATAACTTTGTTTTAAAAGCTGTAGAGGAAGGCGCATCTGCAATACTTGCTAGTCATAATCCTTTTGAAGGAGAAGTGCCTGTACCAGTAATATTGGTTCCAGACACATTGAACGGACTTAAAGTATTAGCACAAGCTGCTCGGAAGATGACAAAAGCCAAAGTTATTGGAATTACTGGGACAGCAGGTAAAACAACAGTTAAAGAGTTAGTTGCTCAACTTCTTACATCAAAAGGAAAAGTTGCTAAAAACTATTTAAATTTTAATACTCAAATTGGAATGTCTTTTTCTATTTTAGCAGCTCAAGGAGATGAAGACTTTTGGGTTATGGAGGTTGGTATAAGCAATCCTCAGGACATGGAAGAATTAGGAACTATATTAACACCTGATATTGCTCTTATAATAAATGTAGGGCCTGGTCATCTTAGTGGGTTGAACAAACAAGGTGTTGCTTATCATAAGGCACAACTTCTTCGATATATGAAAGATGAAGGATTAGGAATTGTAAGTTTGGACTATCCTGATCTTGTTAAAGAGGTAAAGGAACTTCGTTCAGGTAGTTTATTTTTTTCAGTACTAGACAATCAATGTCGCTATTATAGTAAGTATACAGGTATTGTCGAAAATGGATATGGTACTTATCGATTATGGCTTGATGATGATATAGTAGATGTAACCTCTCCCTTTTTAGGTAATTTTGGTATGGAAAGTGTCCTTGCATCCGCAACCATAGCTCATAAGTTAGGTGTATCAAGTGATTCTATTAAACAGCAATTGTTCCAAGCAATATTACCTCAGAATAGATTTTCTTGTTTCACTCATGGTAACTGGCTGTGTATCGATGATAGTTATAATGCAAATCCTTTGTCTATGAATGCAGTAATAGAGTCAACATATAAACTTTCAGACGAAAAAAAGCCTCTTGTATATGTCCTTGGTGAAATGCTTGAGCTTGGAGATTCCTCTGAAGCAGAGCATGAAAAGATTGGTAAGAAACTGGCACAAACAGGAGCTAGTATAATTTTTTGGAAAGGTGGCATGATAGACAATGTTCTTATAGGTCTAAAAGGAGGTGGCTTTAAAGGTATCTTAGAAAAAATATCTACAGAACAAGAGTTCCAATCACTATTTTTGAAGCATAGGTTAGATGAAGGGATCATTGTGTTTAAAGGTTCTCGTTCTAATAAAATGGAAGTATTTGTAGACGTATTTATGAAACTAGTAGGAACAAAATAATGTTGTATAATATACTGTTCCCTTTAAGTTCAGACTATACTATATTAAATGTTTTTAAGTATATTACATTTCGTTCTGTTTGGTCTTTAATTACAGCTTTAATTTTAAGCATATTACTTGGACCTTATTTTATTCGTTGGTTACAACGTATAAACTTTAAACAACAAATTCACGAAGATGTAAAGATCCATAAGTCAAAGACAGGAACTCCCACTATGGGAGGAGTTCTTATATGTTTCAGTTCGCTATGTAGTACTATTCTTTGGAGTGATTTAACAAATATTTATGTTTGGTTAACGCTATTAGTTTTTATAGGTTTTTCTTTTATTGGCTTTCTTGATGATTATATAAAGATTTTACATCATCAAAATAAAGGTTTTTCAGCAAAAGTAAAATTGTTAGCCCAAGTTGTTGTAGCAGGTATTGCTATGTTATTTTTAGTGTCAGAACCTGCTTATTCTACAAAGTTAGCATTTCCATTTTTTAAATCTTTACATCCAGATTTTGGTTATTTTTATGTTCCATTTGCAATATTAGTTATGGTTGGAGCCTCTAATGCAGTAAATCTTACAGATGGATTAGATGGCCTTGCCATTGCTCCTGTGATTGTGTCTATCTTTGTTCTTTCTGTATATATTTATGTAACAGGTAACGTAAAGTTTTCTCAATACTTACAAGTTGACTATATTGCTGGTGTTGGTGAAGTTGCAGTTTTTTGTGGCGCACTTATTGGAGCAGGACTTGGTTTTTTATGGTTTAATGCATATCCAGCACAAATATTTATGGGAGATGTTGGTTCACTTGGACTTGGGGGAGTTTTAGGGTTTTTAGCAGTACTTTGCAAACAAGAACTTCTATTACTTATTGTTGGAGCTCTTTTTGTATTGGAAACACTTTCAGTTATTGTTCAGGTTGGATACTTTAAGTGGACAGGTGGAAAAAGAATTTTTCGAATGGCCCCATTACATCATCATTTTGAATTAAAGGGTATTCCAGAGTCGAAAATTATTATTCGTTTTTGGATTATATCTATTACTTTTGGGTTAATAGCTCTTTCTGCACTTAAGCTTAGGTAACATAGGAATAAATATGCTTTCTATAGCTAACAATTGTTGTATATCTTTAGCTCAAAATGAATGGCCATTATATAAAGTAGCTGTTGTTGGAACTGGGCGTTCAGGAATGGCAGCTGCAAGATTATTACATTCTCTTGGTGCTTCTATACGTATAGTAGATAAAACTAGAGAAAACGTATCTAAAACCTTTATGGATTGGATTAAACAAACAAATTGTGAGGTTATGTTTGGAGAACATTGTCCAAAACAGTTTGAAGATATAGATATCGTTATTCCTAGCCCAGGAGTCCCTCTTAATTTACTTAAGCCACATTTTTTGAATACTATTCAAGTGTTATCTGAGACAGAACTAGCATGGTATCAGTTGTCTAATGAAAAAGTCATTGCCATAACAGGGACCAATGGGAAAACAACTATAGCAAGTTTATGTGCAGCAATGTTGGTAGAACAAGGTATAAGTGTTTTTGTTGGTGGTAATATTGGAACTCCACTATCAGAATATGTTTTGTGTAAAAAGAAAGTAAGTGTTGTTGTTTTAGAACTTTCAAGTTTTCAACTTCAGACATGTTCACTATTTCGTCCTGATATAGCTATATGTTCTAATATTTCTATAAATCATTTGGATTACCATAGAAATATGGATGAATATATTTCTGCAAAGTTGAATATATGTAAAAATCAATGTGAAAGCGATCTTGCTATTCTTAAGCCAGGGATGGAAGCACTAGTAGATTCATATAATTTGAAAGCTCGAGTAGTTTTTTATAGAGATTTAGGAAATTTTTCTACAAGTCGATTATTAGGAGTCCATAATCTTGAGAATGCAGAAGCAGCTTGGCTAGCTTGTAAAGAACTAGGTGTTACAGAGGAGATAGCAAAAAAGGTTGTAACAACTTTTGAACCATTAGAGCATAGGCTTGAACAGGTAAGGCTTTTAAATGGTGTTTTGTATGTAAATGATTCTAAAGGAACAACAGTTGAAGCACTTCGTGCAGCGCTTGAATCTTTTAAGCAACCAATACTCCTTTTAGCTGGAGGTAGGTTTAAGGGGGGAGATCTAACATCATTACGTCCAATTATAAAAAAACAAGTTCGTATAGTTGGGCTGTTTGGTAATAGTCGAGAATATTTTGAAGATGCTTGGGGAGATATTATCCCAATAACCTGGGATAACACATTAGAACAAGCTGTAAAACGTCTTTCAAACTTAGCACATAATGGTGAAGTTATATTACTAGCTCCTGCTACTTCAAGTTTTGATCAGTACATGAACTATATTGAAAGAGGTAATGACTTTAAGCGAATTGTTCATGAGGTGTTGAATGAGCATTGTTAGACAACATAGAAGATTATCAGGATCTAATCGACATAAAGATGATATCAGTGATATAGCATCATATGATTGGTTGTTACTGACTGTTGTTTTGATTCTTTTATGTATAGGGCTGATTATGGTGTTATCAGCAAGTGGGATGGTAGCAGAGCGTCTTACAGGAGATAAGTATTACTTTTTTAAAAGACAATGTTTATTTACCATTATTAGCGGAATTTTATTATGGGTTATGGCAGTTATACCACGCTCATTGATTTACAAACTCCAATATCCATTTTTGTTTGTAATTATTGGTTTATTATTTTTGACGATTACTCCATTAGGAGCAAAAGTAAATGGAGCAAGGCGATGGATTTCTTTAGGGTTATTTTCTATTCAGCCTCTTGAATTTACGAAAATAGCATTAGCACTGTATCTTGCATATTTTATGAGTACAAAACAAGAACTTGTAAAAACATTTAGTAAAGGCGTCATCCCACCGTTTGCTGTAACACTTATTTTGGCTATTATGTTACTTGTACAACCAGACTTTGGTGGTGCAATGATTCTAATTATGATTTTATTTTTTATGTGTCTTGTTGGTGGAACAAGGTTTATTTATCTTTTTTTATCGATAGCTATGTCGTGTACAATAGCTGCTGCTTTGGTATGGCATTCACCATATAGAGCACGACGTCTTGCAGCATTTCTTAACCCTTTTCAAGATGCGCAAAATACAGGATATCAACTGATACAGTCTTTATATGCATTAGGTTCTGGAGGATTCTGGGGAGCAGGTATAGGTGGGAGTAATCAAAAGATGTTTTACCTCCCTGAGGCACATAATGATTTTATTATGTCAGTAATAGGTGAAGAGCTTGGTTTTCTAGGTATTACCATTGTAATGGCATTATTATTTTTGTTTTTTGTACGTAGTTACTTAATAGTAGTGAAACAAAGAGAACTAAGGGATCGTCTCTCTGCTTTTGCTGTAACATTAGTTATTGCATTAGGATGTATATTAAATCTTGCTGTGATAATGGGTATGGCTCCTCCTAAGGGAGTTGCTATGCCATTTTTAAGTTACGGAGGAAGCAGCTTATTAGCAACAATGTGCTGTGTTGGTCTTTTATTAAATTTTTCTCGAATTGGTCGTTAGTGTTATGAAATACCGGATAGCAATTACTACTGGAGGTACAGGTGGGCATGTATATCCTGCACTTGCTGTAGCAGAGCAGTTTCATGATAAAGCAGATCTATTTTTTATAGGATCTCAATATGGGCCAGAAGCAGAGATGGTAAAAACATTTAATATTCCTTTTTATGGGCTTCCTGTCAGAGGTGTGCTTGGAAGAAAGTGGAAAGCTTTCTCTGCATTATACAGTATGATAAAAGCTATAGTCAAAGCTAGAAAGATTCTTCAGAAATGTATGCCTGATATTGTCGTTGGTTTTGGTTCATATGCATCATTTGCTCCATTAGTTGCTGCTAAATTGAAACGTATTCCTACTGCTATTCATGAACAAAATGTTAGGCCAGGATTAGCTAACCGAATGTTAGCTCGATTAGCGGACAGAGTATTTTTATCTGTGCCAGATACGTTACATATTTTTACTAAAAAAAGTAAGGTTAGGTATACAGGAAATCCTATTCGTCAATCTATTGTTGATTTACATTATAAATTTGAAGATACAAAAAACTCCTCTACTAGACATTTACTTGTATTAGGTGGAAGCTTAGGTGCAATAGCTATTAATTCTATTGTCGTTGATGGATTAAGTCGATTGTTTTCAAATAGGATTGTTATTCGTCATCAAACAGGGGTGCATGATTGGGAAAGAGTGAAAGAAGGATATGCATTATATGGTAGAACAAATTCTCAGGTTACTCCTTTTATTGATGATATGGCTGAAGCATATCAGTGGTCAGATCTTGTTTTATGTCGAGCAGGGGCAACAACCATTGCTGAGTTGGCTGCAGTAGGGAAGCCATCTATATTGATTCCTTTTCCTTATGCTACTCATGATCATCAAACGTATAATGCTCAATTTCTTGTAAGAGTAGGTGCGGCAGTCCTTATTCCAGAAAAAAATGTAGTAGAGGTTGATGTGATTGAAAAAATTATAGCATTATTTAACGATAGAGTAACGTTAGTTAATATGGCTTTAGCTGCACATAAACATGGACGTATAGATGCAGCTACATGTGTAGCAAATGAAATTATTGATCTTTTATCAGCTAATGCAATGAAATGAATAGTAAAATAAAAAGTATTTATATGGTTGGAATTGGTGGTTCTGGTATGAGTGGAATAGCAGAGATTTTATTAAATCTTGGCTATGAAGTACATGGCTCAGATATTATGGAATCCCATATTATCCACAGGCTACGCAAACTAGGAGCTATTATTTCTATTGGGCACCAGGCAGAAAATTTAGGAGATATCAGCGTTGTTGTAAAATCTAGTGCTGTTACAGAAGATAATCCTGAAATACAGTTAGCACGCCAACATGGTATTCCTGTTATTCCACGAGCTGAAATGTTGACAGAGCTTATGCGGTTACGTAAGGGAGTGGCTATTGCAGGTACACATGGTAAAACAACAACAACTTCTCTTACTGCAACAGTTTTTGATACAGCAGGTTTTGATCCTACAGTTGTTATTGGTGGTGTACTTAATGCTTATGGTGCTAATGCAAGATTAGGACAAGGACAATATCTTATTGCTGAGGCCGATGAATCAGATGGTTCTTTTCTTTTATTGTTACCTATTATTAATGTAGTAACAAATATAGATCTTGATCATTTGGATTATTACAGAAGTTTTGAAGAAATTGAACATGCTTTTGTAACTTTTATGAATAATGTTCCTTTTTATGGCATGAATGTTGTTTGTGGAGATGATCCTGGTGTTCAACGTGTATTACCTAGAGTGAATCGTCAGGTTATAACCTATGGTTTTGAGTCATCTAATCATATTTGGGCTGAAATTATTGAATGTGGAATAATAAATAGGTTTAAAGTCATAGCCCATGGAGAGTGTCTTGGGGAAGTTATACTTACCCAACCGGGGAAACATAATATTCTTAATGCATTAGCTGCAATAGGTGTAGCATTAGAAGTAGGTATTTCACCCAAATGTTGTATTGAGGGACTTGCTAACTTTAAAGGGGTAGGAAGACGTTTTGAATATAAAGGGGAAAAGAATGGAATTACTGTTATTGATGATTATGGACATCATCCTATAGAGGTCGCAGCTACATTAGAAACAGCTCGAAAAGTTTTTCCTGATCGACGTATTGTTGTTGCTTTTCAACCACATCGTTTTTCTAGGACCCAAGCTTTATTTGGTGAGTTTTGCCAAGTTCTTTCTACTGTAGATAAGTTATTATTAACAGAAATTTATCCAGCTTTAGAGAAGCCTATTCCTGGAATAAATAGTCAAAATTTAGCACAAGGTATTCAACAAATTTCTAAAATAGATGTTACATATTATCCAGATATAGACGCTGTTTTCCATGCATTACCTCACGTGTTGTGTGCAGGAGATGTGCTGATTACTTTGGGAGCAGGAACAATAACGACGATTGGTCCAAAGTTTTTAACTTGTTAGCTGTATGTATAATATACTAGGATGGTAGAACATGCTACAAATTACTACATCACCTGATTTATCAACACTCACTACATTGAGGCTTGGTGGGAATGCTATAGCATTAATTGATGTCTTTGAAAAAAAAGCGTTAGAGCAGTTACCCCATCAGATTTATAAGATAGGAGGTAAACCTCATATTCTTGGTGGTGGTAGTAATATTCTTGCTAGTGATGGGAGTCTGCCATTTGTTCTTATCCGTAGCAAAATTCTTCATGATCCAATAGTTACATATATAGATGAACAAGGAGTTGTTTTTGTAAAAGTTTGTGCAGCAATGGGGTTAGCACGTTTTTTAGCTTGGTGCTGTAAAGAAGGTTTATCTGGAATGGAGAACTTAGCAGGAATTCCTGGAACTATTGGAGGCGCTGTTGCTGGTAATGCAGGTTCTTATGGGCTTTCTATTGGAGAATGTATTTATGAGTTAGAGATTTTTTCTTTCAATAATGGTATGAAAATATTGAAAAATGATGAAATACAATATGCATATAGAAAGTTTTCTATTGATGAAGAACCAGGGGAATTTATTATTATAACTGCCACTGTTAAGTTAAAGTATAAGCAAAAACAGCAGATTATTGAGGTAATTAGAGAAAATGTTGCAAAAAAAACATCTGTTCAACCTGTACAAGCAAGAAGTGCAGGGTGTATTTTTAAAAATCCTAATGATGGATTATCAGCAGGAAAATTACTAGAGCAAGTAGGATTTAAAGGAAAAGGGAAAGATGGAATTGGTTTTTCATCTATTCATGCAAATTTTTTAATTAATGAAGGGAGTAAAAACAGTAAAATAGCATTTGAACTTGTTCAAGATGCTAAGCAAGAAGTTCAAAAATCTTTTAACATCATACTTCAAACAGAAGTAAAGGTATGGTCATGTTAAAAGATAAGAGAAGATACAAAGCTAACAATTATAATAGTAGGATAGCTTCTTATCCCTCCCTACATATTAGTAATGAGAATATTAGATTTGGATCTATTGTTACATGGAGTTGCTGGTGTTTTATTGGAATTATCGCTTTAATATTATTTTATTTTAGTGGATTACATCTTTATCGCTTGATAACAACAAGTAATTTTTTCTGTATAGAACGAATTAATATATATGGAGCTTCTTTTTTCCATAGGAGTGACATACTTAAGTATACAAATCTTCAAACTGGTATAAATAGTTTTTCTGTCAACATTGGGAAGATAGAAAAAATATTAAGTAGTAACCCATGGGTAGAAAAAGTATCTGTAAAAAGAAGGTTACCCGGAATTTTTGATATTTTTATTAAAGAATATGAACCTAGCTTTTGGATCCTTAAAGATGATATTATTTATTATGCAGATAGTGTTGGAAGAATAATAACGCCATTAGATACAGATAACTTTAAATCTTTGCCAACACTTGAGGTTATGGAAGGTGGGGAAAAATTTTTGCCAATACTTAAAGATTTAATTGTTTTTTTGGAATCTTCAAATTCAATAATAGATGTAGGTACAATTTCATCAGTACGTTTAAGTTCAGCTAGTGGCATTGAAATACTCCTTGAAAATTATGATATTGTGTTAAGTTTTGAACCTCAGGCATGGAAAGAGAATTTACAAAAGTTGTGTTTAGTTTTGTCGGACTTAGCTTGTAGAGGGGAATTAAAACAAACCAGATCTGTAACAGCAGTAGCAACAGGTGTTTGGGTTTCTCAAGAAAAAAATTTTTAACTGTATAGAGTATTAAAGTTTATCTAGACTTTTCTAAGAAAATATGATGTAGCAATAAAGTTATATGGGTTTGTATGAATCATAACAAATAATACTACTTGTATAATATTATTTAAAAAAAAATACTCAATAGTTTTTGTTGTTATAAGTCGATCATTATTAACTTTGGTTTAATTTATTTAAGGAAGTAGACATGCCTCAGTCCGAATTAATTGTTGGTCTTGATATAGGTACAACAAAGATTTGTGCTGTCGTTGGTGAACTGTCTGGGGACGGGAGTGTCGATGTTATTGGTATAGGTACAAGCCCTTCTAATGGTCTTCGTAAAGGTGTAGTCGTTAATATAGAACAGACAGTCCAGTCCATTAAAAAGGCTCTTGAAGAAGCTGAGTTGATGGCTGGTTGTGAAATTCGCTCAGTATATGCTGGAATTGCTGGAAGCCACATTAAAGGTTTTAACAGTCATGGTGTTATTGCAGTTAAAGGTGGAGAAGTATCTCAAAGAGATATTGATCGTGCTCTTGATGCAGCAAAAGCTGTAGCAATCCCTTTAGATCGAGAAGTAATTCATACCTTACCACAAGAATATATTATTGATGATCAGAGAGGTATTATAGACCCATTAGGTATGGCTGGTGTGCGTCTTGAAGTAAAAGTTCATATTGTTACTGGTGCTGTAACTTCTGCTCAAAATATTGTACGCTCTTGTCATAAAAGTGGTTTAGATGTTTCTGATATTGTTCTTGAGCCATTAGCATCTTCTAAGTCTGTTTTAACAGAAGAAGAGCGAGAAATAGGCGTAGCACTTATTGATCTTGGTGGTGGTACAAGTGACATTGCCATTTTTGCAAATGATTCAACAAAATATACAGGGGTGCTTCCACTTGGTGGCCAAAATCTTACAAATGATATAGCGTTTGGATTAAGAACACCAGTAGCTGCTGCAGAAAAAATTAAAATAAAATATGGATGTGTTCTTGCTGATATTATTCAATCTGATGAATATATCGAAGTCCCTAGTGTAGGCGGGCGTGAGCCCCGAAGATTATCACGTCAAGTATTAGCTGAAATTTGTGAGCCTAGAATGGAAGAGATTCTTACACTTATTGATCAAGAGATAGTGCGTTCTGGCTTTAAAAATATGATAGGAGCAGGCGTAGTTCTTACAGGTGGAACAGCCCTTATTCAAGGCTGTCAAGAGTTAGGAGAACAAATTTTTAACTTGCCAACTCGTATAGGATATCCAAGAAATGTTGGTGGGCTGAAAGATATGGTAAATAGCCCTAAATTTGCTACTGCTATGGGATTACTTCATTTTGGTGCAGAAAAAGAAGGGATGGAGCAAAGATTTCGTATTCGTACTGAGCACACAATATTTAACTCAATATTATCACGTATGCGAAAGTGGTTTGCTGAAATTTCGTAAAATAGTAACTATCTTTTAACAACTATCCCCTGTTAAAAGTGGAGGGATATAATGGAAATGCTTTTTGATACAATGGTTCCTCAAGCTAAAATAAAAGTTATTGGTGTTGGGGGTGGCGGAGGTAATGCTGTACAGAATATGATAGAATCCTCTTTAAGGGGTGTTACTTTTATTTGTGCAAATACAGATGCTCAAGCACTTGCTCGTTCAAAAGCAGATATCAAACTTCAAATAGGAGAGAAGCTTACTAAAGGCCTTGGTGCTGGTGCTGAGCCTGCAGTAGGACGAGATGCAGCACTTGAAAGTATTGGCGTCATTAAGGAAGCTATTGGTGAGTCCGATATGGTTTTTGTAACAGCAGGAATGGGAGGTGGAACTGGTACAGGTGCAGCTCCTATTGTGGCTCAAGCTGCTAAAGAAATGGGAGCACTTACTGTTGGTGTTGTTACTAAACCTTTTGTTTTTGAGGGGCACAAACGTTCCCGTTCAGCAGACTATGGTATAAGCCAGTTACGTGAGTATGTTGATAGTCTTATTACAATCCCTAATGATCGTCTGCTTACAATTGCTCCTAAAAATGCTAAGCTTACAGATATGCTTAAATGTGCTGATGATGTTTTATATAGTGCAGTACGTGGGATATCAGATTTGATCACAGTCCCAGGTATAATTAATGTAGACTTTGCTGATGTTCGTACAATAATGAGTGTCTCTGGTCTTGCTATGATGGGAACAGGTTTTGCTTCAGGAGAAGGAAGAGCTATAGAGGCAGCCCGTCGAGCTATTACAAGTCCTCTTCTAGAAGATGTCTCTATTACAGGTGCTAAAGCAATTCTCATTAATATTACTGCCACAACTGAACTTGGAATTGATGAATATAGCGATGCAGCTAATTACATCCATGAGGCAGCACAGGGATCTGGAGATACTAATATCATTATAGGTACAGCTTTTGATGAAGAGGCTGGTGATGAAATTCGTATTACAGTTATAGCAACAGGAATTGAATCTCAGGTTGGTGTGAAAATGCAAGGTTCAACATCTTCAAAGGCAGCTATGCCATCTTTTAGAAAGTCTAGCCATATTACAAACACAACATCATTTAAACCTGAAGCAATAAAACATAATTTGGCATCTGAAAAACCACGGTATAGAACTCCAAGGTTATTAACAAATCCTATAGAGATGGACTATAAAACTCAAGGAGATCATAGTGAAATTTTTACAGAAGATACAGGGGTAAATTATAGTATTCCAACGTATCTCAGAGCATTACTTGGAAAACAGGGAGCCCAGTCTTCAAAAGAGGAATATGATAGAACTCACCATGGTGACAACAATAAGAAGGATACTCATAACCCAGGGCATGAGAATTTTGTTTTTGATGGTAATGAGCAAGATATTCCGATTTTTATTCAGAAACAAGCTAATTAAAAATTTTAGTATAGCATAATAAATAAAAAACCCCATTAATTGGGGTTTTTATTTCTAATCTTATTAATAGTTTCACAGCTACCTTCATTGTAGTGGATGAAAAGAGATATGTATCTTGAGATAGAGCGAAAATTTTTAGTGATAGGTGATGACTGGAAGTGCAATAATTCTGCAGTATTATTTAAACAGGGTTATATACAGACCTCTCCATGTGTTGTGCGTGTACGTATAGAAGGGGTAAAAAGCTATTTAACTATTAAAAAACAGATAGAAGGGATTAGCCGATGCGAATTTGAATATCCTATCCCTATGGATGACGCACTCTATTTACTTAACAATCTTTGTAAAAAGCCATTCATTTCTAAGCATAGATATACTGTTTTTTATGAAGGTATTCAATGGGTTATAGATGAATTTTTAGATGAAAATAAAGGACTTATTATTGCTGAAGTAGAGCTTAAAATAAAGGATCAATCTATTATACTACCTTCATGGGTTGGACAAGAAGTAAGTAATGATCCCCGATATTATAATAGTAATTTAGTACAATTTCCATTCTCTCAGTGGAGCTTATCAGAAAAGAGTTAAACTTTTTTAAGGGATAAAGAAGGTGTTCTTGCAATTATACAAACATCAATAGCTTGAGTATGCTGTTTTAATAAAGCTTTTGTAGCTTGTTGTAGAGTTGTTCCTGTAGTCATTATATCATCAATAAGTAGAATACGTAATCCTTTTACACCTGGATCTGCTTGGAATGCGTTTTTAATGTTAAGAAGACGTTGTGTCTGTGATAACCCTGTTTGATGGGATGTAGGTATAACACGACTTAAGAGGTCATGCCTAAGTGGCCTTTTTAAAGCATAAGAAACAGGCCTAGCTAACTCTTGGCATTGATTAAAACCTCTTTTGTGTAATCGAGAAGGATGTAATGGCATAGGAATAATAGCATCTGGAGTAGGAAGTTTTAAGCAACATTCAGCAAGTAGTATCCCTAATAGTTGAGTGATACTTGGATTCCCTTTAAATTTAGATTGGATAAGAAGTTTTTTATACTCGCCTTCATAGGCATTTAAAAAATAGAAATGTTCCCAGCTTGGTGGATTTTTAAGACAATTATTACAAGGAGTAATAGGTGACTGTTTATCTTTATTAAGTTCTCCACATGATGGGCAATAACCTTTTGTGCGTGGTTGTAATAGATATCTGCACTGTAAACAAAGTTTTTTCTTTTTATTTAAACTGTTATTTATTTTTGGTTGTTGTATTTTAATAGAATGATTAGTTTGCACAAATGGTATATGACATAAGGTACATCGCTTTTCATACCTTATTGTATTTATAATTGAATATAGAAACTTAAACTTCATTTTTCTTAACTTAATTTAGATTGAATTATTTTGGCAAATGAAGACACTTGAGCTTGAGCTTCATTAGAGTGTGAAAAATCATGAGGTCCATCAAGATCACGTAGAAGCAGTGTATCACAAAGAGAAAAACCTATACATTGGAAAAAGCATTTTAAGATTAATAAAGTTGCCTCAAATACACGCTCGCCTTTATTTCTTGCTGCAATAAGAGTAACAAAAGCTGGTTTTAAAAAAGGATTATTAGGAATTGGTTCATATAAGGTATAATTTGAGTTATTCCAATACTTTTGAGACCTATCAATAAAGCTTTTGAGTTGTGCAGGTGGGCCATAGAAAAAAATTGGTGAAGCAATAATAAGTGTACTTGCAGCACGGATTTTATCAAATAGCCAACCTACTTCATCATTTGCTTCAAGAAAACATTGATCTGGATGTGTTATACAGAATCCACAAGAGATGCAAGGTCTAATAGATAAAGAACGTAATGGGATGATTTCTATAGGAAGTAGGACATCATTTAATTCTTTAAAAAGAGCTGCTCCTATTGAGTCTGTATTTCCATTTGCTCTAGGACTACATGTAAGTAGGATAATATTAGACATGCTCTTTCTCTACGGTTATCTGTTAATCATAATTTTTTATTTATGATATATGGTTTTTATTGATTTATTTGTAGCTTATTGAAAGATCCATTCTAATAGTGCTTTTTGCATATGAAGCCTATTTTCTGCTTGATCCCACACAAGAGACTTTTCGCTTTCTATGACTTGATCAGAAACTTCTTCTCCTCTATGTGCTGGAAGACAGTGAAGAAATTTTACGCTTGGCGTTGCTTGGTTCATTAGTGTGTTATCTACACAGAAATCTTTAAAGTCTTCTATACGTTTTTTACATTCTTTTTCTTGCCCCATAGATGTCCATACATCTGTGTAAATATAATGAGCATCTTTTACAGCTAGCAGTGGATTATTTGTAATTGATATTTTTGCATTATTTTTTTGAGCAAAATCAATAAGTTCTTTGTTTGGTTCATATCCTTTAGGTGTAGCTATTGTAAGTTTAAAGGGAAAGTACATAGATGCTTCTATCCATGAGTTGAGTACATTATTACCATCACCAACCCATGTTATATTGATATTTGCAATATCTGAAGTTTGCTCGTATATAGTAAGAAGATCTGCCATTACTTGGCATGGATGACCATGATCAGTAAGTGCATTAATAATAGGAATAGAGCCTAGTTGTATTAGCTCATAAAGTCTTTTTTGTTCAAAGGTTCTTATAATTATACAGTCTACATACCTAGAAAGTACACGGATAGTATCTTTTAAAGGTTCTTCTCGTCCAATTTGGGTTTCATTAGGTGTTAGAAAAATAGTAGTACCTCCAAGTTGGCGTACAGCAACTTCAAAAGAAACACGAGTCCTTGTAGATGCTTTTTCAAAAAGGAGGGCAGCTACTTTCCCCTGCATACATTGATATGGATTAGTTTTGTGATCTTTCATTTCTTTTGCACGTAGAAGAAGTTCCCATGCTTTTGACTGTCCAAGATCAGCTATTGTTATAAAGTGATTTATCATATGTAGCTTGTTGATATAGGTAAATTAAATAAGAAGAAATGTAATCAACCTCTTTAATAATTAATAAATAACGTTAAGATAGAGCTCTAAGTGAAAGTATTATATTTTTTATAATCTTTTTTTAAAGTTAACGTTAGTATTAACTAATTTATAATTTTTTCTTCTTTGATAGTTATTTTTGCTTGTTTCTCAAGCATAGTTAAGAAACCTTTAAACATCTGTTCACGTTTTGACTTTACAATTGCTGACATAAACGCTTCTTTTATGTTATCCCATTGTTCTTTTGATGGATACACAACTTCTTTTGAGACATAAGCAATCAGGACACCCTGTTCAACTGTATAAGGTGTTGTAAGCCAGCTGCCTGGTGTTGCTTTAAAGGTATCGGGAACTAGTTGTGGGTTCTTCAAGTTTTCAATGGTTGCTGAACGTATTATTGCTGGGCTAGTTTTTAAATTTTTAGCTACTGCTGGTGGGATAGATGAATTTTTTAATATAGTAAGCTGTTCTTCTGCTGCTTTCATGGCTAACTCGTTAGCTTTTTGTTTTTTTAATAGACTACTAATTTGATTTTCTACCACTTCGATTGATTTTATTGATTCAGGTTTTATATCTTTTACTTTAATGATAACATATCCTGTTTTAGTAATAAGCGGATTTTCTAATATAGTCCCAGGGCTAACATGAGTTAACTTAGAGAGCTCATCAGGTTTAGCCAGTTCAAGTTGGCTTGCTATATCTTTTATAGGGAATAAACCTGTAGATATGGGGGAAAGATTATAGGGTTTTCCTGCTTCTGTAAGACTTTTATTTTCTATAAGAGCAAGTTGAACATTTTCAAGGACATCTTGAAGTTCTATTGATGCTTTATCTTCTGCTAAACGTTGTTGAATCGTTTTTGAAACTTCATCAAAACTTTTTATTTCTTCAGGCTTTTTATCGATTAATTTAATAATATGATAACCTACAGGTGTTTGAATAGGTTGTGATATTTCTCCAGGTGTTAATGAAAATGCAACGTCAGCAAAAGCAGGTACAGCTTGTTCATATGTAAACCATCCTAGATCTCCTCCATTTTGAGCAACATTATCTTGAGAGAATTTTTTGGCTACACTTGAAAAGTCCTCGCCTTTTTTTATTGCATTGGCTGCTTGGTTAATTTTTTCTTGGGCTTTTTTTAGAACTTCAGGTTCACTATTTTCTGGTGCAAAGACTACAATATGTTGAGCATGAATTTGTTCAGGGGATTTAAAGTCTTCTTTATGTTTTTGATAGTATTCAGAGACAGTTGTGTCATCAATTGTTTGATTATTAGCTAAAGATCTTGGGGTAATAAGAAGATATTCTAAATTAAGTTCTGTAGGTGTTTTAAATTGTTCTGATGATTCATTATAAAATTTAGCTACTTCATCTGCTGATATATTTACCTTGTTAAGGTAGTCCTCTGTGGGAAAAAGTAGGTATTGGATAGTACGTGTAGCACTTTCATACATATATACGTCATAAGCTTCAGTAGGAGAAATATAAGCTCCTGCCGTAATTTCTTGTTGGATTTTATTTATAAGGAGATTTGTACGTATTTGTGATTCAAAGTGTCCAGGGGTGTCATTTCGTTCTTTAAGAAATTGTAAATAAATAGCAGGATCAAATTTACCTTCAGTATTATGAAAGGCAGGAAAGGATTCAATAGTTTTTCTTAATTCTATTGGTGTAATAATAAGACCTATACGATTTGCTTCTTGCAATACTAAAGTTTCAAGGATTAACTGTTGTGTGGCTAATTGTTTAATTCGAAATGTATTGATTTCTGCAGCAGAGATAGTAGGAAAATTTTGTCGTATATTTTGTTCTATTTCTTCACAACGTTTTTGAAGTTCTTGTATTGTAATAGACTGGCCATTTACAGAAACGACTTCTACTTCTGGTCCTCCTGAGAGAGTGCCAATACCCCAAAATATAAAGACAATAATAATTAATCCAAAAGCTATTTTGACCCCCCAAGATTGGGCATTTGATCGAATGAAGTCTAACATAATATCTCCACAAAGTGTATTTTCTGCATACAGTTCATCTTAATTTATTATAAATTAACGATTTGAAGTTTTAAATAAAATTTTTATTATTCATTTAGCGAATTATCTTTTATTTTAATTATAGTGCTTAAATATTATTCTATAATAGAATTAGTTAGTCTACAGAAGTAACATAACAAGTACATCTGTAATTTAAGTTATCTAATAGATATACCTGGAAATAATTTTTGGATCAAGTTAGATATTTATACTATGTTATTTCTATTGTCTATCCTTACTGTAAAGTAAAGATAAACTAAATAGTAAAACCTTGTTCTTTGTATTCATTCAGCTTATTTCTTAAAGTACGTATAGAGATCCCAAGTAGTTCAGCTGCTTGAGTTCTATTTCCAGATGTTGCTTCTAGGCCTTTTATAATCATTAGTCTTTCCATTTCATGAAGTGGAATAACGGCATTAGGGAATACAGAAGAAGTGGTAGTAGCAGTGGTAGATTTTGATTGTGGATGTGTTTGGAGCGCTTGTGTAGTATTAGATATAGTAATAACTTCAGGTATTATAGACTCTGTTTGTTGCTCTAGCGGAACTTCATCAAAAAGAGGCCATTCTTCAGTTTCAAGGAGAAAATGATTAGGGGTGATTAATCCTCCTCCAGCAAGAAGAACAGCTCGTTCCATAAGGTTTTGTAATTCACGAACATTTCCTGGCCAATTATGATTTTTTAGCCAGGTAGTAGCTTCTTGGGATAATTTTGTTGGTTTAAGATGATATTCTTTTGTATACATATTAATAAAGAAATTAGCAAGTTCAAGAATATCATCTCCACGCTCGGCTAGTGATGGAAGACGTAGTGGAATCACATTAAGTCTAAAAAAGAGATCTTGACGAAATTTGCCTTCATCTACCCATTTCTCCATATCTCTATTGGTGGTAGCAAGAACACGAACATCAACTTTAATTGTTTCTGTACCACCAACACGATCAATCTCACCCTCTTGTAATACACGTAGAAGTTTTGATTGAAGAGCAAGATCCATTTCTGAAATTTCATCTAGTAAAATTGTTCCTCCAGAAGCCAGTTCAAACTTGCCAAGTTTTCGTGCAATGGCTCCAGTGAAAGAACCTTTTTCATGACCAAAGAGTTCGCTTTCTAAAAGATGTTCTGGTAATGCAGCACAGTTAACTGCAATGAATGGCCCTTTACTTCGGTTACTCCAAGCATGAAGTGTACGTGCAAACATTTCTTTACCTGTTCCTGACTCTCCAGATATTAATACTGATGCCTTAGAAGGAGCTACTTGCTTTGCTAGTGCAAGGACACGTCGTATAGCAGGATTGCTTCCAATAATAGTAGGTGCACTAGAAAGATCTTCTGGCTTATGACCATCAAGAGTTGACTTTGAAGGTAGTGGGGTTAGTTTATATGATTTTTGGAGAACAGTTTTAATTTTTTCTGTGGAAAGTGGTTCTAGCCAATAGTCTTGAGCACCTAAAGTCATAAGGCGTTCAGCTTCTTCTGTAGTTCCCTTGTCTGTGGTAACCACAATAGGTGGAAATTTTGGATCTTCTTTAGCAATATTAAAAAGCTCCTCTACTTTATACCCAGGAAGTGTAGGTCGTGAAATTATGATATCTGGACGTGATTTTTTTATTGCAGCAGAAGCACTGTTTATATTTTCAGCAAGGCTCACTTCTATTCCAGAATCTCGCAATTCTGGGAAGATGCGAGTAATGATATGTGATGGTGCAAGAAAAAGAATATGTTGTTTCATCATTGCTTGAAAGCTTATTAGCTAACTATTACAGGGTATAGAATATAATAGCACATTAAAGAGTTATAGTAAAAAGATTAAGAATTATTTATATTAATATATATATTATGTAATTATGTAGTATATTCACCTATCTTTTTTTATTAGTTATATATGTTATTATTATAATTATACACTATAATTAAATAGATAAATTATATACTATAATTAAATACATAATCTGAAATAGTATATTGAAGTAATTTTAACATATCTACTTTATAAATAATAACTGCTCAATAATTATGGATAAACATACTTTTGTACTTGACTGAATGTAAAAATACATGTGAATATCCTTTTAAGAATTATTATTAAATTATAACATATATACATAGAGTCGTTGTTGTGGTGTATTAAATATCAGATGATTTAAGCTTTAAGGATATAATTATGAAGTGTAATCAGTGTGAACAAACAGCAGCTAATGATTCCTGCACTAATATTGGTGTTTGTGGTAAAACAGATAATGTGAGTCATCTTCAAGATGTATTAATTTATGCATTGAGACGGTTAGCACATGCAGCACTTTCTGCAAGAGCTAAGGGAATTATTGTTCCTGAAATAGATTTTTTTACTGTTCAGGCATTATTCATTACTCTTACAAATGTAAATTTTGATCCTAATGTTATTGAGAGGTTTATCGAACAAGCTATAATAAATCGAAAAACATTTGCTCAATTAAGAGGTTGTAAAATTGATAATAGTACACGTCCTATAGAAGAAGTAAAATCTATGATGAGTATGCCTACAGGAATTGATGATTTTCATAAAGACAAAAATAACTGTTCGGCTATGCAAATGCTCCTTTATGGACTTAAAGGAACTTCTGCTTATGCATACCATGCTGCAGTCCTTGGTAAAGACGATCCAAATCTATATGAGTTTATTTATGAAGGGTTAGCAGCAGGTTTCCCGGATCGAGAGGGGAATATTGATAAGGAGCGAACACTTAGTGATTGGATGGATTTGGTTCTGCGTTGTGGAAAGAGTAACTTACGTGCTATGGAACTTTTAGAATCTGGGAATGTTGAATCTTTTGGTGTACCTACATCTACAAAAGTTTCTCTTGGTCAAAAAAAAGGAAAAGCTATTTTGGTTTCTGGTCATGATCTGAAAGATCTTTATGATCTTTTATGTCAGACAGAAGGAACTGGTATTAACATTTATACACATGGAGAAATGCTTCCAGCACATGGCTATCCAAAATTACATGCATTTACACATCTTGTAGGCCATTATGGTACTGCCTGGCAAAATCAGCATAAAGAAATATCTTTATTCCCAGGGCCTGTTCTATTTACAACAAATTGTATTCAGAATCCCAAAGAATATATTGAAAATGTTTTTACTTCAGGTGTCACAGGCTGGCCAGGTGTGCAGCATTGTAAAGATGGTGATTACTCTAAGCTTATTGAGCGTGCAAAGGAACTTCCAGGTTTTTCTGAAGATGTTCCAGGAAAAGAGCTCTTAACAGGATTTGGTAAGCAATCTCTACTTGATGCTGCACCTGTTATCCTTGATTCAATTAAGTCTGGAGTCCTTCAACATATCTTTTTAGTTGGTGGTTGTGATGGTGCAAAACCTGGACGTAATTATTACTCAGAATTTGTTGAAAAAGCGCCAGATAATACAGTAGTATTAACTCTTGGTTGTGGAAAATTTCGTTTTTTTGACAAAGATCTTGGAATGATAGGTTCTCTTCCTAGACTAATAGATATGGGACAATGTAATGATGCTTATGCTGCACTTCAGGTTGTTACAGCTCTTGCAGAAATTCTTGACTGTGGAGTGAATGACTTACCTGTTTCTCTTGTGTTATCTTGGTATGAGCAGAAAGCAGTTAGTATTTTATTAACATTATTAGCCGCAGGAGTTAAAGGTATTCGATTAGGACCTAGTCTTCCATCTTTTGTTTCAGAAGATATTTTACAATTGCTGGTTAAGGAATGGGGAATTGCTCCTATTACAACACCAGATAAAGATATTGCTTTATTAATGCAGTAAGATATTATAGAATGTATTATATGTTATAATATATTAATGTATAACTATGAGTAAGTTATATTGATAGAGTCTCTTGCAAAAGAGACTCTGTTCATTTATTTTTATTATGTATTTACTATTGAACTACTACAAATTGTAATTATAGTTATATAAGAGTTATAATTTGATAGTTATATATAAAAAGTATAAAAAAGCTAATCTATTTATATATTGACATATATATTTTATATATTGACATATATACAATGATAAATTTTTTGTTTGTTTTTATAGTATGATCTAGTAGTTTTTCTTTATCTAGGAGGGACTATGGCACAAACAAATATTTTACTTGAAACTGGAACAAATGAGCTTGAAATAGTTGAGTTCTACATTGATGAGCCGGACTATAGAGGCTATTATGGCATAAATGTAGCTAAGGTTGTTGAAATTATTAGAGAACAGCCTGTCACAGCTATGCCAGAAATGCGTCATCCATCAGTAATGGGTGCATTTTTATATCGTAATGGCCGAGTCGTTCCTCTTATTGATCTATCTGTATACTTAGGTGGTGCACCAATTAAAAATACAGATTCACGGGTCATTATTACAGAATTTAATATGGTTATGAACAGTTTCATTGTGAGTGGTGTAAACCGTATCCATCGATTAAGTTGGCTTGATATTGAGCCACCTGGGAAATTTATCCAAACAATGAGTCAGAGTTCTATCACAGGCGTAGTTAAGATGGATGATAGAGTAGTTTTTATTTTAGATCTTGAAGCAATTGTTGCAGAATTACATCCATCTTTAGCTATTCGTATGGATGAAACTTCTGATCATGATGTACCTGAACATCCATATAAAATTCTTCATGCAGATGATTCTGCTAGTATTCGTAAGTTAATTTACTCTCTTTTAGGAAAAGAAGGACGCTTTGAAGTAACACAAGCTGTAGATGGTCAAGGTGCTTGGGATTTATTAATGAAATATCGTGATGAAGCTATAGCAGAAGATAGACCTATTACTGATTTTATAGAAGGTGTTATCACAGATATTGAAATGCCAAATTTAGATGGTTTAACCTTGTGTAAACAAATAAAAGAAGATAGCGTATTAAAAGTGATTCCTGTGGCTGTATTTTCTTCCTTAATCAATAATAGCTTAATTGCAAAGTGTAAAAAAGTAGGAGCTGACGCACAATTTGCTAAACCAGATCTTCAATCTTTAAGTGATAGTATGTATAGTCTTATTAAATCTAAAGAGTTAGAGCTTTCTCGTAAAATATGACAAGAAGCTATCTTTTTTGTGCGTTTTTGAATATATATTATGAATGAAGTGTTAGGAGTTATTGCGGGTAGTGGACAGTTCCCATTTATGGTTGTGAAGGGAGCTCAAGAGAAAGGCTATAAAGTTATTGTTTGTGGTTTTCATGGACATACAGATAGCAAGTTAGAAGATATTGCAGATCATTTTGAAATGATGCCATTAGGCCAATTTAATAGGTTGATCCGTTTTTTTCGTAGATCAGGTGTTATTGAATTATGTATGGCTGGAGCAATAAATAAACCTCGAGCACTACAAGTTAGACCAGATTTTAGAGCTTTTCGTTTATACTTTTCGCTTTGCAGGAAAGGAGATGATGCCTTATTTCGAACAATTATAAAGGAGTTTGAAAAAGAAGGTTTTTTGATGGTTTCTCCTTCAACTTTTGTCCCTTTTTTACATTGTCCTCCTGGGGTTTTATCTAATAAACAACCTGATAAAGATATATTAGCTGAAATAAGTTATGGCTGGCCTATTGCAACTAGTTTAGGAAGATTTGATATAGGTCAACTAATAGTTGTAAAACAGCAAATGGTTATAGCTATAGAATGCTTAGAAGGCACTAACGCAACTCTACAAAGAGGTGCTGAACTTGGAGGGAAAAACTGTGTGGCTATTAAAATAGCTAAGCCTATTCAAGATGAGAGAGTAGATTTACCAGCAATTGGTCTTGAAACTATTCATTTATTAGTAAAATATCAGTTTAAATGCATTGCTGTTTCAGCAGAAAAAACATTATTTTTTGATATGCCTGAAGCCTTAACATTAGCTAATAAACATAAATTATGTGTTATGTCTTTATCTGACACAGATATTAGGTAGATTTATAATAGGTTATAGTTATATTATTTAATGCTTAATAGAAAGAGAGACAAAGAAAATTTAAACTATCCCATCAGAAAAAAGTGAAGTTACAGTCTGACAGGATAGTTATATTCTAATTATTAAAAAGGAGATTATAAACCTTTTGTACGTAAAAAGTTAGATAAATCAGCAACTCTACAAGAATAGCCCCACTCATTATCATACCAAGAAATAACTTTAGCAAGATTATCTGTTTGAACTATTGTATATTCTTCTTCTACAATAGAAGAGTGAGAATCTCCTTTAAAATCCATGGATACAAGTGGAGTTCTATTATAGGCCATAATACCTTTGAGGTAGGTATTAGATGCTTCTTCTAATGCCTTGCGGATTGTTTCAGTGTCTGAATTTTTCTTTAATATAGCAGTGAAATCGACAATGGATACTGTTGGTGTAGGCACACGTAATGACCAGCCTGTAAATTTTCCTTTTAATTCTGGAATAACTTTAGCTACAGCTTGTGCTGCACCTGTAGATGTAGGGATAATATTGCAAGCTGCAGCACGAGCACGACGTAAATCTTTATGTGGTAGATCAAGAATACGTTGGTCGTTTGTATAAGAATGAACAGTTGTCATTGTTCCAGATTCAATACCAAAATGTTTTTCAAGAACAAGGGCTATTGGTGCTAGACAATTTGTTGTGCATGAGGCATTAGAGATAATATTATCCTTAGTTGGATCATACATATCTTGGTTTACACCCATAACAATCATAATATCTTCACCTTTTGTTGGAGCTGTAATAATAACTTTTTTGGCTCCATTATTAAGGTGTACTCTAGCTTGGTCTGCAGTTTTGAAAATTCCTGTTGATTCTATAACAATATCAACACCAAGACTTGCCCAAGGAAGGTTTGTTGGATCTTTTTCTGCAAGACATTGAATAGTCCAGTCACCAATAATAACTGTATTACCATTAATATTTGCATTTAAGTTAGCTCTTCCATAGTTAGTATCATATTCAAGAAGATGAAAGTTAGTATTTGTATCATAAAGATCATTAACAGCAACAACTTCTAGTTGTTCTTTATACATAGTATAAATTGCTTTAAATGTTTGTCTTCCTATACGGCCAAATCCATTAATAGCTATCCGTGTTTTACTCATTATTTACTCCTTCCTTATAACATAAGTAATGGGTAGTATACAGTTAGAGAGAGGTAATAGTACTGCAGAATTTTTTTTAATGCTACTACTATGAGACAATGAACTTATATTTGAGCTACTAATTAATTTTGTTTGTAAATTGTTATACAATATAGCTCTATTATATAAAAAATAAGATAACTATATAATACTAATTAGGTATATTTTATAACTGTAATTAATTTTTAAATAACAATATGTTATTGTGATAATTAAGTTGCTACAGTTAGCTTTAAGTATAACTTTTATTTTGTAACATTTATTATTTTATTCAATTATTATTTTATTCAATGAATTCCAGTTGTTTTTCTTTTTTATAGGCTGTGAGAATAGCATCTATGATATTTCCTCTTATAGCAGTTCTATCCATATGGTTTATAGCTGCAATAGTAATACCCCCAGGAGAACAAACTTGTTCACGCAATAAAGCAGGATGGTTTCCAGGTTGAGTTGCTAATTTGGCTGAACCATTAAGAAGTTCACTTACCATATAAATAGACTGTTGACGGGGGAATCCTAGTGTTACAGCTGCTTCAACTAATGCATCCATAAAGTGGAAAACATATGCAGGGCCACATCCAATAAGAGCTGTAAAAGCACTAAATTGCTTTTCTGGCAAAATTATTGGTAATCCAATAAGAGAAAATAGATCAATGACACTTTGTGATTGCTCATTAGAAAGTTTTGGATCTTCTAAGCAAAGAGCAAAGATTCCTGATCCAACAAGCGCAGGCGTATTTGGCATTACTCTAATAACAGGACAGAAGGATTCAACTGCTTCTGTAAGCATTATTTGTGTGATACCTGCTGCAAGTGAAATAATAATATGACCTGGTCTTAAGAACGGTAAACATTCTTTTAAAATAGGAACTACAGCAGAAGGTTTTGTTCCTAATATGATGATATCATTTTGTTGGATAAGGTTAGGTATAGTGTCAATAGATTGAACTCCTTTTTCCTCAAGAGGTGCTAATTTTTCAGGTGTCCTATTGTAACCAGAAAGGATAAGACCATTATCAGGGTGTGCCATTGGTACAAGGCTAGATAGAATAGCACTACCCATGGTTCCACAACCAATACAGCCAACTCGGACACCAACAAGAGAATCTTGACAGAGCATTACCGTATCCTTTCAAAGGCATTAAAAAAATAATTAATCTCTATTATTGCATTTTCATCAGAATCAGAACCATGGACAGCATTTTCCATTAAACTAATTGCAAAAGATTTTCGAATAGTTCCTTCCTGTGCATTTTGAGGATTTGTTGCTCCCATTAGTTCTCTATAGCGAGTAACAGCATTTTCTCCTGTTAATATAAGACTAACAATAGGGCCAGAGATCATGTAATCAACAAGTTCATTAAAAAATGGGCGTTCACGGTGTACACTATAAAATCCTTCAGCTTGTTGACGATTCATTTGTAACATTTTCATAGCTGAAATATAAAAGTCATTTTTTTCAATCATGTTAATAATAGCACCAATGAGATTTCTTTGAACAGCGTCAGGCTTAATTAGAGCAAATGTGTGTTGCATAATTATGAATTCCTTTAGTAAGTTAAAAATTATTTTTTAGAAAAGTAGTCTGATTTGACTGTTTCTATATAGATAGGTTGATATCTTAGTGGTACAATATGGATAGAGGTATCCCTCAATGAAATCCATTTTTTTAAGGCAGATATAGTTTCTGGATAAGGATGCCCAATAACAATAGCTTGTCCTTTTTCAATAGCATATTTCTCAGCTTTTTTTAATTGGTTTAATATAGATGATTCAGTATGATGTCCATGGTCAATAAAATGCGTTCGATAGTAAGCTGGTAATCCTTTTCCCTTAGCTATATTATAAAATGAGGATGAAGGATGTGTTTTACTATCTAAGACAAAGAGACCTTTTGATGCAAGAATTTTACATACAGTATGATTTCCTTTCTCATTACATGTGAAACACGATCCCATATGGTTATTGAGTCCTGAAGCATATGGAATTTTTTCAATATTTTTACAAAGTATGTTTGAAATTTCTTCAGCAGACATTTTTGTATGTATTTCTCCAGGCCCTGCTGAGACATACGGTGACTGTATAGATTCCATTGGTTGATGTATAAGAACCTCATTTCCTGTACTATGCGTAAGCATGGCGATAGATTTAGCATAGTGAGTATGTGGCAAAATTGAAAGTGTAATAGGAAAGTCAAGCTTAATAAGCTGATTAGCAGCTTCTATGCTTTCACCAATGTCATCTATTACAATAGTTATTCTAGGTTTTTCATCTATAGGGCATTGTATAAACTTTTCACCAGTGGGAATAAAAATAAGTTCATGAGTGGTAATTTCATTTATAGAAAGTTTATAGATGTGTTCTGAGCATGCTCTAAGTTTTATTTCGTCTGCCCAAGCTTCTAAATTTTCTTGTAAATTAGTAACAAAATATTCTACACTATGTGGCAAAAAGATTTTTATTTGTTGAAATCGGTATGTTTCATTTTTATTATGATAGTATTTTGTTAATAAAGGGTAAACTCTATCCTTATGGATATCTAGTCGGATAAATGTTTGCATAAGAGCAAAATCTGTTTGTCGTATCCTATTGGTAAGTGAAGTTGTGGCTTTTTCTTGATAAGGTAAGTCAGTGTGTAGGAAAGACTCCCTATAGGATTGTCCTTTTGGGATTTTTAATGTTGAAAGAGTTTTTTTAGGACTTTCAAGTGATGTGATCTTATCTGGTTGAAAAAAATGTAATGTGGTAGAAATAAGTTGATAAGAAATATACCCAGTGGATAAAATAACTGCAGTAAGTAAGGATATAAGACCAGACCCTAAAATGGTACGTGCCATATGAGGGTAGGGCTGTAGTAAATATATACTATGCTTAGAAAAATATTTGCTAAGTCTTGAAGACATTGCGTCATATATTTTTACATTGCAAATAATAACTAAAATTATAGCAATGAGATTAATTTGTTATAATATATTATAAAAGTTTACTAGTTTTATTCAACTTATTATATGCTAACTGAACTGTATCTGTTATAAAATTTATTTTTGCCGTATAGTATATATCATGTCAATAAGATTATCTAGTCTTAAAGATAAAGTGTTTTTTTATTAAAAAATTAATTTAGATAAAAATAAATTTGTGAGTATCGTTAGTGAGTACTGAGTATAGTCACACATTTTTTATTAATTAGGTTATAGTTATTGTACAGTTATTGAATTTGGCGAAATTTTGGTAAAGTTTTCACTAGTTGTAACCCCATTCGAAGTTGATTATCTTTATTTAAAAATTCTTTAACTTCTGGTAAAGGTTCTTTTTTGTTTTGTTCAGATTTTTGATTATTTTTAGTGTTCTTCTCTTCTTTTGTATTAGAAGTATTTTTTTCCAAATGTTTACGTAAATCTTGCTCTCTCATCATATGAAGAGGGTTTTGTGTTTGTGTAGCTACTGGATTTGGATCAAAAGGAAGTTCAATATCTGGTTGAATACCTTCAGCTTGGATAGATCTTCCTGAAGGCGTGTAATAGAGTGCTACTGTTAACTTAAGACCAGTTTCATCTGCAAGAGGGACAATATTCTGGACAGAACCTTTACCAAATGTGCGTTCGCCAACGATTAAAGCACGTTTATGATCTCCAAGAGCTCCTGCAACAATTTCTGATGCAGAAGCAGAGCCTGCATTTACCAATACAACGATTGGAGCAGTGATATCACTTGTATTATTGGTTGCTTTAAATTCTTTACTGCTTTCTTCCATTCTCCCTCTAATAGAAACAATTGTTCCTTCTTTAAGGAAGACATCTGTGACACTAATTGCTTGTTCAAGAAGACCTCCAGGATTACTTCTTAGGTCAAGAACAATACCTTGGATAGGCCCTTTTTTAGAGGCGGCTTTAAGTACTTCATTTAATTCTGAGGTGGTTCTTTCACTGAATCGACTAATTCGAACCCAATAGTAACCAGGTTCAAGTTCTCTTGATTTAATACTAATGAGTGGAATAGTCTCTCTTTTTATTTTTATAGTTGTTGGCTCTTTAGCATCCTTATGGAGAATAGTCAGTTCTACTTCTGTTTTTTTAGGCCCACGTATAAGAGATGCAGCCTCTTGTAAGGACATTTCTGAAGTTGGACGTCCATTTACAGCTAAAATATAATCTCCAGCTTTGATTCCTGCTTTGTCTGCAGGAGTATCATCAATAGGAGCTACTACTGTAAGGTGATTATTCTCTTGTGTGATTTCAATACCAATACCACAAAATTCTCCAGAGGTAGCTTCTTGCATCTCTTTAAATTCTTCTTCTGTAAGTAAAGTAGAGTGTGGGTCAAGGCTTTGAAGCATACCTTTTAGAGCACCATCAACAAGTTCTTTGCGTGGAACTTCTTTAACATAATAGCGTTCAACAATGTCTAAAACTTGGCTGAAGCGTTTAAGTGCATCAAATTTATCTGAGTCAGATACAGCAGCAATAACACAACTTCCACCAATAAAAAGGATACTACCTGTTAAAATAAGGGCAGCTACCCGTAACCACACACGCATAGACTCCTCCAAGCAGAATAATGAAAAATAAGATTAGCTATAAATAGTTAAAAAAGCAATGTGTGACCTAACAATTTAAGCAAATATCGTTTAATTCAAACAGAGGGCACTGGGAGCAAAGGGGAGTTTTTTTATGACACCAATGCTTGCATGTTCGGACAATGAGAGCATGATATTCATTAAAAAGTTGAAGATGACATGGAAGGTTTTCTAAAAATAATGAGCGGATATCTTCATAACTAGCTGTTGGTTGAATTAGCTTATGTCTACTTAATATACGTTTTGTGTAGGAATCTACAACAAAACTGGGCTTGTTTAATGCATAAAGTAAAATAGAATCTGCTGTTTCTGGCCCAACACCATGGACTAAAAGGAGTTTTTTTCTTAAATGTTGAAGGGAGATATCTTTAAGTTTTTCAAAAGAAAAAGAACAAGATGATGCAAAAAATTGTAGGATAGCTTTTAGTCGCTTTGTTTTTATATTAAAAAATCCTGCTGGTTTAATAAGATTAGAAAGTTCACTATCTGTAAGTGTAAGTATTTTATTTCCATCATGGAGGACACCTGCATTTCGGAGGTTGCAGAGAGCCTTTTCTACATTGGTCCATACAGTATTTTGTGTTAAAATAGCTCCAATAATAACTTCAAGAGTAGTTTCAGCTGGCCACCAACCACTAGCTTGTAATTTATTTAATAATTTTTCGTATATTTCTATTAAGATAGCTTGATAGTTTATTTCAGGGTTCATAATGTATTTTTAGAATATTACTTTTATTTTAGATAGTATTATCTTCAGTTTTTTCAGTTGACAGGATAGTAAGGTAGAACGTAGATCCGTTTTTGTATATAGGGCAGTTAGCTCAGTTGGTAGAGCATCGCTTTCACATGGCGGGGGCCACAGGTTCAAGTCCTGTACTGCCCACCATAATAAATACAAAGAAGAGTGATTACCTATTGATATATATGTAATAATTTTTTTTACTAGTCTAGTGTTAATAAAAAAATAAAAAAATTATAAAAATAGTTGCAAGTAATGGATATTTTTTATATAAGCACATTTCGATATTTATAGGCTATATTGGAGCGGTAGTTAAGGTGGTTATAACGCCGGCTTGTCACGCCGGAGGCCGAGGGTTCGAGTCCCTTCCGCTCCGCCAATTTTTTTAATTTCATTTATCTTTTATTTTCTAGTTAAGATGGTGTAAATTTTTTCAGTCGTAATGCATTAAGGACGACAGATATAGATGAAAGTGCCATTGCAAGACCAGCTAGCATAGGTGAAAGTAAAGGCCCACCAAAGAGTTTTAATATACCTGCAGCGATTGGTATACATATTATATTATAACCAAATGCCCAAAAAAGATTTTGTCGAATATTCCTAAGAGTAGCACGGCTCAATAAGAGTGCCGAAACTAAGCCAGATAGTGGATGATTTGTTGATAAAGAATTAAGAAGAACAATATCACTTGTTTCAATTGCTATATCTATTCCACTTCCTATGGCTATTCCTACATCAGCCTTAGCAAGAGCTGGTGCATCATTAATACCATCACCAACCATTCCAACACGAAATCCTTTATTTTTAAGTTCTTGGATAGCATAAGCTTTCCCTTCTGGCATTACATCAGCAATAACTTCATTCAGGTGTAAATGATTAGCAACTATTTGAGCTGTTTGTTTACTATCACCTGTAAGCATAATTGTACGGATTCCCATATGCTGTAATTGTTCTGTTACACTATTACTTTCTTCTCGAATAGGATCAGTTACTGCAATTATCCCTGAAAACTGTCCATTTATAGCTACAAGTAAAGATATAAAGCTTTGTCCTGCAAATTCTTCAAGGGTTGTTATTCCTACTTTATTGTCTAAAGAAATATGATGTTCTTCAAGGAATGTTTTGTTACCAACTAAAACAGTTATAGATTCTGTCTTCACTTGAAGTTCTCCACGTACTCCTCGACCAGGATAGGACATAAAGTTTATAACAGGGTAAAGTACAAGGCCATGTTTATGTGCAGCTCTCACAATAGCATCTGCTAAAGGATGTTCTGATACAGCTTCTAATGAGGCTGTTATACGAAGAAGTTCATTATCTGGCATTGTTTTTAGGGGAACTGTATGAATAAGGTGTGGTTTTCCTTCTGTAAGTGTTCCTGTTTTATCAAAAACAATAGTATCAAGATCTGCTGCATATTCAAGTGCTGCACCAGATTTAATAAGAAGTCCTAATTGTGCCCCTCTTCCTGTGGCAATCATAATTGACATAGGAGTTGCTAATCCTAAAGCACAAGGGCAAGATATTACAAGTACAGTCATAACAATACGGATAGAATCTGCAATAGATGTATCGCCAAGTAACAACCATGTAAGTCCACTTACTAAAGCTATAGCTATAACTACTGGTACAAAGATAAGACTTATTTGGTCTGTTATACGAGATATTGGTGCTTTAGAACCTTGTGCTTCACGAACTAGGCGTATAATGTGTGCTAACGCTGTATTAAGTCCAACTTTTTCTGCATGCATAAGAAACATGCCTGAAAGGTTTATAGTACCACCAATAACTTTGTCTCCTACAGTTACAAAAACAGGCATAGATTCACCTGTAAGCATTGAAGTATTAATGCTTGAAGAGCCTTTTAATATTTTCCCATCTACAGGAACTTTTGAGCCAGGACGCACTTGAACAATATCTCCTACTTTTATATTGCTAAGAGGCACTTCCTCAAAAGATTCTTCTTGATCAGATAGAGAAGAAAGGCGTAATGCTGTTTCTGGAACTAAGTTCATTAATCGGCTTATTGCATCTGACATCCTGAAGCGTGAGAGCATTTCAAAATATTTTCCTAAAGAAATGAGTGTAATAAGGACAACTGCTGTTTCATAATAGAGACTAGGTTCAGTATAATAGTTTCCAAAGCTTATTTCTATTGTGGACCATATACTATAGATTATAGCAGCGCTAGTACTAAGAGCAACAAGTGTATCCATATTAGGACTCATTTTCCAGAGCCTTGAGAATCCTATAAGGTAAAAATATCTACCTGACCAAATTACAGGAATAGTTAATAAAAGTTGTGCAATAGCATTATTTAGAGGATATGTTTTAGGATTAACAAATACAGGGACAGGAACTCCCCACATTGGTCCCATTGAAATGAAGAGAACTAGTATAGTAAAAAAGAATTCTATAATAAGGCGTTGTTTGAGTTCCTCTAAGTAATGAGAGATGGATTCTTGTTGAAGAATCCATGTTTTTTGTTCAGCAAGATCTTCTGCTAAGTAGTTAGCAATAAAACCAGTTTTTTCTGTTTCAGAAATGACTTCTTGAATAAGCTTTTTTATATTAGCTTCAGGGATTGGAATAACTGTTGCCATTGAATTATTAAGGCTTACAGTAACAGATTGTATTTCAGGAATATTACCTAATGTACGCTCAAGCCTTGAAGAACATGAGGTACAACTCATGCCTTTGACAATAAAGTTCAATGTCTGTTGTTTAGACACAGTTAGCTCCAACAGTATTAGGTTGCTATGCAACATGTTATAAGCAAGAACAAAATATTTCTTGTATTGTTTATAATAGTTATAATAATTTTATTATTTCATCACCTTATGTATTAAGATTTTCTATTTTTGTTGTATATAAGTCTAGACTAGTATATCGTCTACCAGTTATTATAAATTTTAGATCTAAATATTTCTGTAATAGTTTTACCAGTAATATGTGTTAGTAAGTAGATTATGCATATTCTTCTTTATCAACCTGAGATACCTCCAAATACCGGTAATATTGCCAGGTTATGTGCAGCAACACATACACCTCTCCATCTTATAGAACCTTTAGGGTTTAAGCTAGAAGATAGATATTTAAAGAGGGCAGGTCTTGATTATTGGAAACATGTAATATTAAAAGTTTGGCCTCAACTAGATGATTATTTACTTTCAGATGGATTAGGACGACGGCTTGTTATAACAAGCGCACGTGGAGGGGTAGCTGTACATCAATTTATGTTTTCTGCAGATGATACTCTTGTTTTTGGTCGTGAAACAGCAGGATTACCTAAAGATTTAATGGATCAATATGAACATAAAGTGCGTATTCCTATATATAGTACAGTCAGAAGTCTAAATCTTTCTACAGCAGCAGGTATTATTTTATATCAAGCACTATCTATAACTGGTATGCTTACTAAGATAAGTTGATCTTACATTATAAAAATTTATAACTGTAATAGGTTATAGTTAATTTAGAAGAATGATGTGAAAATAAAAAATAAATACCAACAAATTCAAGAAATATGGCAATTGACATGGCCTCAAGCCTCTATGTTACTATGCCAATTTTTTATTAGTATTACAGATGTTTGGGCAGCTGGTCAGTTAGGTTCAGAAGTGCAAGCTTCAATAGGTATTATTGCTCAAGCTCAAATGTTATTATTATCTCTTGTCATGGCAGCATCTAGTGGTGCTGTGGCATCTATAAGTCAGTCTCTTGGGGCTAAAAAATACATCAGAGCACAGCGTTATATAGGACTTGTTGTTTTTAGTTGTCTTATTCTTGGAGTTTGTCTCACAATTCTTGGAGTTATATTTCAAGTACCATTCTTAGAATTTGTGCAAACCCCTGAATCTATTTTCTCTATGGCACTTATATTTTTTGAGTTTTATCTGTTAGCATTGCCTGGCCAGTATATGTTAACTATTGGTTCTGCTGTTTTTCGTGCTGTAAAATCTGTATATATTCCTTTATATGTTGCTATCATTATAGGTATACTCAATTTTATTGGAGATATGGCTTTTGGTCTTGGATGGTGGGGGTGGCCTTCATATGGTGCTATAGGCATTGCATGGACTACATTTATTTCTGTTTCTTTTGGGGGTGTGGTTATCCTCTTTCTTTTATTCTATAATCATTGGCTCACTCGATACAGTTTTCCCCCTTGGTGTTGGATTAAGAAGGGGTCCATGTATTTACTACAAGTTGCTGGACCCTCTCTTGCTACTGCAGCTATTTGGCAAACAGGGTACCTTGTTCTATTTATCATTGCAGGAACTCTGCCTTCTGAAGGTGTTGCTACATTAGCAGGACTTACAGCTGGTATACGTATAGAAGCTATTTTGTTTTTACCTGGAATAGCTTTTAGTATGACATCTGCTATTCTTGTAGGATATGCTTTAGGACTTGGGAATAAGCAAGAAGCAAAGCATGTACTCCTTATGGTTGTTTTTGTAGCTTGTTTATCTATGTCTTTTTTAGGAGCCATGTTATGGCCTTGGAGAGATACACTTGCAGCTTTTTTATCTTCTGATCCATTAGTACGTCAGGAAATAGTTAGTTACCTTAGTTATAATATACTATGTGTGCCGTTTACAATAGCAAGTATAGTTCTTGCAGGAGGGCTTAATGGTGCAGGTGCATCAATATACCCTATGATTATTTTTGGTTGTTCTATATGGGGTATACGGTTACCTTTAGCATGGTTTTTAAGTCATTTTTTGTGGGAAACGTCTTCAGGCGTTTACATGGCCCTTCTTGTTTCACAAGTTGTACAGTCAATGTTACTTTTATGGATTGTACTACGTTATAATTGGGCACGTTTTTCAATGTATAATAGTATGTCAAAATAGTTTTTAGAGGGCACTAGGGAGTATAGTAATGATATGACTATGCTATAGACACTGTCAACTCAGCTTAGGAGGATATCATGAGTGAAGCAGCGTTTTCTCCAGTACATCCTTCAAAATTTGATAATTATACCTTATTATGGGAGATGACTCCCCAACACTCTTCTGACTACACACTAACAAATATCTGGGGTTGGAAAGATTTTTATGGATTGGAGTGGATGTTTGAGTCTGGTTTATGCTGGATTCGTCAGACACGTCATGTTGATGGAGCAGATTATATTTTTTGGGCTCCTATAGGAGATTGGAATTCTATTGACTGGGTTAATCTTCCCCTTTTTAAAAGAGGATTACATATGCAACGTGTGCCTGAAATGTTATGTTCTTTATTGCAAGAAATATTACCCAGAAAGATAAATATAGAAGAAACACCAGGGCAGTGGGAATATATTTATTCAACAAAAGATCTTACTACTCTTTCAGGGAGAAGATTTGATAGTAAAAGAAATCACTTAAATAGTTTTTTTAGAGAATACAAAGAGGACTATAGGCCAATAGGAGATTCTAACATATTAGAACTTATTGAGTTTCAAAAAGAATGGTATAAATGGAGAGAATGTAAGAAATCTCCTTCATTAGCTGCTGAAGGGGAGGTACTTTGTGATATTTTTAAAAATTGGGGATTATTTCCAAGTTTAAGAGGTGGAGCACTCTATAGTAACAATAAGGTAATTGCATTTTCTATAGGTGAAACTTTGGATGAAAATACTGTTGTTGTCCACTTTGAAAAAGCTAAGCCTGGAATTCGAGGTGCTTATCAGGCTATTAATAACTGTTTTGTACGTTATGAATGTAACGATTTTGATTTTATTAATCGTGAGCAAGACTTAGGAGAAGAGGGGTTAAAAAAAGCAAAACAAAGTTACTATCCAATAGGATTTTTAAAGAAAAATTATGTAACAGTTTTTCCTGAGTCTTAATTTACCTTAAAGTATAAATTTTTTTAAGGAAAATTATTATGTTCCTTTTTATGAATAAACGTTTGATCAGATATTCAAGGTCGATTATAATAACAAATAGAATGTTTCACTAGACAATATTACTATTAAGTTAAGTAAGGATAATAGCATACATATGGCGATGATAGAAATAAAAGATATTCACAAATGGTATGGTGAATTTCAAGTTCTTAAGGGTATTTCAGAACGTATAGAAAAAGGTGAAGTATTAGTTATTTGTGGTCCATCAGGTTCTGGAAAGAGTTCACTTATTCGTTGTATTAATAGGTTAGAGTCTATTCAGGAAGGTGATATCCTTTTTGAAGGAAAAAGTATTTTTGATCCTGATGTAGATATAAATGAACTAAGAACAGAAGTAGGTATGGTTTTTCAGCAATTTAATTTATATCCACATCTTTCTGTTGTGGATAATGTGACATTAGCGCCTATAAAAGTTCGAGGGGTGAGTAAGGCAGATGCACATGTTTTAGCAATGGAGTTGCTTGCACGTGTTGGTATTGATTCTCAAGCATTGAAATTTCCTGGAGAACTTTCAGGAGGACAACAGCAGCGTGTGGCTATTGCTAGAGCTCTAGCTATGCAACCAAAAGTAATGCTTTTTGATGAACCTACTTCAGCTTTAGATCCGGAAATGATTAATGAAGTATTGTCATGTATGAAAGATCTTGCACGTGAAGGTATGACTATGGTTTGTGTTACCCATGAAATGGGTTTTGCTCGAGAAGTTTCTGATAAAGTTATTTTTATGGATCATGGTGTAATTCTTGAAGAAGGTCCACCAGAAGAGTTTTTTGGTAATCCACAGCATGAGCGTACAAAGAGCTTCTTAAAAGAGATTTTATCACATCATTAACAATTAATATAACTTATTGAGTAATAATATTTTTATGTCTAAACTATTATGTATTGAAATTATTGCTGATGATACACAGTTAGATGTAATTATTAGTATTTTATTTCAATATATTCCATATGGATGGGAAGAAGAGAGTCTTTCAACAGGTGAAACAATATTACGAATTCATTGTGATAATTCTGAAGTAAAGCATACAGTGTGTAATAAACTTCAAAGTGTTTTCCCTAATATTAAAATCCATGTTAAAGAGGTACCAATTCAAGATTGGTCTATAGCATGGAGAGATTTTTTCACTCCAGTAATAGCTGATCAATTTCTTATTCTTCCTCCATGGCTTTTAGATACAACACCAAAAAGTGATCAACAGATAATTGTTATAGAGCCTAAATGTGCATTTGGTACAGGACATCATGCAACAACAGTATTATGCCTTGAATCTATTAGTCATTGTGCTAAAAAAGGCTATCTTCAGCCAGGAATGCGGTTTTTTGATCTTGGAACAGGAACAGGTATTTTAGGTATTGCTTGTTCTTTACTAGGGTTAACAGGTATAGGTGCGGATATTGATCCTATAGCTATTTCTAATGCATCAGAAAACATAGCATTAAATAAGGTAGAATCTCAAATGGTCATTACAGAAGCAGGAGTAGAAGCAGGTTTAGGAGAATCTTTTAATCTTATTGTTGCTAATATTCTTGCAGAACCTTTAAAGTGTCTTGCATTAGATCTTATAGAGCTTCTTGCTCCTTCTGGGAATCTAATTCTTTCTGGACTACTTGATTACCAGGCTGATGATGTAGAAGCTGCATACTCAAAATTAGGAAAAGCACAAAGAGTTATTTCAGGTGAATGGGTAGCACTTATATGGAATAGACAAGGTTAGAACATCTCAATCTATCTCCCTATAAGTTAACCAACTACTCTTTTTGGTGATTATCAACTGAAGACTCTTGGTTTGATTGTGGGTGAGCTTGTGTTGTGTTGGATGAATTTTCAATTTGTACATCAAGAATTGTTGATTGATTAGCTGAATTAGTATTAGTGATAATATTGTAGCTTAGGGATGTAATAATAAATATAATAGCAAGAAATGCTGTTAGTTTTGTAAGAAGTCCTCCAGCTCCTGAACTTCCAAAAACAGACGTATTACCGCCACCAAAAATGACTCCCATGCCTTCTTTTCCAGATTGAAGTAAAACAATAATCACAAGAAGAATACAAACTATTAGATGTAGGGAAAGAATGAGAGTATTCACAATAAAAGCTCCTTAAGCAAAAATAGAAGTTCTTTTTATAGAACTATTGATAGATGGTTAGTTTTAAATAATTAACTATGTATTTTAAGTGGATACTATTCAGAAAATCCAGCATGTATAATTTTCATAAAAGATTCTGCTTGTAAAGAAGCACCCCCTACCAGAAGACCATTTACATTGTCAAGTTCTAGAATAGAAGAAGCATTTTCGGAGTTGACACTTCCACCATATAGAATTCTGATGTTTTGGCTTGTATTACCTATCATATTATGTAAAATTTTTCTTATTAGAGTATGGGCAGTTATAATATCTTGTTGAGAAGCAACTTTTCCTGTACCAATTGCCCAAACTGGTTCATATGCAATGACAAGTTGTGAAATAGCTTTTGAAGGAATATCTGTAAGGCTTGTTCTCAATTGTTGCTCTAACACACTGTTAACAAGTCCAGCTTCTCGTTCTTGTGCAGTTTCTCCAATACATAGAATGATAGAAAATCCATATGATAAAGCAAGTTTTGTTTTTTGTTCAATAAGTGTAGGTAGTTCACCTATAATATGACGACGTTCAGAATGACCAATAAGAACCCATGAGCAGCCTACATCTTTAAGCATTTCTAAAGAAATTTCTCCTGTAAAAGCACCTGAAGGGGCAGGATAGAAATTTTGTGCTCCAATGACAATAGTAGAATTTTTTAATTTTTCTTTTATTGTATCAATAGCAAGAAAGGGAGGGAAAAGAACAATATCTCTTTGGGGAGGAATCCCTTCTGGCATAGACATAAGTTTTTCAATCATATCCTTTGCTTCTAGCCGGTTTTTATTCATTTTCCAGTTTGCTGCTATAAGTATTTTCATGAAAACTCCATAAAAAATATTACAAAATATCTGATGTAACTTTTTTTGAATATATAAGGGCATCTTCATTTGTATCAGAATAATATTTCTGCCGTATTCCTGTTTGAATAAAACCAAAACTCTTATAAAAAGCAATAGCGGAATCGTTTGTTGCCCTTACTTCTAATATTATTTTGAGGATACCTTTTTTAGCAGCTAGTCGCAATGCTGTATTAAGCAAAAGTTTTCCATATCCTTTTCGTTGCATTTGCTTTGCTACTACAATATTAATGACTTCTAAGTAATCCTGGTTATAGTAAATAAAAATATAGCCTATAAGTTTTTTACAGTATGTTTGTACACCAAAAGTTTTATATCCTTTTTGTTTGAGAACATTTACAAATTGAGGTATATTCCATGTATGTGAAGTATATTGTTTTTCTAGAGCAAGAATTTCAGGTAAATCAGAATAGGTAAGAGGTATACATTTCTGTGTGTAGATTGGGTCCATATGAATAATATTTTTTATCCAATAGATGCTTTTAATAACGATAAAGCACCAGTTGTAGAATTTATAGACGCTGACTGCAAGACTTTGATTATTGCACCTATAACACATGCACCAAGGCTTAAGTTGGGATATAAAGTTGTTTGGGTACAGCTTTTTGACTCTAACCGTCGTATATATTTAAGTCGTAGAGCATCACATCTTGTAACTTATCCTAACTTGTGGGATTTCTCAGCTAGTGGGTATATCCTAGCAGGAGAGTCATGCGAGGATGCTGCTCTTAGAGAACTTCTCTTATGTTTTGGAATAGATAAAGCTTCATTATCTAATCCTAGATCCTATTTTTTCCCTTTGCAAGAGAATTTTATTCTTTCCACACTATATACAGTTTCTGTTATGACTACTTCTATTCATTTTTGTTATGACTATATACAAGATGGGATGTTCTTGGATGAAGATGAGTTAACAGGATTTAGCTCAGAATTATCAGAATTTTTGACACCATCATTATTATGGGCAATTCATAATAAAATAATTTTTTGAGAAAATAGTACTAATATATAATAGATAGTTAATATTTTGTTAGGTTATTTTATTCTAAGAGTAGTTGTTTATATCTAGCGATATCATCAAGTGTTGCTCCTGCTCCATTTATTACAGTTGTTAAGGGAGTTCTGTCCACATTAACAGGCAGTCCTGTAAGGTTTGTTATACAAGTGTTAAGACCTTGAATAAGAGAACCTCCTCCTGTAAGTAATATTCCTTGTTGCATAATATCTGCGGAAAGCTCAGGTGGTGTTTGTTCTAAAACATCAAGAATTGATTTAAGTATAATATCAATAACAGGAGTAATAGCTTTTTGGACATGTGTATGATCAAGTTTTAAGTTTGTTGGTCCACTATTTGTGATATGTTTTCCAGAAATTTCCATAGTGAGAGGCTCTGGTGGTGTTTCTAGTGAACCTAAAGTCATTTTGATTTTTTCTGCCATGATTTCTCCAACAAATATTTGCATATGCTCTTGAAGATAACGCTGGACAGCTTTATTTAATGCATCACCTGCAACTCTTACAGATTGAGCACAAGCTTTTTCACCCATACTAATAACAGCAATATCTGTTGTTCCTCCACCAATATCAACAATCATACTACCAATTGGTTCAAGGACTGGTAGACTAGCACCAATAGCAGCTGCTATTGGTTCTTCAATAAGTCGAACTTCATGAGCTCCAGCTCGTTTAGCTGTATCAATAACTGCTCTTCTTTCTACTCCTGTTATATTAATAGGAACACAAATAATCATATGTGGTTTTCTAACTAACCATTTTCCTATAATTTTTTGTAGTAGATTAGCTATAAGTGTTTGAGCCATATCAAAATCAGCAATACAACCATCTTTAAGAGGCCGAATGACTTCTATATTGTGTGGAACTTTACCAATATATGCATGAGCTTCTTTTCCAACAGCAAGGACTTTTCCAGAAAGAGTATCGATAGCAACTGTTGATGGTTCATTAAGGACAATCCCTTGTGACTGAATAAACACAAGAGTATTTGCTGTACCTAAATCCATAGCAATGTACTTACGTTTCATAATTATTCTTCTTTAATATGCGTTATGGGTGCTGTATCAGGATCATAGAAAATAGCGCCACTTCTATGGATTGTTGCATCTGGAAGAAGGCGATTAAGACGATATTTCAATGCAACTATATTAAGGTATTGAGCAAGAGATATTGTAGCCATTGTTGTAAAAATTCTCATATCCTGAGGAAGAGGTCTGGCTGTACAGCTTGCTAAACATAAAACACCACATGTAATTTTATTTATACTAACAGGCAGACATATGATAGACTGAAATTCAGGTATATAAGATACCTTTCCAAAAAGAGGAGTAGATGAACCATCAGTTCCCTCAGCATATATAGGCACTTCGTTACGGAATACCCATCCTAGAAGACCTCCATTAACTAATGAAAATTCAGGTAAAGGTTTTTTGTGTGGAAGTACTAGTGGTGAACTTTCTCCTTCAACAAAGTATGTTGAAGATCCCTCTACGCTAGAAACAAAAACAGAATAGTCAGAGTCTGTAGTCTCTGTTACTATAGCAAGAAATAGCGAAAGAAATTCTTTCCAATTTGTTTGTTCATGAAGTTTAAATAGTTGCTCTAAACCGTCATAGTAACGCCTTAGTCTCTGATTATTATTAGCATTACCCATAGTATTTATTTGTCTGACTACAAGTTTTGCAAATCGATGTAAAAGTTGCTGATCTACTTCAGTAAAAACGTGGTTTGTTATACTATCAATACAAAGCGCTCCTCCTCCAGGAAGGTGGCAGCCCATAAAAGAAGTGATAAGTTTTTCATCGTTATTTGAGTAATATCCTAGATACCCTTGTCGTTGATCAAAATTATTAAGGATTAACGGTTGCTGATGGCGTAACACCCATCCTACAAGACCTTTCCCAGGAGGTATAATAAATTCTTCTGTATAGGGTTCACACTCTGTTGAAGCTGAGACAAGAGTAAAGTTGCCATCCTCAGTGGGTAAAAAAAGGGCAACGTTATGTACCTGAAAGACACTACGTATTAAGTCAAGAATATTATCACCATTATGATTATCAGTCATTAGGCTCTCTTTATAGGATTCTCTAAAATACTAGATTATTAATAACTATAAATAGTTGTTACTTTTTATATGAAAGTACTAAATAACTTATCAAAGGCAAGGGCATTCATGCAACTATCTTTTCTTGGATAAATTAGTGAATAATTTATTATTTAATAATTTTATTTTATATCTATTAATGAGTTGTCAAAAGTAATACAGTTGCTTAACATATACTCTGTAGTATCTATATTTGTTTATAGATATTTATAGTAATGTAATATATTATAAACATTTTAAATATATTAAACTTATATATTTTATATATGGAGTATTCAGTTGACACGTGTTATTGTAGTTGATGACTCTGCATTTTTTAGAAGCTCTATTACTAAAATGCTAACTCAAGATTCAGAAATTGAAGTTATTGGAGTTGCAAAAGATGGTATAGAAGGTCTTGAGAAGATAAAAAACCTTAAACCTGATGTTGTTACTATGGATATTGAAATGCCAAAACTTGATGGTATTTCAACTTTAAAAATTATTATGGATGAAATGCCATTACCTGTAATTATGGTCAGTTCCTTAACAAAAGAAGGAGCTGAAGCAACATTAAAAGCTCTTGAGTTTGGAGCTGTTGATTTTATCCCAAAGTATCCAGGTAATAGCTTGGCAAGTATGGACTTAGCAGCACTATCATCAGATCTGTGTACAAAGGTCAAAGCTGTTGCAGCACGAGCAAAACGCTTTCCATTAAAGCGGATAAGGAAAGATAAAGTACCTATTATCTCTCCTGTAAAAAAAGATTTTTTTACATCACCTAATCATTCAGAAAGGTCTAGGAGAGATATTATTGCCATTGGTGTTTCAACAGGAGGACCTCCAGCTGTACAAAAGGTTCTTTCAGAGCTTCCAGAAACATTTCCAGCTTGTATTCTTATTGCTCAACATATGCCAGCAGCTTTTACAAAACCTTTTGCAGAACGACTTAACAGTATGTGTAAAATTTCTGTAAAAGAAGCCGAGCATGGTAATCCTATAAAAAATGGCATAGCTTATGTATGTCCGGGTGGAAGACATTTACGCTTAGACTTGAAAGGTGCTTTACCTCAGATTTCTGTGGTTTCTGAACCATCAACAGCTCTTTATAAGCCATCTGCTAATGTTCTTATGGAGTCAGTTGGTAAAAGCATGGGTGGAAGATCTGTTGGAGTTATTATGACAGGTATGGGAAGTGATGGGGTTGAAGGGATGAGAGTACTTAAATCTAAAGGAGGATTTGTTATTGCTCAGAGTGAAGCTTCATGTGTTGTTTATGGTATGCCAAAAGCAATAGTAGATGGTGGTCTTGCGGATGAAGTTGTTGATCTTGATAACATTGCGGAAAGGGTAGCTTCGGCTCTTTATAAATAATATATCTGTTGAGAGTCATTATCATGATAAATCATAATGTGGAACAGATAACACAAGAAATTTTGACACGACTTGAGAGTGATAAGTCAGATGAAATTCGTTCTGCAGCTTTTGAAGCAGCTGAACTAAAGGCTTCTGACAGTATTCCTTTGTTAATAAAACATCTCCAGAGTCCAAATTTTGGAGTACAGGAAGCTGCAGAATATGCAATAAGAAAGATTAGGGGAGTAGAGACAGTACAATCTTTAATACCACTATTACGGTTAGAAGATGTTGCAATTCGTAATAGCGCTATAGATATTTTACAAGAAATTGGCGCTGATGATCTCAATACTTTATATAAATTACTTCATGATCAAGATGTTGATATACGTATATTTGTAGCTGATATTTTAGGATCTGTAGGATCGTTTTCAGCTGTAAGTATGCTTATAGAAGTGCTCGAGAATGATACAGATGTAAATGTACGTTATCAAGCATGTATAAGCCTTGGTAAGTTAGGATATAGTGAAGCTAAGGGTGCATTAAGTAATGCTCTTGAAAAAGACGAAGATTGGGTTCAATTTGCTGCAGTTGAAGCACTTACAAAACTAAAGGCTAACGCTTGTGTCGACATTTTGTTAGCTGCACTCCCCAAAAGTTCTGACTTTGTTGCTAGTACAATAATTAATGCATTAGGTATAATTGGGAATATGTTATCAGTGCCTGTTCTACTTCAACAACTTGATAAGAGTACAGGGCCGCTTCGAAATGCTACTGTTAAGGCTATAATACAAATTATTGGTGCTCCGTCTCTTGGTCTTTTAGGAGAGAAAGATTTAGATAAGCTATATACATACCTTCTTGTTGCCCTTGAAGATGAAGATGAAGAGATTGTTCTTGTTGCGTTCACAGGTCTTTCTTTCTTTCAAGGTAAGGAAGCAACAACACGTAAGGTTTTTGAGCGTATTCAAAAAATGGACTCTCTTCATGATGCTGATCTTTTATCAGCAGCCATTAAATGTCTCATAGATGTTGGTTATAATAGTGCTTTGAAAGAAGGAATTTTTTCTAAAAATGAAGAAGTTGTTAAAGTTGCTATTGAAGTATGTGGTAGTATAGGTGACCAAGATTGTGTAGGACTTTTTATTGAATCTTTTTGGATTTTACCATTAGAACTACAGAGGTTTGTTATAAATTATCTTGTTAATATTGCAGATACATCTAATCTTAGTTTTTTTACTGAAGTATTATCACGACATACAGATATTTCTATTATTAAAGCTGCACTTCTCTTCTTGGGAAAACAATTATCGCCTGCTTTATCTTCTGATATACTAAGCTATCTTTATCATCCAGATGTTGAGGTTAGAAAAACAGCACTTGAGGCCTGTCTGGCTTTGAATGATGAACAGATAAATAAACAAGTTATTGAGTTATTTTTTAATGAAGATCCTTCACTTAGAATGTTAGCAATATATGCAATGGGTAAAATAAGTCCAGAAACATATGTAAACTCTTTATTATTAGCTTTAAAGGATAGTTCAGGCGAAGTAAGAAGAGCTGCTATTGAATCATTAGGAGAGCTTTCTAAAATAACTCCTGAACTCTTTGAATCTATCTCCTCTATTGTATATGATGAATGCAAGGAAGTACGATTAGCTTTAATTAATTTGGCAAAAAAGATAGGAACACAACAATCATTATCTTTTATTATCAATATGTTGGAAGATAGTGATAGTTGGGTGGTGATCAGGGCAATAGAGGCATTAATTGATTATAAAACAGAAGAAGTAGCAGTATTAGCTATCATTAATAGATTAGAAAATGCTGATGTTCTTGTGACAATGAAGATTATTGAAGCACTTGGGATTATAGGTGGAAAGCTTGCTTTCCAAGCTTTGTTAAACCTTATTAATCATGAGAACCCTGATATCCAACAAGCAGTTTCTGATGCATTAAGTTATATTCAGGAAGAGCAAGGAGAAGATTTTTAATGGCACTTCCAATTGAAACAACATCACTTCGTTCTAGCCCTGGAATTACAGACAGCGAGTTCAAACAATTACGTGATTTTATACATCAGAAAAGCGGTATTTTTATTGCCGATAACAGGAAATATCTTATAGAAAATAGACTTGTAGGACGTATTAGAGCTTTAAATCTTAAAAGTTATGGAGAGTATTATAGTTATTTAAAATTTGATCCTAATAGGCAAACAGAGCTTACATATCTATTTAATGCAGTTACAACAAATGAAACAAGTTTTTTTCGCAACCCTCCTCAACTTGAAGTATTTCAGAAGGTGGTTTTGACAAGGGTTATAGAAGAAGCAAAAAAGAGTGGACGTAAAAAGTTGCGTATTTGGTCGGCAGGATGTTCTTCAGGTGAAGAACCCTATACCATTGCTATTATTATCCATGAACTATTATGTACTGAAATTAGTCATTGGGATATTAAAATTACAGCTAATGATTTATCTGAGTCAGTATTATCTATAGCAAAAGAAGGGTTATATTCAGAGTATAGTTTAAGAACAACACCAAAGCATATTATAGATAAATATTTCACTAGGGAAGGACAAGGATATCGTATAAAGTCTAATATTAAATCACTTGTTTCTTTTGGAACTATTAATTTAAAAGATAAGGTTCAAGTAAGCCGAGTTGAGCGTTCACAAATAGTCTTTTGCAGAAATGTTATCATTTATTTTGATGATGAAATGAAAAAGCAGGTTATATCTGCTTTTTATGATAATCTTCTGCCAGGAGGGGAGCTTATTATTGGACATTCAGAATCACTACATAGTATTACAAAAGCATTTAAGCTAGAACATCATACAGGAACAATCATTTATCGTAAACAAGATTAGATGGTAAGTATAATTATGAAAATAATTGCTATTGCTAATCAGAAAGGAGGAGTAGGAAAAACAACAACAGCACTCTCGCTTGTTGCAGCTCTTACAAGAAAAAAGAAAAAAGTACTTTTTATTGATCTTGATCCTCATGTTTGTGCATCTGTACATTTACGATATTATCCAAAAGGGCAAGTCAATACCTTATATCAAATACTTATTGCAAATAGGGAAGAGCTTCCTCTTATATGGTCAAAGGTTATTTTAAAGAGAGACAGTCAAGCATGGGATGTTGTTTCTGGAGATACTAGACTATCTGAAATGGAGAGTATATTGCACCCTTTTAAAAGAAAAGGTTTTATTTTGAAATATGCGTTATCATTATTATCAGATAAATATGATTTTATTATTATAGACTGTCCTCCACAGTCAGGAGTGTTACTTATAAATGCATTAGTAGCTGCAGACTTATTACTTATTCCTATTCAGACTGATTTTTTAGCGTTACATGGATTAAAATTACTTTGTGATACTGTGAAAATAATAAATAGGAGACTACAACAGCCAATACCGTATCGTGCAGTTGCAACAATGTATGATAAGCGTACGAAAGCTTGTAGACATATATTAGAAGTATTACAATTAAAGATGAAAAATATTATGTTTTCTACTGTAGTTCCTATAGATACAAAGTTAAAAGAAGCAAGTACAGCAGGAAAGGTTATTTTTGAATATGATGCTTTTTCTAGAGGAGCTTTGGCTTATGAGTCATTGGCAGAAGAAGTAGTATCATTATGGTAAAATCTCCAATGGAATATTTTGAAGAGCAACTTCTTGATTTTAGTGATGTTGATACTAATGGAGTGGCTGAAGCAGAACAATATATAGTACAGAATTATCTGGGGCAAGATGAATTTTTAGATTCAGAGTATACCACAATATCAGAAAGGGGTAGTGGAGAAGAAAGAAGCATTATACAAGAGGCGTTAGTAACTAATGATTATGTGGTTACAGATAAGTATATCCAAAGCATACCAGAAATTCAGCTAGTAGGTTTTCAGCTTGGTAGTCAGTTATATTCTATACCTACAGTTGTAGTACAGGAGGTTGTTAGAAAAGTCCCGATCTTTAAACTTCCTGCTTCTTCAAAGGTTGTTTCTGGGGTTATTAAGTTACGTGGATATATTACACCTATTGTACAGGTATCTAGTTTACTTAATATAACTAAAAATTTTTTAGGTGAAGGTTCTATGTTTACACTTATTTGTAATTACAAAGCCTTTCAGTTTGGTATTCCAATAGATAATATTCATCATATGTATCGAGTTATTCATGAAGATATTCAGTGGAGTGTAGACTCATTATTAGGTGTGGCAGGAGAATACATTATTGGTTTATTTAAGTTATATGAGAAGCTTATACCTATATTATCTATTGAGCGTATTATTACAGATGTATTCCAAAGGAAGGTGTAGGAGGGGGGAAATGAGTAAACATATCCTTGTAGTGGATGACTCTAAGACTGTACGTAATCTTATGTCATTTGTTTTCAAAAGCAAAGGGTATCAGGTTACAACAGCTGAAGATGGTTTAGATGGACTTGAAAAACTTTATTCTGTCGATAAAGTAGATCTTATAGTTTCTGATATAAATATGCCTCGGATGGATGGATTTACTTTTATAAAAAGTGTCCGTGAGCAAGATTTATATAGAAATATACCAATTATTATTCTTTCGACAGAGAAAGAAGATGAGGATATAAAAAAAGGTATGAAGTTTGGTGCTAACTTATATATGGTAAAACCAGCTCAGCCTGATACACTTGTCCGTAATATAAAAATGTTATTAGGTTAAAGGGTAATCTTTGTTTTAGTCTTGTGCACATTTTATACAAAAGGTATGTTGTTATGAGCCAAGATTTTATGGATCCCGAACTATTTGCTGACTTCATAATTGAAGCAAAAGAGCATCTTGAAACAATAGAGCCTAATTTGCTTGAATTAGAAAAGTCTCCAAATAACTTAGCATTACTTAATGAAATTTTTCGTCCAATGCATTCCCTTAAGGGAGCTTCAGGTTTTCTTGGTTTAAATAAAATCAATCATCTTGCACATAAAGCTGAAAACATCCTTGATGAGCTTAGAAAAGGTGAAATGGTTATTACATCAGAAATTATGGATGTAATCCTTTCAGCCACTGATGCCTTAAGCCAAATGATCTATAATTTAGAAAAGACTTCGTCTGAAGGGGATGTAGAAACAGAATCAATTATGAATCTTATTGATGCCATAATGAGTGGAGAACTAAATGTTACAGCGACAATAGTTCAACCAACTCAAGATACAGAGAGTAATACTAGTGAAAGTAAGACCCAATTAACTACAGTGCTAGAGGCTGTTGATCAGCCAGCTACTCCAGTTCCTTTGGAGATGATAGATGTTAGTCCTGTTAATCAAGTTGAAACAAAAGTTGAAGCTATTCCTTCACATGAAAAAAAAAATAGAGAACTTATCTTCCCATGAATGGATTAACAGTTTAGAACTTAAAGAGTCATATGCCCTCATAGCTTTTGGGGAAGGACATCTCAAAGACTTTATTGATGAAGCTGTAGAAATTACAGAAAATTTAACTACAGGACTTTTAGATATTGAAAAAGACTTAGGTAGTGATCCAGAAATAATCAACGATTTATTCCGTTATTTTCATAATTTGAAGGGTAATAGTGGTATTATTGGTTTTCATGAATTGAATAGCCTCACTCATGAAGCAGAAACATTGTTGAATCGAGTTAGACATGGAGAAATGGTAGCTACTCATGAGTTAATCGATTTGTTACTTTTGGTTGTAGATGTAATAGATAGTTTAGTAGAGCGTATAGAGAGTTCTACAGGTATTGTACAGCCATTTGATATCTCAGAGATCCTTGTTTGTTTGCAATCTGCTGTTGCAGGCAAAGATATAACATTGCCTAAAGCCCTTATTGGTTCATTAAATACAGTGGATTCATTAGAGCAAAATAGTATTGAGCATGGAGTGGAGACTATTGAAAATCAAGTTTCCCAGACAAGCACTGAGTCTTCATCAGCTTTTAATTCTTCAGATAAAGAAAATGAAATAGCTTTTGCAGTAACGGTTAAACAGCAGCAATCAACTATACATGCTGCACTTGAAGCACTTGCTCAAGATAGCAGTCAGAGAGAGTACATTGATGCTTTATATCGTTCTTTAATATCTATTCAAAATGCTGCAGGAGTTATGGGTTATGACGAATTAAAAGTATATGCTGAAAGGACAGCAGGGCTTGTTGCTCAAGGAAGAGATTCTGGTATTGATTTTTCTCTGATGCTAGACATCTTAACTCAAGAAGTAGCTATTGTTGACGACATGATTGCAGTTATTTTAGCTGGGGACGGTATTACCCAATTATCTTCTTCACCAATTGAGCAAAAAGAAGTTTTATCAAGTCAGGATGGTAATACTACTGATACTGTTTCCAGTACTCCTGTTGTTTCAGCAGAACACCTTACGTCTTTAAAAAGCTCTAGTCTATCAACACAAGAAAGTCCTGGTCAAATAGAGTCACATGTTCCATCTAAACCTGGCCCTGTATTAAAGACTATAAGTAATGTACCAAAAAATATAAAACCTCCTTCAGTAAAATCTTCACAAGCAAAGCCTGCTAACGCAAATGATGCTACATCAGAACAAAAATCTTCATCAACTATTCGTGTAGATCATGAAAAGTTAGATCATTTAATGAATTTAATTGGTGAACTTATTATTAATAGAAATCGTTATACAATGTTAGCAAGGC